>JAOXRT010000018.1 GCA_025800365.1 Cellvibrionaceae bacterium | reverse complement strand
TTCAAACAGCTAGGTCATGGCTTTCATCAAGCCTTACTACAGCAGCTAAAATCTTAGCCATATGTCCTAATCGTTAAGTAATGCAGATTAGTTCAGGCTTCACGTCCACGTCGTAATCGAGGTGCTTCTCGCCAAGGGCTGTGGCCATTGCCGGCGAAGCGCGCCTAGTAGCTAAGCGCTTCGGGGCTCCGCTGAGCAAAACCTGTATTATTCAGAGCTGCCTTAAGCTTTGCTATAGCGTTAGCGCGAGCTTCTAGCTTGGCATACAATAGCCCCTACGCGCCCGAAAAACGCTTTAGAGAAGAATAAGGAATTGCTATGCCAGGAGCTTCCACATTGTTGCCCCTAATTGTTGAGCCAGAGGACTTCCAAACCCTAGAGGCTCCCGCCCAACTTATTATTGTTGATCTTTGCGATCGCGAAAGTTATCTCAAGGGCCACTTACCTGGTGCTATTCATATAGAACCCAAGGCCACGACTCGCGGTGGTAAACCACCGGGTTTATTACCCGAGCAAGAGCAACTGCAAGGCATTGTCGATAAACTAGGCCTGCAAGCGGACAGCCACTTACTGATCTACGATAATGAAGGTGGAGGCTGGGCCGGACGCTTTATTTGGCTGCTCGATTGCATTGGCTTTCACAGCTACAGCTATCTTAATGGCGGCCTGACCGCTTGGCAGGCTATTGCAGGCACACTTGAGGCTGGTGAATCTGAGGCGCAACAAGCCGCCAGCTACGCATTTAGCATTAGCGAAGCCCCGAGCGTTGAGCGTAAAGAAATTGAGTTTTTATTGGGCGCCCCAGGCAGCATCGATATTTGGGATGCCCGCAGCCCAGAAGAATTTCGCGCCGAAAAAGTGCTTGCCGAACGTGGCGGACACATTCCTGGAGCTATTAATGGCAACTGGCTCGATTTTATGGATCGAGAAAAACATCTGAAAATTCGTACTGATGCGCGGGGTTATTTAAAAGCACTAGGTATCGATGGCAGTCGTCCTATCGTTACCCATTGCCAAACCCACCACCGCTCAGGCTTAACTTATTTGATCGCTAAGGCATTAGACTACGATGTCAGAGCCTACCCAGGCTCCTGGTCAGAGTGGGGTAATCTTAGTGATACAGAAATTTCTTCATAGGTAAACATTATTCATGGACAAGTTATTTATTGCCTTTCAATACTTGGTGCCCCAGCATTTGCTGTCACGCCTAATGGGTAAGATCGCCAATAGCCAAAGCAAATGGTTAAAAGATCCTTTCACTCGCTGGTTTGTCGATCGTTTTGATATTGATATGAGCGAAGCCGCCGAAGAAGATCCTTGCGCTTATGCAAGCTTTAATGACTTTTTTACGCGCGCTCTAAAAGAAGGCGCACGCCCAATTGATAACAATGAAAACAGTATTGTTTTTCCAGCCGATGGGGCGATCAGTCAGCTTGGCGATATTCAGCACGGCCGAATTTTTCAAGCCAAAGGTCAAAGCTATAGCACCCTAGAATTGCTGGGTGGTGCTAACGATTTAGCGGCCGAATTTAATGATGGCAAATTTGCCACGGTGTATTTATCACCTAAAGATTATCATCGTGTTCACATGCCTCGCGCCGGTAAGCTGCGCAGCATGATTCACGTGCCTGGCGATTTATTTTCAGTTAACGAAACCACCGCTGAAAATGTTCCACGTTTGTTTGCCCGAAATGAACGAGTGGTTTGTGTTTTCGATACCGACATAGGACCAATGGCCGTAGTACTCGTTGGCGCCATGATTGTCGCCAGTATCGAAACCGTTTGGGCCGGCCAAATCACGCCACAGCTAAAACAAATTGTTCGCCATGACTACGACCAAATTATCGATGACATTACACTCGAAAAAGGTGAAGAAATGGGCCGCTTTAAACTTGGCTCTACGGCGATCGTTTTATTTGCCAAAGACACAATGAACTGGCAAGAAGAATTAAGCGCTGGCAGCTCAACTGTGATGGGGCAAGTCATGGGGCAAGAAACTAAAGCCAGCAACGAGAGCAGCCCTGAAGAATAAGTGAAAGAAAATTATTGGGAAAAGCTGTTAGGGCGCAGCTTTTTCTATCCCATAAGAGAGTGTTTTATGCGCCCTAAAATGCCCTTGCGCTGGGTACTGAACAAGTAGTCATCTCTCACCTTCGCGATATCCACTGGATAGCTAGAGGGCTCTAGGTCGTGAGAGATTTCAATTCGATCGACATCCTGTAAGCGCTTTTTGCCTTTATCGATCTGCTTTTGTAGACGAATATCTTTTTTGGCCAAATCAACCACAACTTGTTTTTTAAGGGGCTGTTTATCCTTATCAAGCACAAGCATGACTTTGGGCTTTAGACGACGCTCAAAGTTTTGTTCTACCACCACAGCGACTTCACCGCTACTTAGCTCTACCAAAGTGCCCGTAGGGTACAAGCCGATGGCTCGAATAAACTCTACCGTTAAATCTTCTTGGAAGGCGACATTACGTAACTCGTATAGACGAGCTACCGCACGGGAAGGCGACAGAGCTTTGCTGTTATTACGCGGATTACTGATTTCATCGTAAAAGCTAACCAAGCCGGCAATACGGCCCAGCACAGGGATTTTGTCGCCTTTTAAATGCTGCGGAAAACCGCTGCCATTAATGCGCTCACAGTGGCTGTGAACAACAGCAATAGCTCGAGGCTCAACCTGCCGGCTTTGACGAAGAATTTCGACACCGTAAAGTACAAACTTCTCGTACTCTAGCTCTTCTTCATCGCTTCGATTTTCTTTACGCAGTAAGGCGACATCTAATTTGACCTTGCCCACGTCTTTAAGCAAGACCCCAAAGGCGAGGACATCCAAATCTTTTTTCGACAAGCCAATATAGCGGCCAAATAAAATGGCCCAAATTGCACTACGAACGGAGTGGCTATAGCTATGCTCATCAGCATCGCGGACTCGATTCAACCAGCTCAAGGCGTCAGGGTTTCGCAACACACTGTCGACCATTTCCCCCGCTACTTTGCGCGTATTCGACAGCACCTGGGTATCGAGACCGGCCAAGCCCTTATCGATCTCGGAAATCGCCTTAGCGACACGCTGATTCAAAGCTCGCGCCGCTTCGACTTCATTCTTCAGGGGGGTGTAATGGCTATAGACATTGTGGCGCACCTTCAAAGGTGTCACTTTCACATCCAGCGGCTGATTGCTAGGGCTTCTTTCAGGGGCTTCTGTCTTTTTACGGGGAATAGGCGCGAGCGAATGGGGCCGGTTGGCGGGCCCCTTGCCTTTTTGCACATCAATATAGACATGCTTACAGTAGCGCTTAAGCTGGTTGATCTCTTCTAGATCGCGGAGGTAAAAGCCTTGTAGCGGGAAAGGGGTTTGCGTCCACGGGCGATCTAGACCGGATACAAACATACCCAGCACCAAATCGTTAACGCCTACCTTTACCTGCTTTAAGCCCAATGTCCTCTCCTTGAAGCCGCTTGGGATCAAATAACCAACGTGTCTCGCTATAAGCCCAGCTTATAGCTGGGCTAAAAACAATTACCTTGGTGGTATTTTAGTCTAATCAACCAATTAGTGATAGTCTGCAGACAGCTCGTGAACGGCTGAAATAAAGGCTCCAGCGTGATCTGGGTCCACTTCTGGGGTAATTCCATGCCCCAAATTAAAGATGTGCCCTTCACCCTTTCCAAAGGCCTTAAGAATGGTACCTACTTCCTGTCGGATTCGATCAGGCGAGGCGTAAAGGATGCTTGGGTCCATATTGCCTTGCAAAGCCACCTTACTACCCACACGTGCACGGGCATCGGCGATATTGGTGGTCCAATCCAGCCCCAAGGCCTGGGCACCACTATCCGCCATTGGTTCAAGCCATTGACCACCACCCTTAGTGAACAAAATGACCGGCACCTGGCGGCCATCATGCTCTTTAATCAAGCCATCGATAATGCGCTTCATAGGCAGCAATGAGTAGGTCAGATATGCATCATGGGCCAGTGCACCACCCCATGAATCAAAGATCTGTACCGCTTGAGCGCCTGCCTTAATCTGCGAATTCAGGTAATCGATGATCGAGTCGACCAGCTTATCTAACAGGATCTGAAACAACTCAGGCTGGTCATACATCATCGCCTTGGTACGGCGGTAATCCTTACTGGAGCCACCTTCAATCATATAGGTCGCTAAGGTCCAAGGGCTGCCAGTAAAGCCGATTAAAGGCACCATGCCATTAAGCTCACGGCGAATCATAGAGACTGCATCGGTCACATAGCTAAGATCCTGGGCCGTATTCACCACAGGCAGATTCTCAATATCGGCAGCGCTGCGCAGCGGCTTTTTAAACTTAGGCCCCTCACCCGCTTCAAAATAAAGGCCTAGGCCCATCGCATCTGGCACGGTTAAGATGTCTGAAAATAGAATTGAGGCATCTAGCTGGTAGCGACGAAGAGGCTGCAGGGTAACCTCACAAGCCAGCTCAGTGTTCTTACATAGCGACAAGAAATCACCGGCCTGGGCCCTAGTAGCCCGATATTCCGGCAGATAGCGCCCAGCCTGGCGCATCATCCATACTGGGGTAAGATCTACAGGTTGACGTAATAGAGCGCGCAAAAAGCGATCATTCTTTAACTCGGGAAACGCTTGGGACATGGGTGAATCCACTACCTTTAAACTGTGCAAAATTGGGCCGCACTATACCATAAGCTGGGCGGGGGTTTTGGCGCATTTATTGAGCTCAACCAAGAATTTGCTAAAAACTACAATCCAAACAAACGTTTTTGGACCGACTCACGTCATATTTTACAAACCAACGATCATATTCACGAGGAGAGCATATGTCGGCTGTTGTACAAGCCTACGCTGGCGAAGACCCAGATAGCTCCTTGGTGGATCTGGCCGCCGATGGCGATAGTCAGGCATTTAAGCAATTGTACGAAAGGCACTATAGACGGGTTTACGCCCTGTGCCTGCGCATGACCGCCAACTCGGAATCTGCCGAAGAATGTACCCAAGAGGCTTTTATCAAAGCCTGGCGCAAGCTCGACAGCTTTAACAAGCAAAGTCGATTTAGCACTTGGTTACACACTCTGGCGAGCCGGACCACTTTAGATTATCTGCGTAAGCATAAATCTTGGCTAAAACTGGTCTTTAGCCAAGAAGACGAAGCCGTGCCAGAGCCCCAAAGCGCCAGCTTGGAGCAAGACAATATCGAGCTGTCTAGCCTAGACAAATTGCTTTGCAGGCTACCAGAGCGAGCGAGAATTGTTTTTACCTTGCACGGAGTGGAAGGATATCGCCATGTTGAAATTGCCGAGATGCTCGGGATTTCATCCGGTGCTAGCCGCGCCCAATACCATCGCGCACGCAATTTATTGCAGGAGTGGTTGAACCATGAAGCACAGTAAAAGTTTAGATGAGCTTTTGGCCGACGAGCGCCAATGCCCCGAAGAGATAAGCCCCAAGCGCGATCTCTGGCCAGGTATCGAAAAAGCCATTAACCAAGAGCAGCAAAAGAGCCCGAAAGGCTTATCCATTAACAGTAAGATTGCATTCAGCAGCGCTGCCTCAGTATTGGCTGCAGTATTGTTAATAAAAGGCCCGGATCTGCTTCCGAGCCAAGAGCCGACAATTGACAGTGGCATCGCTGCACTGGTTGATACCTACGAACAAGAAAAGCAGCAGATGCTAGTGAGATACCAAGGCCAAGAAGCATTGGTTAGCAACTGGCAGCAGCAGCTCAATGACTTGGAAGAGGCCGCCAAGAGCCTAAGAAACGCTCTGGAAGATGACCCTGACAATGCGGTTTTAATTCATATGTTAGGCAATGTATACCAGCAGCAATTAGACCTTATTAATAAGGTCCACACACCAAAGTGGCAGCAAATTTAAGGTGAACGAAATGAACAAAACAATGTTAACTCTAGGCCTGGCACTACTTTCCAGCGCAAGCTTTGCTGGCCAAACCATAGAACAAACTTTAGATGCGGCAGCGAACGGTCGTGTACTTATCGATAATATGCGCGGCGACGTTAGGATTATCGGCTGGGACAAAGAGCAAGTAAAAGTCAGCGGCGAGCTTGATGATGAGGCCGACGGCTATGAGTTCAAACGCCATGGCAACCGAGTCATCTTTGAAGTGGACATGCCACGAGGCAATTATCGCGATCGCTCCAAGGGTTCCGATCTAACCTTTCACATCCCCAAAAACAGTAAACTGTTTAGCGAAGGCGTGTTGGTTAATTTCGAAGTCAGCGGCATTCATGGTGGCAGCAGCATTGAGACTGTAAACGGCGATATCACCGCCAGCTCCTTAAGCTCGGAAGTTCAGCTAGAAACCATTAATGGAACTATTCGCACCGAAAACCTGCAGGGCCAGATTGAAATTCAGAGTATTAATGGCGGTATCGAAGATCGAAATTCAAGAGGACAGCTAGAATTCCAAACCGTAAACGGCCCTATCAATAGCACCACCGAGGCCGAATACATCGAGCTGCAGTCGGTAAACTCGGATATTGAATTAGCCGCGATGGCCGAACAATTGCAGGAGCTAAGCATTCAAGTTGCCAACGCATCTGCAGCGATTAATGTGAACCGCCTGGCTGATAATGGAGATATTCGAATCGATTCGGTAAGCGGGCATATCACACTCAGCTTAGATCCTAAGGTCTCAGCCGACTTCAGCCTGCAAAACCATGCCGGCGGCCGTATTAAGAACAAGCTTTCCGACCATGAAGCGAAGCGCCCCAAATATGGCCCTGGTAGCTCTTTGGAGATGAGCCTAAATGGCGGCTCCGCCGATGTGATGATTACCAGTGTTAGTGCTCGTATTGAGCTAAAGCCACACTAAGCATACGCATCAGCAAGTACCTGGCGGCACAAGTTTGAAAAAGCTTGTGCCGTTTTGCCCAAGGCTCTACTCTTAAGCGTTTACTGATTGCCACAGAATAGAAGCCATGCAAGCCATTCAAGAACAACTAAACCAAGCTTCCCTAGCGCTACGTAATGGGCAAGCCGCCCAAGCCAAACAACTTTTCCAAGCAGTATTAAAAACGCCACAGGCCCAATCCAATGCCGGCATCTGGCTGGGCTTAGCCTTTGCTTGCGGGAACGCCCAAGACCCCCAAGGCGCATTAGAGGCCGTAAATACAGCCCTGCAAATCCAACCACAAAACCCTCAGGCGCTACTGTTTAAAGCCGATCACTTATGGCATCAAGGCGATAAAAACGCAGCCGCTGAGTTTTATCAAGGCTTCCTTTATCAGGCCGAGCAAGGTGCCAATTTAGCGCCAGATTTACAAGCTCAAGTTGCCAGAGCCCAGGCCAACTACGACAGCGTTGCTGCTGAACAGTTAAGTTATTTACAAGCACAGATGGATGAGCTTGGACTCGATGCAGAAGAAACCGGTGCACGTTTTCAAGAAGCCTTGGACATTAGCATGGGCAAAAAGCAATTTTACCCACAGCAGCCATCGAAGTTCTTTTTCCCTCAGCTTCCCCATATACAATTTTTTGATACTAAGCAGTTTGACTGGGTAACAGAGCTAGAGGCACAAACAAGCACTATCAAACAAGAACTCGAGGCCGCACTTTCCCAGGGAATCGGCTTTGAACCTTATCTGCAAAGTAGTGAGGAAGTTCCGACCTTAAGCCAGAGTAAAAACTGGGACAACGATGATTGGGGTGCTTTTTATTTATGGAAGAATGGCGAGCGTCAAGCTAATGCTGAAGAGCACTTCCCGAAAACTCTAGCCGCTTTGAGTAAAGTTCCTTTCGCTTCTATTCCTAGCAGCTCCCCTAATGTACTATTTTCCCGCTTGCGCCCCAACACTAGAATTGAGCCGCATTGTGGATTTTTAAATACTCGCTTAATCTGCCATTTGCCACTAATAATCCCAGAAAATTGCGGTGCCCTACGCTGTGGCAATGAGGCACGCCCCTGGCAAGAAGGTCAGATACTGATATTTGACGATTCAATGGAGCACGAAGCTTGGAATAATTCCGATTCAGAGAGAGTGGTACTCATTTTTGAAATCTGGCGCCCTGAGCTAACAGAAGCTGAGCGCTCAGCCATCTCAAAGCTTCTACTCAGTATTAAAGATTATTCAGCTTAAATAAAACGATAAAGACCAAACCATGAAACCATCAGCCGATAGCCGCAGTGATTATTTTTGGTTCACTCAAATGAGCACCAAATTTCAAGATAACGATATTTATGGTCACCTCAATAATAATGTCCACAGTCAGTTTATCGACAATGCCGTCAATCTTTTTCTGCATCAAGAAGGCGGGCTAGATATGGCCAACGGCCCAATTATCGGGCTTATTGTCAACTCTGGCTGTGATTACTTTAAGGAACTGGGCTGGCCAGAGCATCAAAATATTGATATCGGCGTACGTGTTAATAAGATTGGCCGCAGCTCAGTGCAATATGCCGCAGCCTTATTTGCTGAAGGTGATGAAGCCGCCGCCGCGCAAGGACACTTTACCCATGTGTGGATCGATCGAGAGAGTCGCGATGCGGTAGAAATACCGGCAGCACTTCGCCAAGCCATGGAGTCCGTTTTACCTAAAAACGATTAGCGCCTTCTTACAAGGCGCTTACCTTACACCGCTACGCGGCACTACTTTTTATGAGGAACAACTGCCATAGTCAAACGCGAGATACAACTTAGGCGGCCCTGATCATCCATAATGTGAATTTCCCATACCTGAGAGCTTCTTCCCTTATGGGCAAGCTTTGCAGTACCTGTCACCAATCCCTCTCGTACGCCGCGCACATGGTTGGCATTAACTTCCTGACCAACACTAAACTCGCGACTGGGATCTATCACTAGATTGGCGCCAATACTGCCCAAGGTTTCAGCCAGCACAACATTGGCGCCACCATGAATCAAACCAAAAGGCTGAAATGTACGATGGTCAGCTGGCATAGTGCCGCGAATATAATCATCGCCAATTTCAGTAATTTCTATACCCATCGCCTCAACGGCGGTGCCTTTATGCCCTTTGGAAAACTCTGCGATATCGGGCTCTGAAAACCAAATTCTTTCTGTCATATCTTTCTCTACTTCTTTGCTACTGCTGTATTAACTTTTTTGGCCAGTGTAGTTAGCCAAAGTTTTTATCGGAAACAAAAGGGTTCGTTTTGCGCTCCTGCCCAAAGGTGGACATAGGACCGTGACCCGGAATAAAGCTGACATCGTCACCCAAGGTCCAAAGCTGTTCACGAATCGATTTCACTAGGGTATCAAAGTCGCCACGAGGAAAGTCTGTGCGACCAATAGAACCCTGAAACAATACATCGCCAACAATGGCTAACTTTGAAGCACGATGAAAGAAGATAACGTGCCCAGGAGTATGGCCTGGACAGTGGCGAACCTCGAGCGTTTCTTCGCCAAAATGAATTTCATCACCTTGCTGTAACCAACGGTTGGGGACAAAAGTATTTGCCTCAGGAAAGCCCATCATTTGCGCCTGATTAGGAAGAGATTGAATCCAAAAATCGTCTTCTATATGCGGACCTTCGATTGGAAGCGACAAATCTTCGGCCAAAGCTGCCACACCGCCCACATGATCCAAGTGAGCATGGGTATTAATAATCTTAACCAGCTTTACGCCCAGTTGCTGCACGGCCTGTTTGATACGATCAAGATCACCACCCGGATCAACAATGACAGCCTCCATGGTTTTTTCACACCACAGTAAACTGCAGTTTTGCTGGTAAGGGGTAACGGGGATAACTTGAAATTTCACAATTCTTCTCTTATCAGGCGCTGAGCAACTCTTAAAAATGGTGCCCTAACTGTTGTAACATTGTTGGTATTGGCTGTGACACTCTAGGGCTAACCCCTAGGACTAATTCCCAGAACTAACTCCTTGGTGTCATTATGCCTAAACTGGGCATCGCCCACAGGGGCTTATTTTTACAATACATTGACCTGCATAAACAAACAATAATATAGACAAAGGAATTTATATGAAA
Organism: Cellvibrionaceae bacterium; assembly: GCA_025800365.1. Classification (GTDB taxonomy): domain Bacteria; phylum Pseudomonadota; class Gammaproteobacteria; order Pseudomonadales; family Cellvibrionaceae; genus Pseudoteredinibacter. Next base: position 37,468 of record JAOXRT010000018.1, on the reverse strand, counting down.
AAGCTCGCTGTCGGCTTGGCCATTTTCGCCACAATAGCCGCTGTTTTGATCGGCTTGGTACTGCCCGCTTATATGCTAGAGGCCAAAAACCAAGTACCCAAGCAAAATCCTAGCGACATCGGCTTAGCGTATGAAGACTTATATTTCGAGCCGAAGGACGAAAACATCAAACTGCACGCCTGGTGGATGCCCGCGAACGAAGCGAAAGCTATTTTACTGATGGTGCACGGGGCCAATGGCAGCAAGGAAGGTCGCTTTCCCAACTCACTGGCCATGTATAAAGCATTACTTGCTGAAGGCTATTCCCTGCTGGCAATTGATATGCGCAACCATGGCACCTCTGGAAGAAGTGAGCTTGGCGAGCTGGGCATGGGCATTGCCGAGCGCCCTGACCTTATCGCTGCGCTCGACCAGATTGAACAGCGCAACCCTGAACAATTACCGATTTTCAGCTTTGGGCTATCGATGGGTGGCGCTGCTGTGATTCATCTAGCTGATATCGACAAACGCAGCCGTGGCTTAATTTTGTTTGACCCGATGCTTCACACCGAAGATGCGCTAGAGCTAGGCGCTCAAGCCAGCACCGGTATTCCCAGCTGGTTGGCCGATATGGTTGTGTGGAGTACCCTGCAGCAGCGCGATTTTCACGCAAATGCTTTAGATATTGCCCTTAAGCAAAATCTACCCACTTTATTACTGCAAGATGTTGGCGACCCAGTAACCCGCCTAGAACATGCCCAAACCCTGCACCAGGCTAGACCAGCAATTAATTATGCTAGCTTTGCCGACCCGGCTAGCGATCACTGGATTTATGAAGACCATGGCGCCTGGGGCACCCATGTTGCCGCCTTTTATTTTGAGCCTGAGCGTTTTATTAAAACTATTGTTGATTTTGTTGATCAGCATTCCAACTAAATGCTCTCTAGCAAGCTGTTGAAAAAGGCAGGCTATTATTTATAAGCCTGCCACAGCTCTTCAAAGAGCGCAGAAAACTGTCGTAACAAACCGCGTTCGTAAGTTAGCACAATGTTCTCTTGATTCTTGGTGGTCGCACTACGAGTCCAGTTAAAACTGCCATTGATTAGCAAGCGACGGTCGAACAAGGCGAATTTATGGTGCATATGGTAAGGACTGTCGTCTAGTCTGAGCTCGACGCCAGCAGCCTCTAAGCGATCTATATCGCTGCCCATATCATGGGATTTATCATTATCACTGATTATTCGGACATCGATACCTTTGCGGTGCGCCGCTAAGATAGCTTCGCTAATTTTGTCATCTGAAATCGTGAACACACAGATATCGATCTGCTCGCGGGCATTGTTAATCTGCTGAATAATGGCTTGGCGACAGGTATTGCCAGGGCTAAAGTACGCTTGATCCGCCTTGTAGAAGCCACTATCTTGCTTACAAACTTTGACCACTTTCTGCAGCCATTCAAGAATAGCGGCTGGATTACCATCGTCCTTCGACATGGCATCTTTGGCCAGATCAAAAGCTCGATTGCGCACAAAATTTCTCTCTGGCCCACTCAAGGCCTGTACAAAATCTCGCAGCGCTCGCTTTTCCTGATTATCCAGTCGGCTATCTGATAAAGAATCTAATAACAGTTTTTCTAATTGAGGCTTATCCATAACGACGCCACACAATAGTTTTCGGAATCATTCAGGATAGTGAGGGCCGGGGGCGAATTCAAGCGCGAAGACTGGTGGGCCGCCCCAGTACTATTTTAGATCGCCTGGGCGACCTCTGGCTGGCTAAGGTACTCTAACAAGCTATTGTTTGCTGAATTAACTCGAACAGCTTTTAAGTTTTTAGGGAAATCTACCCATGTGAAGCTGGCCGTTTGCGGGTGCATCAAGCGATAGCTGTTAAGGTTTTTCTTTTGATCGTGAGCAGAGCACTCACATTGGTGTGGATCCATGCAGAAGTCGAAGTCATAAATGCCCTCGTCTGCATTGGGCTGCAGCCTTGCAAGGCGCAAGATGGCACTATCAGGCTGCTGACAGCAGTGCCCTAGGGCGACAACGACGAGATGCGGCAGTATCCCTTGATACTCTTCGATTTCAACCCTTTTAACGCGCTGTGAACTAATCATGGTATGCATCATCCTTTTATGCATGGTTCATTATTGTTGTTATCGGCCGCATCTGCCGCTGACTTGAATCTATCCCCAATGACGGCTGGCAATGCTACGCCCATCTGCGCCATATAAACGTGAATGAATCGGCAGTTTGCATGATACAAAGGTAAAGCTGAGCTTAGTTTTGCAATCATTGCACCAGTAGACATTTTGGGCGCGTACCAGCACACAATCTATATGCGACATCCTGTCAGTATTCACCCTTTGCGCTATTACTTTTGGCTCTTACAATGGGGCAAAACACTTTCAGGAGTTAACCATGCAAGCACTATTTGATTTACAAGGTAAGGTCGCTATCGTCACCGGCGGCTCTCGTGGTATTGGCGCTATGATTGCCCAAGGCTTTGTGGCCGCTGGCGCTCGAACCTATATCACGGCCCGTAAGCAAGCTGAATTGGAAGCCACTGCTGCCGAGTTAAGCAAGCAAGGCGAGTGTATTGCCATTAGCTCTGACCTGAGCACAATGGAAGGCATTGAAAGCTTTGTTGCTGAGATTCAGGCCCGTGAATCACAAGTAGACATTTTGGTTAACAACGCTGGTGCGACTTGGGGACAGCCTATCGATGAGTTTACTGAGCAAGGCTGGGATCGGGTGATGGATTTGAACACTAAGTCTATTTTCTTTTTGAGTCAGAAGTTGCTACCTCTTTTGAGAAAAGGCGCGAGCGCTGAAGATCGCAGCCGCATTATTAATATCGCTTCCATTAACGGCTTAACCAATCCCAATATGGAAAATTATTCTTACTCAGCCAGTAAGGCGGCGGTGATTCATTTAACCACTCATATGGCGGCACGTTTGATTAAAGATAATGTGTTGGTTAATGGTATTGCGCCTGGGTTTTTCCCAAGCAAGATGACGGCCTTTATTTTGGATCACGATGAGCAGGCTGCTGCGGCTTCTGTTCCGGCTGGTCGCGTGGGTACTCCGGAGGATGCTGCGGGCACGGCGATTTATTTAAGCTCGCGAGCTTCGGCTTTTGTGAATGGGCATACGATTGTGCTTGATGGTGGGCAGGTTGCTAATGCGCATTGATAGTAAATACTGAGATCAATGCCTGGTGGATGCTGTTTAGTTGCTTTAAAACAACTCATTAGCTTCTATCCGCTTTTATTCCTTTCAGGTTTTGATCCGAAACACGCTTAAACCATCCTAGGGCGCTCGACTTCGCGGCGTGGATTCGCCGCCATCCATGGCGCTCTACCTGCGGTCAAGCCCAAATTTCCTCCAAGGAAATTGGTCATGCCGCTCCACGGTTTCGGATCAAAACCTGAAAGAAACAAAAGCTATTAAGAATACACTTTGAAAAAATGGCTTCGAAGTGGGGTCAGAACCTTTAGGGTTCTGACTCCGTTGGGCCGCCACTTGTTAGATCTTCTTTTGTATCAACGTCTTTGTAGAAGCCGATATCTAGGCAATCTATTTTTCTTAAGTTTTCTGAATACGCGTTTAGTATGGGCCTTGCCCCTTGGTCGCCGTGCAAGTTACTAAACTCAGCTAAGTAATTACGATGGAATATCGCGGGATTACCTAGCCTGCCTTGCTCTTCACTAAACGGTGCGAAGATTGAATTTTCTTGCCAGTTTATTGCGCCCAAGAAACTTTCCAAAGCTGAAGCCGTAAGATATGGCATGTCGGCCAATGCAAACAGCGTAAATGGGTGCTCTTTACTTTGAGCATATTCAGCAGCAGCGCGGACAGAAACCGATAAGCCTTCGCTCACATCTTCCAGCAAAATAGTCGGCAAGGAGTATTGTTCTAGCTGTATTATAAGCGCTTGATCATCCGCCCTTAAAAAAACTGTAGGAGATAAATCCATCTCTATGTATGGCTGCAAGCTGTGCTCAATTAGTTTACGGCCATCGGGCATTGGAGCGAGTAGTTTGGCGCTGCCGAAGCGGCGAGAAAAGCCCGCGGCTAAAAAGCAAACTTGCAAGCGCTCATTTAGATTAGATATGGAGCTATGCATTTTTTACGGCGATGAGGTCGGCCAGAATTGATACCGCAATTTCCGCCGGAGTTTTGCTGTGGATATCTAAGCCAATGGGGGCTTTTAGCTTTTTCAGCTCGCGGTCGCTAAAGCCAAAGTGCTCCTGCAGACGTTCGCGGCGTTTGGCGCTGGTTCTTACTGAGCCCATGGCACCAATATAGGCTGCTTTTGAGCGCAGCGCATACATAACGGCGAGATCATCGATTTTAGGGTCATGACTTACTGTGGCAATAAAGCTATGGCTATCCACCCCCAATTCAGCCAATACATCATCGGGATATTGGCGATAAATAGGCGCCCAGGACTCTTGCCATTGTTCGGCATATTCAGGGCGTGGATCAATGACTGCGCAGCGAATATTTAGCAGCTCGGCTAACTGCACGAGATATTGCGAAATAGGCCCAGCGCCAACGATATACAACTGCCAACGCGGCCCTAAAACATTGAGCCAACGCTCACCATCCCAATGGTGCTCTTGCCAGATATCACAATCTTGTATTTCACACTGTCCGTTATCGAGCCGGCTAAGCAAAGCTACCGTTTGGCGTTGCTTTAAAGCCTGAAGGGCATCGGCTAATAAGCTTTCCGTCACCGGCTGCACGTACAAGCGCATGCAACCACCGCAGGGCAATTGCAAACGTGCACGTTCTTCTTCGCTTTCGCCATATAGGCGAACTTCAGCCGATTCTGGCCAGTTTTGTTTTAAGCTTTCTAGCAGCTCTTCTTCAATGCAGCCACCAGAAACTGAACCCCAAAACTCACCACTTTGAGCAACAGCTAACAGAGAACCAACCGGCCTAGGCGAGCTACCAAAGGTCTCCATAACGGAAATCAAACACAAAGATTTTCCCGCCTGCGCAGCAAGTAAGGCGCTATGTAAAATATCTTCGTGTTCTGCTTGCACAATAAATCTCTGTAAAAATTAAGCCAAACGCAAAGGTAGTTCGCGCAGGCGTTGTCCAGTCGCTGCGAACACAGCATTAGCTACGGCAGGGGCGATTGGCGGCACACCCGGTTCACCTGCACCAGTAGGCGCTTGAGTACTCGGCATGATATGCAGATCAATTTCCGGGGCTTCATTCATTCGCACAACAGGGTAGTCGTGGAAATTACTCTGTTCAACAGCACCGTCTTTCAAAGTGATAGAGCCACTGAGTGCCGCCGACAAACCAAAAATAATGCCGCCTTCTAACTGCGCAGCGACACCATCGGGATTAACCACACGCCCGCAATCAGCCGCACAATACACTTTATGCACTTTAATTTGACCGGCTTCTACAGACACTTCCGCAACCTGGGCCACATAGGAGTTAAAGCTGAAAACCCCAGCAATTCCGAGGAAGCGTCCTTTGGCTGCTAATTTTTCACGCTCTTGCCAATTGGACATTTCGGCAGCTTTTTTCAAAACCGCTGCCAATCTTGGCATATCATCACAGTGACTCAGGCGATAAGCCAATGGATCCTCCTCTGCCACAATCGCCAGTTCATCGAAGAAACCTTCTTTGAAAAAGCCACTAAAAGAATGCCCAACCGAACGCCAGAAACCTAAGCGCAAGCCAGGATCAACCGTAACCTGCCGCACGGTTTTGTTGGCAATGCTGTATTCTTCCCATAGCCCTTCAATACTACTGTGATCAACCGTCCAGTTTTCAAAAACGCCATGGCCACGCTTACTGATCCAATCGACAAAGCCACCGGGCAAAAACTCTGGTAAGAACATGCCAGCCATTTCATCGATGGTATAACCAGTAATATTCGGGCCTACTCGGGTGACATCCCAAGCATCAATTTTACCCGCGTCATTAATCGCCGCGCTCATACGCGCCGAGGCCGCAGGGCGATAGAAGTCGTTGCGCATATCATCTTCACGACTCCAAACCAGCTGAATGGGTAATCCAGAAGCGTGGGCGATAGCAACAGCTTCGGCCACATAATCTTGATTTACACGGCGACCGAAACCGCCACCTAAAAAGGTGCTGTGCACTCTAATATTATCGCGCGGCACATCACAGTATTCCGAAGCGACCGACTGGCTAGCATCAGGGCCTTGAGTCGGAACCCAAATATCAGCCACATTATCTTGTAACCATACGGTACAGTTCATTGGCTCCATGGTCGCGTGGGCCAAATATGGCGCATGATAATCGGCGCTGTGTTTTTTATTGGCGCTGGCGATGGCGGCCTTGCTATCACCTTGCTCAAAGGCGGTTTGACCTTCTTCGCTTAGGGCCGCTTCAAAGGTTTTGCGAATATCAGCCGAGCTATGCTTTGCCAGCTCGGGCAGATCCCACTCTACCTGTAATTCAGCCAGGGCTTTTTTGGCCTGCCAGTAGTGCTCGGCAACGACGGCCACGCCATTAAAAATGGGCACAACTTGCTGTACACCTTCTAGATTTTTAACAGCATCGGCATTCACACTTTTTACCGTTCCACCAATAACCGGACAACGTAATAAGGCAGCGCGTTTTAAATTAGGAATATTTTGATCAGAAGCATTAATGACTGTGTCGCCACTAGGGCTGCCCACATCAATGCCAAAGCGGGCCTTGCCAGTAACCTTGGCTAGCGCATCAATACGTTTTTGTTTTTTGCCAATAAAACGTAAATTGCCATTGGCTTTTAGCACAACTTTTTCTGGTGGCTGTAATTGGCTAGCTCGCGTAACAAAATCACCTAGACCGTAAGACTTCTCGGCGAACCATAATTTACCATCACGAATACTTAAGCTACCCGGGTCCATATTGAGCTGCTCGGAGGCGGCCTGCAGTATCATTTCACGAGCAGTCGCGGCGGTTTTTCGAAGCGGCTCGAAGTGCGCCATAATGCTGGTGCTGCCGCCCGTCATTTGCATACCGAACAATGGATTCTTGTACTCTTCCCCGACACCTGCATGCAATACGGTAATCATCCCTGGCGGGGTATCCAGCTCTTCAGCGATCAGCATAGTAAGGCCGGTATTAGTGCCCTGCCCCATTTCAGCGCGGGGCATTAAAAAAACAATTTCCCCGCTCGGGGTAATTTGCAACAGACCATCGCTCATCAAGGCATCACCTTGGCTGTACAGCAAAGGCATATCACTGGCTAAGGTCGGCATACTTAGCATTAAGCCGCCAGCACCCAATAATTTTAGAAATGAACGACGTGGTAAAGAACTGACAGAACGACTCATGATTCACCTCCAGCCACCTGAGGCTCAGACACTGTCGCCGGATCAAAATGCTGCACGGCTGCCACACTTTTAATGGCTGTTTTGATTCGAGGGTAAGTGCCACAGCGGCAAATATTGCCACTCATCGCCGCATCGATAGTGGCATCATCAGGTTTAGGATTGCTTGCCAGCAAGGCCGATGCCGACATAATCTGCCCTGGCTGGCAGTAGCCGCACTGCGGCACATTGTGCTCTAGCCAAGCCTCTTGCACCGGATGCAAATTCTCCTCTGAACCCAGGCCCTCAATCGTCGTAACCGCCTTTCCAGCTACAGCGGCAATAGGCAAGATACAGGTACGACTGGCAACGCCGTCCACATGCATGGTGCAAGCACCACACAAGCCCATACCGCAACCAAACTTACTTCCAGTAAGCTGAAAGTGTTCTCGAATAATCCATAACAAAGGGGTATCGGCTGGCAAATCCACGGACACGGGCTCGCCATTGAGCTGAAATTCGATCATGAGCTAATCCTGCCTAAAGGCTTATTGTGTTCCAGGCTCGGTGGCCCAGAGTTTTTATAGACTTGCAGTCTAATTGAAGCCCCGTCAATCAGCGTCTTGTTTAACCCTTCTTTACCAATTTGGACATTTGTACAGTTTAGGGCTTTTTCATCAAATTTCACCCCGTGCGTTAATCGGTACTTTGCGGCACCTTTAAATATCCGTAGACTTGCATCAGCTGCGGTCTACTCTGCGGCAAGTTTGTTATCACAGGGAGTTCTCATGTTAAGGGCAATTGTCGTATTTAGCCTTATCGTTTTAGCTGGCTGTCAAGCCACCGCCATTAAAGATGTTCAATCAGTTAATACCAAAGTATTTCTAAATGAACAGATCAAAAAGCCCACTAATTTAAAGCTTGCCTACTATGTTAAAAAGGGCAAACCCGAGCAGGGAGTTAACTTCTGGGGCGTACTAGAAGAAGCAACCGAATTGGTTGGCAAAGAATACTTTCAAGAAGTGTCTAAACTCGACTCGGGAAAGAGTCACGCCTACCTTCTAAATTTGGAAACTAATAGCCGCTGGAGCAACGGCTGGGGCAAGTGGAACACCACTGTTAAAGCTAGCTTTTTAGATCAAGATGGTAAACTTATCTATCAGACCAGCACTGAAGGGAGTGCTAGCGGCGCTGGCCCTTACGACTTTGCAGCCGTACACAACACTTTTGTAAAAGCTGTTCTGGAAATCACTATCGATTTTCTGAATAAGCGCGGCAATGAAAACCTAGCTTTGGCAGAGCAATACTATCAGACAAATAAAGATGTAATGCCGGATATAAGTAAGCTACTGCCGAACATCAAGCCTAGAAACTATGGCACCGGCTTCTTTTTTGGCGAGCCTGGGCAAACTCTCACCGCAGCACATGTCATCGATGAGTGCATGAAGCTTGAAGTTTCGTATCAAGGCAAGCCTTATCCCGCTAAACTCAAAGCCGATAGTTTATTGTTGGATTTAGCCGTACTGGAAAGTAGCGCCCCTAACGATATGAGCTTAACTCTGCCAACTGACAGAGGCGTTAAACTAGGCCGACCGATTTTTGTGGTGGGCTATCCCCTTGCAGAAATTCTTTCAACATACCCATCATTAACAGTGGGCAATATTAGTTCAAAGGGCGGCTTGAGAGGCTCAAGCGAACACTTTCAATTCAGCGCCCCAATTCAACCTGGCAATAGCGGCAGCCCAGTAATTGACTACCAAGGTAACCTACGTGGCCTTGTCACTAGCACACTGAATCAAAAAATGATGTTGGAAGAAAAAGGCAATAGTGCTCAGAATGTAAATTTTGCCGTCAACCTAAACTTGCTAAAAAAGTTTTTGGATAAGAACGAAGTCAACTACTCAGTAGCAGACGCCCAAAGTAATTTTGAGCAAGCTTCTGCCGATGCCACCAAATACACCAATCAAATACTATGCTACAAGTGAGGCCCACAAGGATGAAAAGCGTTATTTTTAGTCTATTGGCAAGCCTGACAGTCCTAACAGCCTTTGCCGAAGATTCACAAGAAATATTCACCCCATACAAACATAAGGGCGAGAAGTTTCCGGCGGTATTTTTTGTTAGCAATATTCAAAAAGAAACTTATCTCAATAAACTCAAGCAACACGAAGCTTTTGATCGATTGGATAAAGAGGCCATTGGCCTGCCTATTGGTTTAAGGGTCTACAAAGGCCGCCATGTAAAACAAGACGGGACACAATTCTCTTCCGTTATGCTTTCAGCGACTACATTAGGTCTACTTCCTGTTGTATCAAATACGGAGTTTACTTTGTACTACGATGTTTTTGTGCAAGGTAAATTATTGGAGCGTTTTGAGTACAGCATGGATTCAACCCAAGTGAATAATATCTGGACCAACCCACACGGCTCGGATGAAACCAAGCCTGCCGAAGAAGTCTTTATGGAGACAAGTATTGATCGCTTTTTACATGACCTTTCCAAGTCTGAAAAAGCTAAAAAACTATTCTCCGAGTATCGAGAGTATTTTAGCCCTGAGGCCTAAGCTATTGTCCGTTAAATTGCGAGCTTAGCAGCTCCACCATAGCCGCCGCCGAAGCAGACAAACCTCTTCGGCGGCGACTTAGGATGACCACATCCCTTTTAAACACCGGCCCCGCGAGCGGCTTACACCGCAAGCCCATCTGCTCCATTTGCAACTGACAAAAACCCGGCACTAGGCACAAGCCTAAGCCTTCGGCGGCCATTCGGCCTACAGTAGTTAATTGATTAGCTTCATAGATACGCTCAGGCACGGCGTTTTGCTCTTGCATGATGGTATCGATACTGCGCCTAAAGCCCGAGCGGGCGTTTAGGCTAATAAAAGGGTAGCGCGATAGATCTTGCCAGTTGAGTTGTTTTTTCTTAGCCAGGGCATGGCTAGGAGGAAGTGCTACCACAGCCCTATCGCTAAAGAGCTGTTGCTGCTCTATGTCTTCGGGTATCTCTTGCTCAAAAGCGATACCGAGCTCTACTCGGCCGGAATGCACGGCTGAAAGCACGTCCTCCATCACAATGTCTTCTAGGCTTAGATCGATCTCAGGGTACTGCTCGTGAAAGCGCGCCATTAACGCAGGAAATACGCTAGCGGCCAGCGATGGCATACAGGCCATGGCCAAGCGGCCACGGCGTAACGCGAAGCGGTTATGCATTTCATCAAAGGCACTTTCCCAATCTTGCAAAATGCGCTGGGCGATTGGGTAAAAGGCCTCGCCCTCTGGGGTGAGCGATACGCTGCGAGTACTGCGATTAATTAAGGGCCCACCCAATTGCTCTTCTAGATTGCGAATAGTGATACTTAAGGCCGGCTGAGAAAGGTGCAGCTCACCACAGGCCTCAGCAAAGCTTCGATGTTTTGCTACCGCCACAAAGGCACGCAGCTGTTTATGAGTAAATGAGGGGCGCTGGCTCATAAAGTCGCCATTCTCCGTTTATTGGATACATTCGATATATTTAAAATATTTATCAATTATGAATTTTTTTATATTTGCTAAATATAGCGAATTCCACCAAGCTAGGCCACCTAAACGCTAATGAGCGTGACTCTGACATAACAAAAAAGAGGTGGATGATGTCCGGTTTCAATAAGGTTGTCGGCAGCTACGAAGAAGCCATGGCCGGCCTAGAAGATGGCATGACGGTAATTGCCGGTGGCTTTGGCCTATGCGGTATTCCAGAAGGCTGTATTGCTCAAATCAAGAAGATGGGCACCAAAGAGCTAACCATTGTTTCCAATAACTGTGGTGTAGATGGCTTTGGCCTAGGCATTTTGCTGGAAGACAAGCAAATTAAAAAAATGGTCTCCTCTTATGTTGGCGAGAACAAGCTATTTGAAGATCAGCTTTTAGCGGGTGAGCTGGAAGTTGAGCTAACGCCTCAGGGTACTCTGGCTGAAAAAATGCGCGCTGGCGGCGCAGGTATTCCAGCTTTCTATACCGCTACCGGTTACGGCACCCCAGTGGGTGATGGTAAAGAAGTACGAGAGTTCGATGGCCGCAAGTACATTATGGAAGAAGCCATCACTGGCGACTTCGCCATTGTGAAAGGCTGGAAGGCCGATACCTACGGCAATGTGATCTACCGCCACACCGCTCAGAACTTTAACCCAATGGCAGCCACCGCAGGCAAGATCACCATTGTAGAGGTTGAAGAGATTGTTGAGCCGGGCGAGCTAGACCCAACTCAGATTCATACCCCAGGTATTTATGTGGATCGCCTGATTCAAGGCACTTTCGAAAAACGTATCGAACAACGCACCGTACGCGCATAAGGAGATTGATCATGGCTTTATCACGTGAACAACTGGCAATGCGCGTAGCGCAAGAATTACAAGACGGCTTCTACGTAAACCTAGGTATCGGCATTCCAACTTTGGTGGCCAACTATGTACCTGAAGGCATGGAAGTAATGCTGCAATCTGAAAACGGCTTGCTCGGCATGGGCCCCTTCCCTACCGAGGAAGAAGTAGACGCCGATATGATTAATGCGGGTAAGCAAACCGTCACCACCATTACCGGCGCCTCTATTTTTAGCTCGGCTGAATCTTTCGCCATGATTCGCGGAGGTCACGTAGACCTTACCGTACTGGGCGCCTTTGAAGTTGATGTGCAAGGCAATATCGCTTCTTGGATGATTCCAGGCAAGCTGATTAAAGGCATGGGCGGCGCCATGGATTTGGTAGCGGGCGCGGACAATATCATCGTAACCATGACCCACGCCGATAAGCACGGTAACTCTAAGTTGCTTAACGAATGTACCCTGCCACTTACTGGCGCTGGCTGCATTAAGAAAGTAGTTACCGATCTAGCCTACCTAGAAATCGAAGATGGCCAATTTATTCTAAAAGAGCGCGCGCCAGGCGTGAGCGTAGAAGAGATTGTTAGCAAAACCGGTGGCAAGCTAGTAGTGCCGGATAACGTTCCTGAGATGAGTGTATAAGACATACCGTAAGTAAGGGGTCAGACCCCATACTTAAGAAAGACTGCAGCTCGTTAAGCTCAGCTATTTTTTAAGAGCGGGGTCTGACCCCGGTTTTAAAAAGAAAGAATTTAGCAGTAAGTCAGATTTCCGTACGTAGGGCTCCTAAGATTTATTCGAAGGGGCCCTTTTTTTGTCTGGATAAGTGAAGGGGTCAGCCCCCTCACCTAAGACAACATAGCGGGTTATTGAGCTCGGTTATTTTTTAGAAACGGGGTCTGACCCCGTTCTTACGGGTTTTCGCCTCAGCCCCAAAAGCACTCAGCAATAAGCCACAAGGTATCAATATGTGATACTTTTTACAGAGCTATTGACCCTATAGTTCAAGTCTCTACTATGAGCACAACTATCCACGACCACTACCCAAGCTTTAGAGCCTTATCATGAAATCCAGTCGCCAACTTAGTAAAGTCGTTAATATATTCCTCCATATCATCGCCTTAGTATTCACCTACTTCCTACTACAAGGCGGCTCTCTCATTATTAAAAACCTGCCAAGTCGGCATACCAACATTCAACTAGAAGATTATTTGGATAAGGCGCAACTCTCGCAGCTTGAGCAGCAGCAAGACGAAAACAGCCTAAAGCAGGAAACCTTGGGTTTTCAGCGTCAGAGCGTCCAAACCGAGCTTAGTGGCTTAAAAGAAGTATTGGGCATACAACAACAAAACTACAAAGAAATGCTGGCCTCGCGCTATGTCACAGAAGACAGCCAAAGCAATCAACAAGTGGAAGCTATACGTAAAAAGATCGAGCAGGGACGAGTGGCGATTAGTACTGCGACCCAAAGCGAAAACCAGCTGGAAAAACAGTTACTGTTATTGCGCCAAGATAGCGAAAAGCTACGCAAAGAAATCCGAGAGCTAAAATCGGATGCCCGCCAATTGATGCGCGAAGATGAACGCAGCAATACCTTAAAGGCATTTTTAATCCGCCTGGCCTTCGTACTACCCTTACTTGCCCTTGCAGTGTTTCTGTTCAAACGTTATCGCAATTCCAGTTACTGGCCATTTGTTTACGGTTGGGGCTACTTTTCGCTGTACGCCTTCTTTATTGAATTAGTCCCTTACTTCCCTAACTATGGCGGTTATGTGCGCTCCATCGTAGGCATCGTGGCTTGCTTCTTGGTAGGGCGTTTCTTAATTAACAAGCTGCAGGATTATTTGGAAAAGAAACGCGAGATGGAGCAGCGTGACGAAGAGAGCCGTCGCAGCAGCTTACAAAATAACGAGCGTAACCTAGAAAACTCATTCGAGAAAATTCACAAAGGTATTTGCCCATCATGTGATCGCAAATTCGCCAGCCCGGATAATAAGTACTGTGTGTATTGTGGCTTGTGTATTAAACGTGAGTGCGGATCCTGTAAGACATTGCAAATCAGCTTTAATCAGTATTGTTTGCAGTGTGGCGAGAAGCACCTAGATGAAGAGCATGAGCATGAATGTGAGGGGCATGTAGCCCCGAGTTAAACATTTGCTTAAACTATACAGGGTCAGAACCCACGGGTTCTGACCCTACTACCCAGCATGACCATGTTTTTCTAGCCACTCGGCTTCTTCTCCTGGCTCGGGCAAAATAACCCCGCCTTCCATCACCCAGCTTGCAGGGACTTCAAATAAACTAAAGCTCATATGATTGAGCGAGATTCCGCTAAGATCCGCCACTTGTTGCATCAGATCCACTTCGACCTGCTTATTGAGCTCTTCGCTACGCCCTGCGCGAACCGACGCCTGAACATTTAAATCCACAGCTTCAGCCAAAGGTAAGTTTTGGGCAAAATAAACTTGCACAAAGGTTCTTGGTGCGCCCGTGTGCGCACAATGCACATCGGTGATCATCATGGCAAGCTTAGCTTTTACATCGCCATCTAGTGCCTCACGGGTAGATACGGTATACAGTGGCATAGTAGCTCCTCAAGACCTAAGATTTATATTAAATGACAGGTAGCCTCTAAACGGCTTTTTAACAAGTGCCGCCAATAACATGCCGAGGTAACGAGCTTTAACCTTCTTCTTACTTAAGCGACTTTTCGACAAGGCCGTGTAGCGGGATAGATAATCCTCGCTCATCGCATTCACAATAATTTCGTCCACACTGCAATCGGTGATACGCATCCACTCCTGGCACACGGCATTCATAAATTGCTCACGCTGGGCTGGACTAATATCATTAGGTACAGGTACAACAACGGTTGATGTTGTAGAAGGCTCGCCGGCCAAATAGGCTTGCCCGGCTGGCAAGCGCTGCCAAACCATAGTGAGCTTAGGCGCTGGAAGTATCAGGCTATAGGCATCAGCAATAGCCGCCTCTAACTGCTTGTGCTTCATTTGCCAAACAGCGCCTTCATGAACGCTCGCAATCACTTGTAGCTTTTTCATTGCTTACCAATTCTCTGTTGAAGTTCGCAAATCTAACTCGAAGGTCCAAGCCTTTGAGGGTTGGCCATAAAGATACTCGTAAGCATCAACAATACCTTCCAGGTTAAGCCCCTCGGCTTCCAAGCGAGCTGCATAATCCGGATAACGGGTGGCCACCCGCTCGCCGTTAATGGCGCCATCAACAATCACATGGCCCACATGTACACCTTGCGGCCCGCACTCTTTTGCTAGCGCCTGCGCCATTTGCCTAAGCCCCGCTTTCGCTGCGGTAAAGGCGCCAAAGTTGGCCTTGCCTCTAGTTGAAGCGCTTGCACCGGTAAAAAGAATGGTGCCCTTGCCCTGCTCCGTCATTCGCTTAGCCGCTTCTCTAGCAAATAAAAAACCACCAAAGCAAGCCACTCGCCAGCTAGCCTCGAAGTAACTGGCTTCCATATCAGCGATGGCACCCGGCGTATTATTACCAGCGTTGTAGATAGCCAGCGATAACGTCCCTGGCGTATTAGCAAATAATGTCTGCACCTGCTCTTCCGAGGTAACATCAACGCAAACCGCCTCAGCGGAACCGCCCGCGGCTTCGATCATGCCTACAATTTTCGATAGCTTTTCCTGGGTTCTACCTGCTACCAATACGTGCAGCCCTAAACTTGCAAAGCGTAAGCACAGCTGAGCCCCTAGCCCTCGCTCTGCACCAACTCCCGCAACAATTGCCGTTTCCATTCTTTCTCCTAGCCAAGAAGCTTGTCTTAGCGTTGTTAAACACTTCACTAACTCGAACCCAGTGTAAGTTGAGCAGCGCACTCTGGGTAATGAAAAGATTTAACTAGGGCTAAGAAATTTCCTTATAGCTGATTAGCACTTGCCGCCCAGCAGGCTTAGATTTAAGCTGCCAAATCAAAACTGCCATATGGGTGCCCCTGTGCTAGATATCTCAGATATTAAATTGATCAGTACTATCGCCGAAGAAGGCAGTATCAATAAGGCTTCCGAGCGCCTAAATTTGTCTCAGCCGACGGTAAGCAAGCGCTTAAATAGATTGGAAGAAAAGCTAGGCTTAGAGCTTTTCCACCGCGACAGCAGTGGCATGGTAAGCACTCAGGCAGCGCAGTATTTACAGGCGACCGCGAGCGAGTTAGAGCAACAACTTAGCGTGGTTTCCCGCCAACTAGAACTAATGAGCAACAAACAAGGCGGCCACGTTGCCATTGGCGTGGGACCCATTGTCGAGCAACTGTTTATCCCAAAGGTGCTTTTGGATTTCGCCGAAGCTGAAAGTAATTATTCGATACGTATTCATGTGGACTCAGCCGAAAACTTACTGCGCGACCTACGCCAAGGCCACATCGATATTGCCATTGGTCCATTCGCAAGTAGCGAAGCTGAAAACGATCTACACGAAGTGCTGAACTATTCCGAGCCATGTAGTTGCATTATGCGACATGGACATCCACTGGCAGGCAATAAACATATCGACAGTTGCGATTTAAGTAGCAGCCGCCTAATATCCGCAACTGTACCCGCATCTATGAGCAATGAAGTGCAAGGCTCAAACGCGATTGTGTTTGAGCCCAGTATTATTTATAACAGCTTCACCATGGCAAAAACCATTATATCCAATAGCGACTACCTCACCATTGGACCAGCTTCCATCTTCTATCGTGAGCTTATCAGCGAAGAATTGATTTCAAAACCGCTAGCGCAACAAACCCAATGGACTTGCAGATGTTTTGTGAAACCAGAGGTGGAGTGCATCCCAATGGTTAGGGAGGTGATTACTTTATTTGGCGAATATATGAGTTAGCCTAGTTATCAAAGAATTCTTGTCGGGCTTTTTCGATTAAGGCTTCATCTAGTTCGTGAAGCTCGACCAAATTTTCATATGGGTGATACTCACCAAAGTGCAGTTTTACTTGCTTATAGAAGACCGCCGACCAAAATGGATTAGCTTTAATTAAGTGATTTTCCTCGAAAGTGGCCGCTAAATAAAACTGTGCCCCCACCTCACCCGCCTTGGCGAATTTAACCAAATATTCTATCATGCGCTGCCTGCGCTCCATCCATAGCTGAATATCTCGTGCGGTATTAACCTCTCCAGATCTAGCGGCATAGTGCAGATTATGTGGATATATAAACTGAGCATAAAGGTCGCCCGCCGTAGCAAGCTTTTCTATCTGCTCAAAAACAGAGTACTTTTTCCCTCCTTCCTCCTGCTTTGAAATCCACTTATGTACCTGATTGCAATCGATGTGTCCAGCGTGACCATCATCGCACCAATAGATGATATGTCTTAGTTCCTGTAGGGCGGCTGCTTTAGCTTTTGCTGAATCCTCTAATACCAAATCAATTACAGCTTTAACTTCTTCTTTACTATCACTGCCTTCGAACCGATATGATCTGGCAAACTCTCTAATACTCTCCTTCATACCCGGCCAAACAACTGCTAGTTGCTGTACTTCATCCCAGGTAGCCAGGTCTGCCATCGTAATTATTTTTGGCTTAGCGGGAAAGCTGACGTCGGGGGTCTCCTTACTTTTCGTAATTCTTTGAGTAGGAGAGTGATTTTGATTGGCTTTAGATAGTTGATGCTTACGCTTATCAACGGCAATAACATTGCGCGAGCTGTCTGCACCCTGCCCTGTCTCTACAGAGGTATTCGAATTAACACTACCCTTTTGCCACAGAAGGAAAACTCCAACAAGAAGAAAAATACACAAAAACGTGATGTTTAACTTTCCTTTTAGTATTCCCATACAAAGCCTAATAACTGTCTTTATCAAACAAATCCTGCCTAGCTTGCTCTATCTCACCTTCATCCAAGTCATGATTCGAGACTAAACCCTGAAGCTCGAAGTCGCCGCTATTATCTAAGATTGACAGTTGACTATAGAACACTGCTGCCCAAAAAGGCTGCGCCTCAATATATTCACTACTATCAAATAGCTTCGCTAGCTGTTTAGTCGCGAGAGCTGACCCAGCTCTTGCGAACTTTAAGCTATAACCGATCATTCTTTGACGACGCTGCAACCATAGTTCCGTATCTCTAGCGGTATTCATATCAAAATTATCGACCGCACTTAACAAGGAGGCATGATAGAGAGACTGCGCCTTTAAATCCCCCTGCAAAGCCAATTGATCTAACTTATCGATCGCCCTAGGTGTCAGAATGGATAGTCTATTAATGTTTGTACCATAAGTTCCTATACAAGCAGGCTTATCCTTAAACCCACCCCTAAAGCACTCACCTATAAATTGCGTAAATAAAGCCAACTCATACACATCATCACTTTTATGGGCCTTGTTTTCAGCATAGGCTGGTATTTCGTCTGGATCTTCTGCCTGCTTAAGATCCCCTTCTTTCATTAGGATAATTTCATCAATTTCTTCTAACAGTTCAAACTGAATATTCTCAAAGCGCTCGACATTAGCTATCACTTCTGCATTTGGCTTATATGCCTGAGCGAGTAGCTTTAGTTGATTATTTACTGAGTGCTTGCTTTCTTGAAGAGTAATAGAAGAGCGGGGTGAAAAGTTATTGCTTGAGCTAATGGATGGAGCCACCGCAGGCGACGGATCAGAAAATTCAGCACCACCTTGTGAAGAACTATCCTCTACTGAACGCCGCTCAGAAGCAAGCAAGGCCACTCCCTCAGAATTAAACTCTGGATCAGTGAAAAATGATCGATAGCCGATATAAGAAAAAATAATGGCTATAAAAATAATCATCAGCTTTCTTTGCATAAAACGTCCATATTTATACCGGTCACAACATCAAATCTCTATATAGCAACTTTGGCCATTATTGATTCTTTCGCCTTTGTATCTCAGCCTCCAGCCACGCAAGCTCCCTTTCTACACTTGCCTCATCGATAGGATAGTCTGCAAAAAAAGCATCAGAAATTCCTTCAGCTTTACCAATATTCTCCATATAGATAGCAGCAGCTTTCGCCCTAGGAATATTATCCTGCCCGTAGCTCCCCTTCATATAATCGAACATAAAAGCCAACATATAAGTTTCAGGAAAATGTAACGCACGCTCATTACTTAACTCTCGCACATAAGCTCTACGAGCTACCCAATCGTTCACTTCTTTTTGTACGCTATATTCGTCCGAGTGAATAGCGGATGAGACCAGATTTACATAGCTTATCTGCTCTAACTGGCCACCAGCATGAGCCAACTGTTCATATACGGACAAAATGTCGGTCACGCTGTAAAGTCCTTGGCGATTCCGCTTATCTAAAAACCGCTTGGAACTTCCACACCATTTTTTAGGATCTTCTTGGTCATCGGATTCAGGCACAATATCAAAGCGTCTGCAATGTTCCAGATATTTGAAAAATGCCACTACAGTCGGCATATCACCATCTAGAATAGCATTCAGCAGCTCATCATAATTAGAATCATTTAAACCGGTTTTTTCTAGCCCGTATTTTATTTCATTAGAAACTTGATTTATCTCATTCAATTCAGCCTTAACATATCCAGGCAAGCGATCCCCAAAAGGGCTAGAGATAGTACCGAGAACCTTCTCAGCTTTCTTTTTAGCGCTTATTTTCGAAGGAGCAGTGGTATTGGAGTCGGTGACGGCCCGGTCGGGACCTTCAGTAGTAGGTAAGTCTGAACGAGCTTCAGCGCGAGAGCTCTCAGGTTCTTCCTGATAAAAATATTGATAAAAAACACCTCCAGCTATTAGCAAGCTAGAGATAAAAAGTACTTTAGTAAATCTATTCACTACACGTTCCTTGTTAAGTAGAATCTGCTGCTCCAGCAACATTGGGCTATACATTTCGCCCAATCATTCAGTTCTAACGCTTAGAAAACCGCTCCATATTTTCCTGGCGCTTCTTATCACTCTTCTTCAGCATAACATAAGTTGCACCAGCCCCACCGTGGTGCTTTTGTGCGGAATGAAATGCTAAAACAGCATCTATCTGGGGCAACCAATGGGCCACCGCACTTTTAATTAAGCCAGAGTCTTTACGGCCTTCACCTTTGCCGTGGGTTATTAGGGCGCAGCGGATATCATGCTCAATACAGTCTTTAATAAATTGATAAACCGAGCGGCGAGCCTGTTCTACCGTTTTGTGGTGCAGATCCAAGCGCGCCTCGATTTGGTATTTACCTAAGCGTAGGTTCTTATATACCCCATGCTGCACACCTGGGCGCTGGTAGCCAATAATTTCTAACGGATCAAGCGGCTCAATGCACTCATCGGACAGCGGATCACCTTGGTGGCTAGGCATTTCTTCTACTGCCGCTTTTTTACGATGCTCTAGGCCCGGGTTGCTGGCTTTCTCGGCCTTTAGGTTTACGCGCTTAGGCTGCTTAATAGGCTGAACATCGGCCATGCTCTGGCGAAAAAAATCTTCGTCGTCACTCATCGCTTTGCCTGTATTAACTTGCTTCGCTTACCAGTGCCGCACCATAGCCATCCTTGAACTCTGGCGGCATGCGACGCGGTCGGCCGCTGCTCATTTCAATACAAACCACTTTCCATTGGCCACGCAGCATAGTTGCACCATCACTTAAGCGTACGATTTGAAAGCGACGTGTCATACTGAGCTTGCCATCACTTTCCGTTAGCCAAGTGGCTACTCGCAATTCATCGCCTAATAAAGCGGCTTGCATGTATTCGTATTCGGCTTTTTGAATCGCCATTGCTCTATCTAATTGGCGATAAGCCTCGATATCTAAACCCAAATGGCAAGAATGACCCCAACCGGCCATTTCGCACCACTTCACGTAGACAGTATTATTGGCGTGATTCAGGCCGTCAATATCGTCTTCGACAACCGTTATATCAACCGTGTGAGGATTCGGAAAATCCCATTCAATGTCAGTCATGAAAAATCCTTATAAACCCCGTTGCCATTCCTGTCGCAATGGAATCATTCCAGGCTTATTGATAGCGGTGCGTACCGTATCTAATAGCTTGCCCTTATCCTTGCCCAACACACCTTTTAACACTAGGTAATTGGATGCATGGTCACTGCGGAAAATCGTTTTGTCCAATTCTAGATTATCCAACAGGAGCTCCATCTCACGGAATAATTCTAGCTGCTCTAATTTGCGCCAAGGAATCTCAAAGGCCTCTTCAAAATCCTCGCTGCCCCTTGGAAACTCAACAACCAATGTTGACAGGTAATCGGGCTGTGCGGCGTTCATTAATTTTGCGGAATTAATAGCGTGCTGCTCACTCAAGGTTGGGCCACCCAAACCATTAAGTATCATCACCGAGCTTTTCATGCCGGCCGCTTTAATTTTCTGCAGCGCATCTAGGGAGCTATCAAAGCTCTCGCCTTTACGTACTCGCGCCAAAACCTCGTCATCACCAGATTCGCAACCTACGTACATTAGGTTAAGACCTAACTCTCTCAGCTCTTGTAAGTCGTCGACAGATTTATTCTTTAAATTGCGAGGTAGGCAATAACTAGACACTCGGCTGATGTGGGGAAAGTATTGCTTAATTAACAGCAGAATTTCTTTGAGGCGGCGAACCGATAAGGTCATCGCATCTCCATCGGCTAAAAAGATTCGCTGTACAGGGTAGCCAGCCTCGGCGATCTGACGCAACTCCGCCTCGATCACATCGGGCTTCTTGGGCTTAAAACGCTTTTGCTCCATGGTGTACATTTCACAAAAAGTGCACTTATTGTATGAGCAGCCATTGGCAACCTGCAGAATAAGAGACTTCCACTCGCTAGGGGGCCGAAAAACTGGCTCGATATAGTTTAGAGGATACATATCAGCTGATTTCGTTTTCGAATTCTTCTAATAAATCCAGCGGCTCTATCTCCATGCCTTCCATTTCACTATCCCAATTGATGCCTACTAGATAAACGTCTTCATGCATACCAGGCAGCCATTTATCCATAAACTCTTCTACCGATACTGCGACGGGCTGATAGACCGACCAATCCTCTACACAGTGGGCCTTGGCGAATTCGGGCTGGCTCCAAAATGGCATAACGTCCGTTTCACCATATTGCTCCGATGGGCATAAAGCCCAGCCTTCTGGGCCTTCCAAGCCCCAAACGCAGCCAGTTTCTAAGGCTTCTACGATAAATCGGTCGAAGTTTTCTTCGATATTGGATGACAATGCTTCCGTCATGGGGCTCTCTTCTAAATCAGGCGGTGTAAGTTGTTTATTGTACTGGATTTTAGGTGCAGGGATGAGCTTTTGTAAGGGCCTTTACATGGATATATACATGTACATATTCACGGGTATAGTGCAAAACGCTGATTTTCACTGGCGGTATGGCTTGCTGCTGCGTTTTTAACGTACACTTGGGCACCAAATGCAGAAAACAGTACTCAAATGATACGGTTTTGCGCAAGGAATAGACTGTAAACATAAGGAATGCCCATGTCAGATTCCCAATCCCCCTCCACGGACGAGCCAATTAGCACGCCGGCAGCGAGCTCCTCCGAGCCACAGTGGCAACTGATAAAATTTCACGGCAATGGCGGCGAGTATTTTCGCATTTGGATTGTCAATTTAGTATTAACTCTCTTGACCCTCGGCATCTACTCAGCATGGGCTACTGTGCGTGAGCGCCGCTATTTCTATGGCCATACCGAAGTTGCCGGTGGACGATTGGACTTTCACGGTAAGCCACTACAGATTCTGTTAGGCCGAATTATTGCTATTGTGCTTTTAATCGGCTGGTCCCAAGGTGCATTACTCCATAACGCCATCCCCTTTATATCGGCCGCTATTGTTCTTGGCCTGTTGCCAATGTTTATGGTGCGCGCCTTAGGCTTTCGTTTACGCCACACCAGCTTGCGCAATATTCGCTTTGGGTTCAACGGCAAAATAAGTGATGCCTACAAAGCGCTTTGGCCTTATTTGGTTGCCCTATTAATTGCTGCTGCAGGAATTATCCACATCAGTAATGAAATCCTGGCCTGGAGCGAGGATATGGAGCAGCGCGCCGAGCAACGCTATGAAGAGCAGGCCGAACAAGAACTACTTGAGGAGAGCGAGTCAGCCGTCACTGAGTACGACTATAATGAAGAAGATGGCAGCATAAACCCTGAATTCTCTGCAGACGATATTCAAGATGATGCCCAAAGCAGTGAAGACATCGATCCATTTGAAGGCATGGAAGACTTTACCCGCTTAATGGGCTTCTATGGTCTTATCGTAATGGCCATGTGTTTTATTTTTCCACTGTTTATTTGCGATGTTCGCAACTTCAATACCCGTCATAGCCAGTATGGCCAGAGCACATTCAATGTCGACTTAAAACGCGGTCGTTTTTCTGAGCATTTTTGGATAGCCTTCGGTATATCTATTGCAGCGGGCATGGCCGTTATGCTTATTGGCGGCATTGTTGCCGGAATCGCAGCTGCAATTATTTTTGGCTTTGGCATCGAGTTCGAAGGCGGCGCCAGCATGGCGATACTGATCACCCTTGCCATTGTCTTTGTTTATGGATTGATGATTGCCTCTTATATGGCAGCGTATGCCTATTGGCGCGGTCGTATTTTTAATGACACCTTTGACACCCTCACTTTGGCCGATATCGAGTTTCGCTCAAACCTCAGCATTTACGCCTATGCCAAACTCTGGGTGATCAATACGGTGTTGATGGTGATTACACTGGGCTTTGCTTACCCATGGATTAAAATTCGCATCTTAAAAATGCAAATTGAAGCCCTTGAATACCGCGGTGATAGCGATCAATTTATTGCCCATAATCAGCAACATACTAATGCTGTTGGCGATGAAGTTGGCGAAGCCTTCGATTTTGACTTCGGGTTTTAATACAGCATGAGCCTAACCGGGAAATATTATCGAGCCCACAGCTCTGAACAAGTTTCAGCGAAGCTTTTCAATGAAGGACAAGCTTTACGCTTTCAGAGCGGTGGTGAAATATTGCAAGAGCTATCTATTGAGCAGTGCCAGCTTTCGGCCCCTATTGGCCGCATGCCCTATCGCATTGAATTGCCAAATGGTGATTGTTTCGAGTGTGAAGATCACCAGGCTATTGAAGCAATTTTTGCCAAACCCAGCGCGTCGCGGCTGGTTCACTATTGGGAAAAAAGCCGCGGCTTTGCACTGGCCGCTTTGGTAATGCTGCCCGTCATTGCCCTACTTTATATTAAAGTGGGCATGCCACTGGTAGCGAAAGTGCTGGCTCCTCAAATACCCAAAGAAGCCTTGCTAGCATTAGATAATCAGGCCTTGCAGCAGCTCCAGGGCTATTTCCACGAAAGCAAACTCGACGAAGATGGTAAGCGCCTGCTAGAAAGCGCCTGGCAACGCCTCCCCAATCAACAGCGCTACACCCTCTTAAGCAAAAGTAGTCCCGGCATCGGCGCCAATGCCTTCGCATTGCCTGGTGGCCATATTTTGGTGACTGATGAGCTGGTAACAGCGCTCAATAATGAAAATGAGATATTGGCGGTATTAGCTCATGAAGCCGGCCACGTAGAGCAATATCACGGTATCCGCAATATCATTCAATCTTTGGGTACCGTCGCATTGCTCTCAGTTATAGTAGGTGATGTCAGCGTTTTAGCGGAGACAGTGCTTGTTTCCGGCCCCGTTATTTTCCAGCAACTCTCTTATAGCCGCGACCTTGAACGAGAAGCGGATCATTTCTCCATTGAGATGCTAGAACAGATCAACGTACCCAGCAGTTGCCTCGGCGCTGGCCTAACTCATCTTATGGCTGCCCACGATATTAAGCTCGATACAAACAATGTCGGCGATATTGTTATTGAAGATGCAAAACCGAAAGAGCAAGAGCCTATTGATGCTGCCGAGCTTTTAGAAACTTTGGAAAGTGACGATCCAAAGAGCGATAACAGCACGACAGCACCTAACAGCGATAAGGCAGAAAAAGATAGCAAGGAAGAAAAAGAACTCGATTGGAAAGAGAAGCTGAAAAAACAAATGGGCTGGGACGAAGAGTTTGACCTTAGAGATGCCTTAAACTACCTCAGTACCCATCCAGGCACTGAAGAGCGAGTGCAATCAGCTGGCGGCATAGACTGCCCCGCGCCGCAGTAAGTGTTTATTTTAGATGGGCAGCAATGCCCATCATCATTTTATCTAGAGCCCCGCGATTACTCTCTGCAACCTCTAGGGCGGCCGTCGACATAGCCTTTACCTGCTCGGGGTCATTGATTAATTGCTTCCAGTGATCGGCCAACTCTGTAGCGTTTTCTACTTGCAGCAATGCACCAGCGGTTTGCAAAAGACTATTCGCCTCTACAAAGTTAAAACAGCTTTTGCCAGTCACGATAGGTAAGCCCCATGCTGCGGCCTCGATCATATTGTGACCGCCTCGATCCACCAAACTGCCACCAATAAATGCAGCATCAACAGCGCCAAAGAAACACAGCATTTCTCCCATGGTGTCCCCCAAGATAACTTGGCAGTTATCTTCTAAGGCCTTCCCGCTTTTAGTTTCACTGCGGCGTTGCATGTTCAGGCCTTGCTCTTCAATTAAGCGAGCAACCTCATTAAAACGCTCAGGGTGACGAGGAACCAGCAACAAACGCGCCCGTGGCTCCTGCTGTATCAACTGGCCAAACGCTTCAAGGATAATTTCATCTTCGCCCGGATGAGTGGAAGCGGCAGCAATAAGGAATTTTTCTTTACCCGTTGAGCATTCACGCCACTGCTGTTTTAGTTTTTTGGCCTGCTCACGTAGCTCATCATTTAATTGCAAGTCAAATTTGATATTGCCACTGACAACCGTGCTTTCAGCCTTTGCACCTGTACTAATAAAGCGCTGCCGATCTGCTTCACTTTGGGCATACATCCCGCTTAAGGCCGCAAACATTGGAGCACTTAAGGCAGAAACTCGCTGATAGCCCTTCGCCGAACGTTCTGACAGACGACCATTTAGCAACAAACTGGGAATGCTTCGCTTTTTACAAGCCGCCAATAAGTTAGGCCACAGTTCGGTCTCCATTATCAACATAAGCTCGGGCTCAAGTTTATTCAAGAAGCGCGCAACGGCATCGGGCAGATCATAAGGCAGGTAGACATGCGCCAGCTGACCGGCAAAACGTTCCTGCAGTAAAGCCGAGCCAGTTGGTGTAGTCGTCGTCACCATTAGCTGATGATCAGGATAGTCCTCTAGCAGGCGTGTTATCAGCGGACTGGCCGCGATCGTCTCCCCTACCGATACCGAATGCAAACATATCACTGGGCGCGAATCTGTAAGCTTTGGAAACAGCCCAAAACGCTCCTGCCACCGCTTAGCGTAGGCAGGTGCCTTGATGGCACGCCACAGCAAACGCAGTAAAACGGCCGGCAAGGCAAGGTAGAAGATTAGACTGTAGAAAAAACGCATCGGGCTAAAGCAGACTCTTAATTAATTCACGTTATAATAAAGCAATCTGCCAATACCATACAGTAGCTGCTCGCAGCTCAGCACTCGAGGCTCAAACACCTATGGCATCAGCCCCCATCAAACTGGATACCGCCATTATCGGCGGCGGCATTGCTGGCTTATGGTTATTAAACCGCCTACAGCAACAGGGCAGGCACTGTGCATTATTTGAGCGAGAGGCTCTTGGCGCCAGGCAAACCTTAGCTTCACAAGGAATGATTCATGGCGGCATCAAGTACACCCTAGCTGGCGCACTTAGCGGTGCCTCCGAGGCGATTGCTGATATGCCCCGCCGCTGGGGTGAGTGTTTTTCTGGTACAGGCGAAATCGACCTACAATCTGCCAAGCTGCTGAGTGAAGACTTCTATATGTTTTCTAGCCAGCAGAGCAGCTCGAAGATCAGTACTTTCTTTGCCAGCAAACTTACACGCGGGCGAGTGGAGCAAGTGAAAGGCGCGGATTTACCCGCGCTCTTCCAAGGCCAAAGTAATGCACAGGTCTATAAACTTTTGGATATCGTTGTAGATACGCCTTCATTACTTAAGGCACTTAGCGAGCCTTATCGCGAGAGAATTTTTAAACTTCCAAGTAAGCACCACTGGCTTAAAGAAGCAGATAACGCACAGCTTTGCCTCACCGATGAAGAAGGTGAAGAGCAGATTATTCAAGCCAATAACTTTGTATTTTGCGCTGGCGAGGCTAATGCCACTTTACTGGAAAACCTAGGTCTGAAAAAACCCGCCATGCAGCTAAGGCCATTGCAGCAGGTCTGCGTAAAGCATAACTTACCTTATCGTTTTTATGGCCACTGTATGGGCGCCGAGAGTACTCCGCGCTTAACCATCTCTAGTCATCCTTGTGAAGATGGCGAGCAGGTATGGTATTTGGGCGGCAGCCTGGCAGAAGCTGGCGCTAAGCAAAGCTCTGAAGAACTCATTAGCCAGGCCAAGGAAGAGCTGGCTGATTTACTCCCTTGGCTGGACTTCAGCAAAGCCCAATGGTGCAGCCTTCCTATTAATCGCGCTGAGCCTAGGCAGAAGGGTTTGGTAAGACCAGACAAGGCCTTTGCCGAACGTGCTGCAGGTATTAACAATGTTATCGTCGGCTGGCCTACTAAACTGGCGCTTAGCCCGAACTTTGCCGATCAGGCGATCGAGCAACTTAAAGCGGCGGATCAAACTCTAAGCGAACAATCTATTCTACCCAATTTACCCGAGGCTAAAATTGCTAAAGCACCTTGGGATAAACTTTTTCCATCCAAAGAAGACCTTAGCTCATGAGCCATGTTCTGCAGCCCCCAAAAAACGCCCCAGGCTTAGATTTTAATATCAGTCCTCTAGGGCTTGGCACGGTGAAGCTTGGCCGGAATCAGGGGGTAAAATATCCAAGTGCTTTCGAGTTACCAAGCGATGCCGAGGCAAAAGAGCTATTAGCCACAGCGAAATCTTGCGGGATAAATCTTATCGATACTGCGCCGGCTTATGGCAGCAGCGAGGAGCGTTTGGGTGAGCTTTTAAAGGGGCAGCGTGAAGACTGGGTGATTGTTAGTAAAGCAGGTGAAGAGTTCGATAATGGTGAATCCAGTTTTGACTTTCGACCAGAGCATATTCGTAAAAGTGTTGAGCGTAGTTTAAAACGTTTGAATACAGATTATATTGATATGCTTCTGTTGCACTCTGATGGTAATGATTTGGATGCAATTTCGCAGGGCGGTTTGGAAGCACTTACTGAGCTAAAACAAGCCGGTCTAATCCGTGCCACAGGGATGTCTACTAAAACGGTTGCTGGCGGTATTGCTGCTGCGAGGCAATCAGATTGTGTGATGGTCACTTACAATTTGAATGAAACAGCTGAAGCTGAGGTGTTAGATTTTTGCGCTGCTAATCATAAAACGGCTCTTATCAAGAAAGCATTAGCCAGTGGACATATTGCTCATAACAATCAAGCTAGTGGTGTTGCGGAAAGTATGAAGTTTGTTTTTTCGCATCCCGGGGCGACGGCAGCGATTATTGGGACGATTAATTTGCAGCATTTGGTGGGGAATGTTGAGAGTTATATGCAGAGGCTTGAAGGTTAAAGATAGACTTTGCAAGCCTGACCAGACTCTATGGCGAGGGAGTGTTTTTCCGTTCCGATGTCGCATCCATGCGACTGTCCCTCCCCGTCCATGGCGCTAGTCACTCCAAAACACTCCCTCACCATAGATTCTTACTTGAAACTTATATATAGAACGTAATAGTCTTGTGTAACTGAGCTTTTGATGAAAAAGTCAAAAACTGGATACTAATCTGATAACCCACAAGGAGTAAAAGTGATTCTTTACCACTTCATGGATGAACAATATGGTGTCAAAAATTTAGAAAATAAGCGCATAAAAGTCTCTACGTTTAACAGGATTAACGACCCTTTCGAGCTGCAAAATATATGGACCAATGACCTCATGAAAAGGAGGGCACTGGAGCAAACCAAACGAACCGTGACTAGTAATTACGGAGTCTTGTGTTTTAGCAAATCCTGGTCAAACCCAGTCCAATGGTCACATTATGCCAATAAACATCAAGGTATATGCATTGAACTGGAATTTAGCAGCGCTTTAGCACCGCAAAAAGTTGACTACATACCTTAAAAAATTCCCTTTGAATCAATAGAGCCGGAGGAATTTTCAAAGGCGCTCTGGCTCACAAAATTTTTGCATTGGGAGTATGAAGAAGAATATAGACTAATTGGAAATTTGAGTAGCTTTCAATCGGAAAGAAGCAGGCAGGGTAATGATACTCTTTATTTTAAAACTTTTGATCAAAACATGGTTGTCAGAAAGGTAATAATTGGCTGCAGATCAAAACTCTCGGTTAAGGATATAGAGAGCTCTTTTAAAGGCCAGAAACTACCTGAAATTATTAATGCGTGTCCAGACCCGAGCGCCTTTCAAATGATTGAGAGAAACCAATAAAACACATCCCCACCTTAGAGGCCGGCCCGCCTAGCCACCTCCTAACAATCAAAATCTGACACCAAATGTCAAAACAAAGCATTCAATTGCGAACCACTTTCATTACCATAGCCCACGAGATAAATATAAAGAGTGAGCTATCCCTATGTACGATTACATTATCGTTGGTGCCGGTTCGGCGGGCTGTGTATTGGCCAATCGCCTATCGGCCGATCCAAAAAATCGCGTTTGTTTGATTGAAGCCGGCGGTAGTGATCGCAACCCTTTGGTTTATACCCCGCTCGGTGTATTGGCCAGCTTAGCGGGTGGCTTGTTTAATTGGTGTTATAACTCCAGCGCCCAGAAAACCCTTAATGGCCGAGAGATATACTGCCCAAGGGGTAAAGTGCTGGGTGGCAGTAGCTCGATCAATGCCATGCTTTATGTGCGCGGCCAGAAAGAAGATTATGATAGCTGGGCAGCCGCTGGGAATAAGGGCTGGAGTTTTGATGAAGTACTGCCCTACTTTAAGCGTTCACAACATCAAGAGCGTGGCGCTAATGAATTGCATGGTACTGGCGGCCCATTAAATGTGGCCGATTCGCGCAGTCAGCATGCTTTGAGTCAGGCCTTTATCGACTCTGCCGTAGAACAAGGTGAAAAAGCGACTCAGGATTTTAATGGCGCCGAACAAGAAGGCGTTGGCTGGTTTCAGGCCACTCAGAAAAACGGCCTGCGGCACAGTGCTGCAGCAGCCTATCTTCACCCAGTACTTAAAGAACGCAGTAATTTAACACTGATCAGTAAAGTACATGCCAGCAAGATTATCTTTGAGGGGAAACGTGCAGTTGGTGTTGAGATTATTGAAGGAAGTCAGCGCCGCATATTAAAGGCCAATAAAGAAGTTCTAATTAGCTCGGGTGCCTTTGGCTCTCCACAGTTATTGCAGCTATCAGGTATTGGCAACAAAGCTGAGCTAGATAAGCATGGCATTGAAACTGTGCATGAATTGCCGGGTGTCGGACAAAACCTACAAGAACATGCGGATGTATTGATCACTACCAAAGAAAATACCGGCACTAGCTTAGCACTCACTCGCCCTAAAGCGCTATGGAATTCTACCAAGGCTTTTTTCCAATTTATTTTTGCTCGTCGCGGCAATTTAACTTCTACCGTGGCTGAAGCCGGTGGCTTTATCAAGGTTGGAGAAAATGCTGAGAGACCCGATATTCAGTTACATTTCTCGCCTGCCGCAATGGGCGACCATGGTCGTGACACTAGTTACTACAGCATTTATGGTCATAGTTTGCATGTCTGTGTATTACGCCCCAAGAGCCGTGGCAGCGTTACCTTGGCCAGTAAAGATGCGACTGATGATCCTGTTATCGATTTGAATCTTCTCAGCGATGCTGAAGATATGAATTTACTCGTTGCCGCCGTAAAACGCGGTCGCGAATTATTACAAGGAGAAGCCTTGCGCAAAGTGAGCGGTGCTGAAATCACCCCGGGGTCGGCCTGCCAGAGCGATGAAGAAATTGAAGCCTTTATTCGTGAAAATGCCAGCCACATCTATCACCCAGCAGGCACCTGCAAAATGGGCGATGATGAAATGGCGGTAGTTGATGATAATCTTTGCGTTCATGGCGTAGAAGGCCTACGAGTTATCGACGCCTCGATTATGCCAAGCGTTGTTAGCGGTAATACTAACGCGCCGACCATGATGATCGCAGAAAAAGCTTCCGATATGATCTTGGCCGCTAATCAATAACCATTGGCCACAGCGGTGAATAAGATCGATCAAGCAAAACAAGCCTTGTGTGACAGCAAGGCTTTGTTGTTACTGAAGGAGTTTGATCCCGAGGTTGTCAGCACTATATTTGTTGGTCTAGATACCGACAAAAGTGACATTGATATTGTTTGTTATTATGAAAGACCGGAATTGTACACTAGGCGATTCCGTGAGTGCTTTGAAAATTATAGCGACTTTACAATAGAGACTAAATCAGGTTATGTACTCGCTAGCTTTACCTATGCAAACTTTCTCTTTGAAATCTATGCCTGCGACATCCCTACTCACAAGCAAGCTGGCTATCGACACTATCAAATAATGAAACGGCTATGCGACACTGGCGGAACAACTTTTCAAAAAGCCATTCAGCAACTTAAATCGCATGGACTTAAAACTGAACCCGCAATCTGCCAGCTTTTACAGCTGAACGGCAACCCATATCAAGTCATACTAGAAATCGAAACTTGGAGTGATGCAGAAATAGCAGAGGCACTACAAACTAAACTGCTTCTTTAAAGCCTGCACTTGTCTTCGGCTCACCTCTATTTCCTGTCCATTTTTGAGTATCAACATCAAACTTCCCGTGCTCATACCCTCTTCTACCTGAGCAATCGCATCTACACGGACAATATCGCTGCGACTCGCCTTGAAAAACACATTACTATCTAACTTTGCTTCTAAACGACTTAGAGAGCTTTGTATAAAAGACTTCTCACTTTCCAGGTGAACGGCCACATGATTGCCAACCGCTTCAAAACGTTGAACATCTTGCAAACGCACGATGCGGTAGTCGTGCCCAAACTTTAGGAGAAAACCATGGCTTTCTGGTAGCTGTTCTATCGAAGCCGCTTTTTCTTGTTGGCCGTGATAAGACTTGTCCGCCAATGCCAAACGTACCTTGGCGATGACCTGGTCTAAGCGACTGGGATTCACAGGCTTTAACAAGTAATCAAAAGCATTTAAGTCAAAGGCTTCAAGCGCGTGCTGACTGTATGCGGTACAGAACACAAATAAGCTTTTGTTGCCGGCACTGGCTACCAGCTCGATACCGTCCATTTCGGGCATACGTATATCAACAAAGACGGTATCGAAACTCTCTTGTTGTAGGATCTCCAGAGCCTGCTTGCCATTGGCAGCCTGTTTAAGCGAGCTTATATCATCATAGCGACCCAGTAGGCGCTCTAGCTCTTGGCGAGCGAGAGGCTCATCATCAACAATCAATAACTTCATGGTACTGGAATCTCCACTACAGCAGTAAATTGCTGTGCATGTTTGATGGATAGTGTAGCTTGATCGGCATAGAGTAGCTGCAGACGTTTCTCGATATTTTTCAAGCCAATGCCATTGCCTTTTTCGGCACTCTTTTCGGGCAAACTATTGCTAACTGTTAAACGGAAGCGGCTATCGTCGACTAGCTTTGCTTCAATATCGATAACGCCAGCTTTACTTGAAGGTGCGATACCATATTTAACCGCGTTTTCTAATAGGGTAAGCAATACCAAGCTTGGCATTTGTACCGTACCGACATTGGGTGACACATCCCATCTAACGGTTAAACGCTCCTGCAATCTCAGTAGCTCAATCTTTAAGTAGCTTTCGGCCAGCTCGCACTCTTGCTCAAAACGGCTAAGCGTTGCAACCTCGGCGTGCATATGAACTCGCATTAGCTCCGAAAGCTGAGTAATGGTTTCGGCTGCTTTATCTTGATCTGAGTAAACCAAGGCTCGAATACTATTGAGTGTGTTGAATAGAAAATGAGGGTTTATCTGGTTGGCCAACTGCTGTAAACGTGCAATTTCAAGCTCGCGAGATAATTCAACACGCTTACGATAGAAATGCCAAGATAAATATACCGCAGCCCAAAAAAGCAGAAATGCATATTGCTGCCCAGCATAAATCACATAGGCTGAAGTAGCTCTATTGTGGCTAGAGGTCTCACCGGCTTTATTAGTAAATTGGATACTATCGATATCGAAATCCGAAAAATCCGAAACACTGGCGATGCCATACATTAGCAATGACATAACACCTGCGACGGGAACACAATAAAGGAAAAGGCCAGCAAAGGAAGTTCCATTTAGTCCAGAACGCAGGATTCCTAATCGAAGAAAAGGCCGCATACAGATATGACAAATCGCCACGATCATTAGGGACTCGCCTGTAAGGCGCAGCAGCAACATTAAACGATCCCTAGCAATGTCCTCCAGGAAAAGCTCCATAAGAATAAAGCCACTGCCGACATGAACTAATACAATAATAAAGCAGGCAATTTTATAGGCAGTGCTTGGCTGGCGACATTCAGCCAGCCAAACGCTAAGGCGCTGTGACATATCCATGATAACCATTGTTGCTGATTAATTTCTTCTAGGCAGCATAACAATGCCCAGGCCCCTAGGTAAACGGCAATTAGCATTTTTCCTCTTCCTGCTTACCACTCACTGCCCAAGCTAAGACGCCAAACCAAGCAATCCAAGATAAGCCTGCTGGAATATTCGCCAATAAAATCTTTTTCTTACTCTCGCGTCTCAATACAAAGGCCACTAAACTCGGCAAAAAGTAGATCGCTAGAAACAAAGGAATAAAGATCAACAGAAAAGCTCCGTGCTCTGTCCATAAGGCTGTGCTATCAAACTGTGAAAAACGCTCTAACATGGTGGTGCTCCTTCAGTACTCAATGTGTTTGTTGAGTGTGTATCTTAGAAGGGCTGGGGTGCGATTAGAGAGAAAAAGTGAATTTCGGTCGAAGAGCGTGATTTTTGGTATTAGGCTGAATACGAGGGAAAAATGGGGTCAGAACCCTATGGGTTCCGACCCCGATATTAAAGCCGCGTGATTACAACTTAGGCAGTGGCTGCCCTGGAACCCAAGGAGCGCCTAGCGCTTGCAGCTGCTGCTCAAAAGCTGGAATCTTAGTATTGCGCAGCTCTTCCAAAGCATCACGCAACTCGCCTAGCTCTTCCTTAGCAATAGCCACACTCTGCTCAATCGCTGGTGTTGGGCCATAGGTAGAGCGGAAGGTGCCGATTTGTGCATGGAATAGACGATCATTGATACCCACGCCATTCCAAGCACCGACCTTGTTCTTAGCTGGATTACCATTCAGACGGCTGTCCAAATCTAACAACTGAGCACGTAGCTCAGCGAACTTGGCATCATGCTCACCAAGCGCGACGACAGTGCGATCCAGAGATTGCTCTAGCAAATCTAAACGTTTTACCGAATCGGCAAGTGCCTTGGCGGTGGCGGTGGATACACGCTGCACAGAAGCCAGCTCTTTCCAGAAATCCGCCACTTTTGCACCATCGACATCCTTCAGTGCGCCACGCTTATGCATTTGCACAACCTTAAATGGCTGGGCTGCTTGAAGCTCAGTAATTACGCCATCAACTTCCTTACTCATGCTCACGGTGTAATTGCCTGGTGCGACCATCGGGCCTCTAGGCACAGGATCAAAATAATCGCCCTGCAAACCTACCGCCTGATGGCCAGGCCAACGAAGATCCCAAGTTACACGCTGAATACCTTTTTTCGCCTTGCCTTGCATCTTACGTACAACATTGCCCTGCTCATCACGAATGGTAAACCACAAGCTTGGCTGCTGCTGACGCTCTTCGGCGGCTAAGGA
Source organism: Cellvibrionaceae bacterium (assembly GCA_025800365.1). Classification (GTDB taxonomy): domain Bacteria; phylum Pseudomonadota; class Gammaproteobacteria; order Pseudomonadales; family Cellvibrionaceae; genus Pseudoteredinibacter. The sequence goes on along the minus strand of JAOXRT010000018.1, from coordinate 3,089 downwards.
ATCCCAAGACGGTACTTTAAGGGCTTTCTTCGCTTTCTTCTGGGCCTTTTCTTTGGCCTGACGAATTTCCTTTAAGCTCTTAATATCGTCTTTTAGGTAATAGGTGAATGTCGCACCAAACTCAGGGTTGGGGGCACGATAGGTATTTTCACCTTGGGAGCCAATTTCATCGCCCCCTAATGGGCTGCGCTCGATATACCAAAGTGCATCACGCGCTGGGAATAATAAAGACTCTTGCTCTAGCTGCTGCTCAGTGAGGTTACGCAGAGCGCTATAGTCATCAAGCACAAAGAAACCACGACCAAAGCTTGCGCCTACCAAATCATTTTCACGACGTTGAATTGCCAAATCGCGGAATGAAATTGTTGGAACATTACCCTGCAATTTAACCCATTTTTCACCAGCGTCGATGCTGAAGAACAGTCCGAACTCGGTGCCCAAGAAGAATAAATTCGCATCAACATGATCCTGCACTAAACGCCACACTAGGTGCTTAGCAGGCAGATCACCGGCCATGGACTTCCAAGATTTACCGCGGTTGTTACTTTTATAGAGATAAGGTTTGTAATCACCAAATTTATGATTATCTAGTGCCACATAAACCGTATCGGCATCAAACATATCGGCTTTGATATCATTAACAAAGGCGGTTTTAGGTACACCCGGTAATTTACTGATATCAATCTTGCGCCAGTTTTTGCCGCCGTTTTCCGTCACTTGAATACGGCCATCATCGGTACCGGCATAGATCAAGCCTTCTTGTACAGGTGATTCCGCCAAGGACGTGATGGTGCTGTACTGGGACATCGCATAAATATCCCAAGCACCATCCCAGCCTTGGGTGCTGCCCATAATAGGCTGTTCTATGCGCTTAAGATTTTTAGTGAGATCGCCTGAAATAGCTGTCCAAGTATCACCGCGATCTTCAGATTTCCAAACACGATGCGATGCAAAGTACAAACGTGTTGGTTTATGGGGGCTCACTAAAATTGGCGCATCCCAATTATAACGCTCTGGACCTTCACCTTTTCCAGGCTGTGGCTGGATATAAACCATTTCGCCGGTAGTACGATCGTAGCGCGTCAAATTACCCTGCTGCCACTCAGCATAAACAATATCGGGATTACCCGGCTCAGTCGCGGGCTGATGACCATCACCAAATAGAATGACTTCCCAATCAGAATTTAAAATGCCGTGCTCGCTATCGGTACGCGAAGGGCCACCTTGGGAGTTATTGTCCTGGGTACCACCGTAAATATTATAAAACGGCTTAGCATCATCTAAGGCCACTTTATAGTATTGCGTAATAGGTAGGTTTTTATGGAATCGCCAATGCTCGCCTAAATCGAAGCTCTCATATAAGCCACCATCAGAGCCTACCATCATGTAGTTTTTATCGCCGGAGATAAATTCCATAGCGTGGTTATCACTATGCTTATGGGCTTCTTTCATTGCCGCAAAGGTCTTACCGCCATCTTTTGATTCTTGCATGCGAACGCCGGCAAGATAAATATGATCAAAATAATGGGGGCTAGCGTAAAGCTCTTGATAATAGTGGGGGCCAGTACCACCTGCTACCGCATCGGCACCTTTAACCCAAGAAGCGCCGCGATCAGCTGAACGGAACACTGCACCTGTACGTTGCTTTAATTCAATAGCGGCATAAACCACATCAGGATCAATTGGTGAAATGGCTAAACCAATTTTACCCATCTCTTCTTTAGGCAAGCCTTGTTCGAGCTTTTGCCAGGTCTCACCACCATCACTAGATTTGTGCAGACCAGAACCTGGGCCGCCGCCATAATAGGCCGCTACGGTACGATGACGCTGCCAGGTAGCTGCATAAAGCACATCAGGGTTACGAGGGTCGATCACCAAATCGGTTACGCCCACCCATTCTTTATCTCCTAAAACCTGCTTCCAGTTTTTACCGCCATCCGTGGTTTTAAACAAACCGCGCTGACCGCCTTTTTTCCAAAGCGGGCCTTGAGCAGCAACCCACACGGTATTTGGGTCTTTCGGGTGAACAATAATTTCGGAGATATGGCCAGAGTCTTTCAGCCCCATATTGGTCCACTTGGCACCGCCATTGTGGCTAACATAAACGCCATCACCAAAACTGATATGACGGCCGCCGACATTCTCGCCGCTACCTACCCATACCGTATTACTATTGCTTGGATCTAGAACTACAGCGCCAATTGAATAAACCGGCTGACCATCGAAAATAGGCTTCCAGCTGATACCTGCGTTTTTGGTTTTCCAAACACCGCCGGAGCCTACGCCAACATACCAAGTACTGGTATCTTTTGGATCGATAGCAATATCAGCAATACGACCCGACATAAAGCCCGGCCCAATGTTGCGCAGCTCTAAGCCTTTAAAGGTCGCACTGGAAAGTGGCGCCTGATCCTCTTTCTCTTCAGCAAAACTCGGGACGCTAATAGCACAAGCCGTACCAAGCAGCATGAGCTTCAAAGAGCGCAATAGCCCTGTGTTGTTCATAGCAAGTTCCTACTTATTGATTTTTAGGGGTATAGCAAAACGTTATACTATAACAGTCTGAGTTTATATAGCGATGAGAGCACAGTAAAAGCCGTTTAAGTGAGAGGTTTATGGGTTTAAGTGCTTGGCTTCGACCTGGGGTCAGATCCCTTGGGATCTGACCCCGACCTTAGCTTTGTATAAATACTGATTGCACCGCTGCCTGTCAGAAACGCTACAAAGGTGATTTGTAGTGAGATGGGTACAGGATTGAAAACCATATCAAGCACAGTGATAAACAAGACAGCTGCTAACGATGAGAGTATCACCGACAAGCCTCTAGCTATTGCGACATTCATTGCGGATCACCTTTTGGGCTTGTTGTAATATGGTCTGAAGCTTATTTTTATTCTCACAGCGTTGTACTTCAACCGGACAAAATGCTGAGTTAAGAATTGGTGGTTTTTAATATGGGAAAGGTGAGCCTTGGAGATCTCGGCTCCGATTTGGGGTCAGATCCCTTGGGATCTGACCCCCTTGTGTAGCGGCTGTTTATTTATCGGCGTCGGCGATGACTTTTTCTACGATAGCTGTGGTTGAGCAGT
>JAOXRT010000010.1 GCA_025800365.1 Cellvibrionaceae bacterium | reverse complement strand
TAGCCCCCTTCAAATTTTATGAAGTATTCGGAAAGTCAGCTCCCCTGGTGTTTTCCCATTGCTAGGTGGCCCAATAAAGAGCATGTAAAATTTTAGCTTCCTAGCTCAACGTTTACGCCTGCCTCAAGAGCTTCAAAGTTTGGCCCATAGGGTATAATGGAGACTTTAACGCTGGTGTTAGTTGCCCGGTAGTAGTACCTTCACATTGTCATATCTTGTTACAATATCGCGGCGAATAGCCACAATTCAGCTGCTGTCTGAAGAAGATGATAGACTAAGCTCACCGCTGCCTATGTTACCTCGCCTCCCACCCCTCCCCTATTCACCCTTAATCAACGTCTTAGCCAAAGACACCCAATATTCTTATAATGTGCGTAAGTGTAAATAGTGCGTCTTTTGTTTTGAAGTGTATTAAGAGCTGCCAACTTGAATTAGCTGGTTCCGTTTGAGTTGTATTGATGCAACCATCATGCGCGCATGAAAAGAGACCCGGATGGTTGCATGAGTTAACCGCTCAGTACCTACGTAACCGCTTTGTCCAG
>JAOXRT010000004.1 GCA_025800365.1 Cellvibrionaceae bacterium | reverse complement strand
GGAAATCCTAAGCTTCTCTGATGGGCTGTTAAAAATCCCTGTAACCAATCCATTGTTGCCATATGCGACTCCTTTAAATTCTGTCCTTAATCAAGAGGTGTAAATCAAACCCGCTTCAGCAAGCTTCCATCCCTTTCCAGTATCTTCCTCCGAAGCGCAGAGTTTACGTAGCTTTTAAAACGCTCCATCGCCAAATCTGAGCTGCGCTTAAAGCCAAGATAATTCAGGCAAGCACGATACAGCTCTTCTTGTTCCACCCAACGACCCTTTCGGGCAGCTTTTTGGATAACAAGATCCAGGCTGTCGTTTTCGTAATCAGCGAAGCGTGGTTGGTATAGACCGTACTGGCCACCTTCTTTGTACAAAAGATGGGTTTTGCAGGCTTTAGCGGCGGCTTTTTTAATGGCCTCTTTACGCTGTTCGGTTAAGCGCTTTAGCCCAAGGTGATCGGCTATTAGGCGAGATAACTCATCTTGCGCCAACAAAGAAGTGTTTTTGCCGCACGCCTCACGGATTGTCAGTGCCCATTCAATATCGTCTTCGGGAAGCGGCGTGGCGACTATTTTCGGCTGAACCTGAATTGCTGCAACATCGGTTGCATCCGCCGTTACAGGTGTGTCTTTTTTATTGGTGAGGGCTTTCTTAGCACGGGTTTTCTTGGCTGGCTTAAGTTTCTCCCGCTCTTGCTGAATTTTCTTTAATAAGGCTTCAGCGCTGTTTTCACCGGTAATCAGTTCAGGGTTATCAATGCGCCATTGCTCGGTGAGTTCACCACGAAAGGCTTTAGCCAGAATGGATTGGGTGAGGTTATTAACGCGAGACTGGGCGTTTTTTACTTGCTGCTTGATTTGATCAGCGAAGGCGAAGAGTTCTTCTACTCGCTGGACGATTTGGGTTTGTTCTTCAATCGGGGCAAAAGGTATCGCTAATACCCGCATATCTCTTAAATGTAAATTCTTTATCGCAGTACCTACTACCCGACTAGAGATGTCTATACTATTCACCCATTGACATAAAGCTATATCAATATAATTCATATTAACTTTATTTGAGGCTGGCTTTATTAACGCCACACTTACGAAGAGGTCAAAAATCTCATCAGTATCGACTATTGCAGTTCTTCCGATAGTTCCACTCTTAGTAATGAGCAAATCACCCTTTTCAGGATTGCACCTAGGGTGTATTTCCTTATGCGTTTCTTCACTAATATATTTACAATGATTAAATGACAACTTTCCATCATTTATATCCTTGACGGACATGAACGGTACGCCCTCATCCACATATTCAGGTTTATGATGCACGCCATCCACTATCTTAGATGCGAGCGAATCTAAAGAAACCCACTTCCAAGTTGTAGGTATCTCATATTCATCCCCTTCTAAATGCTTCTCGGGAATCATTGTACGCTTAGAAACTAGTTTACTTCTCGCTTCAAGTATTTCTTTAATATCACCATCTACTTCATTACATTCATTTTCCTCACGCCACTCCTCAGTAAGCCTCCCACTCACAGCAGCAGCCAGCACACTCTGACGGAAGGTTTTTAATATCGCAGGAATTGAGTCAAGACGTTGTTTGATGTTATCGACCTGAGCCAGCAGTGTATCGAGTTTTTGGGCGATGGCTTTTTGTTCTGCTGGTGGGCACAACGGAAAGGCCAGTGTCTTAAGGACTTCTAAACGTATCCCTTTAACCGTTGTTCCTGTCCCCAAAGCCTCAATATTTGCAGCACAGGATCGATACCAATACATTAAAAAATCTTTACTGACACCCTTTCCGGCAAATAATGCTTTCAAATCCTGATTAATAGCCGAATCAAAATTTGCAACTACAATTTTACCCAAGCTCATTCGAGTAGCAATAATCGGTGTGCCAGCTGGGATAACATTAGTTGAGCTGTTCTTAACCGCCTCTTCAGATATATGATCAACCGTATCCTGCAAGATATGTTTATTCATATCTTTAACTGTCATCCATGGTATTTTCCCTGAGTAAAATTCAGGATTACCCTTGCTTGGGGTACCACCACCGACAATCCGTAGCAGCACATCTTCCAGTGTTGTAACCAGCCAAGTTTCTGGTACCCCATCAAGGTTGCCACTAGAGTCATTTCTAGCTTCATAGGCAAGCTGCTGCAAATTTTGAACATCAGCCATCAATTAGCACCTTCTTTAGCTTGCTCTTCAGGCTTCACTAAACCTAACGCATCCGCTAACAGGTTTTTCTGCGCATCAGCTTCATCAGTTGCACCTAGTTCCTGCATTAGCCCGTCTAATTCACGCAGCGCTTCAGTTAGCTCGGTCATTGCTTCAGCAGCCAGCACATCCGGCTCTGGCAGGTCAGCAGCATCAATACTGTCTT
>JAOXRT010000270.1 GCA_025800365.1 Cellvibrionaceae bacterium | reverse complement strand
GGGACCGGGGTCGTTGGAGGTGCGAGGTTAGTACCAGACACGGATTGAAAACAAACTGCGACGTTCTCGGGAATCCAGAAGCTCGCACCGAGGGTAATAGAGAACACAGGGTATGACCAAGTTTAGTAGGAAAATCTAGTATTTATACTAATTTACATACCATATGTGGTCGAAAGCCGGATCTTCTGGTATATACCAGAATATGGTAGCTCTATTTTAGAGGTGCAAAGTTCGTGCCCGAACTGAGACTGGTGGGCTCAGTAGAAGGCATCACAATAGTAAGAAGTATAGATTTCCGGTCTCTGTGCGTTGCGGAGGAATGTGAACCGGACGTAGGTGCCGGGACTATGAGATTTTGTGCGGTGGCTGTGGCGGCGACGGGCCCGGCTTTTCTGATGTTGTTGCATCTCTATATGGCAAGGGCCCTTTAGAAACCCGCCGAGATCTCGAGATATAACCGGTCGATTTTCAAGCTTTAAACGGCGTTAAATCCCCCTCAACGTCATCTACATTTCTAAAAAATCGCACTAGGGGCCGACGGGGGCAAAAATGCCAATCTCAGTGGTAATTTTGCTCCATTAGGTATAACAGATACGCTTACGAACCGATTTTAGCGGCGATTTATAGCCAATGGAATAGGTTTTCACACAGCAATCGGCCTAATGAAAGCTAAAAGATGTTCTAACCGAGAAACAGTTCTATAAATAGGCGGTGCCAGGAGTCGAAAATGGAAGGTCAATGTAGTAGCGTATATCCTCTCCCTTTTTGGTCTCTGGATCAGTGGCGGTCATGGTCTACGCCACAGGGGGGACGGGGGACGTGTCCCCCTCTCATTTTGTGGTGTCCCCCACTTCTTAAGCATTAGCCTATGGGCGTTGCATGGAAATACTTGACTTCAAAATGCCTTTATCCCCCCCCCCCACTTTTCCGAACGTGATGGTGGCACTGGTGGCGGCGGAAGGTATTTCAGG
>JAOXRT010000232.1 GCA_025800365.1 Cellvibrionaceae bacterium | reverse complement strand
GTTTATTTTCCCTTCAACGTATTTTCTTGTCAGTGCGGGCTATGCTTCGCTATGGAAAATTTTGAAAATTTTGCTTCCTATTTAATCTATAGGAGAATCACAGATGGCTCCATACGAAGTGAAATATTGTTAGCTGCAGGTAAAATCGTATTTTCAGGCCGGGCAGCGTACCGGAACATATCCGAGACATCCATCCATGATCCTCGAACCCCTGAAATGCCACTTTGCAGGATTGACGGTCAGGTATCCAGTGCCCGAGCGAGAAAGGCAAATCCGAGCATTATTGGAGCCTGGCCGGGATAAATTAAACAGCCGGATTAGCTAAGCAGGCATCTATACCTATAGCTGCCTTGGTCGCATTCTTTGTGGCAAGGTAGCCGCGCTGAATTCCTCAACGCATATCATGTCATTCACGCCTATTCCGGGGCGGAGAAACTGGCAAAGAACGACAGTCTCAGAAATTGGCGCGCGGAATGTGCGTAAAGAACGCGGAGCTAATAAATACAAATAAGAGCAACAACCAGTCCTGGATATCACGTTTGCAGTCTTTTAACCCTCGCCAGTTCAGGGCCTGTTTACTAACGCGCCAGTTCGGGG
>JAOXRT010000205.1 GCA_025800365.1 Cellvibrionaceae bacterium | reverse complement strand
CTTTCAAAGCGCGACGATAGACTTCTTGTTTAAAGGAAACGACTTTGCCAATTGGGTACCAATAATTAACCCATTTCCAGTGATCAAATTCCGCACTGCCAATTTTATTTAAGCAAACTTTACTTTCATCACAGAGCATTCGCAGCAAATACCACTTTTGCTTTTGGCCGATACATAAGGGGTTTGAGTGTCTGCGGATTAGGCGCTTTGGTAGCCGATAGCGTAACCAGCCACGTGTGACCGCCAGTATTTCGACATCTGACTTCTCTAAACCAACTTCTTCGTACAATTCACGATACAGTGCTTGCTCAGGGGATTCGTTGTCGTCTATACCGCCTTGAGGGAATTGCCAAGCGTCTTGACCGCCAATTCGGCGCGCCCAAAGGGCTTGGCCTTTGTCATTACAAATTATGATCCCAACATTGGGACGAAAACCATCTGCGTCTATCAAGGATTGCTCCAGGGGTGGCTATAAACGCGATCAATAGCAGCGCACGAAGGTACATTTTGCTGATCTGCGTAGCAGCCTCAAAAATTTAATTACTAACATTGTTTCACAAGTTTGACACTAGGGCCATAAGTTGAGGTAAATTTACTGTGCCTAGTAGAAAGCTTTTACCCTACAATAGAGCCTTTCTACACTATATAGAGAGCGGTACCATGACCCTTGCGCTATTTGAT
>JAOXRT010000201.1 GCA_025800365.1 Cellvibrionaceae bacterium | reverse complement strand
AGCATTAGTATGACTCTAGCGAACCAACTGACATTATTGCGTGTGATTTTAATACCGGTCATCGTACTGGTGTTTTATCTGCCTTTCGGCTGGAGCTACCCGGTAGCCGCCTTTATCTTTGCTTTGGCCGGCGTCACCGATTGGCTAGATGGCTATATTGCCCGTCGCTACAATCAATCTACTGCCTTTGGCGCCTTCTTAGATCCCGTAGCCGATAAACTTATGGTAGCCTCGGCCTTGGTGCTATTGGTGCAAGCTCACGCCACTCTTTGGTTAACTATTCCCGCCGTCGTTATTATTGGTCGTGAAATTGTTATTTCGGCATTACGCGAGTGGATGGCCGAGCTGGGTGAGCGCTCAAATGTAGCGGTATCTTTTATTGGCAAAGTAAAAACTGCCGCCCAAATGGCATCGATCACTGTGCTATTGGCTTTCCCGGTTGATGACCGTTACTGGGTCTTAGACGTGGGTTATGTGCTGCTTTATATTGCAGCGGGCTTGACCTTGTATTCGATGATATTGTATTTAAAAGCGGCCTGGCCATCCTTGATGGGGCAGGACAGCAATAAAGCTGATTAAGCCTCGCACAAACAGAACGCCATAAAAAATGGAGCCAAATGGCTCCATTTTTTATGGCTGATGTATTAGCAATGCTAATAAAATACAGTGCATAAACAAAACAATATTTATTTAAAAAAGCCATTAAAGATGAGCTCTTACCCCAGGCTTATGTTGATCCAAATACTTAGGTGACACTCCCTGGCTCATCTGCAGAGTGCGGTTCATAAAGGTATCTGGGCGGCCGGTATACCAGCTGGTATAGCCATAGGTTTCCCATTGTTCGTTAAGCTTTTTAGCATTGATTTTCTCCGCTCGAAACTGCTCGGCGGCTTCATCAAGTTTGGCTATGCGTTTGGGCAAATCCTTCTTAAAGATATCAAGAGACTGCTGAGTAACCGTGATGTTATTTAAGGTTTTGGCAACCAACTGTACGCCTTCCAAGCGAACATCTTGCTTGGGAATCTTACTGATATCACCCGAAGTATAAAAGCTCACCATACCGCGTTCATCTTTATACTGATTTTCGCCAGCGTTTGTCATTTCAGCCATCGAGAAGAAGTGGCTGAAGTTTTCAGTACGGCCATCTTTCTTGTGCAAGCTAAAGAACACATTCATGCCATCAAAAGGCGTATTGTTGCGAATGTTCACTTGGTAGATAACAGCTGCAGAGCGCGGACCTTTGCTATCGTTGCGTAAAAAGCTGTGCTCTACAGTAACGTTTTGAGCGATATAAGCCTTTAGATCCTCTTTGCTATTAATGGTGGCAAAGTGCTCGATATATTCTTGCAGCTTGGCTTTCACAGGCTCGGCGTTGGCGACAAACTCGTCCAATGCGGCTTTACGCTTGGCAAGGCGAGCTTGCTCTTGCTCAGCCAAATATTGGCGCTGCGCGGCCAAGGCTTCTTCTACCGTTATACCTTGGTCGTGATCTTTCACGCGGCTCATATAGGCGTTTAAGGTACCGTAATCTTTCTTGGTAAGCTCTTTGGCAATACGATCCTCAAACTCGTTTACCTCCGCACCCGTGGAGCTGGAAGTAGGGAGCTTTTCAGAGTTGATATCGCCACAGGCGACAAGGGCAAAACACAGGCCTGCAGCTAGCAGTTTTTTCATAGATCCATCCTTATACAATATCCGCCGGTTAAAGCCATTTATACCAGCAGTAGAGAATACGAGGGGGTGCCAGCACAGCCGCTGGGCGTCGCCTAAATAATCCATGGCCGACTATGATATATAGAAGAGATCGAGCTAATTGCCATGTCCACTTGTCGCCTAGCAAACATTGGCCGACAAGACACAATTGCTCTGCTTGATAAATGATCAGCTTGCCCGCAAAGCAGGCAAATAGCCCGCTATCGGCGAGGAATAGAGCCCATTACTTGACACAAGGCCCCGAATCCATAGAATAGCCGCTCTCTTGAAATCAAAGCCCTAAAAGGCCTAGATAAGAGGGAAGGCAATATTCGCTAAGTCCTAGAAAGTACTAGGAATTTTTAAGTGAATGCATTAGAATTGCCGCCCTTGATGGCGCGATGTCAGAGTGGTTATGTCACGGACTGCAACTCCGTTTACTCCGGTTCGATTCCGGATCGCGCCTCCACTTTTCCTTAAGTTGAATCCTTCAGCTTAAGCGCCGCAAGGCAAGATCAGCCAAGCTGATCAAAGTAGGGCCGCCATACCTACTATAAAAAATACCTCTCGATGCCCGGGTGGTGGAATTGGTAGACACAGGAGACTTAAAATCTCCCGCTAGCAATAGCGTGCCGGTTCAAGTCCGGCCCCGGGCACCACTTCAACATTCAGTAACTTCCAATATCATCGCTAAGCCCAGCAGTATCAAGGTCTACAGACTATTTTGGCTCCATCAAGGTTTAGCTAGATTGATTGTCACCTGGTGCTATCTGGTGCTACATTTGGTGCATTCAGTGAAAAGTAGAACCAAATGGCCCTTACAGACGTTCAAATCAAAGCTTTTAAGGCTCTACCCCATTAACGGGGGATGGCATTCAAACTGGTCTGTTTATAATTCCATCCCAGCCACAGTGAACCATCACTTGTAACCGATAATTTTCAATAGCTCTTCTGACAGAGCTATTTTTGTTTTATCAAAAGGATTAAGAGTTGTTATGAAAATATCCATCGTATCGAGTTTAGTTATTGTTGTTATTGCTCTTGGTAGTTCTGTCGCTGTGAATGCAGCGGGCTCAAAGAACACGAGTGGTAAGTCTGTGGTTTTGCCTGCGCCACAGGTTTCTATCGCAACCCATGATGCTTTTTTTGAGCATTTAAAAACACATTGCGGCAAAGCTTACCAGGGGAAAATCACCGTTGACAATGCTAAAGGCGGCGGTTTTGCTGGCAAGAAATTAATCATGCATGTTCGCCGTTGTAGTGAGCGTGAATTACAGATCCCATTTCACGTAGGTGATGATGCTTCACGCACTTGGATTTTAACCAAAACGGGCTCTGGTATTTCGTTAAAACACGATCATCGCAAAGCTGATGGTAGTTATGATGAATCGACTATGTATGGCGGGCATACGCTTGATGGGGGCTGGGATCGCGTGCAGTCGTTTCCTGCTGATCAATATTCAAAAGAGTTATTTGCCAAGCATGGTATTCCGCAATCGAGTGGCAACACCTGGCAAATGTTCATTTATCCTGACAAGTTCACTTATCGCATGGTCCGCGAAGGACGTGAGTTTAGAGTGGACTTTGATTTAACTAAGGCGATTTCGCCACCAGCAGCGCCTTGGGGTTACAGCGATTAATGGGCAGTCAAATGCGTTGGTTAATCTTTTAGGCTAAGATGAATTAGATTTTTTCAGATCTAAAAACGTAACATGAAGAGTTTCTAAATGTATGAGGCTCCGTTAAATCAATAAAGCTCGATAACACTGCGATGCTCTAAATTTAGTAAATCATAGCTTAGTCATCGCAGGTCCTCTTGAAGGGATTATTGACATTTAAATAGTGGGCAAGGAATGAGTGAAAGACGATTAAGCCGAGTAATTCAAAAAGACACTGAAATCTCAAACAGCATCTATGCAAGTGGCTTTTTTCTGGTGGTTTTTGGCCTTTGGGGTTTTGTCGAGCTTATCGCTCTACTTTTTGATTTCTCACTCAAGTCTTTGTTGGTCACAGTATTTGTTTCTGCAATAGCCGTTCAGTCTTTCACAACGCTTAGCTCATTGCGTCTCCTTAGGCGCAGCTTAAGAGAGGATCCTGCGCAATACGGTAGCCATCCTGTGCCTAAGCCCATTCTCTATGGTGTTATCTTTTGGTTTTTGCCTAAGTTTTGAAGTTTGGTCTAGCTGACCTTTATTTTAAGTAAATCTAGAGGGCAGCAGAAGCGTCTGCATCTCTAAGCCTCAACCCAAATCTCCCGCTTTTCCATAATCGCAATAAATTCATCACTACCTACCAAGCCCTCAAGCCATTGGCGTACCTTCGGATAAGGCGCTTGTTGAAACCAATCCATATCTACATTGGCAAACTGTCGTATAAAAGGGAAGATGCCAATATCAGCTAGGCTTATCTTTTTGCCCAGTAAATAGCTGTGCTGGATTAGAGTGTTTTCCAGCTTTTGGATAAATACTTCAGCGCGTTGGCGGTAGTCGAGTTGGCTGGCTTCTGGGTAGCCCACCCAGTATTTGTATTTATCCAGTTCTGGCTTAAATTTGTTATCGCATTCATCCAGCCAGGCTTCTATTTCGTGTTGCTGCTCTGTATCGCCCAATAAGCCATGCTTGTCCTCACCTTGCTGCAAGGCCCACATCATAATATCGCGGCTTTCATCGATCACTTCGCCATTGGCCAATACTAATACCGGTACGGTGCCTTTGGGGGAAGCCTCTAGCATGGCCTTGGGCTTGTCTTTTAGCAGAATGTCTCTCTGTTCTACCTCCACGGCGCAATAGTGTATCGCTAGGCGGGCTCGCATGGCGTAGGGGCAGCGGCGGAAGGAGTAGAGTATGGGTAACATGCGGTGCTCTTGGTGTTTAGAGGTGACAACTGGGTTTTGGATTAGGGCGGAGTATAGCGATGCTAGGCTATAGCCTCAAATGTCTGGTTTTCAGTTTGGCCGCTATTCGCCGTTATCGACTGATGCTCTTATTTCCATCAGTTACTGTGGTCGTTAGCTCAAGCCCAATAGCGCGATATTGATTATCTTTATGGTAGTCATCAATAATCAGCTATGCTTTAACAGTATGTTGCTTCAGGGGTAGGGCCATTTTGAGGCTCTGATGTTGAGAGTGCACAGAATTTAAATTAGCTATGAGTAGATGGACTTTTCTGCTATTACTTTTAATTGCTTCAGCCACTACAAGGGCGGAAGTGGTGAGCTTTGCCCAGTTTGATGTGGAGTACCCGCCCTTACAGCAGCGCATTGATGGGGAGTTAAGGGGGCCGGATATTGAATTGGTAAAGGAGATATTTAGGCGTACTCCGCAATATCAATTGGGCGTCACTCAAATGCCCATTGCGCGTTCTTTTAAGGCTTTTGTAGAGGGAGAGGTGGATACGGTTTTAAGCTTTGCCACGGGTAAATTTAAAAATGATTCCATTTACCTTGACCGTCCTATTCGTAAGTCTTCCTACCGTTTATTAACCCTAGCTAATAATAGGCAGCCGTATCAATCTTGGCATGATCTATCGGGTAAGCGAATTGCTACTTTACGTATTGTTACTTTGCCGCCGCAAATTCAACCCGTCATTGATTCTGGCAAGGCTGAGCTTCGCCGTGTGGCTAGGCATGAGCAACTATTGCAAATGCTGAAAAGAGAAAGGGTTGATGTTATTTACATGCATCATGATATTGCCCTTTACTATGCAAAGAAGCTTGGTGTAGAAATAGTTGCTATGAGTGGAGCACCCACACAGAATCGTGATTTCTATTTGGGCATTTCTATAAAGTCACCACTGCTGAATAAAACCAAGCTGCAGGCAGAGCTCTCTAAATCTCTCGATTCCATGTATCTTGATGGCACCCAGGCCAAGATCCTAGCGCGTTATGGGATTTCAAATACAGCGACAGACTAGTGGGTTAAAATCATCATCAGCCTTTGCTCGCTTCTATAATCGCTTCAGTTTGTTAAATTAGATTAAAATATCAGCAGTTTGATGCTGCTGTCGCGCTAAAAATTGACTATGTCGCGACAGTGTCGTGTTGTTAAATGGGTTTATTTGCAATAAATAGGGCTCATTGTCGTTAAGGTTAAAGTTATGAGTGTGAAGCAACGTCGTCTAGAAATGGCCTGGTCTCAAGAAGAGCTTGCCCAGCATGCTGGTTTAAGCACGCGTACAATTCAGCGAATTGAAGCGGGTCATAAGGCGGGTTTGGAATCTCTTAAGTGCCTAGCGGCCGTGTTTGAAACATCTATTAGTACCTTGCAGGAGGAACAAGATATGTTACAAGCAAAGCCTAAACCCCGAGAGACGGCCAAAGAAAGCAGCGATTCTCCGCTTTTACTTGAGATTGAACGTGAAGCTATTGAATTTGCTCAGGCTCTGCTTAAAGGCTCTTCCAAGGATGGGAGTAGTTCCCTTAGTAAACTAGAAAATGATGCTGTGCAATACGCTAAGAATCTACTGAAGAAGTTTGGTGAGTAGGGAGTTGAGGTGAGTGGCTTGCGGGGCGGCAAGCCACTGGTTTTGTATTAACCCATTTGTGCTGCGGAGCTGTTTTCAATTTGGTGTTCTTGCTGCTCTTCTTGTTTATAGCGCACCATAAGAACCAAGGCGTAAATTAAACAAGGGGAGGTCAGCAAGATAATGAGCAGCGCGTTTTCTAGCGAGCCGGCTTCAGCCACCTTCTCTTTGATTGGCATACCTACTTCATCCAAATCTGCAAAAAGGTCAATAATCGCGTGGATGATAATGAGCGGGTAGATACGTTTGGTTAACACCAATACGATACCGAACATTAATCCAATAAAGCTCGCGAAAACTAATTGAGCTATTTCACCATATAAGCCACTATCGAATTTAATGAGGTGTACTAAGCCAAAAAATAGTGAGGCTAATACTACCGAGCTGAGTATCCCTTTCTTTGTGTTTCCAAAGTGCTTAATTAAAAAAGACTGTAAAAATCCACGGATAGTGAGCTCTTCAGCAAAACCTATCGATAGGCAGTAAATTAAAAATATACCGATAGTCACTGCTGTTGCTTCGCTGCTTGGATCGTCGCTAATCAATAAGTTTAAACCGACAAGGTATATAAGTGGGAATAGGAGTAAATACCGTTTTTCTGTCTTTACCTCGCCGAGGCCAGCAATATCGCGCAATCCGTTTTGATTGATCAATACAATCGATATCAGTACTAATAGGATGTTGGCAGCAATACTTACTGCGGTATGAATTTGATAATCGTGAATACCGTTTTGCAGCAATAGATGAGTGCTGAACTCACGTAGCATCAAGATAGCGATAAAAGTGACGGCAAATAATGAAAGTTGACTCCAAAACCTCGGCTGCATATGGTCCCCCATAATGTATTCATAGTTATCGTTTGTTCGATTTCTTAGACGAGGGAAGTTGTCGCTTGGGTGCAAATACTATGCTGCAGTGGTAGGGGTCAGAACCCAAGGGTTCTGACCCCGTTGTCGGAGCCGTGATTTTTGGGGAGTTGCTGGGTTTTAGGATGTTGTGGGTTTGATTATCAAGTTGGCAGTTAGATGAGGTGGTTTGGTTGGCCTTGTGGGTTTCTGCTTGGTTAATAGAGAGCATCAGCATCCCGGCTTCGATTTTGGGTCAGAACCCATGGGTTCTGACCCCGCTTTCGCGATGTTTTTGGTGTTGTGTTTAGGCGCTGGCTTGGGCTTCTTCTTTATCCTTTAAAAGCGCTTGTGTTAAATGCTGGCGCCATTGCTGCTGGATATATTCAGGCTCTGGTTTACCTACAACATCATGGGCGGTAAAACTGGGCAGTGGCTTCATACCAACATATTGCTGGGCCTTGTGCATGCCTACCAAAACCTCGTCAGTGTTTTGTCCTTCAAAAAACTCATCGGGTTTAGAGAATGCAATTCTTGGCGCATTCCAAGTAGTGGATAGCATATACCGCCTGCCTTGCATTAGGCCGCCTTCGCCGTAGCGTTCGCTACCACCGAAGAAGACCCCCATTTCATAAACTTCATCTAGGTAGCGCTTAAAGTCACTGGGCAGGCTAAACCAAAACACTGGGTACTGAAAAATCACAATATCCGCTTGAGCAAACTTCTCCTGCTCTTGGCGAATATCATAGCCTTCGCTTACTTGGGTGCTAAGAATATTAAAATGCGGCGACAGCAGCTCAATCGCTTGATCAAATAGGGTTTTGTTTAGCTGGCCTTCGGCAACGCCTTGGCTTTGGGCGCCATTAATTAATAATACAGTTTCATGTTTCATAAGATCCTTCCTGTGTTGTATGAGTAGAATGGCGGCCATTCTATGGGAAGGCTATATTTTCGATAATGGGCAAATGTGGAAATAATTATTCCGTATATGCAATAATCAAAGTTGATTTGAGCAGAGGGAACGTGACTAATGCATGATCTAAACGCGCTGAGAGCCTTTATAGCCGTTGTCGAGCAGGGCAGTTTTAGTGCTGCTGCCGAGCACCTGTCTTGCGCCAATTCGTCTATCTCGCGTCAGGTTAGCCAATTGGAGCAACAGCTAGGCGAGACATTGTTAGCTCGCAGTACCCGTGTGGTGCGCACTACCGATGCCGGGGCGGAGCTCTTTGCTAGGGTACGAGAACTGCTTCCTCAGCTAGATGCAGCCTGTAGCAGTCTGCCAAGCCATGCCGGGCAACCTTCTGGGCGTTTACGAGTGAGCGTGCCCTGGTGGTTCAGTGATAGCCATATAGGGCCCGCACTTAGCCACTTTCACCAGCGTTTCCCGGATATTCAGCTAGAATTGATCGCCAATGATAGCTTGGTGGACATTTTGGCCGATGGCTTTGATGTGGTGATTCGCCTCAGCACACTCAATGATTCTGAGTTGATCGCAAAGCCTTTGGGCGCGCACACCTTTGTCTTGGCGGCCAGCCCAGATTATCTGGCTCAGCACCCGAAGATTGAAAAGCCTGAAGATCTTAAACAACATCAATTAATGACCTATGCTTTTGCGAATCGTTCTGCTGCATGGATGCTGCGCAAGGGGGGTGAGCAAGTTCGCATTAATGCCGGACACAGTTGGCTTCGCAGCAATAATGCTAAGATGCTATATCAATGTGCCATCGATGGTGGTGGAATCATTATCCAGCCAACTTGGGGTGTGAATGAAGCGCTGGACGCCGGGAGTTTACTGCCCGTATTGGAGGGCTATGAAGTGACTCCCAGCAACTTTAACAGCGGTGTTTATGCGGTATATTCAAAGCATCAGCGCCATTCGCCTAAGATTAAGGCGTTTATTGAGTTTCTGGAGTCCAGCTGGAGTATTCCTCAGTCTTAACGAAGCTCGGGGCACTTATATAAATCAAAAAATATTTTAATCACTAGCGCTTTAGAGGAAAGCCAACATAAGCCCGGCTCATGGTTGATGCGGGCCTATTTGAAGGCAACTTATTTTGGGCTCCAGCCTGGTGGCTTAACAATTGTTGCGATTTTGTTTGCCAAACCTTTTGTAGCGATCACTTGTTTGGTAAGCCGGGTAAAGCCAATGAAGAAAAGTTTGAGCGGGTTTAGGGTCTCTACTGGTACGGTAATTCCATATTTAACTTCTGCTTTTTCTTCCTCGAAGGTGCCAAAAATTCTGTCCCAGATAATGAATAGGCCTGCGTAATTTTTATCAATATACTCCGGGTTGGAGCCATGGTGAACGCGGTGATGGGAAGGCGTGTTAAAAATAAACTCTATTGGACGAGGTAAACGCCTTACCATTTCGGTATGTAAAAGGTTACCGTACACGTGGATCAATGCTTCCGCTGCGAATATTACCAGCGGATGAAAGCCAAGCATAGCGAGGGGGGCAAAAAAGAAAAAGGGCATCAAACCATCAAGTGGCCCAAAGCGATAACCAACGGATAGATTAAAGTATGGTGAGCTATGGTGGACGGTGTGCGTTGCCCAACCAAATGCGCATCGATGTACAAATCTATGCTCCCAATAAAAAGCCATATCCGCGAGAATGATACAGGCAAGCACAGTCCAACCGTTTAGTGGTAGTTGGGATATGCTAAAATTTTGGTAAATCCAAAACAGCCCAGCGAGATAGGCCAGTCCGAACACTAAATAGCTGATGATGATAAACAGCGCGAAAGTACCGAAGTTCGCAAGTGCATCTCCCACTATTTGGAAGGTAAACTTCTTTTTTATGGTTAAGACCAGTAATTCAACCCCCAGTAAACCAACCGTGATGGCCATCCCCCAGTTTTGAATAAAATTTTCCCAGTAATAAAGCGTGTCTTCGCTGATCAGTTGATTTAGCCAATCCATCATATGCTCCTTAGTTTAAAACCACGATGGCTTTTGTGGTTGTATATTGACCTTCTTGATCTACCAAGTTTTTTTCGATCAGGTTTTGGTGGTAGTAAGCTGCTTCCCAGGCTTTATTGGGAGTGAGTCCGCTACTGTTGTCTATGGCGAATTCTTTGAAGTGACCATTGGGTAGGCTGGTGATATCGGCCTGACTGCTTGACGTAGATATGTCACTGAACCCTACGGTAAGTAAAGCACTGTCCATATTAGAATTAAAATCTCTGTAGAACGCGTAAACAATGGCCTGGTCCTTATTGGCATAAGCTTGGTTCAAAAGCTCTTCCATACTGTACAGATCTGCCCAGATCTGGTTGATTTCTACTTCTGCGTTTGAAAAAGATATTCTGCGTGTGATTCCCTCGATATGCACGCCCTTAAATATTTTCGAAGATATTTTGTCTTGATTTTGACGGAGGTTGGCTTGATTTTTTATAACTAAACTAGTTTCGCTCATGTCATCTCCAGTTTGATCTAAGCCCGAATTTATCGATCTTAAAGCTGTATAAACTGCCACAGTAATGAGCAGCGTTATAATTATATTTCTTGTCATTTTCATCACTCCTGATTGGGGCTATTGTTTTATAGAATTTCTAGCTGTTTCATTCTGGTGTTGAGCCTCCCTTAATTTTTTAATAGCGAGAAATACCAGAGCCCAATAGCATCTTGAGACCAACAGAACAAAGGCCTTTTTGTAACGCTGTAAAGTTAGCGGGTGCTGAAGCCATGAATTAAAATACCCAAAGTATCGGAGGCGTAGTAATTTCGTTATATATACGGAATGCTGAAAACTATAAACAGCAAGGCAATAGGTAAACTTAAACCAAAGGTCACTCCTGCAAGGATGGTTTTCATTATTGGCCCCTGATTTTTATGGGGTGATAATGCACACAGAACATTGGGCCTGTGTAATAAATTTCCCGTACTTAAGCTTGATGAATTACCTAGGCTTCTTATTATTTCTATACCTTATGTGTGGTAACCCTTGTTCCTAGCAGACTTGTACTTTGCTTATGCTGCCTGCTGATGTGTGGGCAACCTTAGAGTATATGTAATGCCTTTCTCAGCTTGTCGCCCGTTAGTCTATCGAAGTGTTATGCCCAATAGTGTCCAAGATAACTGTTTTCTCTATTTTGTTGATTGCCCTTATTGCGTTTGGCGCAATTACTTTGCTCAAACATTCATTTTTTATATTGAACCCTTAATAGACTAAGCTTGTTCGTATTTATTGCCGTACTTTGATTGACCCTAAATTACTACCTTATTGGTCCCGCTTTGCGCTACACACACGGAGGTATTGCCCCTTCGTGAGGCTCTAGCTTTGCAACGCCCATTATCTTTCTGTTCTTAGCCGTTCTGCCATGACCAGCCTCGCTGGCAAGAAGGGCGTCGGCAGCTGCATATCCGACCGGATTATCCGTTTGGCTAGAGGTCAATTGCTCTGTGGCGGTGATCTATGTCTCTTTGTCGTATTGAAAGCCTTCGGGTCAGTGACATTGTTGTGGGTTGCCTTCAGCAGTGGTCTGATCGGTGTCAGTATGTGCTTGACCCTCGACAGGTCTAGATTTGAATGTCATTAATGAGAAATACCGTTTCACGCCCCATAGAATCCTTCCTTTGTTGTAAGCGTGGAGTAAAAGTTATTCTATAGGGAGGCTATATTTCCGATAATGGGAGAATATAGAGGTTTTTATTCCGCGTGTGCAATAATTGAATTGTTTTGTACATAGAGAAGTGTAGTGATGCACGATCTAAACGCTCCGAGGGCGTTTGTCTTACGCTTACTCTCCTATATCGAGCCAAGTGAGTCTCTTGGAGCAATCCCTAGAATGGCGCTAGTAATTAGCCACCGCTTAGAGCTTACATTTGTGTATAATCGCGGCCCCCAAACCATTCGGAGCAAATCGTGAACGACAAAATTAACTACAAGAACAACCCTTTAAACGGTGTTGGCCTTAAGCAAATGCTAAGGGAAATTGTCGATCACTATGGCTTTGATATTCTTTATGCCTATTTGAATATCAACTGTTTTAAGAATAATCCCAGCCTTGAATCAGCCGTTAAATTCCTAAAGAAGACCCAATGGGCTCGAGAAAAAGTCGAAGCATTTTATATGTACGAATATAAGAGCTTACCGCGTGCATCGGCGGATCAATTCGAGTTGCCACCGCGCGATAGAATTGTTCCCGATGGGGATGTCCCTGGCGAGCCGGCCGAGCTAAGCATAGAAGATGCCGAAGAGCGTAAAGCCACGAAAGCCCGAAAAGCGGCCGAGTGGGATGCCCAGCGCCGTAGCTCTAGAAGCGACAATCAAAGACGTCGCTCCAGTTCTCCTTGGGGAGGCAGCAGTAGTGATAGAAACGGCCGCCGAGACAGAAACGATGACAGAGGAAGCTGGGGACGGGCTGAGAAAAAAAGCAAAACTAGCAGTCGAGGTAGTAAGCCAGATCCTTGGGGCAACTTTAAAAAGTAGCCATTTTATTTCGTTATCCTGACTAAACTGTATTTTTGTATTGCAGGCGATATTCGCTGGGGGTGCATTGCTGCCAGCGCTTAAACATACTGACAAAATTGCGAGTTTCACTAAAGCCGCAGAGCTCGGCTATTTCACTTATAGGCAATTCCGAAGATCGTAAATAGTCGCTCGCAATATCCTGCTTGGCCTCTTGTAATAGCTTTTGATAGCTACTGTTTTTATCGTTTAAGCGGCGGCGTAATGTTCTCGTGCTGAGCTCAAGCTTTTCAGCAAGCTGTTCAAGGCTGGGGAAGTGCCCGGGACGAGCCATGAAGGCAAGAGTCACTTGTTCGATTATGCAAGGTTCTTTTTGCAGGGCGAATTTTAGTTTGATGCACTGCTGCTCTAAATTGTCCACCATACGTTGATCGTAATTAGGCAAAGTGACATCAAAAGCACTCATGGGAAAACGAATGATCGATTGCCGGCCGCTGTAAATAATTTTACCTTTAAAAATTCGATCGTATATGGTTAGTTCATTATCCTTAGTGGCTGGCAGTTGTAGCAAATCGGCTTGTAAATTTTTGTCCAATCTCGCGGCTTGATGCAAATGCATGCTGAGCATCATATCAATTAAAAAGCGCTCTAGCTTTCGAGCTCTTTCCTTTGAAAGGCTTTTTTTAAGTGGCTCTGGGATGTGGGTCTTATATTTTAGCGATAGCGACTTTGCTTTTACGAGCATATCCCACTGCAAAAGCGGCATAAACATCGGCATATATTTTTGGCCTAATGCCATGATGTGCCGCAGAGTTTTTGATGCAAGCTGAGCATGGCCAAGCGCGCTTTTGTCGGCAAGTCCAATGGCTTGTCCTACGTCAAATGCGAGCTCTGTAGGCGCATCCAGTCTAGCTGCATGGCTAAAGCAAATCGCTAACTGCTGGTGAGTGATAATTTGATAGGGCGCTTGCAGTACTGAGCAATCTAAATTTGCGGCTTCAAGCATAGAGCTAGAATCAAGATTATGCGCCTCCAATACCCTAATTAAAGGGCGTAAAAAGTGCGCATAACATTGTGTTTGTATTTCAGCCATGGAGCTTATTGTAGGGCTTATCCTGCTGAGAAATCAAAGGACGCCAAGAAATCTTTGAAAATTTCGGGATTACCTGTGATATGCACCTTGCCAGTTGCTATCTCCTTTGGCCAACTACTTTGTAAGGCTAGCAGCCTCTCTAGGGTAACTCGATCAATGGTCACTGTGACATCGCTGCCTTTCACACTTCGATCAGCGTACTGAAAAACACCGTGGCGAACAGTTATAAAGTGTTTGTCTATGTTCTTATCTGCATCGCGGATATTCATTGCAACAGTGATATTTTTATCGAGGCTTAAGGTAGGGTTTAGCTGTGGTCCTAGTAGCCTTAGCAGCTCTTTTGCGGCTAAAGGCTTAAGTGGAGCGGTGCTACGTGGTCGATTGCGCACTTGTTCAGAGCCAATACCCAGTTGTAATGCCATAGCATCACTCAACATATAGTGACGTTGATTTCCACTCGCTGAATTGTAGGCCATAGCTTTTAAGGATGCGATCTTCAGCGCCCTAGCTGTTTGGACGTGGCGCTTAGTTTGCAATAGATAATTAGCAAGCTGTGCAGACCATTGATAGTCTTTGTCTTTAAATGCTTTGTTGGCTTTATCTAAGAGTTTATTACTGCCGCCAGCTAGCTGGATGATTCGCTTGGCTTCTTCAGCTTTTTCTAAAGGGTTGAGGTCCACTGAGTCACCGCTAAACCAGCCTCCATAGCGAGAATACAAGCCGCGTACTATCCATGCCACACGATGATAGCTTTCGCTTAGTAAGGTGTGCTCACTAAGATGCTTCGGGAGTTTTACAAACTCAGCCGCTTCTCTTGGCCCTAAATTCATATTCAGTGCGCGAATCGTTTGGTCATATATAAACTGGGCAGCATCACGTTGCACCAAAAGGGCGTCCATGGCCTTGCTATTGCCAGCAATCGGTAATGAGTGCCCAGCAACTAAATACTCTATAGGCTTACTCATCATAAATTCCATGGCATCAATAAAACCGAGCGGTGAGCGGTCGGGTTCATTTCGTGGTGTTGATAGAATGGGCAGGGTGCTGGCCGCCACATCGGCTGCGTGCATCAATTTATCTTCGGGTAACCAAATAAACAGTTGGTCAATGGTTTCTGATGGGATGGGTGTGAGTTCTATGGGCACGCCGGCAATATTGATCAGTACTGCTTGTTTTATTTCCTTTGTTGGCGGCACAAAATCAATGTGGACATCTTTGATTTGCATTTTGCCGACGCCGATATTAACGCGGCCATGTTCGCCGTCGGGCAATAATGCGCCCAACTGTGCTGCGGCTCGCATAGTGACATGAGCCGATAGCGCAGTATTAAAATGCTTTTGCTGGGCTTGCCAGCTGCCTGCGGCATAAATGTCTACAGGGGTATCTGTTCGTTCATTGACAAATATCTTAGCGCCGCCAAGATGATCACCGTGGCCGTGGGTATAGATTAGAGCAACGATCGGCTTTTGACTGACTTTACGGTAATCATTCAAAGCGCGTTGAGCCGCAGCTGCCGACCAGCCAGAATCAATTACAATAATGCCTTCATTACCTTCAATAAAAAATATATTGGAGAAGTCATAAGCAAAAGCTTGATGGATGCGATTGTTAATTTTGATGAGTCGCGGCTGTTCGGCTTTTTTACCGCGCTCGATAAGATTAGGGTGCACGGAAGGCTTTACAGGGTATAAAGGAGCGCTGTGTGGCTTTGAGCTTTTTGAGGTCGGAGGCGATGCTGCTGAAGCAGAAGCAGAAGCAGAAGCAGAAGCAGAAGCAGAAGCAGAAGCTGCAACTGCTAGAGCCATTAGAATAAAAGTGAAGCAGCGTAAAAACAGAGTGTTGATGTTCATATCGAGCCCTTTTTTCTTTGATTATAGATAGGCAAGGAATCGAAAGGTATCTTTTGGGTGGCCATAAAGTGCGTGTGTCAGGCCAGATTGTGGGGGCTTGAATTGGTGTTGTAAGGGGGGCGGGGGATAGAGTGGCACTCCAGAGGTTGGCCTGCTGGAGTGCTCAATGAGTTATAACTCAGGGAGATTTATGGCGCAGCCACCAATAACATCACCGTTCCACTTGGCGAGCAATGCTTCACGCACCTGATCCAAGCTAAACTGGTGTGAAATAAATGGCTTAATTTTACCCTCACTCACCCACTGCATAATCTGATTAAAACGGGGAGCTCGGCTACTAGGATCAAACTGTGTAGAGATAACAGTCGGGCAGCCTAGTACCTGCAAGCTTTTCATCATGATCAAATTGGTGGGCAGCATATTGGCATTACTTTCACCTTTTTCACCCTTGGCGACAAAGGGGGTAGCGGCCCAGCCGACCACTAAAAAGCGCGCATTAAATTTTACGCAGCGCATGCTCTCTAAGGATATAGCACCGCCAACGCCATCATAGACAACATCAACACCTTTGCCATAAGTTAGGGCTTTAACTTCATCACGAAAGCGGGTAACTCCCTTAGGGTTATTTGGATCTTTGCAGTTGATAATGTGATCGGCGCCTTGCTCTTGGACGACGTTGAGCTTGGCGTCCGAACGGCCAGTGGCGATTACAGTGGCGCCCAGTAGCTTGGCAATATGCACTGCGGCCATACCCGTTGCTCCTGAAGCACCGTGAATCAATACAGTCTCACCGGCCTTAAGTTGGCCGCGTGTCACTAGACAGTGATAGGCGGTTTCATAGCTGCCAAGAAGATTACAGGCTTCTGCAAAGCCAAAGTCAGCTGGGATTTTATGGGCGGCCTTTGCAGGTGCAACAGCGTAAGAAGCAAAGCCGCCATATTGTTGGTAATTGCCAGCTGAGCGTGGGCCCGCCTGAAAACCATCAACTAATACTCTATCACCAACGGCTACTTGCTTGGAATCAACATCAGCGCCTGTCCAAACCACAATGCCGCTGTACTCAAGGCCAGGGCTATATGGCGGCGGCGGGGTGTGTTGATATAAGCCGCTTGTCATTAAAAGATCAACCCAGCCTACCGCAGCGCTCTTTACCTGCACAATAATATCTTGCGCTTGTAAGCTGCTAGTATCTGGAGCTGCCTGGTCTTCGAGCGCTATATGCTCATTCACCGCTTTTACTGGATCTTCAGCAAACTCTGAAACGAGTGCGCGCCTGCCAGTGGGCAATGTATTTACGTTCATTGGCTGCCTTCTTTCGACTAAATAAACTGCTTAAAGTTAAATTGCTAAGGCCAAATAGTAACGGTAAGAGTTGAGAAGGGCTTTCTCTCTGGCGCCAATGGCATTTTAATTGGCGCCACATAGGAGATTTAAAATGGGTTTTGAGACTGTTTTTAGCTAATCAGGTAGGCTAAAAATAGTATTAAGCTACTAGAGGCAATCCCAGTGATTGCCATAGCTTTATAGCGTGAGCTGGACAGCAATAAAAGCAAGCCGCTGATGGCACTAAATAACAGGCATAATCCGAAGATAATCCCCAAGATTTTAAATATAGGGCCGGCTAATCCAAAATGGATATAGAGAATTTTCTTCCAAAGGCCATGACGATTAAACTCGATAGTAAATGGTTCATTGGGTTTATTGGTTTTGCTCAGCGCCGTGCTGTAATTATAGCCAAACCAACTGTGGCGGCTGGCGCTGCTAAAGTAATTATCGGGTAGGCTTGTGACCTCGATGGTGGAATCTTTTTCATGTAATTGCTGTAGTACAAAAGTTTGCGCGCTTGCCTGATCTTCAGGCCAAGCTTCGCCAGTAATCGAAAAGCGCAATTCTTCGCTGTTGCTGCCCTTAACATCTAGCAAGTAGAGAGTGCCGGTGATAGAAAACAACACAATAAATGGCAAGAAGAAACAGCCGATATAGGCATGCCATTGCATCCAGCTTTGCCGCAGCTTAGGAGTTATTTTCATTCGGTACCTATTGTTTGGAGAAACCGCGCATTCTAGCGGTTTATGAATAAGAATACCTATAATTTTGCGTTAAAACCTAGAGTCACCTTTGAGGGAGAAGGTACCAATGTACCCTCGTTCAATCGCTAAGATACCCTTGTTTAAATGGTGACTGATTAGTTTTTGCGACGTTGACAAACGCCGTTTTCGGGCTAACTTTATGGGTATAGCATTCTAGGAGGAAGGTGCCGCTTATGGTGGATGCGAGCTACGATGACACTCCAAAATCTCGCTTTTTGGCCAGCTTAGAGCGCTGCTCCGCGCAAGACGAATTTATTCCATCTTTCTATCGTCGATTTATCTCGGCCTCACCAGAAATAGAGCGTCGTTTTCGCTATACCAGTTTCGAAAAACAAAACAGAATGTTACTGCGTTCCTTGCAGCTTTCCGCACATGCCATTGATGGCGACCCAGAGGCCTTGGCTGAACTAAAATTGCGCTCAGAAACCCATGATCGTCATCATCTCAATATAAAACCAGAGCTCTATAACTTATGGCTCGATTCGCTGGTACTTAGCGCGGCTGAATTTGATGAGCATTGGTCTACAGAGGTCGAGGAGGCCTGGCGAACGGTTCTAGGTTTCGTTATTCGACGAATGATATCCAGTTATTAGTACAACATTAGCAATGAATAGCGGCGTGGCTTCTTAGGCGTTCTTGGCAAAATCTGTAGCACTTAACAAAATATTACTTGAGTAGAATGGGGTATTTGATATATGGTAAAACATATATATGAAAAATCGTATTAAGAGGGGTTGTGATGCGATATCTAGAAAATATCCAAAAGCAGGCGTTTAAGACGCCAAGCACAGATAATTTGGCAGAAAAGCCGAAAATACTTTTGTTGTATGGTTCCCTTAGAGAAAGATCTTTCAGTCGAATGGTGGTGGAAGAGAGTGCTCGAATATTGGAGTCTCTGGGCGCCGAAACAAAAATTTTTAATCCTGAAGGTCTTCCTTTAGCTGATGCGGTCGATACATCGCACCCAAAAGTCAAAGAGCTATTATCACTTATGGAATGGTCAGAAGGGCAGGTTTGGTGTTCGCCCGAACGTCATGGTTCTATGAGTGCTGTGTTTAAAAACCAAATAGATTGGGTGCCATTAAAAATAGGCGCGGTGCGTCCTACTCAAGGTAAGACACTTGCAGTAATGCAGGTGGAAGGTGGCTCACAATCCTTTAACGTGGTGAACCAATTGCGGGTTCTGGGCAGGTGGATGCGTATGATCACCATTCCTAATCAATCTTCTGTTGCTAAAGTCTGGCAAGAGTTTGATGCAGATAACCGTATGAAACCTTCCCCTTTCTACGATCGAATTGTTGATGTGATGGAAGAGCTTGTTAAGTTTACCTATTTAAGT
>JAOXRT010000187.1 GCA_025800365.1 Cellvibrionaceae bacterium | reverse complement strand
GGCATTCGCCGTAATGCGAAGGTTATTGCTAGAAACTTAAAACAAAGTCCGCATCGCTATTCTATTTGTGCTCATCTTTCTAGGGAGTTTAAGCAGTATAAAACTGTGTGTGGGTGATTGAAGCATCTCGGCTCCGAAGCCGGGGTCAGACCCCATGGGGTCTGACCCCTAGTGCCGCAATGCTATTTAAAAAGAAGAGGTAAGAACCCTAGGATTCTTACCTCGGTTTTGCCCGGCAGGGTTTAGAAGTGTGCTACTACTTTTACGTGCTTATGCTTGTGTGGTTGTTTCACTAATACATAGTCATGGTGTTTCTTGCTGTATCGGTAATAGTGGCCATTCACTATGTGATAGTGTTTTTTATCGACAACCACCACCTTCGCTTTTCCTGGCAAGACTTTAAGCCTCGCACCATGTGGGGTTGCCACTACTGTGTAGTGATCATCAACAAATCGATAAAACAAACCGCCAGCCACAAAATAACTTAGGCCTTTCCAGGTGAATTTATGATGAGCCTTGGGCAGGTGGTGGTGATGGTGCGCCTTGTGTTTATGCACCGTAACGGTTTTGGCTTTATGGGCGATACTCTGCTGGCTTAGGCCGAGGCTTAGCATAAAGGCAGATACTACAACGGCTAGTTTAGCTTTGGATGACGGCTTCATGGGGCTATCTCCTGTTGTGTTAGTCATGGTCTACCTTAAGGGGGGATTGTGCAGTTAATGTGTAGGAATTGTGGAATGGGGCTGTGGCCGGTAGATCGCGGCTTCGAGCCGGGGTCAGGTCCCATGGGACCTGACCCCGATCTTTATAAGCTTATGCCCCTTTATTCCTGGGCCGTTTCGGGGGAAAATACCGCCCCTGATAATAGGGCGTTCAGGCCCATACAAGCCAATAGCTCAACAGTCTTAGATAGGATGCAGCACTAGCCATGATTTTGATGATCGATAATTACGATTCATTCACCTATAACATTGTTCAATATTTGGGCGAGTTAAAGGCGGATGTGAAGGTGCTGCGCAATGATGAGGTGGATATTGCGGGTATTGAGGCTCTAAACCCCGAGAAAATCGTTATCTCACCGGGCCCATGCACTCCCAATGAGGCGGGCGTATCTATGCCAGTTATCGAGCATTTTCAGCGTAAATTGCCGATTTTAGGCATTTGTTTGGGGCATCAGAGTATCGGTCAGGTATTTGGTGGCGATGTAGTCCGCGCGGCCCAGGTGATGCATGGCAAAACCTCCCCTATCTATCATAACGATTCTGGCGTATTTAAAGGCTTGGCCAACCCCTTTGAAGCCACTCGCTATCACTCTTTGGTGGTTGATAAAAACACTTTGCCCGATTGTTTAGAGATCACAGCGTGGACGCAAAACGAAGATGGTAGTGTTGATGAAATTATGGGCTTGCGCCATAAAACCTTAGATATCGAAGGTGTGCAGTTCCACCCTGAATCCATCCTAAGTGATCATGGCCATGATCTACTGAATAATTTTCTACAGGCCTAAGCGGGAGCCAAGCAATGGATATTCAAGAAGCGCTAGGCACGATTATTCAGCGCCAAGATTTAACGACCGAGCAAATGGCTGCCGTGATGAAGCAAATCATGACTGGCCAAGCTACTGAAGCACAAATTGGTGGCTTTTTAGTGGCGCTGCGTATGAAGAGCGAAAGCTTGGACGAAATCACAGGTGCCGTGCAGGTAATGCGCGAGCTGGCCAGTGAAGTAACAGTAAACGCCGAAAACCTAGTCGACATCGTCGGTACGGGTGGCGATGGCGCTAACCTATTTAATGTTTCTTCGGCTTCTAGCTTTGTTGTAGCTGCCGCAGGCGCCCATGTAGCCAAGCATGGTAACCGCAGTGTTTCCAGTTCTTCTGGCAGCGCCGATGTTATCGAGGCGGCCGGTATTCGATTAGATATCACCCCTGAGCAGGTGGCTCGCTGTGCCGAGCAAGTGGGAGTGGGCTTTATGTTTGCCCCGGCTCACCACGGCGCCATGAAATACGCTATTGGCCCTCGCAAGCAACTAGCGCAGCGAACTATTTTTAATATTCTTGGCCCAATGACAAACCCCGCTGGCGTTAAGCGTTTGGTGATTGGTGTGTTTAATGGGGATTTGTGTCGCCATATGGCCGAGGTGTTAAAACGCTTTGGCGCTGAACATGTCATGGTGGTGCACGCCAAAGATGGCTTGGATGAAATCTCCCTAGCGACTGCAACAAATGTCGCAGAACTGAAAAATGGCGAGATTATCGAATATGAAATTAAGCCAGAAGATTTCAATATTGATAGCCAGAGCTTAATTGGTTTGGGGGTGGAAACCGCCGAGGAATCTTTAGCTCTAATTCGCGATGCCCTAGGCAAGCGCAAAGGTAAGTACGCCCAAAAAGCGGCGGACATTGTTGCCTTAAATGCGGGTGCGGCTATTTATGTCAGTGGCGTGGCGGACACCTTGGCTGAAGGTATTGCCCGAGCCCAAGATACGATTGCTAGCGGCCTAGCGAAAGAAAAAATTGCCGAGTTGGCAGAATTTACCCGTTGCATGGATTAATCATCTGAGCATCCTAGCAACAAGAAGAGTATGTAATTGTGAGCAGCTTTAAAAAGACCAATACCGTTTTAGATAAAATTTTAGCCCGCAAGTTAGAAGAGATTGCCGAGCGTCGCCCAAAAGTCAGCATGAATGATTTGCGTAGCATGTCGGAAGATCAAGGCCCTGCAAGAGGCTTTGTAAAATCGATCGAAACTAAAATTGATGCTGGCCAAGCGGCGGTTATTGCTGAGATTAAAAAGGCCTCGCCAAGTAAAGGCATTATTCGTGAGGATTTCTTCCCGGCGGATATTGCTCGCAGCTATGAGAAGGGTGGAGCGGCTTGTTTATCGGTATTGACCGATGCGGATTTCTTTCAAGGCCATGAAGAGTTTTTGAAAGAAGCACGCAGTGCCTCTAAGTTGCCGGTTATTCGCAAAGATTTTTTGATCGATGAATATCAAATTCAAGAAGCGCGTGCGATTGGTGCGGATTGTGTATTGTTAATTGTTGCGGCCTTGGATGCTTATCAGCTGCAAGATTTAAATACCCAGGCCTTAGAGTTGGGCATGGATGTTTTGGTCGAAGTGCACAATCGCGAAGAGCTTGAATTGGCGATGGATTTACCGAATAAGTTGATTGGTATTAATAACCGCAACTTGCATACCTTTGATGTGTCTTTAGAAAACACCTTCGCGCTATTGGATGTAATTCCTGATGATCGTATTGTGATTACTGAAAGCGGTATTGCGACTATCGATGATGTGGCGGCATTGCGTGGGCATAATGTAAATGGTTTCTTGGTAGGTGAGACTTTTATGCGTGCCGATGATCCAGGTTTGAAATTGATGGAGATGTTTCATTAGTTTGAAGTGGGGTCAGATCCCACGGGATCTGACCCCGGATGCCTGCGCGATGTTGGTGGTATAACATTGCTTCAGCGAAGCCCCTTTCTCTCGGTTTTATTAGCTAGTCGATCTAATTCAATATCTCGGCTCCGAATTGGGGTCAGATCCCACGGGATCTGACCCCGGGTGCCTGCACGATTTAGGTGGTATTACTTGGCTTTGGCGAAGACCCTTTCTTTCAGTTCTTTGTAGTTAGTCGATTTAATTTAACATCTCGGCTTCGAAGTGG
This sequence comes from Cellvibrionaceae bacterium, assembly GCA_025800365.1. Lineage (GTDB taxonomy): Bacteria > Pseudomonadota > Gammaproteobacteria > Pseudomonadales > Cellvibrionaceae > Pseudoteredinibacter. Next base: position 3,547 of record JAOXRT010000187.1, on the reverse strand, counting down.
GGTCAGATCCCATGGGATCTGACCCCGAATGCTGGCACGATGTGGGTGATATTGCATTGTCTTGGCGAAGCCTCACGCTCCTTATTCATTAATAAATTGTCATTTTACGCAAAGAATACCTCCATTGTGTTTTGCCAGAATAATCATGTGCAGGGTGCTCAGCCCTGATTTTATTCTCATGATGGAGGCTGGAATGAATATCAAATCTATTATTAAAACTGCCCGTCCTATTAAGCTACTAGCCATCTTAGCAGGTGTTTCAGTGGCTCATTGGGCCTACGCAGCGGATACAAACCTAAAGGTGTCTGAGGCGCTGCAGAAGGCTGAGAAGTTGGCCGATGGGCCTGTGTTATCCGTAATGCTGGAAAAGCGGAAGGATACGGCGGTATATCTGGTGGAATACCTAAACCAAGGCATGCCAAGCTATATGGAGCTGGATGCCAAAACTGGCAAGCAACTTAATACCAGTAAAAAGGTCCAATCCAAAGTTAAGCCCCAGCTAGCAAAAGCCTTAAAAGTGGCGTCTAAACAGTTAGAAGGCGATATTGAGTCGGTTGAATTTGATACCGAAACTGGCGACTATTTATTGGGTGTCGAGCTAGAGCATGGTTATCAGCGTATCGTCCTTGATGGCGAAAGTTTCAAGGTAAAAGCCCTAGATCGCAGCTTTAGGCATTTTGGTAAGCAAATGAGTATTCTAGGTGGCGATGATATCGATATCGAGGTGTTCACCAGTGGTGATGACTTTCCCTTTATTGGAATGGCCGATATGCAAGAGTTGCATTCAATACCTGGGGATATTCATAAAGAGCTGCGCAAAGAGTTGGCTTTTATATGTGAGCAAGCTGAAGACAAAGCTCCGGCCGCTGATCCGGCGAGTTAATTTTATCATCACAGAATAAAAGGTTAGGCCTGTGAAACTGTTATTAGTTGAAGACAATCAAGAACAAGCTCAGTTTATTTGTAAAGGCATGGAAGAAGCCGGGCATTGTATTGACTGGGCACGAGATGGTCGCGAAGGCTTTCAGTTAGCTACACAGTCACAGGCTGATTACCAATTAATTATTAGCGATCGCCTGATGCCCGAAATGGATGGCCTGCAGATGCTAAAAGCCCTAAGAGCCATCGAGGTAAATATTCCCGTACTTATCTTGAGTGCGCTCGATAGTGTTGACGAGCGAGTAAAAGGCTTGCGATCCGGTGGCGACGATTACTTGGTTAAGCCTTTTGCCTTTAGTGAATTACTGGCTAGATCTGAAATCTTAGCGGCACGCGCGGCGCCTGTTGCCGCAGCGGCGGATAGTTTACTAACAATGGCCGATCTAGAGTTAAACCGCATGAGCCGAAAAGCGAGCCGAGCGGGGCAGGCCATTGAGCTGAATACTCGAGAGTTTCATATCCTAGAATACTTTCTACAAAATCCGGGTCGAGTCATCACTCGAACCATGTTGCTAGAACAGGTGTGGGGACATAACTTTGATCCGCAAACCAATGTGATAGATGTGCATATCAGCCGCCTGCGTAAAAAAGTTGATCTGCCAGACCTACCATCCTTGCTGCATACCGTGCGAGGCGCGGGTTACAAAATGGAGGCGCCTGCATGAGGTGGCGTGATCCGTTTAGTGGCCTACTTTGGATTTATGGTGCGGTAGCTTTTGTTTTTTTATTGCTGGCATTTTTGATGGCCGATTGGTTGGGCGCTTGGTATGTACGAGATACCACCAGCTTTGCCTTGGAAACTAAAATGGAAAGCCTTGAGGCTCAAATTATCGAGCAGCAAGAGCTACTGAGCCAGGGTGAAGTTTTAGAGCTGGAGAAACTACTGAGAAAGGAATTCGAAAAAAGCGGTCCTTACCAGTTTATTATTTCTATGAACGGAGATTTGATCACCAGTTTTGAAGAAATTCCTCCAGATTTCCCTTCGGCCATTCCTTTTCCCGAAGGTTTGATGGACTTTAGTACGTTTCATGATGGCAAAGAGGTGAACTTTACTTCTCTAACAACTCCATTGGAGCAGTTTAATGCTGAAGTTACCGTTGCTTTAGATCCATCTATTTTAAGTTCGGACCATAATTGGCCGGCTATTCTGTTTACGATTATGGCCTCGGTGTTAGGCCTGGGGCTTTCCCTAAGTTGGTATCTACAAAATCGAATTAAAGCACGCTTGATGGATATTAATACCACCACAGCAGCCATCGTAAATAGTGGGGATCTTAGCCGTCGAGTTAAAGACAGTAATTTAAGCGGGCCCCTAGCCGTAACGGTAGATAATATTAATCATATGCTGTCGGATGTGGAAACCGCTATGCACTCGACTCGGCAGCAAGCCAATAATATCGCTCATGATTTACGTACTCCTTTAACGGCTGCTTATAATCAACTGCAAACGGCGGCGAAACGCTATCCAGAGCTGGAGCACAGTGAAAAGTTGCTGGCAAATTTGCAAAATACGTTTGGCCTTTTACTGCAGATTAATCGCTTAGAGAATCGCAGTGAGCTTTCGGCTTTAGATGATATGGATCCTTACCCTTGTGTAGTCGACTCTATCGAATTGTACGAGCCAGTATTTCAGGAGAAAAATCAGGTTTTGCAGTGGAAGGTAGCTGATAACCTTGAATCAAAACCTGAAGGTTTAGGCTTGGTAAAAGCTGATCATGCTTTGTTGATGCAGTCGGTTTGTAATCTTTTAGATAATGCTAGTAAGTACAGTGCTACCGGTGAAGTGATTGAGCTTTGTATAAAACCCTCGGATAAATATTTGTGTATTGAGTGTTCAAACTCGGTAGAGAAGGGTTTAACTGGCAGCGGAGTAGTTGCCTCTGGCGCTATAGAAGAAAAAGCCTTTGAGCGTTTTTATCGCGGTGATCAGAGTCGTACTGAGGAAGGTAATGGTTTGGGCTTGAGCTTTGTGAAGGCTGCTGTGCAGGCTATGGGTGGTGAGGCTAGTTTGAAGTTAGAAAGCGGGAAGTTTGTGGTTTCTATTTGCTTATTGCGTAGCGTATAAATCCCGGCTCCGAAGTGGGGTCAGATCCCAAGGGATCTGACCCCGAGTACCTGCACGGCTTGGAATGTATCGCTTTGTTTTGACGAAGCCCTTGTCTTTTAGTTGTTTTTATTAATCGATTTAATTAAAAATCCCGGCTCCGAAGTGGGGTCAGATCCCAGGGGATCTGACCCCAGGTACCTGCACGGTTTGGAACGTATTGCTTTGTTTTGGCGAAGCCCGCTTTTCTTTGGTCTTTTTGTTATTTGAAATGATGAGGGCTCCTGGATTCAAAATGACCAGAACAGAGTTTCTTTTGAGTGTTTTAGAAGGGAGTTCTTTTCACTGAAGGGTATTGGTAGGGACGTCGGCTTCGACTAGGGTCAGAACCCTTGGGTTCTGACCCTGATTTAAGTATCAGCGGGTATTAAATACCACCATGGTTTTGCCTTTTACGGAAACCAAACCTTGGTCTTCTAAAGTTTTTAATACGCGGCCAACCATCTCGCGAGAGCAGCCTACAATGCGGCCAATTTCTTGGCGAGTGATTTTAATCTGCATGCC
>JAOXRT010000174.1 GCA_025800365.1 Cellvibrionaceae bacterium | reverse complement strand
CGTTGTGATTATGTATTTCGCGTTCACAACGTATGCGACGATTTCCCGGGGGTGGGGCATTTGCTCTCTTCTTTCATCCCTACCCCCGGGAATTTGCCACCCAAAACAAAAAAAAGTGCTAATGCCCGGGGGTTAGCCCGGGGGGGGATGGGCGCAGCTGGAATTGACTGGTGCATTACTTTGACAGCTCTTCCAGTAATACTCGGTAGAATGAATGATGAATTAAAAGCAATAAGCAATACGATGGACGTTTTCGCTTGTTATTTCCAAACGAAATGTTGAAAAATGGACGCAAATATCATCCGGCGAAATAGCCGCTGTGAAATTCCAGCTTTGCGCCAAATATAAACGCCCGGTCAAATATCGCTTCCATGCCCGACCCCTCTAAAATAAGTTTTGGTCGAAGACAGTGGAGCTTAGCTACCAGTCTTAGACCGCGTGTACTAGATAGAACGCATGATATGATTGGCCATTACGTCATAAGACCTGTTTACCAGCGAAGGACATAACTGCAACGGTATGCAGGCAAGATGCACACTGATGCAAGGGGAGTGGGGGAGGGCCCGGGGAAAGGGATGGTGGAGGGAAACCTGAATACGCTTGCCTGCAGCCATTTAGGCTCGATTTCTGCGGCTTTCTCGTGTCCGGCCTTGGCTCTTCTTCTGGGGAGGAGCGCGGGCTTAGTTTTCCAAGCAGCGGCTGGTGAAGAAGCCTATCAGCCATTTTTTGTTTTGCAACCCGTTCGCTGGAAGGACGGGAGCTTTGATTCGTGTGGTATAGGTTGTATATAGATTGACCCCCGTCAATCAGTAGCTTACGTT
>JAOXRT010000172.1 GCA_025800365.1 Cellvibrionaceae bacterium | reverse complement strand
AGGGGCTATAGTAATAGCCCCGCCTTCTTATGTAGGGGCTATAGTAATAGCCCCGCCTTCTTATGTAGGGTGGCGAAGCCACTACCTGAACAAGGTTCAGGGGGCTAGAGTCATTAGCTCCCACTACAGGTTGAGTAGGGGCTAGAGCCCTCGGCCGTAGGCCGAGATGTTGCACCCGTTGCAACTACTTTTTTGAAGTTAATGTGCTCAGTCGCCGCACGGGCTAGTGCTCAGTCCCCTGGTTCAGGTAGTGGCTTCGCCACCCTGAACCTTGTTCAGGTTTGGGTCGTAGGGGCGCAAGTCCTTGTGCTGCGCACAAGTCTGCGAAGCAGCATTAGCTCCCACATCGCTTAGGGGCGCAAGTCAGCAGAGCGTATTAGCTCCCACTACAGGTCGAATCATCGAAGGGCCTCCCTCGGCGCCGGGGGCCAGGCGCCTCGGTCGGTCATGTATGATTTCCCACCCACCCCGGGTATCGTGGGGGCGAACGATACCCGTCCCGCGATGATTCGACTATTTTCGGCCGTAGGCCGAGGATTTATCGGCCGTAGGCTGTTCGGCTCGCCCGAATTGCGAGTATAGATACGCTCGCGCCGATAGGTGGCTGCGCCACCTATGCCCGCGACCGATCGTCTTACTCGCGTCACTTGGTCGTTCCGCTCGCTCGACTCAGGTCGCTTCCCCACACCCCGCTGGGCTCGGTCTCCCCTCCCTGAGGTCGGGAAGACCATCGCACCAGCGCCACCGCTCGGCGCTCGCGTGGTACGGCGTCGCGCGTTGGTGTGTTTTTTTATTTTGTATACCCCATATGTAAAATTAAAAAAAAAAATAATTGATTTTAAAGGTAAAAAATTTGTTCACGGTCCCCCAAAAATTGAAAAAAAATGGGTACCGTGAACAAAAATTGAATGGAGTTCACAGGGGGAAAATTGAATGGAGCTAATAGGGACCCGTCGCAGCCCGTTTAAAGCGCTGTCTGGTTGAAGGTGCAGACCTGGTTGGTCCGATTCCAACCCAGCGCAACCTCACGTTTCGTATCCCTCGAGGTTAGCCCGAACCTAGTTCGGGTAAAGCATTATGAATTAAAGCAAAGCCAAAAGATGGTATTATTTCAAGATAAACGCATATATGTGTCCTATAAAAATAGTTTGTGTTATGTTCATGTTAATAGATGGTGCAGCGGGGCTGCACCAATTGGACCTGATGATTATAAAGAGACTTTTTTACCTGAGTTGTCTTATAGGAGATTTAGTGCGGGCACGCCCGCCCTCAGTGATACTCCTAACTCAAATATTGATTCGAATGATTTGTTTTCACAGAAGAATGACAGTTCACCTAATAAAGGTAGCCAACCCGAAGACGCAGCCCAACCACACGACCCTACAAAAAAGCCTCGCGGTCGACCCCGCAAAAAAGGTGCCAAGCCGCACAGCAACTCGACCGCCCGATTTAACATGCGATTCAATATCGAAATCGACGCCGAATGGTGGCAGACAGATGTAAGCAACCAAGGGCACCCACCTTTGTGCTTACCGCCTAGATTCATCACTTTACAAATACGCACCTTCGGATCTAAAGGCAGCTCCGCAGACCTGAACTCCGTTCAGGGACACAAGTTCATATTTGAACACCCCCAGTGGGCGCTATTCAACAAACCTAACCCCGTGAAAATTAAAAGGGAAAACCGCCGCGCCAAACCGGCCCCCGAGTCATGGAAAGGCGAAACGCCCCTGCCTGATATACTTGGCCCGCGCTTCAGCCAGCGAGCCGCCCGTCCCGATGAAAGACTTACGAGTCTTCCTAAGCTACGACTAACCATCGCCATGTTCTACAGTTTCGCTGACGTTGTAGCATTGCTCGGTACCAGGTTAGCACTCATACTCGTTGAATTTTTGGGAACTGGAAAGTGCATACGGGTATTAAACAATTGGGCTCCACTACCACATGTTATTACCGAAAAAAAGGACAATATCATCGTCGAGCGGCAGCTAGTTATTAATATACGCGACCTATACTCACTCGAGTATGAGTCATTGCAATCAACTTCTGACGCATACAACGTCCCAATGCCCTCAAAAGACTCCATGGATACTTACAAATCTATGATGCATGTCGCTTATAGCGACCCTAAACTTCGACCAAAAATGATTGAATATGCACTTGGCGATCTCATACTCGCCGACCTATGGGAGGCTTACCAACACAACTACGCGGAGCTCTGTAAGATCCACGATATTAAACCCCAACTACCTCCACCTGCCACCAAGGGGGCACTTGTAGCACACCTATTCGAGATGGTACTCAACTCAAACATTAAACTTCCACCCGATTTTTACCAAATTTTCGATATACCAGACAAAAGGAACAACTTGCAGAAGGACGCCCCTTCCATCGCACATTTACTCATACACTACGGTTGCAACGCAATAGCCAGAACTGAGAAATCACTGACAAAGCAGTTCCTTGCAATTGTGCATGGTGGGCGGGCTCACAACGAAAACCCCCTCAAAATTAGGTACGAAGGACTGGTCGCTGATATGGATATTGTTTCTGCCTACGGACAGGCTCTACAGCATTTATCTTTGCCCATTGGACATCCTGCCATGTTATACTATACCCATCATCACCCCTCTGAGTGGCCCACCCTACGCCAAGTCTTAAAAGACTATCAGGATGAGCTAGTAGAGGGTTGCTGGTATATGGTGGTAGACACCTGCGGTGCGATACTCACTTTTCCCCAAAACATACTGTTTTCTAAGTGCTTCCACAACGATACCCCTCAAATCATAGATAACTCGAAACATTCTGACAAATTCAGCGAGGACCCCGCACATATCAAGGGCGACTTCATGCTACTTGAGCGTGAAGTGCGCAACGGAATACTTACACACTACAGTCTCAGCGTGATCAAACATTGCGCATCCGACCAAGAAATCGGTGAACTCCTCGACACACTCCGTGTTAAGGCTGCTATGATCTATCCCAAAAGTCTGTGTATTGAGTACACTGGACCTGAGTCCGTGGACAAATGGATCGCCATGGCCCGCAATCACACGGGTCAACTCAACACCTTTGTCAACTTGAAGCAGCACAGCGTCACCGACAATAGGGTTGGACCTTGGCTCAAATATCCCCTCGGAAATTTTATATCCCCCTTACTTGAGAAACGACGATCGCTCAAGGCCGAGATGAAGCAGCATCTCAACGGATCCACAGAGTGGCGACGCTTGAACGCTGCCCAGCTGTCAGTAAAAAAGGTCGTCAATACCCTGTATGGGACACTTGCCAGCATCTATTTTTCAATCTCTTCACCCTGCGTCGCTAATAATACCACTGACCGCTGTCGAATTGCAAACCATATGATGAGCGTCGCTGCCTCCACCGTAAGCAGCATCACTGACGGCGGGGCCTGCCAACTCAACCAGGTAAGCTTCTGGAGAGAAAACGCCCCTTCACTTGCCACTATGGCGTATTCACATTTACCCCACTTACTTCAGCATCCAACTAGTTGGCGAAATTTTAAAGCACCGCTGGGTACCCCTTGGGACACATTGCAACCCGAAGGTCGTTCGGGGGAAGACACACCAGCTATACCTTCGGCGTGGGACGTAGATGCCGATGGGATGATAACCGGCCCCGGACTCGATAATCCTGTCAACGCTGACACAGCAATCAAGCACATTGAGCAACTATACGATCCACACATTCGGCAGTATTTTACCTATAAAGGTCAACCACTTCCTGCTTGGTGCGATCACCTCAAGTTTGAATGCAAAGTGCTTGGTCGAAACATGGCGATGCACGGCGTTGCCAACTACGCCATAAGCCAACTACCAGGTTCAGATCTACCGCCAATCATCAAAGCACGGGGCCACCGCTTTATCGCCCCGCACTACCACCCCAACAGTGGAGCTCCCTTAGAGTCACCAATGAAAACCATGATGTTATGTAGGCTTCATGGCGAACCTATGCTCCTTCGACAATCTGCCGTTTGTTACAAGCCGGCGTCAGTTAGCGATTACCGCAAACGACTTGAGTTCCGCAATCAAGGAGGCCTACCTGGAGACTCGATTGCTCAACTAGCTAACGTACGACTTATTACATGTTCGGAGTTTAACTTCCCGACCCTTGCTAGTCGCCGCGACTGGATGCGATACTACTCTTACTTGAACCGCCGATATGGACTTGGCCTTGAAGCATCGTATATCGACTCGACCATGACTAGTATGACTGTGGAGCAGATAGAATCAGCAAAAGCTGACATTCAAAATCGCATTTACTCGGGAGATTCTCCAAGCTCAAAACGTGTTGATCAGTCCATTAGACCGCTCATCGAGTATAGCCCGACCCTGCCTGGTATTAAATACGACGCCTCTGGCGATGACACCGGGGGTCTCGACGACGCCTCTGGCGATGACACCGGTGATCTCGACGATTAGATGCGGCCGATTGCGCGCCCGAACGGGCTGCGCTTGCGCAGACTCGGCCTACGGCCGAGGGTTCGGGTTCGGTTCTGTAGGAGTACCCTCGGCCGTAGGCCGAGTATGGTGCTTCGCACCAGCTTTTGTAAAAAACTATCCCGTTTTGGGATAAAACTATCCCGTTTTTCTATCCCGTTTTGTCAAAAACTATCCCGTTTTGGGATAAAACTATCCCGTTTTGTCAAAAACTATACCGTTTTTAGCCTAAACTATCCCGTTTTTCTATCCCGTTTTGTTTCGAAGACGACCTTGGGTGCTTGCAGGCAGCCTTTGGTGCCCGCCCCGATGGGGGCGAGTCTGCCCGCAGGCAGCCTTCGTTTGTGCGCAGCACCAGGCCAGGTCGCGGAATCGACCCATCGGGGCGAAGCTGTATTGGCCGCCCGCCGACCCGAACGGGGTTCGGGGCTGGTCTACGACCACTCGCCCTTCGGGCGCCCCATATAGCATCGACCACAGTCACGCACCACCCGGTCAGCGGCAGCTTGCAAATTTCTAGACTGGATATCGCTGGGTCCGGAAGCCTCACCAGTTTGTTCACCAACTCGACTTTTTTCTATACGATCCTCGAAGGCTTCGCGAATTTTCTCGTGAAGAGTCCACCCTAAACTGGATTTATTGGGTTGATCGGTCTTTTTTGGAAGCATGTAGCTGATTACCGAGGGCGGGCGCGGCCCGCGTCGAATCACTGAATAAATGATTTTTCCAAGGGTGGTCCAATAGAGTGCAAAGGTACACACAAGTAATTCCCAACGACGTGGTATAGTTCGGTGCAGTATAAAACGATAACTTGTGTTTAAAATACTGTAGACCATAGGAGCCATGAGAATAGAGTTGAATACAAAAATTATAGTATCTGATAAATCTGTAGGAACAATAAAAATCATTTCTTGAATTAATAAGATTGTACCATAGATTGACATATAAATGGGGATACTCACCATCAATCGCAACATATTCAATTTAAAATTCCATTTGTAATTATTCCAATCGAAACGAGTGCTCACGCCCTCAATAAGTATAAAAATGAAGACAAATTGACCAATTAACAGCATAAGTGCTCTGAGGTTTAAATACGTTAATACCAGACATGAAAGAGTAAGGCAAAGCCAGATCCATAGATCGCTACAGCTTACTGGAGCCGAATTTAAATAATGTACTATTTTTTTCAACATTGACTTTAAATAATTAATGATGAATATTGACATTGACATTTTATTTATATTTTTTATTTATATTTTTGGCTTGAATCACTAGTCATACGACCAGAGCATTGCGCTGCGCACAAGTAGACCGACCCCACCTTCAGGGGTAGGCCGAGTATGGTGCTTCGCACCAGCTTTTGTCAAAAACTATCCCGTTTTTAGCCTAAACTATCCCTTTTTTATCTCCCGTTTTGGTATAAAACTATCACGTTTTGGGATAAAACTATCCCGTTTTGTAAAAAACTATCCCCGAACTCTGTTCGGGATGTTGCACCCCCGTTTTTATATCCCGTTTTGTTTCGAAGACGACCTTGGGTGCTTGCAGGCAGTCTTTGGTGCCTCGCCCCGATGGGGGCGAGTCTGCCCGCAGGCAGCCTTCGTTTGTGCGCAGCACCAGACCAGGTCGCTGACTCGCCCCATCGGGGCGAAGCTGTATTGGCCGACCGCCGAGGGCCGACAGCCCACAAAGTTGTTAAAGCAGTTAAAGTATATTAGAAAAATAATGGTTTTAAAATCGAACATAAGTATAACACAATTCTTATTTACGCTTGAAGAATTTTTATTGGAAAATAGAGTTATTAGTAATCGACGTGAACTCGAATGGAATATTGTAGAGTATTATAAAAATCTTGTGATTAGAGACCTTTCAGGAGATTTTAAGTTGGACAAAAAACAATTTTTATCGTTTACCAAAAATTACAATCAAAGAAGGCGGATTTTTGAAAAGTACAAGCACAACATTGACTTGGACCCATTGAAAGTATTGCTGCGCCAAGCGCGGGATGCTCCAAGCACCCCGCAGACAGGTGCGCTGCACCAGGCCGCGGAGCGGACCTCCCCGACGTCGCAGACTGGCGCGCCGTACCAGGCAGTGGAACAGACTCGCCCTCGACCTCCGGCCGAGCAGCCTTCGGGCGATGCTGAACGTCCTTCGGGCGAGGTGCCCTTGCAAGCACCCTTCGACTCCGAGAAAGTGTGCAAGTTGCTCTCCAAGTTGGTCGATGAAGTAGCTGATTTGAAAGTGGAGTTCCGTGATTTGGAGCAGCAGGTGCTTGCGAATCTACCCTCGCGGGGCGAGTATGGTCTACGACAACCCCGCGTCGATGATGTGTTACCTTCGATCGAGCAAGCACCTGTGGTTGCAGAGCATACGAGTCCAGCCTCAAAGGCTGAAAGCACCACCGAGTCTGCACGCAGCCTTTACAACCAAGTACTACAAAGTGTAGGCTCTAAACGACCGTTTGTCAGAGCACGTCAACGAGTTGCGCTGTGCACCCTCTACATTTCAGGCTTCACCATTGCCAACATGCAGCGCCTTACAGTTGGCCACCTAAAACAACTCCGACAATTCGCACACGGTGGCTGCGCCACCGCCCCATTTCCATTGCGTTTGCTGCCATCGGTATCTATCGAGTTGGTCGCCAGTATTATTGTGGAGCTTGACATTATCATATCAGACGTCTCTAACGAGACGCCCGCATTCCGGACACATCCAATAAAGGCTCGTCATTGTCCCAGAGAAAGTTTGACCAAGGAGTTAAATCAAATACTTGGATCATTTCAACTCAGCACTCAATCTTGGCGGGCCATGCCGTAGGCAGTGAAAGCTGGTGCGATGCACCTGGCCGTGAAGGACGCCAAGCCTCGCCCGAAGGCTGTAAAAGCTCGGTCGAGGGCGAGTCTGTTAAAGCCCGAACGGGGTTCGGGGCTGTTGACGTTAAGTCTGGTGCGAAGCACCAGG
>JAOXRT010000155.1 GCA_025800365.1 Cellvibrionaceae bacterium | reverse complement strand
CAACCAAAGAACAGTAGAGGCATGTTAGGTATGGCTAAGCAGAAGCGAGCAATACAGCCCTTATACGAAAAAACCCCGCTCATTTGAGCGGGGTTTTAAATGGTGGTCGGTGAAGAGGGATTCGAACCCCCGACCCTCTGGTCCCAAACCAGATGCGCTACCAAGCTGCGCTACACTCCGACTGCAAACTCGGTAACGACCGCGTTTGAAGAGGTGCGAATAATACAGAGGCCCCCTATGGTCGTCAACGTCTTTTTTGAAAAAAGTTAAATTTCTTTTAATTCAGCAACTTATGCCGTTATTTTGGCCGCTTTGACGATTTATCAGCCACGCCCATTTTCACCCCTCTCGCCACTAGGCTAAATCTAATTTAGCGGCTCTTAATTCAGCCCAATTGTTGGCCTACTGGCCCAGCTATGGGAGAATACGCCGTTTTTAATTGCCCGAGGTTCAACCTATGCCTGCCCTACTGTTAGATGGCAAAGCCCTTGCCCAAAAAACAGAAGAAGAACTGTCTAGCCGCGTTGAGGCCCTAAAAGCCCGCAGTGGCGGCCAAACGCCTATTTTGGCCACTATTCTAGTGGGTGGCGATCCTGCCTCTGCTACTTATGTAAAGATGAAAGGTAATGCCTGCCAGCGTATTGGTATGGACTCTTTAAAGGTAGAACTACCTGAAGAGACGACTACTGAGCAGCTACTGGCTGAGATCGACTCTTTAAACAACAATCCCAATGTCCACGGTATTCTGTTGCAACATCCGGTACCGGCTCAAATTGATGAGCGTGCTTGCTTTGATGCGATTGCGCTTGAGAAGGACGTTGACGGTGTAACCTGCCTTGGCTTTGGCCGTATGAGCATGGGTGAAGAAGCCTATGGCTGTGCGACCCCTAAAGGCATTATGCGCCTTTTGGAAGCCTACAATATCGATCTAGAAGGCAAGCATGCTGTTGTGGTCGGCCGTAGCCCTATTTTGGGTAAGCCGATGGCGATGATGATGCTGGGCGCCAATGCGACGGTAACGATTTGCCATTCTCGCACACAAAATCTGGCCGATCATATTAAGCAAGCCGATGTTATTGTGGGTGCGGTTGGTAAGCCTGAGTTTATTAAGGCTGAGTGGATTAAAGATGGCGCGGTTGTGGTTGATGCTGGCTATCATCCGGGTGGTGTTGGTGATATTGAACTTGACCCCTTGGTGGATCGTGTGGCTGCCTATACACCTGTGCCTGGTGGTGTTGGCCCGATGACCATTAATACTTTGATTTATCAGTCTGTTGATTCTGGTGAGAAGAAGATTGGCTAGTTAAAACTGCCTAGTCTTTTTTAATCCGCTTAAAGGGGCGGGTATTCTTCAGGGGGACGCATAAACCCGTCCGTGGGGCTCTGCTTTTGCTTCCTGCAAAAGAAGCCCACTGAAGAATACCCGCCCCTTTAAGCTATCGAAGCTGCAGAACTGATACTTTTAAATCTTCTTTCGCTAGCAATCACATGACAGAAACACTGACCATTCTCTATCAGGATGAATATCTAATTGCGGTAAATAAGCCCAGCGGCTTGCTAGTGCATCGCAGTATGATAGATCGCCATGAGACACGTTTTGCGATGCAAATTTTACGTGATCAGATCGGCCAACATGTGTTTCCTATTCATCGCCTGGACAAACCAACCTCTGGGGTTTTAGTTTTTGCGCTTTCTAGCGAAGTGGCGGCCTTGATGAATAAACAGCAAGAAGCAGAAGACAGTAAGTGGCATAAGGGCTATTTAGCGGTAGTTCGCGGTTGGGCGCCGGAAGATGTATTTGTCGATCACGCTTTAAAAGAGAAGCTTGATAAAATAGTCGATAAAAAAGCCCAGCAAGATAAGCCAGCCCAAAGCGCGCAAACCCAGATTAAACGCTTAGCCAGCACTGAGCTGGACGTTAAAATAGAAGGCTTTGATAAGAGCCGCTACTCTTTAATTTGGGCGGAGCCCAAGCAAGGACGTAAGCACCAGATTCGCCGACACTGCAAACATATTAGTCACCCAATCATTGGGGATGCAAAGCATGGTCGGGGGCGGCACAATCGCTATTTTAAAGAGCAGCTCAACTGCCCTCGCCTAATGCTGCATGCCGCTTATTTGCAGCTGCAACACCCAATAACAGCAGAAACAATCTTTTTGTGGGCCGAGCTGGACGACTGCTGGCAACATTTATTGCAAAGATTCGATTGGCAAAGCGCCCTTCCTGATAACCTGCAGCTTGATAGTATTTGAAGGTATTTATGATTCGTTTAGATAAATTTATCGCCAACGCCACAGAGCTGTCGCGCAAGCAAGTACAACGCTTAGCAAAGCAAGGCTTTATTACTGTAAACGGTGATATTCAAAAAGATACCAGCATTAAAATTAATGAAAGCGATGAAGTCATTGTCGATGGCGACTTTATCAACGCCGCGCGGCCGCGCTACTTTGCTCTAAACAAGCCGCAAGGTTATGTATGCACCAATCAAGATGATGAACACCCTACTGTACTAGAGCTCCTTGATGAACCTCGTAAATCAACACTGCAAATCTGCGGGCGTTTGGATATCGATACCACCGGCCTAGTATTGATCAGCGACGACGGGCAATGGAACCATAAAGTTACCTCACCCAATAAAAATCAGGGCAAATGCTATTATGTCTGTTTGGCAGGTGATATCAGTGACGAAGATATTGAGATTTTAAGAAACGGTGTACGATTACAGGGCGAGCCCAAACCTTGCAAACCCGCCGAGATTAAAAAGCTATACAGCAATGAGCTTGAGATCACTATTAGCGAGGGCCGCTACCATCAAGTGAAACGCATGTTTGGCGCAGTGAATAATCGTGTTGTGGAATTACACCGTAAAAGTGTCGGTAAAATTGAGCTTGGCGATCTGCAAGAAGGTGAATATCGTGAGCTTAGCGCCGAAGAAGCCTCCTTATTTTAACTTGGCAAAAATACAAAGAGCTTAAAGACCTATGGATTCTGCCATTCAACTTTGCCTACCCTATCTTCGCAACTGCGACAGCAGCGTACTGTGCCTTGATGAAAACACTCTAGATAGTGTAGCCACGCTGCCAGATAGCTGCACTATCGTAAGTAACCGTTTCGATGTGGCCGCCCAAAGCGACAAAGCCATTTTTTGCGATTGGGATATTAAGCAAGGCCCCGCAACTGGAAACTTAGATTGCCTAGCGTTTCGTTTAAGCAAAGAAAAAGCCGTAAACCACCATATTATTAATCAAGCCTTGTCAGTCTTAAAAGATGGCGGCGATCTGGTATTTGCTGGACAGAAAAACCAAGGCGTCAAAAGCTACGCAAAAACACTTAAGAAGTTATTGGGTAACTGCGAGATAGAAAAACACGGCTTAGATTACCTATGCTATGCAACAGTAACTAAGCAAGAGAATATTACCCCGCTAGACGACCAAGACTACCGAGAGTTACGACCCTGCCTTGAGCATCAAGGCTTTGATATCCAAAGCAAACCAGGGCAATTTGGATGGAATAAGTTGGATCAAGGTAGCTTATTGCTCTTAGAAGCACTCTCTACTGAACTGAAGGCACAGCCAGCAAAAAGGATATTGGATCTTGGCTGTGGTTATGGCTTATTAAGTGTAGGTGTGGCTTTAAGCAATGATTTAGAGCTTTTGATAGCCACTGATAATAACGCTGCGGCCGTGGCTAGTTGCTCGGCAAATCTAAGCAAGGTGCAGGAATGCCGGGGTCAGACTCCACTGGGGTCTGACCCCTATTTTGTGATAGCTGACGATTGTGCAGCGAATATTGGCGAGAAGGTTGATACCGTGATTTGCAACCCACCGTTTCATCAGGGCTTTGATGTTGAAAATCAATTGTGCGATAAATTTTTGAAAAGTGCGCGGGATCACCTACTGCCATCTGGCCGTGCATACTTTGTGGTGAATAGTTTTATTGGGATTGAAAAGAAGGCCCAGCGATTTTTTCAGCAGGTGGATTGCTTGGTGAATAATAAGCAGTTTAAGGTTTTAAAGTTGAGTTGACGCCCTTTGTGAGCTTGCTAACTAGGGCTTCGATTAGGGTCAGAACCCTTGGGTTCTGACCCCGGTATTTATTTGGAGATCGTCGCCAGAGCCAACTCGATCATTTGATCGAATGTGGTTTGACGCTCATCAGTGCTTAACGCCGCACCTGTGCGAATATGATCGCTCACGGTGGCGATAGCTAGAGCTTCCACATCAAACTCTGCCGCTACAGAATAGACCGCTGCCGCTTCCATTTCGATAGCCAAAATATTGTACTTGGCCAAACGGTCGTAGATATCCCCTTCCGGCCAGTAAAATAAATCGCTGGTAAAGATAGAACCTATGCGATGCTGGGTACCAATTTCGCGGGCCGAAGTTACTGCTTTTTCCAACAAGTCATAAGTCGCTGTTGCTGCAAAATCAAAAGCCCCAAATCGTTGCTTCATTGCGGCAGAATCTGTTGAAGCACTTTGCGCAATGATAATATCGCGCAGCTGTACATCTGGATGAACAGCGCCGCAACTGCCCACGCGCAACATACGCTTTACACCATAATGCTGCACTAGCTCAGTACAGTAAATCAGTGCCGATGGCGTACCCATACCATGAGCCATCACTGACAGAGGCTCACCTTTATAGCAGCCGGTAAAGCCCAACATATTGCGTACATCGGTTACTTGTTTGGCATCATCCAAAAAGGTTTCAGCGATATACTTGGCACGTAATGGGTCACCCGGCATGATGACAGTTTCAGCAAATGCACCATCGGGCGCATTCATATGTAAAGAAGGCATGTTTTGCTTTCCTATATTTTGTATTTTGTTTTACGCTCGATCATGTTAATTCGAACATTAGATAAAGCTCTTGCCATATTCCAAAGGTGGCAACCCTAAATGGCTGGCTATGCTCTGCCCTATATCAGCAAAGCTTTCTCGCTTACCTAGGTTTATAGGGCTTAAATCTTTTTTGTAAGCCAATACCGGCACATGCTCACGAGTGTGATCACTACCAGGCCAAGTTGGGTCGCAACCATGATCGGCACTAATAATTAGCAAGTCATCTTCGTTCAGTGCATTCAATAAAGCGGGTAGCATTGCATCAAATTCTTCTAAGGCTTTAGCGTAGCCGTTAACGTCACGGCGATGACCAAAGCTGGAATCGAAATCGACAAAGTTAGTGAAAATCAGAGCAGCCTTGCTTCCATTTTCAGCAGCTGCATCACTTAGTGCCGCCATGGTCTGCTGAAACAAGGCATCAATGCCATTGGCTTTATAGCGGTGGCTAATGCCCTGCTGGGCAAATATATCCGCGATTTTTCCTACGGAATACACCTCACCTCCGGCTGCCAGCAAATTATCCAATAAAGTGGCTGAAGGCGGTGGCACAGAATAATCTCGACGATTACCTGTGCGTGTAAAATCATCGGCACGGTTACCCACAAAAGGCCTGGCTATTACTCGCCCCACGTTCAGGTTTTCATCGGCATCCAAAATCTTGCGAGTCGCCTCACACAATTCAAGCAAGCGCTCTAAGCCAAAACTTTCTTCATGGGCTGCAATCTGAACTACACTGTCGGCAGAGGTGTAAACAATAGGCTTGCCACTTGCCATATGCTCTTCACCCAAGCGAGCAATAATTTCTGTACCCGAGGCGTGACAGTTAGCAAGAATTCCAGGCAGGTCTCCCGCCTTACAAATCGCATCCACCAAAGCCTCTGAAAAGCTATCGTTTTTGGCCTCAAAGTAGCTCCAATCAAAAAAAACTGGAACGCCTGCCATCTCCCAGTGGCCACTGGAAGTATCTTTACCAGTACTCAGCTCTTTGGCATAGGCATAGCTGCCAATGATGGTAGTTTCTGCGTTGGCCAACTGATTTAGAGCAGTAATAGAGCTATCGCTTTTTTGCCCAGCCTTAAACAAACCGAGCTTTGCCAAGTTAGGTAACTTTAATGCCCCGCTGCGGCCATCTTCACATTGACCATTGGCACACTGCTCAGCTATATGCCCTAAGGTGTTGGCACCTACGTCGCCAAAGTTTTGTGCATCAGCGCTGGCACCAACACCAAAAGAATCAAGCACCAGCAATACTGCGCGCCCTTTTGACTTGGCTCCCGATGGAGTAGCGGTCGAATGGTTAGAAGTCTCTAGCATCGCAATGCAGCCTATGCTTCCTTAGGTGCCCACTCTTTCACTTTGCCCAACAAACCCGCTAACTCTGGCTTACTACTGGCAATCTCTTCGTGGCTCAAGCCTAAGATTTCGTGGGGGAATACCAACCACTCTTCCGATTCATGCACGTAAAAATCTGGTTGGCTATCCGTTTTGTTGTTCTTTGGCTTGTAATACAAAGTCGCCACACGCACATCTTCTGGCGTGTTCTTACGACAGCGAGCCTTAAGCTCACGCAATACAGCCTGCACACTCAAACCACTGTCGTAAATGTCATCTACGATCAGTAAACGGTCATCCGAATTAATCTTATCAACGATATAGCCCAAGCCGTGTACACGTACATTATCGCTACGCTTACCAATGCCATCATAAGATGATGTGCGAATGGCGATGTGATCGGATTCTACGCCGCAGAACTCAAGCAATTCTTGTACAACAATGCCCACCGGCGTACCACCACGCCATACACCAACAATGTAATTTGGACGGAAATCACTTTCAAAAATCTGAGCCGCTAATTTGAAGGAATCCTCATAGAGGGACTGCGGCGAAATATACGTTTTTTCAATCACAGAAAAACTACCCATAAACTAAATATTAAAAGCACCGCTTCGAGAAGCGCCTTGTACAAAGCAGCGTTTTGACCAGTTTTTACACAGCAGTAAGCGTCAAGGGTGCCAAATGCCTACCTAAAGATGGCATTATATAAGGCGAGGCATTACTTGGAGCTGTGATCAAGCTATGTCGATCGCGAGCAAATGGCCATGAGCTTGATGCCCAACATACCATCTCTAGAGACTGCCAATCCCTTCAGTAAGCGGCTTTGGCTTGCTGAGGATTCCACAAGTCGAAGGTAAAACGATAAAACGTGCCGTAAAGGCGCGATAATACCAGTGTTCTCCATACTCTTAAAGCTTCGGGCATATAGGGCTGACTAAGAGCATAACGCTATTGCGGGCAATGAAAGCAACTAGCTACGCTGGTCATACTTTAAGCGAGAGCTCTCGATTTCCTCTTGATGTACTTCGGCCCAAGAAACCAGCTGGTAAAGGGGCTTAACGAGTCCACGCCCCATATCGGTCAACTCATATTCAACCCTGACAGGCACTTCAGGAAAAACCGTACGATTGACGTAACCTTCGCGCTCTAAATCCCGCAAGGTTTGGGTCAGCATCCTCTGTGAAATGCCCACAACCCGCGATTTAAGGGAATTAAAGCGATCTGGGCCGTCCACTAGGGCAAAAAGCTACAACATAGACCATTTATCACCGATCTGAGCGACTACGTTTCGAATGGGGCATTCTTCATCATTGTAGAAAACTCGCTTGATATCTTTTTCTCCTGAACCAGAGCTTGCGCCCTCTGCCGCTTTAGCCACCACACTCCCCTCTAGCTACGCCCAATTTCAATTTACCGGTTACCAAAAACTGCCTTAAGCACTTTTAAGTGCCTAATTGTTATGCAGGTTACTATTTTATACTATGACAAACAAGTAATACTTAATCATCGAACAGCGAGATACAAGATATGTGGAAAGTTATTGCCTCAACATTGTTAATCACTGCCGGAGCAGCCGTCTCAGCACAACAAGCACCGCAAACCAAGATAGATCTAGATAGCCTCACAAAAGCAAACTGGAGCGAACAAGAGCTCGCCAATGTGAGGCTTGTTGGCGAGTTTGTTCAGAAACTTATGAATGATCACGACTTTGATTATGTGCTAAAACGCTTCAGCAATAGCCGCTATACCCAGCACAATAGAAACCTTCCCGACAAGATGGAAGGTTTGGTGGGCTTTTTAGATGATTTCGTTAAAGACTACCCCGACTATAGCTACGATGTGAAGCACATCTATGCCGACGGCGACTATGTAATTTTCCATTCCCACGCTACTTTAAAGCGCGAAGATCGAGGCAACGATCAAAAAGGTTTGAATATAATCGACAGTTGGAAAATTAAAGACGGGGAAATTGTAGAACACTGGGATTCCATACAAGCACTCGATGGATTTATGCGCTTCTACTCGCTGATTAGCGGAGGGAATATTCGGAATGATAATGGGGTGTTTTAATGGAAGCAAAACCAAAGTTGTGCTCAAAAATGCTAGTTAACTAGCAAGCACATTCAGCTTAATGAACCTGGATTAAATGTACGCAACAAGCTTGATTGTCATTACTCCAAACAATCAAGCTCTTGCCTTAAAAGGTGCTTGCTCAGTCTCATTGGCTAGATCACTCCCCCTCAAGACAAAGTTCCTGAAATTTACCTTTTTCGTAATCCGCATGGAGTTTAGGTAAGTACTTATCCTTGCAGGCATTTTGCTGAGCTGGTTCCCGCTTGGCACATCGCCCCTCTTCTTTGATAATTGCTTCAATATATCTCTCTAAAGCACATTTTTCTGATTTTGAAGTCTCAGAGTTAATTGCATCCATCTCCTCTAAACGCTTTATTTTAGTTTCCATGACACTGAAGCATTTGCTGCATTAGAAATTAACAGTAGGAGAGCTATAAAGCGAAATATATAAAGCATCGAACGACCTCCATTAGTAAGGGCTCCAAAGACACGGCTCAACTTCATCTAGATTACCCCTGACTGGCATAAAGCGAGGATTTAAACCCAAACACACAAGTGGGAGACTATGTTTACAGCTACTCTTTATCACCACCTAAAACTCTATTTATCAAAAAAATGATAATTGCAGCTATAAACACCAAAATAATTTCTTCCCACACGGTTGGATCAAAGTACTTGTTTAGCAAAAGCCAGACAACAAACCCCAGAACAACTATTGGTAGTGTTTTCATACTCAACCCTAAAAGTAGAGCAAGCTGTGCTCTTCATTGCCACGCCTGCTCATCCAATTTAAACAATCAATCAAACACCAAATGCCACATAACTTGTATCAACAGGTGCTGCCTTCCCACCTTTACTAGGCCACTTTTTCTCAAGATAATTGACATATTTTTTCGCTGCTTGATCAAGAACTTTGCCCGCGATATAAGCACCTACAAAACGAAAACCGCCACTTACTTCATGTACTTCATTTACTTTTAGTGTTTTCATAAAACTCTCCAGATTACATATTTAGTCGATTTAAGCAGAACAGAGGGTAAAATCTGATTCTTGCTTAAGATCAACTCTAGAGATATTAGGCCGCCTAAAAAATAAGCCAAACAACTCAATTAGAACCTGGGCACGGATTTAAGACTGGGCCAGTCTTATATATGGGGATTATAGAAGCAACTTCGACTTCTATCCTGTCAATATCTGTTTGCTTTGATAAATCTTCAGATAATTAATTAGCAGCAGGGGGTAGCTATGAATGCACCGGCGCCGAATAAACCACTTTTTGAAGACTATCGCATCTCAAATCGGACGAAGAACATGTCAAATTAGTAAGTCAAGATACCCATCAAACTGTCTTACTTCAACACTCTAGTAACATAAAATGCGTAAACACAAAACCATGCATAGACAAGAATCTCCATGCATCGCTGGACTAAACCCACATAAGGCAGCTCCGCATCCAAATTGAGCATCAATGCAAACGCACAAGCAGCGATCAGAAAACCTGACGCCAAGGGCACTTTGGATTCACACCAATTTTTAGAATCGATGGCTAAAATAGCAACACCAACAATGCCCGCAAGGTAGGCAATTGCACCAAAAAGCATATGCATATCATGGGAAAAGCTAGGGTCGACAGGTCTACACTGAAAGTCGCAGGGATAAAATGCCGCCGCTATTAGTGATAAGGCATAAACTGCAATACAGGCTACACCTAGCACTAACAGTTTCGATTTATGCATTACTTTCAGTAATGCGAGCAGGAACAATAGAATAAAGAGCTCAGTTGGTATAAAACCAAAGTAATTAACCAAATCACCATCAGGGCTGCCAGTAGCGCCAAGCTCACTCATAAATTGTGATACATGGCTATAGTCGGGATAAGAGTTACCCGCAAGGATTACAGTAAAACTCAGCCATAACAAACTCAGCAAGGGGGAAATCAAGATTATCTTTTTCATTATGACATCACACCTTTTATCATTTTTTATTTTATCTAGCTGTCTATAACTTTGGCCACTCTAATTTATCAGGCTCGCCATAAGATTCAACAGCAGTACGAATATCATCGCCGCTTATTGATGAAGCATTACAGCTAAGCCACTCATCTATAGCAAAACTGGGTAAAACTTGGTGGCAATAGGATTTACCACCCAACTCAAAACCAATCTGAAAAGCATGCAAAAAAAACTCACCCTGCTCTCCTAGCTTTTCATCGCAGCCATAAAGCTTATCCCCCAGTATTGGGCTACCTAAACTTTTCATGGCGACTCTAAGTTGATGTGTCTTGCCGGTTTTGGGGCGCCAAAGAAATAGGCGATAACCATCGCCTAGGCCTGTACTAAAAAACTGGCTAATGGCATAGTTATCTTTGCCTTTTCCGAGCTTCCAGGCTCCGCGCCGCGCCTTTTCCATGCCGCCCTTAACAGCGCCTTGTTTCTTTTTGGGCTTGTGCTTGCTTAGCGCCAAGTAATACTTCTGCACCCGGCCTTCCTCGAAGGCCGCCCCAAGCTCTTGAGCAACCTCTTTGGTACGCGCAAATAACAGCAACCCGGAAGTGCCTTTATCTAAGCGATGTACTGGATATAGCTTGCTGTCGATCAGATCACTTTCCAGCAGTGCATTTTGAACTCGACTAAAAATCCCCTGTTGCCGCGGCTCTTGCCCATTCTTAATTTCAAGCTCGTCGTGAAAACCGATACCACTGGCTTTATTGATCAAGACAAATTGAGCATTTAACTTCACCAACTGGAAGCCTAGCTGATGAAATAGATGGCTTTGATCTGAACTAATTTCCATCAACTGACACCTGAAACTGGCGCCAATCTCGCCGCCCTTACGCAGCGAATTTCATTGTAGTTATAGCATTCGTCCAGCGCCTCAAAGACGGGCTTTAAGCGAAACGGCTCGCCCTTAGATTGGCTTTCGGCCTCTACTTCATCTAGCGCGTCTTCAATGGCTTGAACATCCTCAGCTTGCAGCTCTAATACTTCAGCAACACTCAAGGCACCATCACTGATTAACTGCTCTAGATGCTGATATATAGTGCCTTCACTCAAGCCTCTCTGGGCAGCGATTGCGGAAATTTCCATTCCTGCTTTAAACAGTGTGTAGCTTTGGTAAACCGTGTGTTCCTTCTCAGCATCAGTATCGCTTTCATCGGCATGTTCAAGCAAACATTCCAAAAAGGCATCGCCGTACAACTCAAGCTTGCTATCACCTACCCCGCTTACATTGGAAAGATCACCCAAGGTTTTGGGGTTCATCCTGATCATTTCCATCAAAGTGGCATCATGGAAAATCATATACGGCGGTACATCTTGCTCTTGAGCCAACTCTTTACGCAAGCCCCGCAAGGCCTCCCAAATTGCTTGTTCACTATCCTTAAGAAAGCTCTTGCCCGACCTTGTGGCCTTGGCTTTAGTCGCTTTCGCTTTTAAGGCTTCTTTACGCAAATAGAGAGCTTGCTTGCCCTGCAAAACTGCTCGGCAAGATTCCGCTAAACGCAAGCCGCCGAAGGCCGAAACATCAACATTCAATAAACCTTGGGCAACAAGCTGACGAAAGATGTTGCGCCATTGGGTCGCATTAAACTCTTTACCAATACCGTAAGTGCTTAAGTTTTGATGAGAGAATTGAAAGACCTTCTCGGTTTCTTTGCCCAGCAAAACATCGATAAGGTGATTAACCCCAAACCGCTGACCACTTCGATATACCGTACTCAGTGCTTTCTGGGCGGCCTCACTGGCATCCCAGGTCTCTGGTGGCGTGATACAGTTGTCGCAGTTGCCGCATGGCTCGGGCAAGTCTTCGCCAAAATAGGCCAATAGAGTTTGGCGACGGCAAGTCGTCAGCTCACAAAGGCCCAACATGGCATCCAGTCGATGGCGCTCTTGCATTTTAAACTGCTCGGAGCCATTTGAGCCCTCTGCCATTTGCCGCAGCTTTATGACATCTTGCAAACCATAGATCATCCAGGCCGTTGCCTCTTGACCATCACGGCCCGCACGTCCTGTCTCTTGGTAATACGCTTCAACACTTTTAGGTAAATCCAAATGCGCCACAAAACGTACATCTGGTTTATCGATACCCATGCCAAATGCGATGGTGGCAACAATAATAACGTTTTCTTCTCGTAGAAAACGGCCTTGATTTTCCTGTCGCAAGCCCTGACTTAAGCCTGCGTGATAAGGCAGCGCATTAAAACCCTGCTGCTGCAAAAATTCGGCTATATCTTCGACTTTTTTACGGGACAGGCAATAAACCACCCCTGCCGATTCTGGATACTCTTTTTGCAGAAACTGTAATAGCTGACGCTTACCGTCTTGCTTTTGCTCAATACGATACTGGATATTGCTACGATCGAAACCACAAATAAAATTGCGCTGCTGTCGTAGCTGAAGCCGACTGATAATTTCCGCACGGGTGTTTTCATCGGCCGTCGCAGTAAGTGCAATCCTCGGCACATCGGCGAAGCGCCCCATCAGCTCAGCGAGATGCAGGTAATCCGCCCTAAAGTCGTGCCCCCACTGGGATACACAGTGCGCCTCGTCTACGGCAAACAAGCCAATATGCAATTGCTCAAGCAATGCAGCAAAAGAAGCGGTATTAAAACGCTCTGGAGCAACATACAACAGATCTATTTCACCAGCCACTAGGCCCTGTTCTACCGCCATAGCCTCTTGGTGGCTAATCGATGAGTTGAGGAAAGCAGCGGAGATGCCCAATTGCGCCAAGGCATCCACTTGGTTTTGCATCAGAGCAATCAAGGGCGATATAACAATGGTTACTCCTGCTCTTGCTAAAGCTGGAATTTGATAGCAGAGGGACTTACCGCCCCCTGTTGGCATGATCACAAGCGCATCTTGCCCCCCAATGACAGTATTGATGATATCTTCCTGAGGGTCGCGAAAAGCGTCGTAGCCAAAGCGATGCTGTAGTATTTCGAGTGCAGAATTCATGGGGCGCAGTATACCTTGCTTGCCAATGCTGTGCTTGGGGCAAAGCCATGAGATTGAAAAAGAGCCCTACCACAGAACGGTCATTTTTTGTACTCAGCCTCTTTCAAGCTTCGTCTCATTTTAGGGGCTAGATCAATACTTAAGCGCTTTTTTTGGGTATGATTTATCTATAAAACATATGGCCAAGAATTGGCCACTTAATTATAAAACCACTAAGGGCTCTAACCATGCAATACGACGTATTTAAAGAAGTTCTTCCGGTCTTCCCCATGGGCCGCTATCTAGTTAACAGCTTCCAACTACGCAACCTAATTCAACATGAGGGCTGCACTGGTGTTGCCACGCGTATTTTGCATGTTGGCACCATTGGATTAGATAAAGACGATTTATGCGCTCGTCTGGCCAGTGATCAGCACCCTAGGCTGGATGACATTAAGATTACCTGTTTGGATGGTGAGATTATCATCGACAATCCAGACCTGGGCTGCCAGTAAACGGTCCTTTGCGCATTAAGCATAAATTGGCAAGCCAACAAAAAAAGCAGCCATTGGCTGCTTTTTTTGTTGGCTTACATGCTCCTAGGCCCAATATAAGGCCATTGTAGGAGCTGTTGTTAGCTGTATTATTTGGCCGCTTGTGCTTCAACCCATTCTTTTATTAAATCTTCCAATACCGACAGCGGCACAGCGCCATTAGTAAGGATTTTGGTGTGAAACTCGCGCAAATCGAACTTCTCACCAAGCGCCTTTTCTGCATAAGCTCGTAACTCGCGGATTTTTAATTCGCCCATTTTGTAAGACAAGGCCTGCCCCGGCCAAGTAATATAGCGATCAACTTCGGTAGTGATGTTATGCAAAGACAGGGCACTGTTATTGGCCATAAAATCAATCGCCTGTTGGCGCGTCCAGCCTTTGGCGTGCATCCCCGTGTCTACCACTAAACGCAATGCTCGCCACATTTCATAGGTTAAACGACCAAAGCGCTCATAAGGGGTTTTGTACATACCCATCTCTTCACCCAAATACTCAGCATATAGAGCCCAGCCTTCACCATAAGGATGAAAATAATAGAAACGGCGAAATTCTGGCAGCTCTCCCATTTCATTTTGGATAGAGATTTGTAAGTGGTGGCCAGGCACTGCTTCGTGCAATGTTAAGGCTGGCAGTTCGTACAATGCACGGCTTTTTAAATCGTAGGTATTCAAGAAATATTTACCCGAACGGGTGCCATCAGCAGCGCCGCGCTGGTAATAGGCGGGGGTGACCTTTGGAGCGATTTGATCAGGCACCTTCTCGATACCGTAGGGCAAACGTGGCAAGTAAGAGAAATACTCGGGTAATTTGCCGTCCATTTCTTTGGAGATTGCCGCAGCTGCAGCCATATACTCTTTAGCGGTCTTAGGATAAAACTGCGGGTCCGTTCTTAAGAACTCCAAGAAAGCTTTAAAGTCACCTTTAAACTCCACTTCCTCCATGACTTTTTTCATATCGTCACGAATACGCTTAACTTCACTTAAGCCAAGCTTATGAACCGCTTCCGCATCCGTATTGACCGTCGTGTAATATTTAACGAAGTGGTCGTAAAGTTCTGCCCCACCCTTCACCGATGAGATACCCACTACTTTACGACAAGCCGGTGCGTATTCCTTTAAGTAAAAATCCAAATACTCCTGATATTTAGGCATTACAGATTCGCTAATGGTCGCTTTCGCCTTAGCTTGTAGCTGCTTCTGGAGCTTGCTATCTAATGTTTTAGGCAGAGTTTTAAAAGGTTTGTAAAAATCACTTTCCTCAGCCGGCTTTATATAACCTCGAATACCTTCTTCGTAACCTACCAAAGTTTCGCAAGGCTGTGTATTTCCGGTTTTAATGCCCTCTCGCATTAATGCCATGTTTTGATCAGCGTAGGTTTCAAAAGCTTTTAAACGATTAATATAGCTCTTGAAATCACCATCATTCTTTAAACGAACTCGCGGCGCCGAACGAGCAAAGCCATCATGCCAACCTGCATAGGTGGTGAAGGTATACATATACCAATTGGACTCTAAGGTACGACGCTCATGGCGTAACATCCAATCCATTAATTGGTAGTTAACTTTTTGCTGGGCACTGAGCTTTTTAACATCAATGCTCTCGAGCTCAGCAATCGATTGATCAAATAAGCGCTCAAGAGACTTACGCCCCTTTTCATCCACTTGAGATAACTTATCGCTGTGACGCATATCTCCGTTCATATTGGCCGCAAGCGGATACTGATCCAAATAGGCATCCCAATAATTCGCCATAACGTTATCCAGCTTGTCATTGGCATTAGCGATAGCTAAGGCACTGCCCGAGCTCAGCACCGCTACACAACAAGCACTTACAGCCGATTTAATGAAGGTTTTAGATTGCACAATTGTTCTCCAATAAGGGATGTTGCAAAAGCCTATTCTATCTTATTCGCTACACATAGGTAGTAAGATGACACTATAGACTCAAGGCAGACAGCATGGCGGCATGAACTTATGTAAAGGCTATAGCTGAATAGAATTTAAGCAGCTAACATAGCCCCCGAACATATACTCAATGTCGCCTTTGCTATGAATTTACAATAAAAGACGGTTAATTATGGAAAAGCCCCAAGATAATCAGGACCCCCAAGAAATAGATACCACTCAAAAGCCTGGCTTTCTCGCCTTAATCGTGAGCACATTTGCCGCAGCATTTGGCGTGCAGACCGATAAAAACCGCGAGCGAGATTTCCAGCATGGTAATATTTATAGCTTTATCGCCGCCGGCATTCTTTTTACAGTCTTTTTTGTACTGGGGACGGTATTCTTAGTGAAATTTATATTGGCTGGAGATTAGCAAATCGTCTAAACACATGAGACGATAAAGAAATTACAAGCATAAAAAAACTCAGCAATCGCTGAGTTTTTTTATGGTCTTAGCTCGACAAAAATTAATGCGGCTCTACGCCCAATTGCTTCAGCAATACACGCACCTGACCATTTAAGGCCACCACATTATCTTGCCCCAAAGACATATTTAAACGTCTTTGATGCTCATCAGCTTGCTGATTTAAGGTAAAGATAATACGACTACCTCTAGGCGTTAGGCACAGCTGTACGCAACGACGATCTACGCCATCTTGCTTACGCTCTAACAAACCTTTTTTAGCGAGGCGATCGGCCAAACGGGTTACCGCCGAGCGATCAATACCTAAATAATCAGCCACCTGAGCCGGAGTCTGAGCAATTTGATGGTACAAGACATTCATTACCATCCATTGTGGCCAAGTTACATCCGTATCGGCTAAGTTTCTATTAAAGGATTCCTGAAGCTCGTGACTTGCTCGGCCTAACCAAAACAAAAAACTGTCATCCAGACGAAATCCATGACTGCTACTTAATGTTTCCATAACACACCCTTTTTGTGATTACGGAGTAGCAGGCCCTAATCCCTGTAAAACACTCACTCTTTGGTGATTTATTGGACGTTTATTGCCCGCTAATCCAAAATATGCAAGTAGCCACGAATATTGTTATTAAGGCTACCGCTGCGATTGCATCTGCAGTACTGTCCGCTTGATCTTGTAAGCTTACTTCTTCATTCATTTTTATTGCTCCGCCTGTTATAGATTATTCAATGTACGAAGTACTTATATTTGATTGTATCTCTAATGCTTAAGGCTGCAAGGTGATTTTGGCCATATTCTCAATTGTTCTTAACATATGAATAGGCAATAGTTTTATATTCTATCGCGAACTGGTATTGTGCCGCTCTACGCGTGAATCTAGGGGTATATTACCGGCAAAATGCGGCGAAAAGATCGCATCTCCAGCCATTATCCCCAAAGCAATGGAATATTCCCCAAGGAAGTATTCTGAATTTTTATACCATTTGCTTATATGGCCTGAGAAAATGTACATCTACGACCAGCACGACCATAGCATTCTTCAACAGCGTGTTGAGCAGTTTCGCCAACAAACTGAACGCTATTTAGCCGGCGATCTCGCCGAAGAAGCCTTTTTGCCACTACGTCTGCAAAACGGCCTATATGTCCAGCGACTTGCCCCAATGCTGCGAGTGAATGTGCCCTATGGCATGATCAACAGCACCCAGTTGCGCCGTGTGGCTCGTGTCGCTCGAGATTACGACAAGGGCTATGTCCATATTAGTACTCGCCAGAATATTCAATTTAACTGGCCAGATCTCGCCGATGTACCCGCGATTTTGGCGGAACTTGCCGAAGTCGAGATGCATGCGACACAATCCAGTGGTAACTGTATCCGTAATACCACTGCTGACCAATTTGCCGGCATTGCCGAAGACGAATTGCTGGACCCGCGCCCCTACTGCGAAATTATTCGCCAGTGGTCTACTCTGCACCCTGAATTTGCCTTTTTGCCTCGTAAATTCAAGATAGCCGTCAATGCCGCTAAGGAAGACCGCGCAGCAAGCCAGGTACATGATATCGGCTTAGACCTGTACCAAAATGAAGCAGGAGAAACCGGTTTTAGAGTGCGAGTTGGTGGCGGCCTTGGCCGTACGCCACTGGTGGGTAGCGTGGTTCGTGAATTCTTACCCGAACAAGAACTATTAAGCTATCTCGATGCGATCTTACGGGTATACAACCAAAAAGGCCGTCGCGATAACAAATACAAAGCCCGGATTAAGATCTTGGTTAAAGCCATGGGACCAGGTGCCTTTGCCGAATTAGTGGAGGCTGAGTGGGAGCGCATACGTGAAGGCTATACCCGCCTCACACAAGATGAAATCGATCGCGCCAAGAGCTTCTTTACGGAACCGGCATACAGTAGCTTTGATACTGCTGCGGTTGATAGCCGTTTGGACGAACTAAGAGATGAGCATACCGCTTTTGACAAATGGCTAACTCGAAATGTTCGCCAACATAAAAAAGCGGACTATGCCTCTGTCACCCTATCACTGAAACCCACGGGCGTTGCACCTGGTGATGTTACCGAGAAACAATTGGAAATCATTGCCGATCTTGCCGATGAATACAGTTTTGGCGAAGCGCGCACGACTCATGAGCAAAATATTGTTTTAGGCGATGTGCCCAAAGATAAATTGTTTGAGCTCTGGCAAAAAGCCAAAGCTGCCGGTTTTGCTACCCCCAACATTGGCACCTTAACGGACATTATCTGCTGCCCAGGTGGTGATTACTGCTCACTGGCCAATGCCAAGTCAATTCCAATTGCCGAAGCCATCCAGCGTCGTTTTGCCGATATGGACTATTTATACGACCTTGGCGATTTAGATTTGAACATTTCCGGCTGCATGAACGCCTGCGCTCACCACCACGTTGGCCACATAGGCATTCTTGGCGTTGATAAAAAAGGCGAAGAGTTTTATCAGGTTCAGTTAGGCGGCAATGCCGGCAACGATACCAAGCTCGGCAAGGTACTTGGTCCTGCTTTTGATGCTGATGAAATCCCAAGCGTATTGGAAAAAATCTTGAATATCTTTGTAGATAATCGCCATGAAGGTGAGGAATTTCTACAAACCTATGAGCGCATCGGTATGGCGCCATTTAAGGAGCGTGTCTATGCCAAAGATCATTAAAGACGGCCAGGTTATTGACGACAACTGGCAGCTGCTGGAACTAAGCGAAGAATCTGAACTGTCTGATGCTGAGGTGCCAGTGGGCCAGTGGATTGTGCCATTACAGCTGTGGTTAGCCCAACGAGATAAATTAAAAGCTCGCTCAGATATCGGTGTTCAGATAAGCATTGATGACGATATCGAAGTGTTAGCTGATGACTATGACAGCTTGCCTCTTTTAGCATTCGACTTTCCTGCATTTATGGATGGCCGTGGCTTTTCAGCGGCTTTTTTGATTCGTGACCGCTTTGCTTTTAAAGGTGAGTTACGTGCAAGCGGTGCCTTTATTCGCGATCAGCTTTGTTATTTACAGCGCTGTGGCTTTAACGCCTTTGCACTGAGCGCAGAAGATTTAGAAGCCGCCAAGGATTCCTTAAGCGATCTGCAAGAAGCCTATCAGGCGTCGGCCGATAAAGCGCCTTTGTTCCGTCGCCGCGGATAAACTCTCACCGATATTAGTTAGCAGCAAAGCCCTCATTGGGGCTTTGCTGAATTCCCCTCTAGCCCTCCCTCTCCTACCCCTTTTTTCTAAGCCAGTCACAGCAAAGAACAACACATTCAAACCTTTGGCCAGTTTAAGCATCGTAGCAATCGCGTCAGCATATTTACCTCTTAGGGCGGTACGAGAATAGATGGTGCCAATGAAATTACCAGAGCGACTTTCCAAATCCAGAATCTTTATTTCAGGTATAGGCTTTGGAATCTCAATAGGCATATCGATCGGTATGCTAATTTCTAATCTGTTTGGCAACTAATAGCTATTCGCCCAAGTGCTAATTTAGCCTAAGCCAATAGTAAAACTATTGCTCCAAAAAACAGTTTTAGGCACATATTTCATCAAAAACATGGTGCGACTTTATTGTTTTTCTAATTTGATAAAAAAGTACTAAAGAAACTGAGCGCGGCCCCGATAGCGCATTTAGATGACTTGTAAATTATTGGTGTTGGAGCCATAGCCATGTCAAGCAGGCAAAGCCGGGGACAGGAAGTTCAGTTTGATGAAGATGAAAGGATCATCTCGACCACCGACCTAAACGGTGACATTACCTATGTAAACGATGTATTTGTCCGCATAAGCGGATTTACCCGCGAAGAGCTCATAGGGCAACACCACAATATTATTCGCCATCCTGATATGCCCAAAGAAGCTTTCGCCAATCTCTGGGAGCACATTAAAAATGGCCAGGCGTGGGTAGGTGCCGTTAAGAATCGCTGCAAGAATGGTGATTATTATTGGGTGGACGCCTATGTCAGCCCTATCTATCAAAACGGCGAACATATCGGCTATCAATCGGTTCGCTCTGTACTCTCAGAGCGCTTAAAACAGCAAGCCGAAGCCTTGTATCAGTCCATAAACCAAGGCAAATCTCTAAACTTAGATCCCCAAGGAGCAATATCCACCCAGTTGATCTGGGGCGGCATCGCTACCTTGTTGATAACCATGTTATCGATTTTCTTTTTTGACAGCGACGGAGCCAAAGCCGCTCTTATAGCCGCCGGCTTCAGTGCTTATATTTTATTTATCCAGCACCGTTTGAAGCTTCTCGGTTTTTTACGCAAAGACAGTCAAAAGCTGGTCAATAATCCATTGGCACAATATATCTACAGCAAAAACATGGGCGATCTCGGCGCCATTTATTTTGCAGTGCATAAAACCAAGCTACAAATCAGAACCGTACTCTATCGACTTAGAGAGATTGCGGATAACACTTCTGACGTTATGCATACCAATAAGGATATATCAGCAAGCAATGTCAGAAACATCGCCGAGCAAACCGAAAGAATTGACTCAGCCAACAACAATATTGCGGACGTCAGCCAAAGCATCGACAAGTTTTCTACGCGCATTACTGAAACCTCACTGGCCAGTGACAAAGCGAAAGCAGAGGCCATTAAAGGTCAGCAGCTGGTTGAACATCTAAGCTCCGACATCGAACATATGGCCCGCAATATCGACAAAGCGAGCCAAGCCACTGAAGGCCTTAAAAACCAAGTTGGAGAGATTGATTCGATAGTTAGCTTGATTACCGAAATCGCCGAACAAACCAATTTGCTTGCTTTAAACGCCGCTATTGAAGCGGCACGCGCTGGACCAAATGGCCGAGGCTTTGCTGTGGTTGCTGAAGAAGTTCGAACACTCTCTAACCGCACTCAGCAATCTACCAGCCAAATCAAACAGACCATGGAGCAGATCCAAAGGCAAACCCAAGAAACAGCGGGCATAATGGACAAAGGCAAAGAAACAGCACTAGCCGGCCTAGAATACGCCGGCAAGGCCAACGAAGCTTTAAACAATATTACCGTACAAGTAGCCAATATTGCCGATGCTAACGCACAGCTATCAGAAGCAGCACAACAGCAAGCTGGCTTGGTCAAAGGTATAAACAATAGTATCGAAGATATACAGCAATTGGCCCATCAGACGAATAGCAGCTCAAAGCAAGCGGTAGAATCAAGCCTAGAGTTAGAAAGCTTAGTAAATCAAATGGATTCCGCGGTGAAAGGTTCCAGCTTTTAAGCTTTAGCCGTCATTCTAAACGCGATTAAAAAGGTCTTTAAAAAGCGGCAAAAAAGACGAAAGACATAAAAAAGCCCATTTGGCAATGCGAATCGCCAAATGGGCTCTCGTTCCAGCCGCAAGTATCATTATGCGGCTATAGGCTTAATTAAATACTCACCAAAAGCGGCGCTGATTCGCTCGCGTCCACCATTTACTGGCCAGACGATCAATGCTCGCCTCAATGGACAAACCGAGTTTTTCCGCCATGGATTTTTTATGGGTAAAGCTAAGCTGATAGATATCTCGCTCTTTGGCTTGTAATTGCAAATAGGCGTCACTGGTTTGAATCTCATCAATCAGCTTATTTTCAATCGCTTTAATACCGTACCAAACCTCCCCGGTCGCTACCGCTGCAATATCCAACTCTGGACGACGCTCGCTGACATAATGCTTAAAGAGCTCATGGGTTTCTTCCAACTCTTCAACAAACTTACTACGTCCCTTTTCGGTGTTTTCGCCAAACATGGTCAAGGTGCGCTTGTACTCACCTGCAGTCAATATTTCCATATCGACATCATGTTTTTTCAATAGGCGATTAAAGTTTGGCAGCTGCGCTAGCACGCCAATTGAGCCAAGTAAGGCAAACGGAGCTGCTAAAATCTTATCGCCGACACAGGCCATCATATAACCGCCACTGGCCGCTACTTTATCAACACAAATAGTTAGTCCGAGTTCCGCTTGACGAATTCGATCTAACTGGCTGGCTGCAAGACCATAGCTATGCACCATACCACCGCCACTTTCCAATCGCAGCACAACCTCATCACCCTTCTCCGCGATGGTGAGTAATGCACTGATTTCTTCACGCATGGATTCGACTGGGCTTGCTTTAACGTCGCCATCGAAATCCAACACAAACGTACGCTGACGCTTTGATTCAGCCTCTTCATTTGTTTCTTGATCTTTTGCTGGCTCTTGTTTGGATTTCTTTTTAGCCAACTTCTTGGCGTCTTTTTGTTCCTGTTTTTTCTGCTTGGCTTCTTCTTTCTGTAGCTCTTTGTAAGCTTCAGGCTCTAGCGTGGCCGATCGTAATTGATCACGGTATTGATCGAACTGATCATTTAACTTCTTGACTTCGATACTGCCCTGTTCTTCCGAACCGCCACGCTTGGCAGAAGCTAAAATCGCTGCGATAAAACCAAAGGCAATAACCACAGTAATGGCTTTGGCCAAGAACAGGCCATAGTCACTCAAAAACTCCAAAATATTCTCCTATCGATTGGCGGCTTAGCGCCACTGATTTAATGCGTCACGCGCTTTATCATTTAAAGGCTTAGAGCTTAAGCCATTTGCGCTGAGACTAATTTCATACAAACCATCGTCAACCATTGGCATAAAGGTCGCGCTGCCAAAAGTGGTTCGCTGCAAGGATAATCGCTGATAATGGTTTTGCAGTAATTGCCACACATCAACACTGATACTGCTATTGAGGGGGTGTACGCTACGCTCGCTATCGCGCTCCTGCCCTAGGGCGTAATAGCGGCCGCTAATGCGATCCAAGCGAAAACCGGGTTTCAGGTGCATCATGCCGCCAAAATTTGGCCAGCGGATGATACGTGCATCGACCTGCCACTGATCACCCTTTATTTCAAAACGCTTTTCCTGGCCATTGCCAAACAATACATTAACTTCGTATTCCTGCGCTCCAATGGCTCGGGTACTAATCGTTGCTATGGCTTTTGGTTCATTAAGCTGCTGGTAGCTATAGATGTCATAGGCGGCCAAAGCCACCAAAGCGGCCATTGCCAACACCGCCGCCGCGCAGCAACCACGGATAAAACCTAAAATCCAGCCTGTACGCAAGATAATGCGCAAGCCCAGATAAAGTAGCAGGACACTCAGCATTCCTATGCCAATTGCCAAGCCCATATAAACCATGCCGTACTCCTAGATCCTTAGCGAAAGCTGTCGACAAAATTTTGAACCAGCTGCCCTGAAATACTTACCGTTGGGGGCACCTGGGGCAGCTCGCTGTAATGATACCAGCCAGCCTCAGCGATTTCCTCTTCATCCACGTTTATATCGCCACTGTGATACTCGGCTGTAAAACCTAACATCAACTGCCCCGGGAAGGGCCAAGACTGGCTTCCCTGGTAAAGCAAATTCTGAACCTGGACGCCAACCTCTTCAAACACTTCACGATGCAAGCATTGCTCAGCGCTCTCTCCCGCCTCCATAAAGCCTGCCAAACAGCTATACATTGGGGTTTTGTATCGTTGGTGACGCGCCAATAAGCAATATTCACCACGAGTAACCAAAACAATGATGCAGGGTGAGATACGAGGGTAAGTATGTAAACCACAACTGCTACAGACCCGAGCTCGATCTTTGGCATGGTAATGAGTAGTGGTACCACAGTGGCCACAGAAGCGGTGATTGCGATCCCACTGGCACACCTGGCTTGCACGCCCGATCAGCTCAAACTCATCTTCACTTAAATGTGGCAGTAATTGCCGTAAGCCGAGCCATTGGCCATCAACTAAGGCATCTGCTGCTTCCAAGTAAATCGCAAAGAAATCTTGGCCATTGTACTCAGCTATATAATGCAGCTCTTCACGCTTTAAACCGATTGATTCGGCGTTGTCCTGCCACCACTGGAAATCGACAGTTTGCCAGTGCTGCTCACTGGCCCATACGCCCTCTTCAGCAATCAATAAAATCTTACAGCCCGGCTTAAAACGCTCGGAGGCTAAGCCGAGGTCTTGGGGATGAACTATCGCACTCATTCTTCTTCAGCCGGTATAGAGACAGGAAAACCTAGGGACATCAAACTTTCTTCACCGAGGATTAAAATCGACTCATCAGCTTGGTGCAGCGCGCCATAGCTGGCCAGATAGTATTCTAAACTGATTATAGAATCGGCTAGGGTTTCCAGTAAGGTATCCAGAGCCGGCGGCTGAGCACCGGAGAGCAATATTTGATCAACAAACTGCTGAATAGATTCAACCATGGCGCCAGCACGACGCAAGGAAATCATATTTAAACCACCGCGCACACTGGTAATGGTGTTACTGATATTGCCAATATGATTGAGGTCGTAGCCGGATTCGGAATAAGAAGACAACGCTCGCTTAACCATCATTAATCCAGATTGACTCTCACTAATAACGATAGCTTCGGCCTCTGCCAATTGATTCCCAGCCACCGCTTCGCGGGTCGCCAGATGATTTAACTGATCTAAGTTGTCATCCGACAAAGAAAGGTTTTCTAGCCCTGCCACGGTGCTTTCTACATAGACAAGCGCATCAGCAACCGCAACTAAACCATCGCTGTGGTATTCCACCTCACCGTCGTGCCAGTCTTGGATTTTACGCACCTGTTCGCGCATGATTTCGTGAGCTCGACTTAAGCCCAAAACGGAAAGCGCATCGGTAATACGCTCGAGCGTCGCAATCAGCTCTTCAAAGTCGACGATCAAGCTATCGCCCGCTTGGGAAGCCATTTCCAGAATTGATTGGCTAACCTTAAATTCTTCGGCCAGTGCCTGTACCACAGAATGCACTGTATTAAGACTAGGCCCGTGCAACTCATGCTGGAACTTTTTAAGTTCGGCCTCGCTGTACCAAGCCGCACCACCTAAGCTCTCTTGCAGTTGCTCTGTCAGGGCTTCATCCGGTAAACCTTGGCTAGCGAGGTAAAGTAACTCTCTTAGCAACTCTAATTTGGGCGGCTGATCTAATACCGCTTCGCCTTCTTGTTGCAGACGGCGAATCTCTCTATCAATGTTGCGCAGCAGAATTTTACGACTCGCAGTCAATGTGACGCCTTGCTGCAACGCATTCACCGCAGCACTGGCTACCCACCAAAACGTGGCGAATCGATAGCCCCCGCAAACGGCTTGTAAACGCTGCAAAGAACGCTCCATTAAACCAAGTGCATTCATATTAGGAGAACGTATAGTCTGCAACAAACCTAATTGGTACATATGTCGCAAGCGACGACATAAGCCACCAAACTCTTCGCGAATGCTGCTACTGCTTTTATCCGGTGACTTGAGCAGGTGCAAATTCGCTGGAAAAAAATAACTTTCCGGTAACGGCGATTGCTGAGTACAAGCACGCAGTTCATTAATCTGCGGAAGCAATAAATCGGGTAAGTTCAGTTTGCGCTGTGCGGTTAGCTCTAAGTATCTGGGTAGGATAAACAAGCTCGCGCTAATAGCTGCAAAATCATCCGTGCCTACACTACGGCCCTGCAAAATGGATTCAAGCAAGCGCATTAGCTCACTGCTCAGCAATTCCACACCACTGAGCTGCACCATTCTAACGGCACCATGAATTTGGGAAACCAATGCAATGGCATCACTCAGCAAATCCATATTGTCTGTTTCGCGGCTAAACTGCTCTAGTTTAACTACCGCCATTTCAACATTGGCATTAAGCTCCGGCGAAACGAGGCTTAGGGAGACCAACTGTTTATATAAATCTGTCACCGCAATGTTACCTTCCAGGTGATCCTATTACGTTGTTCAATAATTGAGCGTCCTATTTTTCATTGACGTCTTAAATACATTTGAACACTAAGGGTTTAGACGAGCTTTTGTCGGCTATTAGCAGTTTATCCTGTTTACCGCGACCTTTTCGCAGCCCAGTCTACATATCTGGCAAAGAATGAAAAAACCAAAGGCGGACAGTAACATAGACAGGTAAAAGCTGGCTAGCAATCAGCTACTAGCGAACAATTTGACGCCTAGAATGCCCTTCAGTGATGAAAATTCGTGCGCCCTTTGGTCAGAAATTAGCCCATTCGATGCGAAAGGGGCTAATAATCCTTCAAATAAAGCCGCTGTAGGATAAAGCGGTGGATTTCTAGCGGTGAATGTCTAAAATCAACCCAACCAAACGATGATGCTAGCAACAGCTAAGGATTCTTATAATGACAAAAACCATGGGCCAAGCGCTTACCAGTAACTTTCTAGGGCATGCCCCAGATTGGTACAAAAAAGCCATCATTGCCTTTTTAGTCATCAACCCTATCTTGATGGTAACTGTCGGTAAATATGTTACTGGCTGGGTTATTATCCTCGAATTTATCTTTACCCTGGCCATGGCGCTGAAGTGTTATCCACTACAGCCAGGCGGCTTATTAGCAATCGAAGCAATTGCAATGGGTATGGCCACACCGGAAGCGGTTAAAGAAGAGCTCTTTGTTAACTTCCCGGTTATATTGCTACTGATGTTTATGGTTGCCGGTATCTTCTTTATGAAGGACCTGCTGCTGTACGTGTTCACCAAGATTCTCTTAGGCATACGCTCTAAGATGCTTCTGTCATTCTTATTCTGTCTAACCTCAGCGGTATTATCAGCGTTTCTTGACGCCCTCACCGTTACAGCGGTACTGATTACCGTTGCTGTGGGCTTTTACTCGGTTTATCACGAAATTGCCTCGGGCAAGAAATTTCATCATGAGCACGATCACGGCCAAGATGAAGAAGTTTATGAGTACCACCGTGAAGACCTAGACCGCTTCCGCTCTTTCTTACGTAGCCTTATTATGCACGGTGCTGTAGGTACAGCTCTAGGTGGCGTGTGTACCGTAGTGGGCGAACCGCAAAACTTATTGATTGCCAATGTGGCTGGCTGGGATTTTATTACCTTTGTTAAGATCATGGCCCCGGTAACCATGCCAGTATTAGCAGCCGGCTTAATGACCTGTTTGCTGCTAGAGAAAACAGGCTGGTTTGGCTACGGCGCGACTCTTCCAGAGTCTGTGCGCGCGGTGCTAGAAGACTTCTCTGAAGAGGAAGACGCCAAGCGCACTATTAAAGATAAAGCCGCCTTAATCGTCCAAGCCTTAGTCGGTTTGGTGCTGGTGGTATCTTTAGCCTTGCACGTAGCTGAAGTGGGTCTAATCGGCTTGATGATTATCGTCCTACTTACCGCCTTTAACGGTATTATCGACGAGCACCAGATTGGACACGCCTTCGAAGAAGCACTGCCATTTACCGCCCTACTGGCTGTATTCTTTGCCATTGTTGCCGTAATTCACGCCCAGCACTTATTTCAGCCGATTACCGCACTCGTTCTTTCTTTGGAACCAGAACAACAAACTCCGATGCTATTTCTTGCCAACGGTGTCTTGTCGATGATTTCGGATAACGTATTTGTGGCAACGGTTTACATCAATGAGATTAAAGCCGCTTTGGACGCTGGCACGATCACTAAAGAACACTTTGATAAGTTGGCCATTGCCATCAACACCGGTACCAACTTACCGTCTGTTGCAACGCCTAATGGTCAGGCTGCATTCTTGTTCTTGTTGACTTCGGCACTGGCGCCACTTATTCGCCTATCCTATGGCCGCATGGTCATTATGGCTCTACCGTACACCTTCGTTTTAGGTGGCGTTGGTATTGCCTGCGTTATCGCTTTCGTATAAGCGCCTTTAAATAAGGATAAACGGGGCAGCAAACGCTGCCCCAAGCCTAGCCCCTCTCCCAATCGCCTGCTAACACTTAAACGACCTACCTTGCGCAATGACGACGCTATATACCATTGGTTACGCGACAAAACCCTTTGATGAATTTAGCCAGCAGCTCGAGCAATACAATGTTACCGCGCTAGTTGATGTTCGATCTGTCCCCTTTAGCCGTCGCTTTAAAGAGTACGACCAGCCCAATCTGCAACTAAATTTACCCGCACAGTCCATCCACTATATCTATATGGGGGATAAACTTGGTCCACGTTCAAAGGACGGTCGACACTACAATAGCGACGGGCAAATTAACTTTGGAAAGCTGCAGGCAAGTAACTTATTCTTAACCGGAATTGATCGCCTAAAGAACGGCATCAGTAAAGGCTACGCCATTGCCCTTATGTGTGCCGAGAAGGACCCGGCGAGCTGCCACAGGAGCCTTTTAATCGCGAATTTTCTAGAGGCTAACAGCAAATGGGAAATTCAACATATTCTTCATGATGGCACGCTGGAAAGCCAAGCTGAACTCATGCAGCGTCTGATTGACGAGCATAAGCTAGAACAGGATATGTTTAGCTCTGCCGAAGATATAAGGCTTCAAGCTTATCAAGCGCAGTGCTGCGCGGTGAACTATCGCCGCCCCAAAACAGACGGCGAGCTAGAAACCGCCGACACCCAAAAGAAGGGTGTCACAAGCAATAAAGAGTGATTATTCGGCCGGCATACTCAGTGCTTCGGCACTCACAATAACACCATTGCTATCAGCATAGACATATTCACCAGGAATAAAATCAACACCGGCAAAATTGACCGGCACGTTTAGATCACCCAAGCCACGCTTCTCGGTTTTCAATGGAATGGTGGCTAAGGCTTGAACACCCAAGTCCAACGTCGCCATAACGGCTGCATCACGGATACAACCGTAAATGATAATACCCTCCCAACCGTTTTTAACTGCATTTTCAGCAATCATGTCTCCTAGCAGTGCTTTGCGCAATGAACCACCACCGTCGACCACCATAACCTTACCGCGACCGTCAGTACCTGCTTGCTCCTTAACCAAGGAATTATCCTCATGGCACTTGATGGTCACTATTTGGCCACCAAAGTTTTCACGGCCACCAAAATTACGGGTAATTGTTGGGATGGTTACTCGCACGAGCTCAGGATAAGCATCGCATAGATCCGGTGTTGCTATAGTCATATGGCTTCCCTCTAGGAACGTTTGTGGCATGAAATGGATATGGCAAGCATTGAGTATGGCAGCATCTTAACAGGCAAGCGCGAAAACCAAAGCTATAGCTATTATTCAGGAGATTTATTTAGACTGGAGATTTACAGGCTAGGCGTTGATTTAGTGAAGTAAGACGGTTAAAGCTCAACCCCCAAAGTATCGCCATCGTAGGCGACAGGGTAATGACTTAACTTGAATTTAGGCTGCTCGATACACTGCATCGTGTTAAGACTGAAACCCAGCCCATGAACAGGACAACGTAAGACCTTGCCATCACAGCTGCCATTCGCCAAAGAACGCCCGGCATGGGGGCAACGGCTATCGATTAGATGGCTTCGGCCATTTTCATGAATTAGCAATAACTCTCGCCCTGCTACACGAAAACAGCCTCTATAGCCCTCAACAAGCCGGTGCAATTTGATCAGTGGGTAAAAGGCCAAATGCCAACTCCAGTTGCCCAAACCAGTGCTCTAAAGGAGCCCAAATAGCGGAGACCTCATCAGCGGACATTAACCGCTGTAACAGTTCTGCTGCTTCAAGACCTCCAGCCAATGAGCTGAGCTTGCCCTGTTCAATCAATTTGAGCAAGCCTGCATCGCCTTTGCTGGCGGCATTAGGTCGCTGAATGGCCATTGGCAGCTGGAGGCGCTCCAAGGCCGACCATAGATCGACGTCTAGACTACGTCCTCTACGGCCAAAAACGCCCTGCTCTCGCCAAAGCTGGTGACGTAAAGCCTTTGATTCCAACTCAGGCCCAAGCGCCTCATTTCGCACGTCACCAAAGCTGACCATATCGGCCAAATGGTTTGCCAAAGGCAAGCGGCGTAAGCTGCCTAGCGGAAACGGCTCACCTAGACCCAATGCCGCACATAGTGACGTTTCACTCAATGCGCCACAAGCCAAAGACATTAGCAATGCGCCAAAGCCCTCATTGTGCCCCAGCCACATTGGCGGCCTTTCGCAGACCTCCGCAACAAAAGCCGCAGCAGCTGGAATATCGTAACGCGCATAGTCAGCTAAGGTATTATTTTCAAAACCGTCATTGACGATGGAAAGGCCATGTCCGCGAGCATCAAGCAACCACACATCAAGCCCCTTGCGGGCAAGCATCGGCGCTAAGCCGTCGTAAGATTCACCTAACCACATTTGGTGATTCTGATAACAACCATGGAATAAAATGAGCGGCGCTTGATTGCTGTGCTCAACATCTCGAGCACCTAATCGGGTGATAGCAAGCTCGACACTTTTATCAGGGCTATTATTGGGTTTGATTAAATACACGTCCTCTAGCAAATCACCTCTAGATTCGGCGCTTTCTAAACGAACAGGAAATAATCGACTACTACTTTTCACTCGGAATCCTTTAAATCACCCAGAGAGTTTTATTGTTAAGTTCTGGATTGCTAGCGCGAAACAAACATTCTAGTTCACAGCAATAATTTACAATCGACAGTACTTTTGTTTGGATATTTTTTGTACTCATAGACCTAAAACTTATCTATAGCTAATTATAGGTCAAATATGAATGGCGCCAGAAATATATTCTCTATAAATCAGAATATTTCTTTATAAGCTGACTCGATATTCAATACAAAAATTTTTATCTTTGTAATTTAATCACTTGCGTTCTGATGCTACGCTGAATAGTGAAGAGTTCACGCCAAGTCCTTGTAGCAATGCCGCGCTTTAGAACAACAATTGACGCTATAGTAATAGAGGCCAAATTGAAAAGCCCATTACATGAAATAACAGCTTTGAAGCTAGACTACATAAGGTTTTAACAGTAGAAGGCCGACATTACTTCGCCCTAGGTTTTGCCCTATATATAGCTAAACGTTAGAATGGTGCGTTTATAGCCTGTAGCGACACCACCGTTTTTTATGCTTTGCTTTGACCTACCCTACTTCTCGGACAGCGCCGATCTTTTTCAGCGTATTGCCAATTTACCCGGTGCTATCTGGCTTGATAGTTGTGCGCACGGACCGCGCAGTGGGCGTTACGATATAATGTCTGCCAATCCCATTCGGACTATCAGCGTTGAGTCTGGCAGATGCTTCGTTAAGGAGAATGGGGAAAGTCTGGAACACAACGGTGACTTCTTTGAACTGTTGGAGAAAGAGATACAATCACTCCCAAGTGAGTGCGCAAGCACCCATGTTTTTTGTGGTGGTTTAATTGGTTATATAAGCTACGATCTCGGTATGGATCTACCCTACAATCAGGTAGGCCAAAGCAATACAAAACAGCTCTTATCACAAGCTCAGTTTGGGCTCTATGGCTGGGCAATAATACAAGACCACCACAGCAAAAGAGCCTGGTGCCTTGGGCCGGATCTTGGCGAAGAGCAACAGCAAGAGATGGCCAAAATCGTCGAACGATGCCAGCGTATACATTGGCTAAAGCTAATAGAAGACTACCAATGTAGCCTTTTTCAACCACAGATTACCCGCGAAGAATACGATTTCAATATAAACGCAATTCAGGACTATATTCGCGCAGGAGACTGTTATCAGGTTAATTTCGCCCAACGTTTTAGCGCTGATTTCAAAGGCTCTACCTTAAACGCATACCTCAAGCTAAGAAAATCACTGCCATCACCCTTTAGTGCCTACATGAAACTCGACAAAGGCTGTATTTTGAGCCACTCTCCAGAGCGCTTTATTCGCGTACAAGGAGATCGGGTTGAGAGCAAACCCATAAAGGGCACGATCGAGAGGGGCCAATCTCCTAGCCAAGATGCCGAATTTGCGCAGCGCTTACAAAATAGCGAAAAAGATAGAGCTGAGAACCTGATGATTGTTGATTTGCTGCGCAATGACTTAAGTCGAAACTGCGAGCTCGGAAGCGTTCGAGTACCAGAGTTATTCGCCTTGGAAAGCTATCCCAATGTTCACCACTTAGTAAGTACGGTTACCGGCACCTTAAAAGAAGATTCTAGCTCTATAAAGCTATTAAAGGACAGCTTCCCTGGCGGTTCAATAACAGGGGCACCCAAAAAAAGGGCTATGGAAATTATCGCTGATCTCGAGGAAAGCAATCGCTCTATTTACTGCGGCAGCATGGTTTATATAAGCGCGAATGGCAATATGGACAGCTCGATTGCTATTCGCACCCTACTAGAGGACGGCGATGGTAAAATCCACTGCTGGGGAGGAGGCGGGATTACTGCTGATTCTGAGAGCCACAGCGAGTATCAAGAAAGCCTTAGCAAAGTAATGAAATTAATGACTAGTCTACAGAATGCCGAATTTGGCATTTTCTAAACCGATCAGAAATCACTACTGATTGCCACTACACATCAGCAGTTCTAGCTGCAAAACACCTAGTTTGCACGCCACTTTAAGCAACCAAGCCGATATAGTAACAGTAGGCAAAGATAGCCGCGCATGAGCGCGGCCATAGCGATGCTGGCTACCGGCATGCAAGTAATTTGACACAATTACGACAGCATGATGGCAGCAATAGGTAAACTAGAATCTATAACCTAGATCCACACCTACCATACGAGGCAAGCGACGAGCTACAGTATGAGAACCGACAGCGCTACCAGGGCCTGTGTAATCCAACAGATCTTCTTCGTCGGTTAGATTATTTGCCCACAAAGCAACA
The DNA here is from genome assembly GCA_025800365.1 of Cellvibrionaceae bacterium. Taxonomy (GTDB): domain Bacteria; phylum Pseudomonadota; class Gammaproteobacteria; order Pseudomonadales; family Cellvibrionaceae; genus Pseudoteredinibacter. The sequence continues at coordinate 28,073 of JAOXRT010000155.1, read as the reverse complement.
CTCCAAGTGTCATCAGAGCTGATCAAAGTAGCACGAGCATTCACAGTGAAATAATCTTCAATTTCTTCACCGCGTAGCTGACCGATACGATCATCAACCCAGTTGTAGTCAGCGCGCAATACCAAATCACCTACATCTGTTACTGGGATGGTGTATTCACCCATGATGTAGAACTTGTGCTCAGGCGTGTTGGCCAATGGCTCACCAGTCTGATCACGCTCACCAAAGATTACATCGTAACGAGTAATTTCAGTATCTAAGAAGCTGTAGTTGGCCGACAAGAAGAATGCATCAGTAACAGACCAATACAATTCCATGTCAACGCCCTTACCTTCAGCATCAGCGGTAGTAATGTTGTAGCTTGGAATCGCATTAGCAGGACCGATCAATTGTAGATCTTGTTTATTGTCATACTCATAGAAATAAGCAGCAACGTTATAACGCAGTTCGCCATCTAGGAAATCGCCTTTAAATCCGATCTCATAGTTGGTCACCTCTTCCTGATCGAAGGTTGGCTCAATACCTGGACCAAAGCTTAGACTGTTAAAACCACCAGACTTAAAGCCCGTTGCTACACTACCGTAAACCATGGCGTTTTGGCTGAAGAAATAATCAACTACTAAACGACCAGACAGAGCGTCCCAATCTTCATCGTATTGCTGAACAACGTTACCGCCATCAATACCGGAATTAAAGAAGAAAACACCTAGCGGTAATGGCTGACCAAGAATATTAGTTACCAAATTATTGGCTGGGTTATAGCCCGTTTGAACCGTAAAGCTCTTCTCGTCATAGGTATAACGCAAGCCCGCACTGATGTTCATATCGTCATTAACGGCATAGGTGAAATCGGTATACAAAGCACTACTCTCATAGGTACCAGTATTGCGCACAGATTCTTGCCAAGTTGGGTTATTGTTAATGCGCGCTTGAATTTGTGGCAACATGCAACCACCAATCGCCGCAAAGGCACCGGCAGACGCTGCAACATCACCCGCATTCGTCGGGCCACAGCTTACAATATGCAAGGCGCCAAATGGGCTGGCCGGGTTAAATGGGTTTGGCGTAGCGGCATATGCGGAGAACAAGAAGCTTGAAAGCGCCAAACCCTCTAAGCCAGCGCCCGCCAAAGTACTACGAACGCCATTAACCACTTCGGCAACTTCTTGCTCGGTGGAATTAGCATCGATACCTAGTTGTGCACCAGTAATCTGCAAAGGAGTTGCAGCCAAGGCATTCGGATCGGCTAACAAGGCATTATAAATTGCGAAGTTTTCCAACATGCTAGTGGTAGCGGTTGCTTCAGTAATGTGGTCGACATGCTCTTTGCTGTAAGCCAAACCTACCGTCCACTTAAGATCGTTCCAATCGCCGACTAGACGAAACTCTTGTGAAAACTGATCTTGGTCATCGATGTTTTCAGAAGCAAAGTAATGGGAAGGATCAGACGAACCATCTTCGTCGTTGATGAAGTTTACATTCATCGAACGGAAAGCCGTGATCGAGGTAAAAGTCGCGCTTTCGAATTCGTGATTAACTTCTAGTGAAGTACCAAACAAATCACGTTCTTCCAGCGAAGTTTCATCTAAAGACACGTCGCCGTAAAGATCGTAAGCACCTTCTACATTACCCGCGGCATAAACGCTTTCGGTAGTGGTATAGACGGTACCAGAGTTTTGCGAAAGCTCGCTGTACTCGCCACGCCAAATAACTTCAGTGTTGTCGCTGGCATCCCAACGAATAGCTGCGCGTACGGATTGGCTATCAACATCGTTTAAATCAGGGCCATTATTGTTGTTCAAATAGCCATTGCGGTTATTTACCGTACCACTAACACGTGCTGCTAGCGTATCGCTAATTGGCTGATTTACGGAAAAACTAAATTTCTTTTTACCGTAGTTACCCAAGCTTAGATTTACTGAGCGCTCAGCTTCATCGCCAGGTTTTTTAGTAATGTAGTGAATCGCACCACCGGTAGCATTACGACCAAATAAAGTCCCCTGCGGGCCTTTCAAAATTTCAATGCGCTCAACATCTTCTAGTGGAATCTCTGCACCAGCACCACGAGCCGCGTAAACACCATCAACATAAAGCGCTACAGCAGGGTCAGAACCTACGGTGAAGTCATCAGTTTGAATACCACGCACATTATAATTTGGCTGCGTAACACTCTCATTGTTCATTTCAACACCAGCCGTGGCACGACCGATATCACTGATGCTTTCAGCACCCATCTCTTTTAGCGCGTCGCCGCTAAAAGCAGAAATAGAAATAGGTACATCTTGCAAATTTTGCTCGCGCTTCTGTGCAGTTACAACAACTTCTTCCAACAAAGAAGACGCTTGTACCCAAACAGGCGCAGCGGTTACAGCGCTAAAAGCAACCGCAACAGACAGAATTTTTACGGGAAACGGAATTCGATTGTGTTTCATACTCTTCTCAAAAATATTTTGTTCTAAAAATAAGCAATCGCTAAAACAACAAAAAGCGCAGCATTATAGAACAATAGAAATCGCAATCGCTTGCCTAGACGACCATATGAACTGTCATTTTTAACCAACTTTCTTTACACACAAAGCAAGTTGATCACTTAGCCAGCAACCAGTGCGCAATATGTACTATTTTAGGCGCACACCGTTTCCCATTCGAAAAAAGTAAATGATATTTTTTGACGAAAATATGACATTAGAAGTCGCGGAAGCAATGGCAAACAGGTCATCGAGCATTTTCTAAACAATCGAAATTGAGGCTGAGCCTGACCAGCCAGATAAAACTATGCGCACTTAATTTAAAAATCTTCAGGCTTATTTCACCAAAACAAAAAAACCGGCACTAGGCCGGTTTTTTATGTTCGCTAATTTTCAGTTAATTAAAAATCAGCACTTACACGCATGTACCAAAAGGCACCATTAAAGCCAAATGGAGAAGTTATTGCATACTGCTGGCCCAAGAAGCCCAATACGCCATTACCTTCTCTGTCTGGATATTCGTCGAAGATATTTTCACCACCAATGGCAACGGTGTATTTGTCATCAAAGACAACACGTGCTTCCAAGTCTACCAGTACCGCACTGCCGTAATCGAAGACATCGCTACCATCACCTGGGCCAAATAAGCCACCGGTAGATTTCCAGTCGCCGTAGCGATTTACGCGTAGTAGGCCTTCAAAAATGTCCTGACTGTAGTTGAAGCTAAGAACAGAGTTGTGCTCAGGTACTTGATTCTCCAAATCGAAAACTCGACCTTGGTTTATCGTACCTGACTTAACATCGGATACTTCCTGCTGGTTGTAGTTGTGGCGGAAATCCACATCTAACATACCCTGGCCTACTTCAAATGAAGAGTGGATGTTTAAGTCAATACCAGAAATGTTAGACTCAAAGCCATTCACAAAGAAGTTACCATTACTGCCCAGCAATAAATCAGCATTAGGAATATTGGCCGCTTTTAGCTTCGCCAGCTCGTCATCACCAATGGTGAAGTTTTGCAGAGCGATACGATCTTCGATAGTAATATCGTAGAAGTCCATGGTAATGGTTGTGTTATCACCTGGGGTGTAAACAAAGCCAATGGTGAAGCTGGTGGATTCTTCTGGATCAAGATCTTGCGCACCCAATGCAACCGCGATTGGGTGATTTACCGGATAAGTACCACTTGGAATCAAGTTACCGCTTGAATCAGAAGTTGTGGTTACGTTTAGGGTGTTAACCTGACCAGGCGTTGGAGCGTGGAATCCGGTATTGACGGTAGCTCGCACAGCAAACTGCTCGGTGAATTCGTAACGACCAGAGATCTTCCAATCTAGCGTAGAGCCAAACTCTTCGAAGTCCTCATAGCGTAGCGCTACCGCGGCAGAAAGCTGTTCGGTAATATCGGTTTCGGCATCTACATAGAAAGCATAACTCTCACTGTCGAAAGTACCCGCAGACTCAACAGGGAATCCTTGGAAACCGTCTGAACCTAAGCCAAAGATTGTGGTGGTTGGACCAGCCTGAATAGAAGCCGCGTCACCCGCACCAATGGTGTAAGACTCTTCACGCCATTCAAAGCCGAAACCTAAGTTAAGCGGTGAATCATCCCAAGTTTTAACAAAATCGGCATTCAAGCTAGATTCTTCTTGGGTCAAAGTACCTGGCTTAAAGCTAGTTGGAGATAAGCGACCTAAGCTTGGGTTAATACTTTGCTCAAGTACATATTCAACTTCGTTTTCCGCCGAGCGCACGCGAACATCCCAAGTCAAGTTTGGATTAAACTCGCCCTTAGCGCCCAGTACTACACTGTAATCGCTAATGTTTGCACCAAACAATGGGCTATAACCGCCAGGGAACAACTCATGGATTGGGTTACGCAATACATAACCGCTCGGGCTATTGCTGTCAGCTGTTAGGTAATCTGCTGGGTTTAAGCCTTGGTTAACAATGCTATTTACGATATCGGCAGAAGCATTATCAGGCAAACCGTCGCCATCGGCATCAATCTGCAAGGTAGTACGAGCACCAATATTCTGCTGATCAGCAGCGTTTGGCAGTACTGGCGTACGGTAGAAGAAACCCGATAAGGTCTCATTATCTAGGTAAGAAGCGTGACCGTAAACTTCTGTGGTTTCGTTTAGATCGATACCAGCATTTACAAATAGTTTTAACGCTTCAATATCTGGATCACCCCAGCGCTGGCCAAAACCGTTATATGGCACAAGGTTATCTCCAACGATGTCGCCAACTGAGGCGGCATCAGGACGCGGTGTTCCCCGACTGGTAATATCGGAAGCGCTGTATTCCACAGTAGTATTAATGAAACCTTTTTCAGTCAATGGTAAACCAAAGTTTGCGCTAACCATTGAACGTTCGCCGTCACCCTCACTGTACTCACCGTACTGTGCGGCGAGACTTAGGCCTTCATTAGAATCTTTTAAAACAAGGTTAACAACACCCGCAATAGCATCCGAGCCATACTGGGCTGAGGCGCCATCACGAAGCACTTCAATACGCTTGATCGCAGCAGATGGGAATGCCGAGAAATCAACGCCCTGTGAACCCTGGTTGGTGGTCCCTAGAGGAGCCAACTGCAAGTTCACCAAAGCTGAGCGATGACGACGGGTACCATTTACGGTCACTAGGGTGTGGTCTGGGGATAAATTACGCAAAGTCACCGGACGAACAAATGCGGTACCGTCCGCAATTGGGAAACGCTGAGTATTCAGCGAAGGGGCAACCTTGGTTAATGAATCGGTTAAGTTAAAAGAAGCTTGTTGGCCTAGCTCATTACCACCCATAACATCGATCGGTGATAATGTTTCTTCGGGGGACAAACCTTCTTTACGAGTACCAATGGTAACAACTTCTTCAATTAGCTGATCATCACCGTTGGTTTGCGCTACCGTGGTATTTGCACTGGCAGCAATGGCAATCGCTAGAGCCGATTTTAAAAACAGGCGCTGCGAACTGTCGCGGTTGAACATGGATGCTCTCCTATCACATTGACCCAATCGGGCCGATTATTATTCTTAGAGAGGCACGGCAGAAATTTAAAACCATTATTATCACTACCGGCCCGCTATGGTGCCGCGCTGATTCTTTATATTGCGCATCTGCTTAGACGGCAGAAAACACAGGAAATGATTAAGTCTTATTGCTCAATCACCGACCAGCACTGACATTGCAGCAATTATTACAGTTTTAAATTGAAATATATATCTAAAATATTGCATAAAAGTGCGCATTTATTTCGATAAAAACATTAGAAAAGCCTAATCTTATTCGATTTAGCTATTTTTGCAGCACTTTGTAAAAAAAATCCCGCTAAACATAGCGGGATTTTTTGCGGGAAAAGCCACTTTTGTAAGCAGACTTTATGGCTTATTTTGTATTTAATTGCTCAATAATCGGCAGGAAATCACGCACCCAGACTTTATCGTCCACCACGCCAACATGTTTGTGGCGGATAAATCCTTGTTGATCCACCAAATAGGATTCAGGGGCACCAAACACACCAAGGTCTAAGCCCAAGCGTCCATCACGATCCATCACGCTAAATGCATAAGGGTCTTTTAGATCTTTTAACCACTGGCGTGCCGCATCCGGTTGATCCTTATAATTAACACCAACTATGCGTACGCCCTGCTCGGCCAATTCTAATAAATACGGGTGTTCGACTCGACAGACGACACACCAAGTCGCCCATACATTCACCAGTGTTACTTGTCCCTTTAGATCACTTTGATTTTTCAGCTGCTGCTCATCTTTCAGTATCGGCAAGCTAAATTGAGGGAAAGCTTTATCTTTCAAAGCCGACGGCATCGCCGTCGGGTCTAGCGACAGGCCTTTCCATAACAATGCCGCCAAGGCGACAAAAATCGCTAATGGAACAAAGAGCTTTAATCGAGCCATTGGGTCTCCAAATGGTATAAATATTTAAGCGGTAGTTGATGTCGCCGGCATTTCGGATTGCACGGCGTTTAAGCGGCGATAGCGCTTATCCGCTACCGCGACAAAGCCACCAAAGCCCATTAATAGGCAGCCTATCCAAATCCACATAATGAACGGTTTTACATAAACCCTTACCGCCCAGGCGCCCTCGCCTAAATGCTCACCCATCGCCATATATAAATCACGACCAAAGGAAGAATCTACCGAAGCTTCCGTCATCATATTTCCACCAGAAAAATAGCGGCGTTTTTCAGGGCCAAGTTCGGCAATCTGTTTACCATCTTTTAACACGGTGACATTTGCTCTATCAGCAATGTAGTTAGGGCCACGAATTCCTTCGGTACCAGCGAAATTAAACTCATAAGCTCCAACACTAACCTTATCACCAGGCGCAAGTCGCACATCGCTTTGCACACTGTAAATCGAACTCAAGCCACCACCCACGACGGTCATGCCTAATCCGATATGGGCCAGCATCATGGCATAAAAGCTCGCGTTCATATTAAACAACTGCGAGAAAGTTGAACCTCGTTTCTTACTCGCCTTGCTCCACCAGTCTCTTAGGCTTACCGCAATCACCCAGAAGCCAATCGCTGCACAGAGCCAACCTTGCCAATGAAAACCATCGCCATACATCAGCGCTACCGCTAAGCCCATTAGAACAGCGGCTGCAGCTGGAATCCAAAGAAAGCTCGCCAACTTTTGGCCTTTGGTTTTTTTCCACTGCGATACAGAGCCAATACCCAAGAGAATGCTGAGCACTAAAACCAGCGGAACAAAAAAGGCATTGAAGAACGGAGGGCCCACAGAGATACGCCCTAAGCCCATTGCGTCAGCAATCAAGGGATACAATGTGCCTAACAATACGGTTAACATAATCACGATTAACAACATATTGTTAAGCAGCAAAAACATTTCCCTAGACATCCAACCAAAGGTGGCAACCGCTCTCATAGTGGGTGCTTTAAGTGCGTAGATCGTTAAAGAACCACCCACTACTAGAGCCAAAAACCCTAAAATAAATACACCGCGCTCAGGGTCGGTAGCAAAGGCATGTACTGAAGTGATCACCCCAGAACGAACCAAGAAGGTGCCCAACAAACTTAGAGAGAAGGCGAAAATTGCCAACAAAATAGTCCAGCTCTTAAATACGCCACGCTTTTCAGTTACTGCAAGAGAATGCACCAGCGCGGTAGAGACTAACCACGGCATAAAAGAAGCGTTTTCAACCGGGTCCCAAAACCACCAGCCGCCCCAGCCAAGTTCGTAATAAGCCCACCAGCTTCCCAAGGCAATACCTAATGTTAGAAAGGCCCAAGCCGCCGTTGCCCAGGGGCGAGACCAACGCGCCCAAGCACTGTCTAAACGACCGGAAAGAAGCGCAGCGATCGCAAAGGCAAAGTTAACGCTCAAACCCACATAGCCCATATAAAGAATAGGCGGATGGAAGACAAAGGCCGGATCTTGCAATAAGGGATTTAGATCGCGTCCTTCGCTCGGGGTATCTGGCAGCAGACGATCAAAAGGATTGGAGGTGAGTAGCATAAACAGCAAAAAGCCGATCGTTAAGAAGCCCAGTACCGACAATACTCTGGCAACCATTGCCATTGGTAAAGAGCGACTCAAGCAGGCGACCGTAAATGTCCAACCAGTAAGCATCAACACCCACAATAAGAAAGAACCTTCGTGACCACCCCAAACCGCTGAAGCTTTATAGTACCAAGGCAACATAGAGTTTGATGTCGCTGCGACATAAGCAACGGAGAAATCACTCTCCATAAAGGATATTGTTAAGCAGGCATAGGCCAAAGCAATAAAAACAAACACCCCTGTTGCTAAGCTGCGAGAGCTGCGCATCCACAAAAGGTTATTGCTGTAGCTACCAATCATTGGAATAGCGGCCAGCAAAAATGAAAGTCCCAAGGCTACAATAAGCGCAATATGTCCAAGTTCGGCTATCATCAGAAATCCAATTATTAGTAGTTTTTATTGCCAGACATATCCATGCCATCACAGCTGGCCTGGTGTGAGGTTCCGGTTTTTGCGCTGGCATCCGCCATCGCTTCTGCAACCTCTACTGGGGTATAGTTCTCATCATGCTTCGCCAACACCTGCTCGGCCATAAAAATACCGCCTTTCATTTGACCATTCACCACAGCGGCCTCACCCTCACTAAAAAGATCTGGCAAGATGCCTGTATATTTAACCGTAACATCACCCTTACCGTCGGTAATAGCAAAGCTCACCGCAAGGTCGGTCTTACTACGGGAGATAGAGCCTGGTACCACACAACCACCAGCGCGAATATTAACGCCCTCGGGAGCCTCGCCATTAATAAGTTTGGACGGCGGATAAAATAGATTGATGTTTTGTCGCAGTGCGAAGGCCATTAAGCCAACCGCCACTGAAGCGAAGACGACAATAAATAAAACAATCATTAAGCGCTGCTTTCGCACCGGGTGCATTGGCATAGTACTTCTCTTTCTAATCAGACTTTAGAGGTTAAGCGTTACTGTCATTATTTTGCATAGCTAATTGTTGCTCGGCGATTTTCTCCTGCCTTAGCAACTGAGTTTGTATCGACTTTCTTCGGCTAATCGGAGCTAGAATGATATAGCCCAGCGCCAGCACAGCCGCAAAATAGCAGGCCCAAACATAAGGACCGTGACCGGCCATAGATAAAAATTCAGCGAAGCTATCGAATCGAAATTGCATACTAATCCTTAGGCTTTTTGTAGAAGCGCCTGCTTAACCCATTTTGTTTTAATCTCTCGCTGCAAAATTTCGCTGCGAGTCGCCGACAGTAACGCCCAAGTAAAAAACAGATAAAAACCGATGATCATTGCTAACAATGGGTACAGCATCTCTGAGGCAATACTGCTTGAGGTCATTTTGATTGACGCTGGCTGATGCAGGGTAAACCACCAATCTACAGACTTGTAGATAATGGGAATGTTCACCGTACCTACTAAGCTCAAAATGGCACTGGCTTTGTCGGCCATTTCTTGATCGCTAAACGCTTCTTGCAGGGCGATCACCCCCAGGTACAAGAATAATAAGATGAGTACTGAGGTGATACGGGCATCCCAAACCCAATAGGTTCCCCAAGTAGGTTTTCCCCATACCGCACCGGTAAACAATGCCAAAGCCGTTAATACGGCACCTATAGGTGCGGCGACCTTCATCACCATATTGGACAATTTCATTTTCCAAATGATGCCAATACCACCCGCTATCGCCATCACATAGTAGGCGGCCATTGCCACAATAGAGGTAGGCACATGTAGATACATGATTCGATAGCTATTGCCCTGCTTGGCGTCCATTGGGGCAAAGCCTAATGCCCAAATAGAAACAGAGATAATGATCAACAGGCTGATACTTAATAGCCAAGGCATCCAAGCTGTCGTTTTTTCATAAAACCACTTTGGCGAACCTAATCTGTGAAACCACTGCCAAGCCAATGTTTGCCTCTCTCAGCCGCTGGGGGCGTTAATTATTCACACTCATTTTCAGCGCACCGGCAATCGCCAGTGGTGCTGCGATAATAGCTAGGGCTAAAAAAGACCCCAATACCGCCAACTGGGTATTATACGCAAATCCCTCAATGGCTGCTCGTACTCCACTAGCACCAAAGATTAACACTGGCACATACAGGGGCATTACGATCAGGGACAACAATAAGCCCCCTTTTCTTAGGGAAACCGTCAGTGCCGCACCAATCGCTCCTATCAAACTTAAACTGCCCGTGCCCAGCAACAAACTTAATAAGAGCGGAATATATCCCGCTTCTGGCAAGGACATCATTACACCCAGTAACGGTGCCACAAGCGTTAATGGCACACCGGTTGTTAGCCAGTGAACAAACACCTTGGCCATCACATTGATATAGCTGGATTGAGGACTGAGCAGTAATTGCTCCAAGGTTCCGTCGTCAAAATCCGATCGAAACAAGGCATCTAAAGAAAGTAAGGTCGCCAGCAGTGCCACCACCCACAACATTCCAGGCGCCAACAGGGCCAAGGTTTTAGGACTAGGACTCACCCCCAGTGGCACCATGGTAATGACTAACAAAAAGAAGATCAGCGGATTAGCCAGTTCACCACGGTGTCGAATAGCGATTTTTAAGTCGCGCTTTAGGGTCGCCCAAAAGGCCTTACCTAATGTTGGGTTTGAAGGAGCTGGGTTTGAATGACCTGTGTTTGAATGTCCTAGATTTGAACTCACTTACAAGCCCCCCACTAACATTTCGGGGGTCGGCAAGTAATCTTGTAAATCCACTTGCTTGAGTGTGTCCAACTGTAAATCTTGGTGAGTACTGAGAATGACGATTCCGCCACTGGCACTGTGTTCGGCGAAGCGGCGCTCAAGCTTTGCAATACCTGCCTTATCAATCGCGGTTAATGGCTCATCCAATACCCAAATACGGGCCTTGCTTAGATACAAGCGTGCCAAAGCAACTCGACGCTGCTGACCGGCCGACAGATTGAAGCAGCTTTGATCCTCATAACCATATAGACCGACTTCTTTCAAAGCCGATTCGATTCTCTCTTCCAGATTGACATCATCGCCTTCCAAACCGGCATACCAGCGCAAGTTTTCTGCGGGGCTTAAGGTCGATTTGATACCAGCAAGATGGCCCAGATACAGTAACTGACTGCGATAGGCATAGAGGTTCTGGTGCAAAGCTTGCCCATTAAAGCGGATCTCACCCGCTGCAGGCTGAGACAGGCTTACCAAACACCTAAGCAAGGTCGTCTTCCCAGCCCCATTGGGCCCCAGTAACTGCAATACATCCCCCGCATTGATCTCGACACTTAGACCGGAGAACAATTGGCGCTCATCGCGCTGGCAGGCGACATTATCCAGGCTAATAGCAAGGGCTTGTTGGTCTTTACTGTTAGCCATTATCTAAGGCTTCCACTCGGGCTGATTCAAACGAGCGGCATTATAGAGCTTTTTTCAGCAGGAACCTATTGCACAGGATCAAACTCTAGGCATTTCAGAGACTTATCTCTTATCTTTCATGACAGTAATCCCCATTAGGAGGTCCTTTGCACACTCTAGAAAGCTTGCTTATTGCCGATACAGGCATATAGGCAACTTTTGAAGCGAATTCTTGGGGCATTCTTATGGTGATAGCGAACACGGCAAACCCTAGTTCAGGGCAAAACGTGACTAAAGCAGCCAAAGAAGAACCTGCTGCGCTTAAAGATCAAAACCAAAAGTCGGATTCAGTAGGCCCTAAACAGAGTTCTGCAGAAAAGCCATCGCTAAATAACAGCTTAAGCAGTGCATTAACTAGCCGGCTGAACAGCGTGCAGTCGAATAATTCCAGTAGCTCAACAGTTCAACTCAGTACAGATAAGCAACTTTTTAAGCTGCTACCTGCTCGCTTACAGGGCTTGTTTGCTCTTGGGCTTATCAGCACACATAGTGATGCCAAAGCAAAAGTCGTGGCCAGTGCCGCCGCCGAGGCCAGACAGGTACAGTTGTTACTCCCGCTATTAAAGCAAGACAAGAGCTTTAGCAGTGCAGAACTCATAAAACAGCCGCCTACTCTACTCAAGCTGGATCTGGCCGGCCATCAAATTGTTACCGTTTCCAAAGAGCCAATCGCCAAAGGGGAATGGTTAAATCTTAGACTCAACCAACAAGGCCAACTAATACTCAGCAAGCCAACGAATACTATTGGGCAGCCCAACAAAGGTAACGTGAGTACATTAGCTAAAAGCCCTCAACTAACAATTCAGCAGGCCCTACGTGAAGCCCTACCAAGCCAGCAAAACCTGGATAAGGCTATTGGCCAAATTCAACGACTCCATCAAAGCTTGAGTCTACTTCCCCCTAAGCACAATCTGATCAATGCCAATAGCCGCATGATGATTCAGCAGCTGGCCGAAAAACTGCCCAGCCTGCAACAGCTTGGCAGCAGCAATGTTGTAAAACAAAGCCTGCAAAACAATGGCATACAACATGAACAACAACTCGCTAAACTTGCGGAAGCCCTCGGTCAACTTCCCAACAAAGAGGCATCAACATCCGCGCAACCAACCATTATTAAAGGCCTATCAGGTTCTGCGCCACTGAATGATCTAAAGACCCAATTACTGCGTTTAGCACAAAGCCTAAAAAATGATGTACAGCTTAGTCGATTACAGCAATCCATAAGCCAAAGCGCGCCGAGCAGCAAAGGTACAACGAGCGCAGAGTCAAGCGGCTCAAACCAGAGTCAGACGAGCAGCCTGCCCAGCAACTTGAACCCCAAGCTCGCCAATATGTTGGATCTATTGTTAAACCCAAAACATCTTGAAGCCAAGAACCAAGCTTTTCTTTTGGATCAATTTAAACAGCTGCAAGGGCCACAGCTGCGCGTCTTACGGGAACAACTAAAACAAAAGCTCCTTAGCATTAGCCAAGCGGGTGTCGCAAAAATTCAAACCCAGCAACTAAGCTCTCTTAGTGAGGTGGCAAACGGTGTTGTACAACGCTGGTTAATGGAGCTTCCCTTCACCCATCAAGGGCAGGTACACAGTATTGAGCTGGAGATAGAGCAGCGCGAAGCGAAGAAGCAAAGCAAAGAACAAAAAGCCGTAAAACAATGGCAGCTGCGCCTCAACATCGACCTAATGGAATTAGGCGCACTGCAAGCCGATATCAAGCTACACGAACAACAAAGTAATATTCAACTCTGGTTTGATCAAGCCGGCACGCAAAAGCTCGCACTTAGTTATATTCACGAACTAAAAGAAGCCCTGCAATCCAAAGGGCTGGATGTGGAAGAGCTTCGATGCCACCAAGGCATACCGCCTAAGCTAGAGAACAAACTGCAGTTTCAACTTATCAATACCAGGGCCTAAGCCATGATCAATCACGATGAACCGTTTAGTGATGCCGAATTAAGCCAAGCCGTCGCCCTTTTTTATGATGGCGAGACCGCCCCGCAGGTCACCGCCAAAGGTGCAGGCGCTACCGCTGAAGAAATTATGGACATTGCTCGCGAGCACAAAGTCCCCATGTGCGAAAACCCAGAACTTATCAAACTGCTAAGTGAAGTCGAGCTTGGAGAGCAAATCCCCGAGGCTCTTTACGTCTGTATTGCTCAAATTTTGTCCTTTGCCTATCAACTACAAGGTAAAACTCCCAACAATGCCCATTGAGATGTGCTAAGCGGACATTAATATTCCCAACAATCTGTCGTCCAGACACTTGAGACAGCTGCAAGCAACAGGTAAGGTTAAGTCCTAGTCATAACTAACGATAACAAACCTGTATTAGAGCCTTTATGGAAAAGCAGCACCCTCTTGCGCCTTGTGTTTCAACGGATGACCTAAAGCAAGCCATCGATGCGCGCGATAATAAAACCTTAATTTTTGACTGCCGTTTCGCCTTAGGTGATCCCAACTACGGCTTGCTCTCTTATGAGCAGGGTCATATCCCGGGTGCTTATTTTTTAGACATTGAGGCGGATTTGTCCGCACCAGTAGAAGGTCATGGTGGTCGCCACCCTCTTCCACGCATTGGCGAACTGCAAGAGCGCCTACGCAGCTGCGGCCTTACCCGCTTTCACACAGTAATAGTTTATGACGATCAATTTAGCGCCTATGCGGCCCGAGCTTGGTGGCTACTAAGATTTATGGGTTTAGAAAACGTCTATATTCTGGATGGCGGCTATAAAGCTTGGCTGGATTCTGGCGGCAGTGTAGACAAGCGCGAGCCGGCCCCCAAACCTGGCAATTTTCTATGTCGACCTCGCGCCGGCTGGATCAGCGATTACGAAGGCATCAGTAGCATTAGCCAGCAATTGCAAAATAACAGCAATAGCGAACATCTGCTTATTGATGCCCGCGAAGAAAAACGCTTTCAAGGCATTGAAGAGCCAATCGATCCAGTTGCCGGACATATTCCAGGTGCTAACAATATGCCTTGGCAAGACCTTGTTGATGAACAGGGTTTTTTCAAACCCCTAAGCTATCACCAAAACCGCTGGGCTTTTGTGGAACCACAACAAGTGCCCATCAATTATTGTGGCTCAGGCGTAACGGCCTGCATGAATTTGGTCTCCCAGTATATTGCCGATAGACAAAACGCCATGCTCTATCCCGGCAGCTGGAGCGATTGGTGTAGCTACCTTTAGAGCCTTTTAAATACGCGGCTAATAAAGACTGGCTTATAAGCCACATCATTGCGCCCTTTTAAGGCCGACGCTAATTTATGATTTACCTATTGCTCTTTGTTGCCGGCGCGATAGCCTGGATGATCAGCACCGTAGCTGCCGGCGGCGCAGCCATGCTATTGATACCCATATTGGGATTAAGCATGTCCGCCCAATCGGTTGCGCCAGTTATCACTGTTGCCAGCCTAATGGCAAACCCCTCTCGCACCTTTGTATTTTGGCAATATATCCACTGGCCGGTTATTGCTCGCTTGCTACCAGGGAGTGTTTTAGGAGCTCTTATCGGTGCTTACGCCTTTACCCAAGTACCGGCTTTTTACCTACAGTTTATCCTGGGTATTTTTTTGTTATCTACCCTATGGCAATACCGCTTTGGAAAACGTAAACGCTCTTTTCCCATGCCCAGCTGGGCCTTCTTTCCGCTAGGAATTAGCGTGGCTTTTGTATCGGGTATAGTGGGCGGCGCTGGCCCGGTGATGAACCCATTCTTTTTAAATCACGGTTTAGAAAAAGAGCAGCTGGTCGCCACCAAAGCATTCAACTCCCTAGCCTTACAAAGTACAAAGCTGCTTAGCTATTTAGGACTTGGAGCGATGAGTTGGGAAATGGGCCTTAGCGGTCTGCTTATTGGGGCTGGCGGCATTGTGGGCGTTTTCTGGGCACGTAATCATCTAGAAAAGATCGATAACGAGCGCTTTCGTCAATACGCCCTTTATCTAATGCCTTTAGGCGGTGTGCTGTTAATTGCCAAAGCCTTTGCCAGCCTATAAGACCAATATTAAAAACGCCGAGCGTAAAAGTCAGACATAAAAAAGCGCAAGAATACAATTCCTACGCTTTTGCTTGTTGCCGGATTAAAACGACTTAGATATCCAAACCTATCGGACAAGTCACCCCAGTACCGCCAATGCCACAATAGCCCTGTGGGTTCTTATCCAAATACTGCTGATGATAGTCTTCAGCATAGTAAAACTCAGGGGCCATTTGAATTTCCGTACTGATCTGGGCTAAGCCAGCCTTATCCAGCTGCGCCTGATAAGCATCACGACTGGCTTTAGCTAGCTCCAGCTGTTCTGCACTTAGACAATAAATAACTGAACGATACTGAGTGCCTAAATCATTACCCTGGCGCATTCCCTGGGTCGGATCATGGTTTTCCCAGAACACTTTTAATAGATCTTGATAGCTGACTTTCGTCGCATCAAATAAAACCCTGACGACTTCGGCATGCCCGGTCATTCCAGAACAGACCTCTTCGTATGTGGGGTTCTTGGTGTAGCCCCCAGCATAACCAACCGCAGAGCTGCGCACGCCCTCTTGCTGCCAAAACTTTCGCTCAGCCCCCCAAAAACAACCCAAACCAAAGACGGCCTCGCTTAAACCTTCGGCAAATGGCGGCACAATAGATTCACCGGTAACCGTATGAGCAGAACTCACCTGCATAGCTGCATCACGCCCGGCTAAGGCTTGATCTGGGCTAACCATTTGAGATTTATCATGTTGCAACATATTAAAAATTCTCTGTTTAAGCGTTGCTAAAAACGCTAAAGATTTCATTACTGCTGTGCAGCAGCTTCAGCGAGCAATTCGCGTGCAATAATAATTTTTTGTACCTCGGATGTTCCTTCATAGATAGAAGTAATTCGAACATCGCGAGCATATCGCTCCAGCGGGTGATCTTTTAAATAACCCGCACCACCGAGTAACTGTAAGGCGGTATAACAAACCTGATTGGCCTTCTCAGTGGCAAAAAGTTTTGCCATCGAAGCCTGCTTACCAAATGGCAAGCCCTTGTCTTTTAAATAGGCCGCGTTCATTAGTAATAAGCGAGCTGCCTCGAGATCGGTATAGGCTTCACTCATCATCCACTGAATGCCCTGAAAATTGGCAATTGGCTGGCCAAATTGTTCACGCTCCAATACATATGCGCGACCATAATCCATCGCAGCAGTCGCCACTCCCAAAGCAAGAGAGCCAATACCGATTCGGCCACCGGCCAATTCACTGACGGCTATTTTAAAGCCCTGGTTCAGCTCGCCCATCATGGCGCTGGCAGGTACTCGACAATTATCAAAAATAACCTCATTAGTGGCCGAGCCATGCTGCCCCATTTTATGTTCAGCGGGCGCAATAATCATCCCAGGAGTATCCGCTTCTACCAAAAAGCAGCTGATACCCTTGCCTTTTTTCGCGTCTTTGTCTGTCACGGCCCAAACTACAAACACACCGGCGTATTCCGCACTGGTGATATAAAGCTTGCTGCCATTTAATATAAAGTCGTCACCATCTCGAACAGCGCTTGTGCGCATTCCCGCTGGGTCTGAGCCCGCTGAGGCCTCTGTTAAACAAAAACCGCCTGCAGCGTATTCTCCACTGCAGATTTTTGGAATGTACTTCTGCTTCTGCTCTTCATTCGCTACCGCCTGGATCACTTCAGCAACCATATTAGTAACCGACATGGTTACTGCGGTAGAGGCACAAGCTTTAGCAATTTCACTAATCGCCAAACTAAAAGAGATCACGCCGGCTTCGCTGCCGCCATATTCTGAAGAAACATTTAGCCCCATAAAACCGAGCTCCGCTAGCTTACGCAAATTAGCCAACATGGCAGGCCGGCCTTCTCCACTGTCAACTGCGGCGGCAACCGGTAAAAGCTCAGACTCAGCAAAACTACGCGCGGTGTCCTGAATCATTTGCTGTTCTTCGTTTAGGGCTAAATCCATGGTGTTCTCTCTTTTTATCTTCTGGTCGACCGTTTTACATGAATGTATATAATACAGTCATTTTAGGTCTTTCGACATATTAATGCATTGCTATCAGTTTACCCCAGCTATTAGCTGATTGTGATAGCAAAGCCAAAATAACAATAGTTACTGATATTAACGCTCAAACTTGGTGGAAAGCACCACAGATGTCTGAGTGCGAATAACACCATCCAGCTCTGAGATATGATCTACCGCTCGGTCTAGATCTTCGGTCGAAGCCGACTTGATATTAGCAACCAGATCAAATTCACCGCTAATACTGTATAGCGCTCCAACATCATCCATGGCCTGCAGCTTTCGGCAGAGCTGGCTAACCTTGCGCTGCTCGGTAGCAATTGAAACATGGGCTTCAATCATTGTGCCTCGATAGGCATTCGAGAGGCGTACGGTAAACCCCTGAATTATGCCCTGCTGCTGAAGTTGCTGGATATGACTTTGCACGGTAGCTCGGGTTACCCCAAGTTCACGCGCTAACTCAGCAACTGAAGCCCGTGCATTATTGCTTAGCAACTGGATTAAATGGCGATCCAAGTCAGATACGGTTTTCATATTTAACTCTCAGTAAATGAGATCAATTGATGAAGCCACCTCGCGGGCACGCTACCTTTAATCAAGCATTTGACCCCATTTTATACATTTTGACAAGCTAGCCATCCATTTTGCTTATCAATAAATTGCATTTTGTAAGGTCTGATTATTATTTTTGACAAGTAAGCTGTCTATACTGCCAACTATCTGAGGGGCACAGGCTCCCATCGCAATACCCGCTGTAACCCTATACACAGCAAGCTTAGCCGAGGTCAAAATGAATCAATATCACCCGTTTCCACACTCTGATAACAGTGCTAAAAGCCAGTCGACGGCCAATCCACTGCAAAGCAGTTATAGCGGGCCAAAGATTATCATTGATAGCGCGATGATTCGCCGACAAGCCAAGCGCTTTGCCAAGGCTATGCCGCGAGTGCAAGCCCACTATGCCGTGAAAGCCAATCCACACCCAGAGGTGCTACGCACGCTACAAAACTGCGGTGTAAACTTCGAAATCGCCTCGCGAAAAGAGCTGGAAATGCTACTGGCACTTGGTGTGGACCCTAAGAGTGTGTTTTACAGCAACCCATTCAAAGGCCCTCAGCACCTGAGTTACGCCGTGGAGAACGGAGTCCAGTGGTATGTTGTAGATTGCATCGAAGAAATGGAAAAAGTACTCAGCGTCAAACCTGATGCATCGTTATACCTGCGCCTATACACCACCAATAAGGGCTCGCTATGGCCACTATCCAGCAAGTTTGGCGCTGCGACAGACGAAGTCATGCCAATCCTTGAGCGTGCGGTCGAGTTAAAAGCCGATTTAGCCGGCGTGACCTTCCACGTTGGCTCACAGTGTACCAATACTGAAAACTGGCAAACTGGGATTCGCGAAGCTAAGGCCTGCTTTGAAACTATGCGCAATATGGGTTTAAAACCTCGCCTATTGAACCTAGGCGGCGGCTACCCTATGCAGCCAAGTGAAATTATCGAAAATCCAACTAAGCAGCAGCTTGCCCCAAGTATTGAAGCGATTGCCGATGTGATTAATGCGGAAATTGCTGAACTACCAGAAGACATTCAGATTATAGCTGAGCCAGGCCGCTACATGGTGGCTGAAGCTGGCCGTATTATCTGCCAAGTTATCGGCACCACTAAGCGCGGCGGTGATCGCTGGGCTTATGTTGATGCCGGCTTCTATCACGGCTTAATGGAGCTCACTGACGCCTTTGATACGGCGGTTACCTCCAATCACTCAGATGAAGACGAGCAGGCACTTTGGACTTTTGGTGGCCCTACTTGCGACTCAGTTGACGTATTTGGCAAAGGTGCAGACGGCAAAGGCACACCGCTAAGCGCCAAGCTGCAGACTGGCGACTTTATTACCCTGCACAATACCGGCGCCTATGTACATGCATGTGGTACAGAGTTTAATGGCTTTGAGCCTTTAGAGGTGGTTGTTATTTAAGGGTAAAAATACTACCTAGGGTTTGCGTGAACTTGCGGTTGAGAAAATTGCCCCGCGCAAATAATGATCAAACATTGATAAAACACCGTTAAATCCGGCTAAAAAAGACAGCAAATTGCACAAAGCGGACAAACGGTAAAAAAGTTGGAAAAAAACTACAAATTTTATTGAGGGAGCGCTGCTCCCAGACGTTAAAGAATTGCTATTGCTATGGTGCTTAAGCGGTGAAATTACCGCGGAAACGGATTTTGCAAAAGAGCATGGACGCTCAATTTTCTTTCTTTGCACCCCTTTTCCCCTTCAACGCAAATAATATTTCTCAACGCGACAGCTTACTTAGCTTTCTCGATGACGTTCACGAATGTTCACTCCCTGCAGCAGCTACTCAGGTACAGTCAATGTTAGCAATTCTGCTGACGCATGAGATTAGCCAACAAGCTGTGAAACCCCGCTTCTTAGCCGACCTTGGGAAGATGCGGCAAGCACCACCAATAGAAGACTATCTAAACGCTCCAGCGCGCCCCACTTAAGCCGCTATCTAAGCACCTACCAACTCTAATTCAAAAGTATGAATTCTAGACGACTCCTGCTAGTCTACGTGGCCAGTTATAAATGATATTACTAATTTGGAGATACCGTAGGTGAATCGCTTTTTATTGATTGTCGTCCCTGCTCTATTATTTTTAAATTTAACCAGTTTAAGCGCTTATGCCGATGTCAGGGTTTGGCGAACGAGCGTAAACACCAATGGTAACCTAGGAGGTAGAGCTGGTGCCGACGCATTTTGTGATGCTGACGCCAATAAGCCAACTGTCGCAAACTCTGTTACTAGGGCGCTGATCAGTATCAACGCTGCGGATGAAATACGAGACATGCCGGCAAACTATGCTGTCCCCACCTCGGAACCTATCTTTAGGCAAGACGGCACTACACAAATTGCCCCTAACTTCGCGGCCTTGCTTAATGCGGACAGCGTTCCTTTAACTAACTCCATCAATGGAGTTGCTGGTACTGCTGGGGCTGCCTTTACCGGCTCGACCAATATAGGGGCGCTGCACCCTAGCTCTTGCATAGGATTTACCTCTATAAGTGGAAGTGGACCAGATCAAAACGGCATGTCAGGCCTAGGCAACTCAACAAGTGGGGGTTATCTTGAAGCAGGCTCAACTACCTGCAGCAACGTCACGGTCGGGTTGTTTTGTATAACTCACACCCCAGCACGCGCCACAGCCGAAGAGGTTCCGACTCTAAACCCCTGGTTGCTGGGGCTACTCTCAATGGTGTTTGCGGGATTTATTTATAGGAAGAGTAGAAAGGCTCCTAAGTAGCCAATTCATTTGCGTTCATTTATTACTCGCACCGCCCAAAGAAGTCGTTTGGCCACCCCATACCAGGTGACCAAGCAGAGCCAGCTTCAAATTCCAATGTTTTAAATCGAAGGCTTATAGGGCTCG
Source organism: Cellvibrionaceae bacterium (assembly GCA_025800365.1). GTDB lineage: Bacteria > Pseudomonadota > Gammaproteobacteria > Pseudomonadales > Cellvibrionaceae > Pseudoteredinibacter. The sequence continues at coordinate 7,260 of JAOXRT010000155.1, read as the reverse complement.
CGCTATAAGCCTTTGCTCTTCGAGAATTTGCTGCAGGTGGCAGACCTGAGTATACGGGTTAGCAAGCACAACACGAAAGACATGGATTGGCGCATCGCCGTAGTGGGGTAAGTGTAGCTGCGTGCGCGATACAAAACCTTTCTGTGCGGCAGCCTGAGCGACTTGAATCGCTATGGTTTTCTCACTCAGCAAACGATTTATAGAGACCACTGATTCAGCATCACCTGCAGCTAAAGCTTTATTTAGCTCACTGCGATAAGGTTCTGGGCAATAGCGGTAACTGAGGATATTAAGACGTGGCTCCAAAATTAATTCAAAATCGCGGCTGCTTCGAATTATGCGAGCAAATTCTTGGGCGAGATGAACCGAATGATCAATTAACGCGCCATAGCCTTCTCGACCGATTAAGTGCAAACCCGCGTGAAGCAATAAAGAAACCGCTGGCCGCGAACCTTCTAGGGTATAAGCGCCTAAATCCTTTGAATCCGAGCGAATAATATAAGAGGCGTGGTGTTTAATGGCATTGACTCGCTCGGGGTCTTTAAACAAAACCATTCCAGCACCCATGGGAACATATAACTGCTTATGGGCGTCTAGAGTAATCGAGTCGGCTCTCTCTATGCCTTTTAATTTATGACGATGCCTTTGGGAAAAGATCGCCGCCCCACCCCAAGCACCATCTACGTGAAAGTGACAATCAATGCCCTGTGCAAAATCCGCCAAAGCCTTCAAATCATCAATAGAACCCGTCTCAGTGGCGCCAGCCACACCGACGATCGCCATCACTTTGATACGCTTCGCTTTAAGGGTAGCAAGCTTTGTTTCGAGATCTTTTAGATCAATACAGTGCTGATCATCGACCGCGACTGCAACAAGGTTATCTCGACCGATGCCCAATACGTCCGCCGCTTTACTTAAAGAGTAATGTCCTCTTTCGCTCACCAGCACGGCTAGCCCTTGATAGCCTTCCTCGCCAAGCGACATTAGCGCAGCCATGAGCCCCTTTTCAGCAACACCATAGGCGCTCAGTAAGCGGTTTCTAGCTACCCACAAAGCCATGATATTGGCGAGGGTTCCTCCCGAACAAAATACGCCCAAGGCCTGTTTGGGCTGGTGCATCGTCTTTTGATAGAAAGACTCGGCCTGTTCGCCATACTCGGAGCCGTAGAATGTTCGATGTAAGATCGCAAGCACCTGGCGCTCTAAGTCGGTGAAGTAACCCGAGGTTTCTAGCTTTACATTATTTTGGTTTAGCGCCGCCATAAGTTTTTGCATAAGCGGCATAAAACTAGGCAGTGCTGAGGTCATATGCCCAACAAAATCAGGCCTAGTGGTATTTACCGAGCCCAATACACTGGGCTGTAATAACGCACTATATTGATTAAAACTTTTAGCTTGCTCGGGCAAGTCACTGGAATAGAAGTATTGTTCAACTTTACTATTATTGGAAAGGCCAGGCCTTAATTCGGCCTGCAAATGTTGCGCACTGAGCGCACTGAGCTGTTGTTCAAATTCAGCTAATTCTTCTTGGCTTAATTCAAAGGCCGCTAGCGCTTTGAGCCAATGTTGCTGAGTTACCTTATCGTCCATCATGGGCGATTTTTGTACTCACACTTCTTCAAAAAAGGTCGGCTAAAGTAGCTGATTGTCGTCTATAGAGCAAGCCTCTTGTTAAAGGTATACAATAGCCATTCAACAAGGCTCTTTAATCAGCATGACGCACATTTCAAACAGTTGGTCATTACGCCCCTATCAACAAGAAGCGGTAGAGGCAACCTTACAACACTTTCGCAAAAGCAATGCCCCCGCTGTTATTGTATTACCGACAGGCGCGGGCAAGAGTTTAGTTATCGCTGAACTCGCTCGACTCGCCAAACGAAAGATCTTAGTGCTTGCCCATGTTAAAGAACTGGTCGAGCAAAACGCCGCCAAGTTTCGCGCTACCGGCGCTCAAGCCTCGATCTTTTCGGCAGGCTTACAAGAAAAGCAAACCGAAGCACAAATTGTATTTGGCAGCGTGCAATCGGTTGCACGTAATCTCGACCAGTTCAAACAGGAGTATTCCTTATTAATCATCGATGAGTGCCATCGCCTCGCACAAGACGATAATTCTCAGTACCAGCAGGTAATCGATACCTTAAAGAGCAGCAACCCTGCCCTGAAGGTGTTGGGCTTAACGGCAACGCCATATCGCCTAGACAGCGGCTGGATATACCAGCAACATCTTGGCGAGAATATCTGGCGCAGCGATGCCGACACGCCCTTTCAAGCCTGCATTTATGAATTGCCGCTGCGCTATATGATCGACAATGACTACCTTACTTCTGTTGAATTGCTTGATGCCCCTGTCGCTCTCTATGACTTTGAACAGTTGCGCCCCAAACAAAGTGGTTTATTCAGCCCAAACGATCTCAACTCGGTAATCAATAAAAGTAAACGCGCAACCGCTCGAATTATTGAGCAGGTTTTAAGTCTGAGTGAGAGGCGCGAAGCGGTGATGATTTTTGCGGCAACAGTAGAGCACGCCAAAGAAATCATGGGCTATTTGCCCTCTGATTGCTCGGCTATTGTGCTGGGCGATATGAAACAAAAAGCTCGCGATTCGGTGATTCAGGCCTTTAAAAATAAACAGATTAAATATCTGGTTAATGTGGCCGTACTCACCACAGGCTTTGATGCCCCGCATGTTGATACCATTGTGCTGCTTCGCCCAACGGAATCAGTCAGCCTCTACCAGCAAATTATTGGCCGAGGATTACGCCTAAGCCCCGGCAAAGAGCAATGTCTAGTACTCGATTATGCTAGCAATAGTCATCGCTTATTTTCGCCTGAAGTGGGCGAAGTAAAACCGAGCGGCGACAGCGACGTGGTAGAAATCCCCTGCCCAGCCTGCGGCTTTAATAATCATTTTTGGGGCAAGTTTGATGAACAAGGTAATTTGCTTGAACACTATGGCCGACGCTGCCAGGGCTTAATTGAGCCAGCTGAGCAGATTGAGCATAGCGAGGAGCCACAAGGCAAAAAGCTACGCTGCGAGTTTCGCTTTCGGTTTAAAGAATGTCCTAACTGCGGGCAAGAAAATGATATTGCCGCACGCAAATGCCAGAGCTGCGCGCAACTGTTAGTCGATCCCGATGATAAGCTAAAGCAGGCTCTAGCCTTACGTGACCATATTGTTTTACGATGCGCCGGCCAAAGCCTAGATACGAGCCATAAAGATGGCAAAGAGCGTTTAGAGGTCTGTTATCACGATGAAGATGGCAGCGAACTTAAGGAGTATTTTTATCTCAACACAAGCAAACAGCGCTACGCCTGCTGGCTGCATTTTCTAAAACCCCATAAATTACTGCCTGAACACTTTCCCAAGCACTGCATTGAAGATCTCAGTATCGACTATATTTTACAGCGGCAGGACCAGCTCAGGTCACCGGACTTTGTCATTGCTCGCCAGGAAAAACGCTATAGCCAAGTGATTGAAAAGCTGTTTGACTATGAGGGGCGTTATCGCAAAGCGAATGAAATACACTAGCGTTGAACAAATAAAGATAAAAGTGTTTTAGCGATAAACCACTTCAAAGGATTCACAGACTATCGGCATATGCAATGACGGCCTCTGCCCATAAATAGCCAGCTCACGATGATAATAAGCCCAGTGAACCTGTCGCCAATAGGCTAAGCTTTTATCGCCCTCACCTTCAAGACGAGCGAAACTAGCATCGATCTCTAAATAAGGTCGCACTTCCACTTGAGTTGTTTTAATAATACATTGGGCAATACCCGCCCAATTGGTGACAATATTTAAATCACCTACCGCAGGCATAGGCTCACCGCTATGCTCCAGCCACCACAAGGAGCTCGCGGTAGCTCTTTTATCACCAGACAATACCCAGGCAGCACATTCATCGGCATCTTTTGGGTTATCGCAGAAATACCATGAGGGCAATTCCTTCGGCGTTTGATTTATAGACTTAAAATAAGCTCGGCTCATCGCTTTGACCGAGGGATGGATACCATTCATTACATCAATACTGTTTTTGTTATCGTTGTTGCTATATTTTGTCCGTGAATACCGCTAAGCGGATTTTGCCTTTTCTTCCATCAGTGCCAATAGATTACCCTCAGGATCTCTCAAAAACGCCAGCCACAGATCGTGATCAGGCATAGCGGCGGCAAACCCCGGCTCCCTTTCACAATGAACACCACTATCCTTAAGCGCTTGAAAATTGGCCTCTATATCAGAAACTTGATAGTACAAAATAGAGTTTTGCCCAGCTTCACCAGCCCCTTGAGGCTCAGTCAGCATTAATCGACTTGCCCCACACTGCAAAAAGGCCAGTTGTTCGCTGGGCGAAAATAGAAATTCTAAACCAAGCTGATCGCGATAAAAGCTTAAGGCTTCTTTAACATTGGAGACCGTTATGGCGATTTGTCCTATATGACTGATATCACTCATATCCCTTTCCCATCATTTTAACTAAAGTAAAACAACAGAATTCAAATCAAACCCTGCTTTTGCATCTGCCTTATTCTCGCTTTCACGGATGCCGCTTCGTCTCGAAGCGCCATTTCGATGTAATCATTCACCTCAGGTTTGTATCCAGGAAAACGATCTGCGAATAAAGCCCAAGCGTAATAACTCCAGGCCCGGACAAACTTATTCTCAGAACTTAAAGCGCTTTTTAGTACTCTCTCCCAGCTAGCTCTGTCTTCTTCGATCAATTCAAAACTCTTAAAGCTTTGCAAAATATGCAACAGAGTTTGCCAATGCGGCTCGTTTTCCAGTACAGATAAAATAGAGCGGTTTTGCTTTGCCTGTACAATATAGCCGTTATCGCAATGTTGTTTTAGTAGATGGCTCAGTGCATTCTGTAGCTTTATACTCGTGCTAACACTATCTGCCCAATCTTCAAGAATTTTGGCAAAATCGTCATTCGCGCTGTATTTGCGATAAAGCTTCTCAAGATCTTCAGCAGACCGTCCATCCCAGCTTTCGAGGCTAGACAGTATTTCCTCTCTGTATTTGAGCAACTGAGACTTCACGGATAATACCTATACTTGCCAACTTAAGCTTATTGCTCCCGGGGAAACATCGCTCTCAAGCCTGTTAGCGCCGCTGGGTGGTAAACACTTAAGTGTGTTTCATTGGGCAGTTCTTTAAACACGACTTCAATACGATCATCTTTCGAAAATATCTTTGCCATTGCTCGGCTGGGCTCGACAATACCTTTTTGGCTACTGGCAGCGATATAGACTCGCTTCTGACCGGCTTGAGCTCGTTGATTTTTATCCGGCAGGTTTTTGTTTAGCCTATCCGTTGCGGTAGAGACCAAACGCTCCTTATCCCACCATAGACTAGGATCAACCGCTAAGTAACTATCGAATAAACTCGGTTCCTCAAGGAGTGTTTCAATAACGAATAGACCCGCTAATGACTCTCCAATGATGGCCGTTTCGCCAGATGTGCGATATCGCTTATTGATCTCTGGCATCAGTTCATCGCGAATAAAGGCTCTAAATTTATCAGAACCGCCAATATTCGGCGCAATTTCTTTGTCTCTCGGATCACTTGTTGGGCCGGTGAGATCGCGCTTTCTTTCGGTGTTTTCGATACCCACTAAGATAAAGGGGCGCATAGTCCAATTTAAAGCGCCAATTTGTACCAGACCAGCAATATGTAGAAAGTCCTCTTCTAGGCCACCATCGGGCATATATAGCACGGGGTATTTACCCTTTTTATTGCGATTATATTCTGAAGGGAAGTAGATATTAATGCGACGCTGCTCGGCAAGAATATTTGATTTGAGGGTTAAGGCGTCACCAATACTTAGCGGGCTTAACTCTGCGGCCAAACTGAGCTTGCTGAATATGGCCATTAAAACAACTAACAGTGTACGTATGTATAAATGCTTTCCTAGCTCTCGCATAGTCGTTTCCTAGCGTGTTTATATTATTAATGTAATTTTGTGCTGACTTATATCTTATCAACGAACAAGGCGCTATACAGCTCAAAAAAATGCGCTGAGCAGCACCAGGTTTGGGAGGGATATAACTAGGAATGGGATGTTCTAGGGTAAATAGAAATGCCGCGACTGTTTTTGTCAGTCGCGGCAATAGGCTTAACGAAGGCTTTCGTTAATGGCCTGTAAGGCTTTATCGCCTGGGCATAGCTCAGATTCACCTAGGGTGCGCAGAGCCTTTTTGCTGGTGCCTATGGTTTCATGACAATCTTGCGAATCAACATCCATATACAGCAAGCCCGTTAAAATCTTATCTTGCGCTTTATAGTCTTTAATTAGCTTTAAAGCACTACGACGATCATTCACGTTCAAATCCGCATCAGCCTTTTGCAAATGCACCACACTACCATCATGCAAAGTAACTTCTTGTGCGGTACCAGCACCATAATCCGCGGTGATCTCTTCACGCATTGGCACAAAATCTACAGTACCAGTAGCGGCTAGGTGGTCACGAACGTGCTCATAGTTTTTGGTAGAGCCCGGATTATTGTTAAAGGTTACACAAGGTGAAATCACATCAATCAAGGCAAAACCACGATGAGAAATAGCCGCTTTAATTAATGGGATCAATTGGTTTTTGTCACCCGAGAAGCTACGTGCTACAAAAGTTGCACCTAGCTGCAAGGCAACACTGGCAAGGTCGATGGCCTCAAAGGGGTTTGGCTCACCTTTTTTACTGATAGAGCCCACATCGGCTGTGGCTGAATCTTGCCCTTTGGTTAAACCATAACAACCATTATTCTCAACCACGTACATCATGTTCAAATTACGACGTACCGCATGGGTAAACTGCCCCATGCCGATGGAGGCAGTATCTCCATCACCCGAGACACCCACATAGATCATCTCACGGTTTGCCATATTGGCGCCCGTCGCAACTGAAGGCATGCGACCATGTACCGAGTTAAAACCGTGTGAATTGCCTAGAAAGTAGGTCGGCGTTTTTGACGAACAACCAATACCTGACATTTTGGCAATATTATGTGGTGGAATTGATAACTCAAAGATCGACTGCACAATGGCGGCACTAATCGAATCATGGCCACAGCCAGCACATAGTGTCGAGATCGAACCCTCGTAATTCTTTTTGGTAAAGCCCAACTCATTAGTGGGCAGTTCTGGGTGGCGAAAAGCCGGCTTAAAGAAACTCATTTCATATTCCCCTCTTCTTTCCCTTATTGGGCCCGTTTAATGGGCGTCACATTATCGTGCTGCACAGATCGGAAGAGCAACGTCTGAATCC
>JAOXRT010000126.1 GCA_025800365.1 Cellvibrionaceae bacterium | reverse complement strand
CCTAGCTCGGTACATTACTATTGGGGCTATGAAGCCGATAAAGATTTGGCGAACTACTGTGTGCCTGAGCGAAATTACTTGCAGGCAATGGTTGTGGTTGAATCAGAAGCTTGTTACCTCATGGTTTGGGAAGCGATTTATCGTTATCTATCGCTTAACGAGTTTAAAATAGATCAGGAGGCATATCTTTGTGACGAGGTTGCTGTTCAGCAACCCGTGGAAGGCGGCATGTTGGTAGCGATTTGTTTGCCTGTGCGATTAGCAAAGTACTGAGCCATTTTATCCATAGATGAAATGGCTCAAAGATATTAAATTCTAAAACTATTAACCATGGCTGAGAAGTCCTCTTTGTAAGACTCGTAGTACTCGAGTTTTGCGGCGGTTAGTATCATAACATAGAGCTGATCATTCTTAATGGCAGCAATACTTTTACCTTTAATTAGCAAGCCTGACTGGTTGAAGTACTCTAGGTCAAACGCTACCCCGGTGCCGCTATCAAGTTGCATTGGTCGCAAGTTATCGGTGCTTATTTTTAAAGTTCCACCATTGGTGTTTATAAGAGACGATTTAACTAAGTTCTCGAGCTCGTGAGGCATGAGGCCTTGGCTAAATGGTGGGACTGGAATATCCTTGTTAGGACTATCGAACATAGCCTGACCGTATGGTACACCATGAACCAGTATTAATTGGTTTAACCCCATGCCGTCGCGAGTCATTAGGGTGGTGTACTTACCGATATTATGTGGTGATTGGCTCCAGGCTTCTTGGGTGGAAAAGCTAATTCCTTGAATATTAACTTCACCGGCATTAATTAGTTTATAACTAACACAGCCTGACATTAATAAAATCAACAGGCTTAAGGAACAGTAGCGAGTTAGGGTTTTCATAATGATGCCTATTTAACTTCCTAAATAAAATTTAACCATGGCGCTGTCACTAGCGTTGGGCGATATTTCTAGATATTGTTTTAACATTTTTAGCGCTTCGACTTTGTTTGTTTTTAGCAATATATAACCCAGTTCTCTATATGCTTGTGCAGGAGGGTTCTCTGCGCTAATACTTTTTTTATAGTGATGAACAGCAACGTTTTTATCGCCATCGAGGTTTCTCATACGTAGCATTTCGGCATAAAAGAATTCTACTTGGGCCTCGGGGTAGCCCATTCTTCTATGCTTCTCTAACAGAGCCTCGGTTCGGCCAAAATCCTGCAGTAATAGATGTTTTGACATTAGGTCAAAATAAAAGGGACTAACTGTCTTCACTAAACGAGCTTTGGATTCAGCTAGAAGGTGCTGATCCTCGGGAGTGTTTGATGCATGTTGCTTAAGTGCCGTAATACGCTTTTCAATTTTTGGATGAGTGGCAAAGAAAAGACTGCGTTTTTCTTTGCTTGTGTCCAGCTCTTCTTCATCCTGTAAATGCTCCCATAAACGGTAGCTGGCATGAGGGGAATAGCCTGCTTGGCTAGATAGCTGGATGCCGTAAAGGTCGGCTTCAGTTTCCTGTGATTGATTAAATCCAGAGAAGTTGGCTGCCGTAAGTAAGCTGGCAAATCCGCCGGTCAATAATAGATCAAAAAAAATTGCGGTAGAGAGACCGTCTCGTATTTTACGCCATCGCTGCGTGCTATGAGTTCTAAGAAAATGACCTAGCTCGTGACCAATCACAGAAGCTAACTCATCTTCATTTTCCACTCGCAATAACAAGCCGGTCCAAATATGCATCATGCCATTGGGGGCCATTGAGGCATTGAAATGCGGGTTGTCTATTACATATAAGCGTATATAGGGGCAATAGTTGGGTTCCAGTTTGCAGGTTATGTTAGATAAATAATCATTTAAGCCCTGGTCGCGAATAACGTCAGGTGCAGCGCTGAGACCGTCTTCCATTTTGTCGAATTGATACCATAGGCCGCCCTCGTCGGTAGATGAGTCGGGTTGATAGCCAGGCGCAAATGTCGGGCGATATTCCTGCGATCCTTCTACAGATAGCGCAAAACTGGCTAGCAACAATGCGATGGTTTGTTTTGGCAAGGTAAACATTGTGTTAACTGATTGGGAGGCCTTCAAGTAGGTTTTTCATGGTTTTCTCAGCGGGCTCTGCTTCTCGCAAGTCGCCACCCGCGCTGAACAAACGGTTAAACCACTTGATATCACCTGTTTTTAAATCTACCAATGAGGCAAATCCAAACTGAGTTCCGCCTTGAATGCCAACGCCAGCGACGGCGCTAAGTATCATAAGTGCTGCTCTACCGCCGCTACTGTAACTGTCTCTTACAAAAACAAATAAGGCATAATCTGCCCCACTGTGTTGGGCTAAAGTTTTGGCGCTTGTTCCGAGAGACCACTGTCCAGCTTTGTCTGCGCGAGAAGGCAATTTAGACTGGCCATAATCGTGAACTAAAATAGAGTAACCGGTGGCTTCGTGCAGTTTCTCAAGTTGGATTAAGTCATGGTAAGGGTCATCTATCATGCGATTATAAAATTCAGCGCTATTACCTGACTGTTTCAGAGTATTGCTGATGCTCTTACGCATATGTTTGATAGCGTTTGCCGTCCACTCTGCATTTGGTTCCTGAAGGCCTGATGCGGTGAGCAAGGAAAGTTCAACATCCAGTGGCATTATGAGAAGTTTTTTACCACTAATGACTGGGCTACCTAGTGCTTCGCTTTGTTCGGTGGCAGCACTATTTTGATTTTCGGTTGCGGAGGAATTGGAAATTTCTAGGTTTTGCGTAGATGAGCAAGCGGATAAGGCTAGTGCAAGCGAAGTCCCAATTGCGATTGGCTTGAGTTTGGAGCTAAGCGTACTAAAGCTTTTGGAAAGATGATTGATCACGTTGTACCCCTACTGCGTGATGAGGGGACACGGATACTGCTTGATGTCAGTAAAAGTCAGCAACTTTGCTAAACCGCGTTCCCTGTTGATTGTAACTTCCTAGTTGTGCGCAAGGATACTACATGAGATTTAGGTGGAATCAAGCGCCGTATCGCTTTGTTGGTAAAGCTTTGATCTAAATGGTCCTATGGGCTTATTCAGTTGTGAACCCGTTCATAAGATGTGATGAATTCTTATCGTGCGTTTATTTAATGTATTACTTTTATGGTATGGGGTGGAGGATGATCGAAATCTTTCTGGGGGCTGAACCCTTATGGGCTAAATGGACTGTCTGTATTTAATTCTAAGTGATTTGTTCGTTCTGGTAGGGCAATAAAAAACGGGCCATTTAGGCCCGCTTTATTTCTTACGACTTATTGCTGCTTAAATCGAGCAGGTCAACTCACCCAAACGTTCGGTAAGCTTTTTGTTTTCGCTGTAATCAATAGGGATTACGATCAAGCTTGGGCCATCGGTTTCAAAGGCATTCTTAATGGCGCCTTGTAAATCGCGAGAATTATCCACGCGCTGTGCATGCCAGCCAAAAGATTCTGCCAGTGGTACCCAGTGTGGGTTGCCGAAATCCAAATCGGTATGTTTACCAAATTCGTTTTCTTGCTTCCACTTAATTAAGCCGTAGCCGCCATCGTCCCATACCATTACGGTAAGGTTTAGATTCAATCGGCGTGCGGTTTCCATTTCTTGCATATTCATCATGAAGCCAGCGTCACCCGAGATGGCCAAAATATTGCGATCTGGGTGAACGATGCTGGCCGCAATAGCGCCAGGTAGGGCGAAGCCCATGGAGCAGAAGCCGTTGGGAATTAAACAGGTGTTGGGCTCGTTACACTGGAAATGACGAGCTATCCACATTTTATGGGCGCCCACATCACTAAGTGCAATATCATTAGGGCCCATTACTGCGCGTGCATCCCATAGCGCTTTTTGTGGGCGAATCGAGCCTTCGGTATCATCGTCCTTATGCTTCGCAAGTTCTTCGCTCATATCGCGACGCACTGCAGCTTGCTGGCTTAAATCGAAGTCGAGCTTGTCGCTGCCGTGGGCATCAATGCGCTCGTTTAGCATCCATAGGGCATGTGCCAAGTCGCCCACTACCTCGGTTTCAGGATGGTAGTGCTCATCGATTTCTGCCGGTAGGAAGTCGATATGCAAAATGTTTTTGCTTTGATCGCCGTTCCAAAGTTTCGGGTGGTATTCCACCATGTCGTAACCCAAGGTGATCACCAGATCGGCCGCATCAACAGCGCAGGCTGGAATATCTTTGGCGCCAAGGCCAATGGTATATAGGCAGTAATCGGCATCCATATCCACACAGCCCTTGGCCATAAAGGTGCTTACTACACCAATGCCGGTCTTCTCACACAATAGACGCAGCTGCTTGGAGGCGCGGGTTCGAATACAGCCATTGCCCGCAATAATGATGGGGCGCTTGGCGTTTTTAATTTGCTCAAAGGCCTGATCCATAATCTTATCGGCAGGCACTGGGCGACGAGCTTTGCGCACGGTTAGCGGCGCTTTATCGACGGGCAGCTTGGCGATATCTTCGGGTAGCTCGATATGCACGGCGCCGGGCTTTTCGGTGCGGGCTAGACGTACCGCCTTGCGCACAATCTCAGGAATATTCTCTGGGTGCCATACGGTGGTGGCCCACTTGGTTACTGGTTCAAACATGCCTACTACATCCATCACCTGATGGGATTCTTTGTGTAGGCGGGTAGAGGCGCCCTGGCCGGTGAGTACTAGCATCGGTGCGCGGTCCATATTGGAATCTGCTACACCCGTAATTAGGTTAGTCGCGCCTGGGCCTAAGGTGCCCAAACAGCCTGCTGGGTTACCAGTTAATCGCCCGTAGATCTCCGCCATAAAGGCTGCGCCCTGCTCGTGCCGGGTTAGGATAAATTTGATCTTCTCGGATTTCTCCAAAGACATCATAAAATCGGCATTCTCCTCACCGGGAACACCAAAGATATACTCGATTCCTTCTTCTTCCAGGCATTGGACCATCAGATCTGATGCTTTCATGGCGCGATTCTCCTATTGGATTGAGCGGGTAGAGCTGGTTTCTTAAAAGTAAGTTATCTTGCTACCAAGGCTCAGCTTAAGACGATTTGTTTACTGTTCAAGCATAGACTATGTGAGCTGTTCTGCACATTTGCCAAAATTTATGACTGTTATAGCGCTGACCCTCATCTGTCCGTAATATTGGCGCCTGAAACTACTTATAAGGCCGTGCCCTATAAGGCAGCCTTGGCTATAGAGTTGCTGCGATCTAGCTGTCACAATAGGGGATTGGAGCAAGATCGGCGAACTTAGCCAAAGATCGCGAAATACTAATAAGAAGCACAACAAGCACACTACAAGAACAAGAGACAAAACATGAGATCACGACTGGGCAAATTACTGCCATTACTGTTAATAACACCTATGTGTTGGGGGGAGTATCAGGCGCAGCAGATCAGCGATGCCAAGCAAATACGTGTTTCGGGCGATATGGCCTGGGGCGGCTTGGGCGATTGGCAGTTAAGTAATGGCCAGGTCTGTGCGGTAGTTTCCAATGTCGATCACGAGGGCGAGTTGGCCGCAACAGGTGGCTACCTTACCGATTTCGGCTTTTGCGACAAAGCGGGCGAAGGCTTTGGGCAATTGTATTTTGCTATCAATTTAAGCGGCACCAGCTCACCGGTCTTTCACACCATGAAAGCCGAGCAGGGCGACGGCTACGCCCGCGTACTGGGCTGGGCAACACATGGCGGTTTTGAGCTTAAGGTTAGTTATGAGTTTAACGAAGCCAATGGCGATAAGTTGCAGCTCACTACCGAGCTCACCCACAAGCAAGAAGTCGACGGCTCTGATGCTGCGGCCTTTGGGCTGGTGAATTTAAATCGCGGCAATAAAGTCTTTAGTACCTCTCTAAACGGCACCGGGCCATCACCGGGTTACCAGCACAAATCACTGCCTAGCGGCCTGCTGGATGATTTAGATGGCCTATTGGGTGTCGATTTGATCCTAAGCTTGCCCGATGCCGGCAAGAACCCAATGGTATACGGTCAACATATTAAGAGCGCTTATCTGTTATCTGAAGATAATCAGAAAACCCCCATGCCAAGCTTTGTGGGTGTAACCGATTCTTACTCGGCGGCGTTAACCTTTACCGATACTTTTTTCTTCGATAACGAAGGCGCTTTTTTAGATCCGCTTAAACTATTAGAAACCCAAATTGCCGATTTGGATGTAGGCGAAACCTTAATCGTAGAAAACGAAATCAGCTTGGCCTCGGGCCGTGATGCCGCTGCCATCCTTAACCAATACTGGGCGAGCGAACCCGCCATTAAAGTGCAATTACCAGCGCCTGGTTTGTCGGTGTTTTTACAACGCGCTGAAGACGGCGCTGTAGTCAATCACGCCATGAGTGATAGTAATGGCATTGCTGCGGTGCACGCTCCTAAAGGCCAGTATTTATTGCGCGTACAAGAGCGTAATCGAGTGTTGGCCGAAATCGCTATAAGCTTGCCTAGTGATCAAGAAATTATTAAGCCAGAATTAGCGGCCCGTGCCGATCTGCAGCTGCCCCAAGGGCAAACCATGCGTCTAAGCTTTTTTGCAGAAGACGGTCAGGAAATAGATTTTTCGCGTCAGGCTTTTGGTTTTGTAGCCAGCGGCAAGCATGAAGAAAAAGTTATCGATATTATGTTGGCGGGTACGGAATCCGATCCTAAAACAGTGAGCTTAGAGCCGGGTCGTTATCGAGTAATTGCCAGTCGGGGGCCAGAATACTCGGCCCATACCGCTAAACTGAATGTTGAAGCTGGCAAGGACAATAAGCTAACAATTCAAACTCCCAGCCTAGAGGTGAGTACGCCCAATTATGTGCATGCAGATTTGCATACCCATGCTGCACCAAGCTTCGATAATAGCTACCCGCAAGAGCAGCGTATTCGCAGCTATATTGCCCAAGGTGGTGAGGTGTTAGTAGCGACCGAGCATGAAACCATTTATGACTACAGCCGCGATATTGCCGAGCTAGGTTTAACTGAGCGTTTAGCGACAGTGACCGGTACCGAAATTACCGGTTTGGTACAAAGCGAAACCGCACCTCATACCCTGGGCCATGCCAATGCCTTCCCATTAAAGCCTCAGTTAGGTCAGTACCGCAGCGGTGCCCCAGCCCATGAAAATAAGCGCTGGCGTGATGTAATCGCAGCGGTAAGAAAGAGTGATCCTAAAGCCGTCATGCAGCTTAATCACCCAAGGGTAATCTACAACCCTGAAGAAAAAGCCGAGCCGGGCAGCCAGCGTTATAACGAAAGTTATTTATTACACCTTCTCGATGGTCGTGGTCACGACCCAAGCCAACCATTAACGGCCGAGCAAAATAGCAGCTTGATCGAAAAAGATCCTGAGACTGGTGTGCGCGATATCGACTTCGATGCCATCGAGCTTATTAATGGTACCGGCGCAGGGCTGCACTCCTATGAGCAGCTACGCAAAGATTGGTTTGCCTTCCTAAAGCAAGGTGTAAAGTTGGTAGGTACAGCCACCAGTGATTCCCATGGTCAAGCTTTTGGTGAGGTGGTGTTAGAGCCGCGTACGCTTATCTATATGCAAAGCGATGATGTTAAAGCCTTTGATCAAGACGATTTTGTGGCGGGGATTAAAGGCGGCAATATTTACGGCACCACAGGCCCCTTAATTGATATCGCCTTAAAGCAGGGCGACAAACAAGCCTTAATGGGACAAACCTTAGTGGCAAAAGAGGCGGTATTAAATTTAACCGTAAATACGGCTCAGTGGATCGATGTGCACACCTTGCGGGTGTATATCAATGGTGAGCTCTATCAGCAAATGCCTATCGTTAAGGGGCAGGAAAATATGCTGCCATTAAGTTTTGATAAAGATAGTTTTGTTACAGTAGAAGTGGAAGGTGATCGAAAAGGCTTATTCGCTGATATTGTTCCGGTCATGCCGCCATTTGCATTTACTAACCCAATTTATGTAGATGCAGATAACGATGGCAAGTGGCAGGCCCCAGGATTATAAAAGTATGCCTAATAAATCTAATTCTAAAGGGCTGGGCATAGTCGGCGTTGTTTTTTCAATGATCGGGTTTTTAATGCTGATGGGGGCGGGCCTTTGGGCTCAAAAAACCTTTAGCTTTAAAGAGCGTGCCCAAGCTGTTGAGGGTGAAGTGGTAGAGATGGTGGCCAATCGTGGCTCCGATTCCACCACTTATGCGCCCAAGTACAGCTTTATGGCAAATGGCCAACAGTACAGTGTGATCAGCAGCACCAGTTCCAATCCACCGGCTTATAGTGTTGGTGAAAAGGTGCAGGTATTGTTCGATCCGGGTAACCCATTAGATGCCCGTATCGATAGCTTTATGGGCTTATGGTTTGGCCCGACCTTGATTTCGGTGATGGGCTCGATATTTTTTCTGGTGGGGGTGATCCCGCTGTTTTTAGTGTGGCGCCGTCGCAATAATGTCGAGCACTTAATGCGCCAAGGTATGCCGGTAATGGCCGAATACCAGCGCGTAGAATCCGCTGAGATTGATGACAATGGCAAAAGGGAGTTCTTTATCATCGCCCGTTGGCATGAGCGCGAAAGTAATCAGTTACATGTTTACCGAAGCGACGCCCTGGGTTTCGATCCAACAGAGTTCATAAGCCCCAAACAGCTGATCACTGTATTGGTAAACAAGCAAAAGCCCGATGTCTATTTTATGGATACCAGCTTTTTACCCCAGCAGCGGGTATAAATTGATCAAAATTAACACGATTTTATAGGCTTATTTGCCGCCGCCCTCGGCATTTGATACAAAGCCCGTTTTACGCCAAGAAGACTGTAGGAAATGGCATGTCAGATTTAGTTGGAGTTCAAGATGCGGATGAACGCATCTCCCTAAAGGAATATACCGAGAAGGCCTACTTGGATTATTCCATGTACGTAATTCTCGACCGCGCCCTCCCCAATGTGGGTGACGGCTTAAAGCCGGTGCAGCGCCGAATTGTTTACGCCATGAGCGAGCTAGGCCTAAAAGCCAGCGCCAAGTACAAAAAATCAGCCCGTACCGTGGGTGATGTTATTGGTAAGTTTCACCCGCACGGTGATTCCGCCGCTTATGAAGCCATGGTGTTAATGGCCCAGCCATTTAGTTATCGCTACCCATTGGTTGATGGCCAGGGTAACTGGGGCTCCCAAGATGACCCTAAATCCTTCGCGGCCATGCGATACACCGAATCGAAGCTAACCAAATATTCAGAAGTGCTGCTTAGTGAGCTAGGCCTGGGCACGGTTGATTGGGTGCCTAACTTTGATGGCAGTATGGAAGAGCCGGCGGTTATGCCAGCTCAGGTACCTAATGTGCTACTAAACGGCACCACCGGTATCGCCGTAGGTATGGCAACTGATATTCCGCCGCACAATCTGCGCGAGGTGGTAGAGGCCACTATCCATAAGCTGGAAAACCCCAACGCCACCACCGCCGAGCTTTGCGAGTTTGTGCAAGGCCCAGATATGCCTACCGAAGCGGAAATTATTACCCCTAAGGCCGATCTGCAGAAAATGTACGAAACCGGCCGAGGCAGCTTGCGCATGCGCGCTGTATGGGTACAGCAAGATGGTGATATCGTAGTGACCGCGCTGCCACACCAAGTGAGTGGCGCCAAAGTGCTGGAGCAAATCGCTGCGCAAATGCAGGCCAAAAAGCTGCCAATGGTGGCAGATTTACGTGATGAATCCGATCACGAAAATCCAACCCGCTTAGTGATTGTGCCGCGCTCAAACCGCGTCGATATCGATGCCATGATGAGCCACCTTTTTGCTTCTACCGATTTAGAGCGAACCTATCGTGTAAACATGAACATGATTGGTATCGATGGCCGCCCGGGTGTTAAATCTCTCGAGACGATTTTGTCGGAGTGGTTGAGCTTCCGTACCGTAACCATTCGCCGCCGTCTGCAGTATCGCTTATCTAAAGTGGAAGAGCGTTTGCTACGCTTGGCTGCTTTAATGATTGTGTTTTTAAATGTGGATGAAGTTATCCATATTATCCGCACTGAAGATGAGCCCAAGCCCATCTTAATGGAGCGCTTTAATTTAGTAGAAGCCCAAGCCGAATACATTCTAGAAACCAAGTTACGCCAGTTGGCCCGCTTGGAAGAAATGAAAATTAAGGAAGAGCAAGAAGCGCTAGAGAAAGAGCGTGACGACCTTAATAAAACTCTAGACAGTGCCCGCCGCCTAAAAACTTTGGTGAAAAAAGAGCTGCAAGCGGCTGCTAAAGAATTCGGTGATGATCGTCGCTCGCCTATCGTTGCTCGCGATGAAGCGGCCGCCTTTAGCGAAACCGATCTACTAGGTAGCGACCCGGTAACTATCGTGATTTCAGAAAAAGGCTGGATTCGCGCGGCCAAAGGCCACGATATCGATCCAGCTGCTTTGAACTACAAAGCAGGCGACAAATTTAAAGTGGCCTGCAAAGGTAAAACCAATCAAAACGTTATTTTGCTCGACAGCACGGGCCGAAGCTATGCACTGCAGGCCCACACCTTGCCATCGGCGCGCGGGCAGGGCGAGCCTATCTCTGGCCGCCTAAACCCGCCAAGCGGTGCTACCTTTGTTTCCACCATGACCGGTGATCCAAAACAAAAAGTTTTGCTGGCATCCGATGCAGGTTATGGCTTTGTGGGCAATATGGGCGATTTGTTTACCAAAAACAAAGCCGGTAAAGCCGCACTTACTTTGCCAAAAGGTGGCCGTGTATTATCGGCTACGCCTATTCAAGCCAGCGATGACGAGCAGTTAATTGTCGCCATCAGTAACGAAGGCCGTATGCTGGTCTTCCCGCTCAGCGAACTGCCAGAACTAGCCCGTGGTAAAGGCAATAAAATTATGAACATCCCTTCGGCGCGTGTACAGGCCCGCGAAGAGTTCGTGATTTCAGTGCAGGTTATCAGTAAGGGGCAGCAACTAAAAATCTACTCCGGCAAGCGCCACTTAGGTATGAAGGTCGCTGATCTAGAGCACTACAAAGGCGAGCGCGGCCGCCGTGGTAATAAATTGCCAAGAGGTTTCCAGAAGGTGGATTCCGTTGAGGTGATTGAGTAATACATTGCTGCTCAACGACTGTGATATAAAAAGGCGAGTCTTTTAGGCTCGCCTTTTTTGTAAGCGCAATGGGCTAAAGCCAATAAATGATGGCCGTTCGAATATTAACTTCGAACGGCTGTAACGGTTACCTCAATCAAAGTATCCCCTTCTAAATCTACACCTAAGCAGGCACGCTGTGGCCAATGCTGAGGATTTGGGCCTAGCCAAGCCTTCCATACGGAATCCATGATGACCTTGTCTTGCATATTGGCTATGTACACCTGCGCTGAAACAATTTGGGTTTTATCTGAGCCCAGTTCTTGCAGGTTGCCCTGAATGACCTCCAAGGTTGATCGCGTCTGCTGTTCAATACCCAATGATGTGTCTTTTGCAGTGGCTACGGTCCAAACTAAATCTTTATATGCAGAAGACTTATTGCGTCCTTCATAAGCACCGCGTTTTCTTTCAATCATAAAACATAACCCTTTCTACTGATCGATTCTAACATTTAGCAAATATCAAGATAATAAATTACTGGCGTAACTATGACAGCTAGAGGACAAGTATTAATTAGTTTTTATTTTATGAATTTGGAGTCAGAAGTTCGGGAAGAGATATATGCGTATTAAAATAAGCCTCGCTAAAAGCTATGGCTTTGGTCTTTGGGTAGTGTACTAACAGCCAGAAACAACCGACCCGATAACAGGGCCATCGCCATTGTTTAAGTTCAGGTAGTAGGCGAAGCAAGCTGATAGGACATAGCCACTTGGCCAAATAAATATACCTGTGCCGCTACTGAACCCAGCTATGCTCGGTAAAGTGCCATTGTTAAATGGTAGGTTTCCAACTACACAAAAGCTAGATCCGGAGCAAGGTGCTGTAGACCAATTGGGGGTGAATCTTGTCGCGGGTAAATCAAGATCAAGCAAAAAACGAAGTTGTCCAGCATCTGGCTGGGGGAGCCCACCAATAAAGCTTATATTATTGCCATTAAAGTTAATCGAGCTGGCACTACCTCCTTCTGCCATATGCTTCGCTCTTGCCAGTTGTATGGCTGCACTTAGGCTGCCACTAACGTGTTTAACGGCGGATGCCTGTGCGCTATTACTGAGATCCACAAATTTGGGTAGGGCAATTGCGCTTAGCACGCCCAAGATAACGATTACTGCTACCAATTCAAGTAATGTAAACCCAGAGTTTTTCATGGCGAATCACCTTGGCGCAGTTTGTTACGGATGTCGAAATAGGTGATTTGACTGGAAGGTGTTTTGCCAGCGAGCTGTCGCCTGAATTTGCAAAACAGCAGCTCCTTTGCGGCGGCTGCCTTTGTGTTAAATCGAAACTCCATCTTCGAATTTCTCGTATTACTCAATAAGGTATAAGTCACATGTCTAGTCAAGTATAGACCATACATTCATATACGACGGATTCTCGGGCTTAAGTACGTACTCAGGGCTATGAGCAGAGCATTGAAAAACCAATTGGCTCGGCTAGGCTAAAAATAGACCCTTGGATTTCAGGGCAGCCCCTTTTCAATGAACTATTTGCCGCTCCCAACATGAAGAATGTGCTCTTCGAATACATCAGCTCGTTTCGCAGCTTATTGTGCCTACTGTTGATTTCTGTCGCGTCTAATGTGGCCTTTGCTGAGGCTGACTTTCCCTCGGTGGCCAAACGATCCTATGCAGAGCTAGAAGCGGGCCAGCTAAATGATCGCTTGCGCGCTCGGGTGATGACTCAAGACGCTTATGGCTTTGTTTGGTTTGGTGGCAGTACAGGGCTTTGGCGTTATGACGGCTACCAGCTTAGGCATCTCGCCCATGAAAAAGATAATGAAAACTCCC
Source organism: Cellvibrionaceae bacterium (assembly GCA_025800365.1). Classification (GTDB taxonomy): domain Bacteria; phylum Pseudomonadota; class Gammaproteobacteria; order Pseudomonadales; family Cellvibrionaceae; genus Pseudoteredinibacter. The sequence continues at coordinate 70,387 of JAOXRT010000126.1, read as the reverse complement.
TGCGCGATAATGATATCTATGCCCTTGCCGCTGATCACAAAGGTGGCTTATGGATAAACACTGGGCACCATATTTCCCATTACGATATTCAATCAGAAACCTATACGCACTATAGCGCGGCGCTTGGCGACGATTCAGTTCCGGTTAGCACAGAGCTAAACCATATCGTGGTAGATGGCGAGGGTGGCGTGTGGTTTTCGGGTTTTAATGGCGTTAGCTATTTGGCAGAGGGCAGCAAGCGCTTTATTAACTATGGCTTGGAATCCAATTTGGCAGATGGGCAGGAGGGCTTTATCGCTAGAGCCGCCATGCCCGCAAATAATGGCGATGTATATCTATCAACGAGCCTGGGCTTGGCGCGGAAAAAGAAAAACGAAAGTTCATTTCATTATATCTACCGCGAAGGCGAGGTTTCTCTATTAGGAATTGAAGTTACCTATACCTTGGAGGATTCAAGCGGTGTGCTATGGATAGGCACCATGAAAGATGGCATCTTTTGGGTGGGCAGCGATGGCAAGTTACAGCATCAATCGAGACGCGATGGTGCCTATGGCATATTGGCCGGTACAAAAGCTTGGATGATGTTGTTAGATGGCGATGATATCTGGGTCTTAACCAGTAAAAGTGGTGTGTTTATATTGGATGCACTTACGGGAGAAATAAAATCCCACGAAGGCGTTGATGAGCTATACCCCTATGGGCTTGATTTAATCGATACCAGAGTCGGTTTAAGGCTGCAGTCGGGCCAGATGATTTTCTCTGGTGATCCAGGGGAAAACGGTGACTCTAAAATCCAAATGTTCTCTCCGCAAAAAGACTATGTACGCTGGGTACATCGTTCAAAGATCAACGGCGCTAAGCGGCAGGATATATTGACGGGGGTGAATGTCGGCGAAGACATTTTGTTATTTGGTAAAAAAGTAACCCGTTTCAATATCGATAAAGGCGTACTGCCATTAAATTCCAAAGCTCTAGATCAGCTGGGCGAGCAGCTAAAGGCAAACCCGGGATTTTTATCACACGTTGATCCACAAGGGCGAATTTGGGTGTCGACAATTAATGCGGTCACCTGGCTTGTAGATCTTCGCAAAGATAGCTTAGAGAAACTAAACATCGGCGGGGGTGAGTGCACGGCCTACGATTCCCATTATTTAACAGCGCAGTATCTCGCCTATGAATGTGTCGACGATGCCGGTGTGGTGTTGGTTAACACCGAAGAAAAAAGCCGCAAATACTTTGCCTATGATCATAAGGCAAATTTCATTATGTGGGGCGGTATCACCGAGCTAGATAATCAAGATGTGATTATAGGTAGTAGTGTTGGGGTGATGATCTTAGGAAAAGAAGACCGCGAAAAAGAGGCTGCCAAATTCAAACCGATAGCCCTTGAGGGTGTTAGAACAGGGCGCGTTTTTCGAGATGCGCAAAAAACCTTATGGGTTGATAGCGATATTGGGGTGTTTAGCTTAGATAAAGATAAACCATGGTCTGAGTTAAAAATGCAACACTCAGATAATAGCCAAAACTTCATGCACTTTGCGCATCATGATCAGTATGACCGAATATGGGGTGGTGGTGGCTTCCTCGACGCAGAAAGTAAAAGCTTCGTTAGCCTAGGTGCCGATGATGGCTATCGAATGAACAATAGCTATTTTGGAGATCCGATTAAATTAGCCGATGATCTTTGGGCGGTTTCTCATGTGGAGGGGCTTCAAATTATCAATCCCGATTTCTATAAAGATTGGCAATTTAATACGCCTCTGAGGGTAAGTGCCTTACGCTTCGATGGCCAGCGTCAAAAGGGAGTGAGCTTTTCGAAGATAACATTAACCCCGGATATAAGAAAGCTAAGTATCGATGTGGTGGCTCTTGATTTTGAATCCAATTTTCGAAAACAGTACCACTATATCCTTGAAGGCTACAACAAAGATTGGCAAAAGGGCGGTAATGAAAACCGCCATATTGTTTTCGAAAACCTGCCGGTAGGCAGCTACACACTAAGAATCAAAGGCTCAAGCTATCGTGGTGTAATAAGTGGTGAAGAATTGACCTTAAAGATAGAGGTCTTACCCGCTTGGTATCAAAGCTGGTGGTTTAGAGCACTTATGCTTGCAGCTTTATTGATAACGATGCTTATGATTATTCGTTACAGAGAGCGTTATCTACAAGAAAAGCGCCGAGAGCTAGAACAGCTAGTGGCGCTTGGCACCGCCGAACTCGCCGATAAAAACAAAGAGCTCAGCAATACCTTAGATGAGCTTCACTCTACCCAGGAGAGTCTCATCGAACAAGAGAAGGTGCTAGCCTTGGGTAAAATGGTAAAAGGCTTAGCACATGAGGTAAATACGCCGCTTGGTGTAGCAGTTACAGCGGTATCTGATGTAGAAAGCCGAACCGAAAGTTTAAAATGCGATTTTGAAAGCGGGGCACTATCGGCGGAAAAGCTCCAGGAATTCATCAATATTCAGTCTCGATCTTCACAGGTGGCAGGTAAAAATTTGGGGCGTGCCCATGAGTTGATCAGTAGCTTCCGTGAGTTAGGCCTAGATAATAATGCAGATGTCAAAGGCGATGTTGATGTAGTAGATTTTATCGAAAAAGTCTGCGAAAACTTAGAAGGCGGCGACAAAGAAAACTACCGCTATAAAATACATGGCCCTGATTCCCTAGTTCTTCAAATCAATCCATCCGATTTTTCAAGCTTACTTAATAGACTACTAAGCAATTGCTTGATGCATGCTCAAATGCCAGGTCAATTGCTGCATATTGATTTGTATCTAGATTGCAGCGATAAGGGGCTCGATATTCGCATAAGGGACAATGGCCCGGGTATTGCCGAAGAGAATGTGCGGGAAATATTCGAACCGTTCTTTACCACCTTGCGTGCCCAAGGTGGAATAGGTTTGGGTTTAAGCTTTGTTTACAATCTTGTGGTTCATAAAATGAATGGCAGTATTCAATTAAATACCGATTACAAAGAGGGCGCAGAATTTGTGATTAAGCTACCGCTGTCATGTTAAATAAATTTTCTTGAATTATTTTTTATCTTTCAAATGTCGACTAAACGCACTAGCCCGAATAATTTGGTTGAGTTAATAAATATAGGCTATACCGAATATAGGCCGTTTATTTTTAACAACAAAGAGTCGCCATTTGGAGCAATAATGAAACCCCAATTTGCTAAGTCGCCCTATCTAGTTCTCGCATTACTGCTTGCTGGAAGCACCACGAATCTTCTTGCCCAAGAAGACGAAGAAATCGAAGAGGTAACGGTCACAGGCTCAAGGATTAGCCTAGATCCCAATATGGAAAGTTCAGCTCCGGTGGAAACCATTTCCGGTGATGCCATCCGAGATTCCGGGCAGTATTCTTTGGTCGATGTACTTAACGATGTTCCTTCTTTATTGTCGTCTACTTCTTCGGAGTCCTCTATTGATTCCGATGATACCGATTTTATCGATGGTTCAAATGTCTTGGATCTTAGAGGGCTTGGCGCGACAAGAACATTGGTGCTGGTAAATGGGCGGCGTCATATCGGTGGAGTGCAAGGTTCGGCCGCAGTGGATATTGGCAGTATTTCGCCAAGTTTGGTTGAGCGCGTAGAGGTTTTAACCGGTGGTGCCTCGGCGGTATATGGTGCGGATTCCGTTACGGGTGTTGTTAACTTTATACTTAAAGATCGCTTTGAAGGTTTCGAGTTAGATGTGCGACAAGGTCTTTCCCATGAAAGCGATGCCGATCAAACCATGCTTAACGCATTATGGGGCAGCAGCTTTGCAGATAATCGCGGCAATATCACGGTTAACTTTAGCTGGGAAAACGACGAAGGTTTGCGAGTATCCGAGCGCAGTAATGGCGCGCTATTAGGCTCTGGACGAGACTGGCTAAACCCAGCTAAGCGTTTTCAAAAAGGGGATATTGATCCTGCAACCATGCCGAATTTCGCACGCTTCTATAACTATGAAAATACCGGGCGATTAAATTACGGCTTCGAGGTGCCAGATGAGGCTGACTTCATTGCCCAGTACAATGAGCAGTTTAATAGTAATCCAACCCTAAGCGATGCAGAGCGGGCCTTTATAGCCAACGCCGCCGCTGCCCCCGAGCGTGCAGTATTGCCTGGCCGAACCTTTCCGTTTACATCGGGTTATGGTTATGTGGCTCCCGGTAATGCCTTTAGCTTTACTGGCTTCAGTGCCGAGACTCCTGTCGATCTAAATAATAATGGTCGGCCCGATTGCTTAGATTCTTTTACCGGCTTTAACTCTTCACTTGATGGCAACGGTGCTTTTGGTGCGCTAGGCGGGTGCTGGAATGTAAGTGCCGATGGCAGCTATAGCCCGGTAAATGATGGTTTAGTTGCCAGTAGCTTTCAGGGCTTTGGTGGCGATTCCTTTAATACAATTCAACAAGATTTCGGCTATATTCTTAGGCCGGAAGATAAAACCTCGCTGGATATTTTGGCAACTTACGAGCTAAGTGGCAGCAAGGAGCTATTTCTAGAAGCAAAATACGTTAAGCAATCTACCGAAAACGAAGGTCAGCCCACCAGCTTCTGGGATCTACTTTTAGGTGCACCAGATAATCCATTCTTGCCAGATTTTCTTGTGCCTATCGCTCAAGAGCATGGTGGGGTGTCTATCACCTTAGATCCAATCGGTATTGGCTCAGGCAGAACAACGGTAGATCGAGAGACAGCGCGTTTTGTCTTTGGCCTGCGCGGCGAATACTCCGAAGATTTACAATACGAGTTATCGCTTAACTACGGGCAAGTAGATCGCGAGTTTCGCCAGTACGATCAGCTGATCAATGATCGCTTTCTCGCAGCGATAGATGCAGTGACAGATCCTGCAACCGGTGCACCGGCTTGCCGAGCCGATGTTGATCCATCGGCACCCGCAACAACCACTCCGTTTAATATCCCGGTATACGATCCTGGCTATTACAGCTTCACCCCAGGCAGTGGCCAATGTGTTCCATTAGATATCTGGAACGGTGCTAGCGGCATTACCGATGAGGCCCTAGCCTTTGTGACGACTACCGCAAGGGATCAGCTTAAGTTAGAGCAATTTGTAATCTCTGGTTTTATCACCGCGAGCAGTCGCCCGTTTTTCGAATTACCTGCGGGCCCAGTTTCATTTGCTGCTGGTTTAGAGTATCGCGAAGAAAAATCTGAAGCGACTTTCGACAACTTTCAGCTTGGTATCATTCCAGCAAACGCGCCGTTTCCTGAGGGCTCCAATATTGCCGATCACTCAGAGAACAGCAACTTAGTCTTTCGTCCAAATCTTAGTAATCGCAATGAAGTGGGCAGCTACGATGCCGCCGATGCCTTTATCGAGGCCTCAGTTCCGGTGATCGAGAATATGTATTTGGATCTGGCTACCCGCTATAGCGATTACAGCACCATAGGCGAGGCCACCTCATGGCGGGTGAGTTTATCTTATCGCCCTATCGAGGATCTATTGCTGCGCGCAACAGTATCGGAAACCGTAAGGGCGCCCAATATTAATGAGTTATTTGGCCCGCAAATCGGAGTGACCTATCGCCCGACTGATCCTTGTGATGCAAGCCAGATTAGCGCCGTTAGGGCCGATAATCCCGTACTGGCTGATCAAACCCAGGCAAACTGTGTGGCGGCTTTGCAAGGCTTAAGCGTTAATGTATTCGATGCCGACGGTAATTATGTGTTCTCTGATCCTTTGTCGGCATCCTTTGGTGGTACCGAAGGTGGTAATGCCGAGCTGGATGAAGAAACGGCCAAAACAACAACATTCGGTTTTGTCTTTACCCCAAGCTTCGTAGATGGCCTAAGGTTTTCTATCGATCGTTGGGAGATCGAAATTGACGATGCTATCGATCTTGTTGGCGCCCAAGACATCGTTAATGGTTGCTACGCCACCGGCGCTGGCCTTAACGATAGTTTTTGTGGCCTGCTAAGCCGTAACGGTACCGTAGGCTCGCAGCAACATGGTGGTTTAAACTTTATTCGCTCTACCAGTATCAACTATGTGCGCCAAGAGGCCGCAGGTATCGATTTCACCGCCGCCTACGATTTTGATTTAGGCGCGCATAGCTTTGGCCTACGCCTGCAGGGTACCGAAACCGAAAAGTTAGATGACTACACCAACCCGCTAGATCCAAGCTTTAAAAACCCAGAGCTAAAAGAATACAGCCGCCCGCGCTTTGCCGGCAGTGTCAATCTTTCCTGGTCTTATGCGGATATCGATGTGAACTGGCAAAGCAATTATCAAGGCGAGCAGCTGCTTAAATTCCTAGAGATTGAAAGCGCGGTTTCTCAATACGGTGAAAGCGTATTAATGGATGAAGTTTGGGTGCATAACTTAAATGCCAGCTACAATATCGACGATGCATGGCGTGTATATGGTGGCGTAAACAATGCATCCAATGAAGAGCAGTTCATCACCAATCGCGCCTTCCCGACCAGTCCAAGGGGGCGTTATTTCTTCTTAGGTGTGAACTATAAAATTATGTGATGTTTCGCTGAAGCCAACTGTAAATAAATCTCTCTGAGTGGCAGAGATGCCACATAGATAGAATAGGGAGTTTGATTACTAGGTTTTAGCTTAACAGTGGAAGGCGAGTCTATTTAGGTTCGCCTTTTTTATACCCAGAATATAAGCCCTAATCCAGCTTTACCACAAACGCCGCACGCTCGCGGGCTTTGCTCCAAAACAAATACGTTGGCTTACCATCCAGCTGACCCAAAAAGCAAGACATTAGCTCAGCAGGAATATTGCGCGGCAAGTGCATAGTTTTAAAAGCCACTTTAGGGATAGGCACAGCTTTCCACATACTTTGTTCCAGCTGCTTTTCTACATCCTCATTCGTAAGCGCAGTTTCCATCCACATCCGATTGTATTGGCCGCTATAAGATTGCCATATCGTAATATCATCCACATTCGAATATAGCCCGTTGGGCTTTTGATTAAACTCAGCGATTAATTTATCGGCTACCTCAAAGTACTGGTCAGATACATCTTGGCTGGGGCTGTGTACGGGCTCAGAGTGTTTTGGGTAAAGCTCGAAGCTTTCGGCGGCTAGGGCTTTGTTGAGGTTTAGGCTTAGAAATATAAGTAAGGTGGTAATGCGCACGGTGATACCTGAAAAAACCTAGAAGGACTGATATTTTACAAAGATATCAGTTTTAGAGTTTTCTATCGAGTAATTGATGAGGCCCCTAAAAGCTGCCTAAAGCGGTAAAATTATGGGGCTGCATGGAAGATGTGTATTTATATCTGTATAGCTGCTTCAACGATTGTCGACGCCGCTGCTTGTGGTGTCTCATCTGAGCATAAACATGCGCCCTTGTTAAAGAAGCCAATTTATTTCCTACTGGCAAATTAAAGTCATCCAAGATCTAAGATTCATTCCGGAAATTGTAAATTAATACCTCAATGGCTATGAATAACTCGGGCGAATTTTATAGTAGATAATTCAGATATTACAAGTATTTCAAGTATTTCAAGTGTATCATCCGAAGACAATTACTTTGTAATATCCAGCGCTGTACTTCTGCCAGTTGTTGGTTACAGCTGACCATTCTCCAAATACATGGCCCGTTGTAAACTCTAAATATACATTTTGGGTATCCATTCGAATGCTTACTGGGCCTCTAGTAAGGTCATGCTGCCATGGCCATTGAACTAAGAAAACATCATCGAATGAGTTGTCTGGTGAAAACTGAATATTTATAAATAATGGTACTCGACCCAGTCCGTGTGGAAAAGGAATTGCTTGAATTTTTCCTGTGCTTGATACTTTTTTGACAATAGATCTTCCTGAAATAGTCGAATCAAATTTCTCAGTCTCAAGGCTTGCACCGCTATCGTTACCTGTTTTATCAATCAGATCTTTGCTCATGTTCATATCCTTTTAGGTTTTCTGTTTATCGTGCAGTATTCCGTTGCTATGAATAGGCGCTGTCTTGCTTGGTTGTTATAGTTGGTCTTAGGGATAACGGTAATGTTGCCCACTTCTTTACTATGTGTTGTTTAACTTGTAATTTGTGCAGTTAATGATCAAAGCAGTAAAATCGTTCTTTCTGTGTTGCGTGAGATGTGCATTAGATCGGGCCTGAATTTATTGAGCTGCTCTAGTCCTAGCGTCTTTTAGATGCGTGTTAGTATATTTTCTCTTTGTCATAAAGATATAGAGGATGTATCGCTCTATATCTTTAAATCTGAAACCTGTCAGTCGCAACATATGATAATAATTTTTTGGCCGATGATGACTGCACTAAATGCAAGTCACCGCTTTCCTAGGTTGGTTGCAAGTTATGATTCATTGACAATAATCTAAAAACAAAACAAGCGCGAGGGAATGGAACGACAATTTTATGGTGCATGACTGCAATAAATCGCAGTAAACAGGGTATCCGCCCACAACCACTACCCAACAATGATACAAGTAACTTGCTATAAGGCACGAACAAACTACCTAATTTCTAACCACAGGCCGGGTTACTTGAGGATTACGCTCATTTGATGATGGTGGAGGTAGGGGTTAGCTACTTTGGCACGACAATATAAAATATTCCGGTAACAGCTAGCCTAAGCAAACCAAGGTTGGGAGGTTTATTCTTGAGAACGGATAAAGCATCGGCTAGTGTTTTAAAGCGAGAATCAAACTGAGTAGCAGCAATCACGAATTCATCGGGCTCTATATTTAGGTGCTGTTATATCGCTGGGCACCTTATTGAATGCCCCCTTTTTTATTGTTGCGTATCTTATGACTTGTCCAATCAACCAACTTTAAATAATCTAGCGGTCTAAAAGGTAGGTCCTTGGGCGGCTCGTTACGCGGGTTTCCTGAAAAGCGATATAAATTGACGGTTGATTGATCAGTTCTGGGTTTTATCTTGTTGTTTCAAAGTCTTTGCTCTATCCGCTAGCTTTTTCATGGAAGTAAAATCGGAATCTTTAGGAGGCTTGGCCGTTTTGCTCGTACAGGGTTCAGGTCCTCATGCGACATACAGGCAGCGAGTGCCTTTTCATCGAGTAAGGTCTGACTTTTAAATCGCCCTGTGCAGCTGTCCTCTTTTTTGATTCACGAGCCAAACACTCATTACAGTATAAGCGCAAACATCGATGCAAAAGACAGGCTGCATAGCCAGAATTCTTTCCTCAATCCAGCCTCTGCGATGCTCATAGTTTTTACCATTGTAATGATCCTTTCCGCACAGGAAAGCTCGACGCACATAACGGCTTACGCAGTGGTAATAAGGTGTATCCACTAAAGATATATGCTGGCTAGCGTCACGCTGACAAACTACAGCGGCTTTGGAAAATTACTTAGCTCTATTTGCAGTTGGAAAGAAAAATCAGGGGGGTGGCCTAGCTCCCGGGGTTGCGATACTAGGTCAATGAAAGTGGGTGGCCTTTATATTCTATTTTGTTATGGGGCTATGGCATCAAAAGCTTCTTGCAATTCAGGGTTCTCTATTTCTACCCTAGGCTGATTGCCCTGAGCCATATCAAAATTATTTTTTTCAAGAAGGTCTAGTTTAAAATACTCGTAAGTGAATGCTCCTTTAGAGCTGCCATTTACAACCGAATACTTCAACATAACTTTACGACCAACTTGCCCTGCTATCAGTAGTAAGTGAGTGTCATAAGTATCCAAGTTGGGGTGAATGATTTTATAGTACCTTGAGCGCAGTAGTGTTCCAGTATGATCAGCATTTATTCCTTCAAGAAAGTCGACTTTTGACTTTTTTATATTTATATTACAGCGCTTGCATGAGGCTGAAAGGTTTTTACCTTTAAACATCTGTTTTGGAAATATTGACTTTGGTAGGATGTGTTCGATATCTATAACCATTCGAAACTCTCCATGTATATTCCTACCGCAATAGCAGCATCTATCTTCTGTTTTTATTAATCCAAAATTTTTAATTTTATCTTTTAAAGAAGTTAATGATGGGTTTTTATCCCACGCAGTGTGGCCAATGAGAGATGCTGCCTGCATAGCCCTTTTCTCTTCGGCAGTAAATGATGGTCTATTAGGCATTAGAAATCCTTGAGTTGTTGACTTTTTCTATTATCTCATTAACACCTTCTAAAAAAGTAATCTGCCTAGGGTCGTAAACTTTGTTTTTATACCCCTCTATGATTTGTAATGCATGGTTATATTCAATTCTATTGGCGTCAAAATCATTTATTGTTTCTACCATTTTATTAGATAAAAACCTATTCTCAGGAGTAATCACACCGAAGACCTCTGAAAGCAGCTCTTCATTGTTACTTGTCTTTTCGTCAACCTCTAAAACAACTCCATTTCTTGGGGTAAATATTTTGTATAAATCATTATCTAATGGAATTATCTGAGGCGAATGTGAAGCCACATAAATCTTGGGTTGAAATAAGTAAAAAACATCCAGAATCATATCTATATATTTACGCTGCCATCTTGGGTGTAAGCTATTTTCAGGCTCGTCAATCAAAATTACAGTGTCTTTATCAATGTATGAAGAAATATGAACCAACATTGAGATAATCATCAATTCACCTGAGCTAGCATTGGCTAATGCTATTTCAGAATTTTCTCTATACAAGTAAGTTCTTAATCTTTTTATAATTTTATATTTTTTTAAAATTCTCTCGTATCGTATAAATGCAGACAAAGCAGAGCCTGAGACATTGTTGTTTTCATTAGTAACTGACCATAGACTTATAGCGACAATTAATTCTCGAGAAAATGGTTCCTGATATTTTTCTATTAAACTTAAGGCATCATAAAGCCGTTCATCTTCTTTAGCTGCAATATATAGCAATTCTATGTTGTTCGATTCAAATCCTTCAACCTTGATTCCTATTTTCGGCGAATATTTTGCATATTCCAAAGCGTTTATTAGATATTTAACCCTATCAACATCATCATATGAGTCGCCTAATAATGATTTTTTGATTGCTCGTTCAACCATGCTTCGGCCTTGGCGTCCTCCATAGAAGTGAAACTTCTTTCGCTTTGAAGTGAATTTGTCATGAATAGAAGTTGCTATCGCTATGACAGTTTTATTGTCATTTAGGTAGTCTATAGAAAGCTCATTCAAAAGAGCACTTTTACCAGTTCCGTTTTCGCCAATAATTATTTTGATGTTAGAACTTGTATTTTTAAGATTAAAGTTGTTACTCATCTATCTGAATTACCACCAATTTAGAGTGCTCCATAACGCCTGTGTCATTTGCTGCGGCGAAGCGAAGGTCTAATGCACGCACTTGTTACGTGATTCATGCCGATGTCAATTACCATTCTATGGCCCCGTTGTTTAACCGTTTTGCCTCTGCTTTTACAGATGCATTAACGAGACCATACCCTAGGTTCTCAGTGATTTCGTAGATAAAAACACCCACAGGGGTTATTTTTTCACTGGCTATTTCCGGTTTTAAGGCAAAATTCCACCCCCCTTTATGCCCAACACTTGGATAAGCTATGACATCGATTCCACTACGAAACATTATATTAGAATATAAAGCTGTCAAAGCGTACTCATAGCCACTTTCGTAACTACTGTCAACAGGGCGGGAAAACCAATCGGCTATGAAAGCATCAAATAAAAGCGCTTTTTGCCATATATCCTTACCCACGTTCTGTTTAATTCCATTGATAACACTTTCAAGCCTATCATCCAGAGTATTGAAAATATGAGGGGCAACACCAAACCGCCTAACGTAGTCTAATAAGCCAACGCACCCAACCTTCAAGGAACTATTTTCATTTAAATGCTGAACAACAAACTGGACTCTATCAGTAGTATTTGCATTAATTTCTAACAGTGCTGTTGGAATGTTTGAAGCTGTATATAGTATTGACTGTTCTATCAAATTGCATCGTTGATATGTAGTAACTTTTTTAGGCGGCGGAGCCAAAATCTCGTGTATACAATTATACTTGGGAACATTCTCTATTTTTCGCCCTCTAAAGAACTCAATTGATGTATCGGTAATATCAAATGAGATACCCGGTAGATCCTTTACCATTCTACTCACAATCGAAGGGAGATACTCTCTTGGGCATTTTCTTAGAAGGTCTTTTTCATTGAAAAATAAAATTTGTTCAGCTAATTCTGCCAAGCTTAGTACTTCAATAGTTTCTTCCTGAGTATCCATTAAACTCTCTAGCTAGATCTGATTTACGTAACAGCTAAATAAACAGACAAGCAGAATTACAACCAAAAAGCAGACGCGTATTATTAATACGGGGATATCAGAAATAATAGGATGGAGTCCGTTTTAATATCTAGCTGCATTCCTTTGTCTAAAACTCTAATTTATTGTTTTAAGTGGGGTTTTACAAGCACTAGATAAAACATACGTGATAATGAAGCCTGGCACCCTTTTAAAAAGGCACCAAGTACAAGGCGATAGCTAATCAAAAAAGCCAAACAACGCTAAGCCGCTTGCGTTTTATTATCACTAAACTCATCTGCAATACGTACAAACTCGGCTTCGCAATCTATAAAGGCTTGGATTACATCAGGGTCGAAGTGTTTGGCGCTGCCTTCTAGGATGATGCTTTTGGCTTTTTCGTGGCTAAAGGCGGGTTTGTAAACTCTGGCGCTGATTAGGGCGTCGTATACATCGGCCAGTGCCATTAGGCGGCCGGATACTGGGATGTCTTCACCACTTAGGCCGGCTGGGTAGCCGCTGCCGTCCCACTTTTCGTGGTGGCTTAGGCTAATTTCTTTGGCGATTCTTAAGAAGGAGTTGCTGCCCAGTTGGCGTTCGGCAACTTCTAGTGCATCGGCGCCAATTTGTGGGTGGCTTTTCATGACTTCAAATTCTTCGTCTGTCAGCTTGCCGGGTTTTAGTAGGATATTGTCGGGAATGCCTACTTTGCCGATATCGTGTAGCGGGGCCGATTTATAAAGTAGATCTACGGTGTCATCATCCAGTTGCTCGCGGTATCTTGGATTTTTGCGCAGCTCTAGGGCTAGGGCTTTTACATAGTTTTGGGTGCGCAGAATATGCCCGCCGGTTTCATTGTCGCGGGTTTCGGCTAGGCTGGCTAAGCCTAAGATGCTGGCATCGCGGGTGATGCTTAGCTCGCGGCTGCGCTCGGCCAGTGCGGCAATGGTTTTATTGGTGTGCAATGCCATAAGGCCAAATTCATCATTGCTGCTTACTGGCACCTCGGCTTCTAAATCGCCCTGGGCGACGGCGGCTAGGGCGCTTTGCTCCATGGTGATAAACATTTTTAAATTATTGGCATAGGCAAAAATAATGCGCAGCACGTACACCATAATCACGGCCACTACAAAAGAGACCTCGGTAAGAATATAGCGCTGTGCAGTGGCCAGTGGTAGATCTTCACCTACTTGTTGCAGCCAATGTAAATCTTTATTGATCACCATAAACACTACGCCAATTACCGCGATAGCACAGGCGCAGGCAAAGTGACTGAATTTATGGGTAAGCGGGTAAGGATCGCAATCTGGGGTGATATGCTCGCCGGCCTCGGCTAGTTGCTCGGCAATTTTGCGTTCTTTCAGCAGGGCCTGATCGCAGGCGATAAAGAAGCCAAAGATCGCCATGCCAATAATAACCTTTAAGCCGCTTTCTAGGGGGGATTGGTGTAGCAGGCGAAAGTAAGCGGCTAGGGCAAGGCCAGTAAATAAGAATAGGCCCATATCCAGAATAAACTGGCGTTTAACCTGCTTTTTAAGCTCGGCATTACTAATTTGCCCATCTAGCAAGTAGCGCCCAAGGCCAATAATGGCAAAGCTCAGCATTATAGGAATCAGCAGTGCGCCCAGGCTCAGGCTGTCTAAAAAGGGGCACACTTGTACGCCGTATAGCCCAAATAGCGCGGCCGCGACCAGATAGTGTTGTCGGTAGCTTTGTGTCATTATTCAGCAAGCCTTTCAGGTATCAATACACAGTTTTAGATTATGTCGGCGGTTTTTAGGCAGTCTTGAAAACATTGTGTTCAGCTCAGTCAACCCATAGCGGTAATGCCGCAAGGAGTCAGCATGGCGAAGGTATTAGGTGTCGGTGGTATATTTTTCTTCTGTGAGGATCCCAAGGCCCTGGCGGCTTGGTATCAAGAGCATCTGGGCTTGCCGATAGATCCAAGTTATGGCGGCTGCGCCTTACAGCCTGCGGATATGCCTGAGCATGGCTACACCGTTTGGGCGCCCTTCAAACAGGGCAGCGATTATTTTAAGCCTTCCAGCAAAGAATTTATGATGAACCTGGTGGTGGATGATTTGCCCGCCGCACTTGAGCAGGTAAAGCAAGGCGGCGCGGAGCTTATCGGCGAGCCGGAGTCTTTCGATTATGGCGATTTTGGCTGGTTTATGGATCCGGCCGGTAACAAGATCGAGCTTTGGCAGCCCAAGGGCTAGCTTATCTCTCTTAGCTGCCTCTCCTGGGCGTTGCTAATCAAAGTGTCGTTAATAAAAGTGTCGCTAATCTGGGCGGCACTTGTTCAGGCTATTTTCTAGGCCGCTTTTCGGCTAGCGGCTGTAAAAGCCCTTAGCTTTACAGTTTTATGGCAGTTTTCATTGATTTTATCGTCTCTACACTCGTCTTAGCTCTATGAAGCGGCGGTAATGCAGTAATACCCATTGTTAATAAATATTGTTAAAAAATAACGATATGCCCAGATAATAAGAGAGAAAGATGTCTGAATACCCCTTTATCCCACTAGATTTTCAACAGCAAAGCGAAGCCGAGATGGAAGCCAATGCCCTTAGCTTCTACGAGATGATCAAGCGCCGTCGCACCGTGCGCGATTTCTCGCCAGAGCCAGTGCCGCGCTCGGTAATTGAAAATGCCCTAAAAGCGGCGGGCACGGCGCCCAGTGGTGCTAATAAGCAACCGTGGCACTTTGTGGTGATTAGCGATGCGGAAACTAAAAAAGAGATTCGCCTGGCCGCCGAGGAAGAAGAGCGCCAGTTTTATTCCGAGCGTGCTACCGAAGAATGGCTAGACGATTTAGCACCTTTAGGCACCGATGATAAAAAGCCCTTCTTAGAAACAGCTCCTTATTTAATTGCCATCTTTTTACAAAAGTTTGAATACGATGAAGAAGGCACCAAGCATAAAAACTATTACACGGCAGAATCGGTAGGTTTGGCTTCTGGCTTTTTAATTACGGCCTTGCATCAGGCGGGCTTAGCGACTTTAACCCACACCCCAAGCCCAATGAAGTTTTTGAATAAAATCTGTAAGCGCCCAGAGTACGAACGCCCTTATATTTTATTGGTGGTGGGCTATCCAGAAGAGGGTGCCCAGGTGCCAGATATTACTAAAAAGCCCTTAGCAGATTTTACGACGTTTATTGAGTAACACGGCTTCTTCACCTTTTAAAACACTACAAGAACAGCACTATGAAAATACTAAAATTTATCGCTTACGGTTTGCTGTCTATTATTATTCTGGGCGGCAGCTTTGCGGCCCACGAATGGTATGCCAAGCCATTTTTTATTAATAATTTCTTTAATCGCGAAATTCTTAAGCAGGCCTTAAAAAGCCCAGAAATGCTAAGCCAGCTACATATGCTGGAAAATATTGGTATTCGCGGGCACAACAGTAAGCTGGATGACGATAGTATTGCCGCTGGCGATGCCATGATTGCCGATCTAAAAGCCGCCAAGGCGGTGCTGGATGATTATGCGGTAGAAGATCTAAGCGAGGCCGAGCAGCTATCAAAAGCCATTGCGAATTATCTCTTTGCCTCGGTGGATGATTTCGAGCGTTATCGCTTTCATAACTACCCGGTAAACCAGTTATTTGGTGCGCAAAACGGCTACCCAAGTTTTATGGAATCTACCCATGAAATTAAAATTGCCGAAGATGCCGAGAACTATATTTCGCGCTTATCAGCGGTGGGTAAGAAGTTCGATCAGGTGCTAGAAGGCCTAAAAGAAAGGGAAAAACGCAATATTCTACCGCCGCGCTTTGTGGTGGATCGTGTGCTAGAGGAAATGAATAACTTTGTTGGCACAGCCCCCAAAGAGAATATTCTCTATACCAATTTAGAAAAGAAATCGGCAGAAATCGAAGGCTACGATAATAGCCAAGTGCTGGCCGATGCTGAGAAAGCGATTCAGGCCGATGTGTACCCGGCCTATCAAAAGCTGATCGATTACTTTACCGCACTGCGCGATAAAACCACCGAAGATGATGGCTTCTGGAAACTACCAGAAGGTGAGGGCGCTTATAAAGCGGCGCTGCGTTTATTTACCACCACCGATTTAACGGCCGATGAAATTCATAATATTGGTTTATCGGAAGTTGCCCGCATCCAAGCTGAAATTTTGGCGATCTTAGCTGGCGAGGGCTACGATGTTAGCGCAGGCTTTAGCGCCGCTATTGATGAGATGGCCAGCAAGGAAGAGTTTTATTATCCCGATACCGATGAAGGCCGCGAGCAAATTATTGCCGATTACCAAGTGATCTTAAACGAGATTGATAAAGGCTTGGGGCAAGCCTTTAGCTTGCGTCCAGATACTGGTGTGGAAGTAAAACGTATTCCGGCCTTTAAAGAAAAGACTGCACCTGGCGCCTACTATCAGCCACCAGCTATCGATGGCTCACGCCCTGGGCAGTTCTTTGCCAATCTCTACGATATCAAAGCCACGCCTAAATACAGCATGCGCACCTTGGCTTATCACGAAGGTATTCCGGGGCATCACTTTCAGGTGGCCATTGCTATGCAGCTAGAAGGCATGCCCTTGTTCCGTCGCTTCTCGCCATTTACGGCCTATGTAGAAGGTTGGGCACTTTATGCCGAGCAAGTCGCTTGGGAGATGGGCTTTCAAAAAGATCCTTTCGATAATATTGGCCGCCTACAGGCCGAGCTATTCCGCGCGGTGCGCTTAGTGGTTGATACCGGTATCCACGCCAAGCGCTGGACTCGCCAAGAAGCCATCGATTACATGATTGCCAATACCGGCATGGCCGAATCTGATGTCGTTTCTGAGATCGAGCGCTATATCGTCATGCCAGGCCAGGCGACCTCTTATAAGATTGGTATGATGAAAATCTTGGAGCTACGCGAAAAAGCCAAAACCGAGCTGGGCGATAAATTTAACCTCAGCGATTTCCACGATGTGGTGCTTAAGAACGGCGCAGTGCCGTTGGATATTCTTGAGCAGTTGGTGGATGAATATATCAGCTCGCAAAGCTAGAGCATTTCTAGTGACAAAAAATATGCGATAAGCGCAATCTTAGCGCAACAGCAACAGCTGACACTCCTTTGTCAGGTACAAAATAGGCACCAGTTGGTGCCTATTTTGTAATGCCGCCAAACCATCTTGCCCTGAGAATGAGATTCATTGATAATTAGCCGGTTTTTAATAATTATTCATTAGACTTGTTTAGGGGCAGCTAATTTACACCCTTGAATAAAGCTATCTCTAGGCTTGATATGATGTTGCATTTATTTGCCCTTTCGCTGGTAGGCTTAGCTGTTCCAATGGCCTATGCCCATCGCCCTATGCCCAAAATCCCTTTAATTGCGCAGCGAGTTATTGCTTACGCTTTGTTGCTGGTGGCTGCTTATCTTTGGGGGGATGCCGAAGGCTGGGAGTGGGGTATTCCCTTCTTTCTGGCTGCGTTAATGATGGTAGGTTTTGCTTGGGTGCTAATTTTACGCCGCTGGCCAAATAGAATTGATATGGTTCGTTGGGCTGTTCTTTTGGTTTCAATGGCAGCCTGCATTAGCTGGCTAATGGGGGCTTGATATGGGTTTTAGTGGCAAGGCACTTAGTGGTGCTATTTTTCTTGGCTTGCTATTCGCTTTATTTGCGGCTGTCTTTTTGGCTCAGTTTCTACCTTTAGATAAAGCCCTGCACAGAACTTTTTGGGCGGGTTTGTCGGTGCCTATTTCGTGGGCCTGGGCTAGCTTGTGGCTTTTCAGTCGTGAAAACTTTTCCCGTGCTATGTGGCAATTGTTGGCTTTATCTGTTGCCTTGTTGCTGGTTGGTCTTGGAGGATCAATGCTATGAGTGATGCCAAAGAAAGAGCGTTTTTTCAGGGCTTAATGCGTAGCCATAAACAGTTAGGTGTTGCTTTAGGTATTTTTATTTTTGCACTTTGTTTTACCGGCACGGTTAGCATTTTTCATAGTGAATTAAGCATCTGGGAAAACGCCAAGCTCTCTAGTGTGGCAGCGCCACCAACTGGGCACCTGGAAGATGTGCCCGTCGATAAAATTATGCAGCAGTCCATCGAAACCTTTGGTGGTGAAGATGGTAAAGACGTTGAGGTGTTCTTTGTCAGTCAAGATATGCCGGGCCGTCGTTTTGCTATAAGCGGTACGCATACCGAGAGCGATGAAGCTTGGCACACTAGCTACTGGGATGCACAAACTGGTGAGTTGATTGCCCATCAGGATGCTGGCATTAGCCACATTATTACTGAGGTGCACACCGACTTTTGGCTGCCAAGTCCTTGGGGGCGATACGCTATTGGTGTATTGGGCGTTATCTTTATGATGCTCGCGGTAGCGGGCATTTTGGTTCACCGCCAATGGCGTAAAGAGAGCGATCAATTACGCTTAGAAAAGCCTCGTCATAAATGGAGCGATTTGCATAAGTTGGCGGGTTTCTGGGCGCTGCCTTTTCATGTGGTGATCGGCTTTACCGGTGCTCTGTTAGGTTTGTTGGGTGTGATTCTTATTATGATGGCTTTGGTTGCCTACAACGGCGATCAGGAAGCGGCCATTGCTGATATCTTCGGACAAGATCCGGTTATGTCGGAAGAGTCAGCACCAATACCTAGCATGTTGCCATTTGTTACCAAGGCTCGTTTGGATATGCAGCGAGGCTTTGTGCCCCAACAGGTTATGTCGGTCTACCCAGGCGATAAAAACAATTTTGTATTAATTTACGGTAATTATCCAAAAACTTTGGGTATTGATAGTTTTGCTAAGTATCGTGTGGATACCGGCGAAACCATCAAGTTGGTGGACTACATTCACGATAATGTGGCGCTGCGGGTTTATTCTGCATCGGTCCCGCTACACTACGCCACTTTTGGTGGTACGGCGATGAAGTTCTTTTACTTTGCACTAGGCTTGATGAGTTGTTTACTGCCCGCTACAGGTCTGCTGCTATGGTTGCGCCGCCGCGCTTTTGATTGGAAGGGCCGAGTAGTCTACTGGGGCTTATTGTGCTTACCAGTAGCAAGTGCTTTCGGATTTGCCATGGCATTGGTGACTAAGTGGTTGCCTGCGTTTACGGCACTAAGTTTCGCTAAATCCGCGATTCAGTATGCGGGCGTAGCGTTTGTGCTGGGCTTACTATTTGTGGCTTGGCAGGCTTGGCGCAGTGAGAAAGTTGAGACGGCATTTACGCAAGCAATGAGTGTTGTTGTTGCGTTGTTATCTGCTACAGCTTTGCTGGATATCCTGCTACAAGCTAGCCAAGGCTATAGCCAGTGGGCGCCACAAGCATGGGGATCTGATATTGGTCTCTTGCTGATGGCGGGTATGGCATATTTTCTTAAGCAGCGTTTGCAGGAAAAGCCGTCACATATTGATGAGTCAGTTGCTTTGGCTAATTAGTGTTTAGGGATTTCAGGGTTTCTAAAAGGCGTGATTTATTCACGCCTTTTTTATTTCTATTTAAATAGTTTATGAGTGTGGAAGCCTTGTTTGAGTTGGTGCAGGTCGGGGCGACTATGGAGGGTAGGGTTCGCTATGCCGGGTACGCAAAAAGCAGCATCCATGCTAGCTCGGCTCCTCCTCCGAGTCGGAGACGCCCCAGCATAGCGAACCCTACCCTCCATATTCTACTTCAGTGAAAAGGTTAGAAATTAATTTGGAGATCAATTGCAGTTAATTTCTAACATCTAGGATGTCATAAATGAAGGTCAAGAATTCTACGATATAGATTTCATGTCTTGGGGTATCGGGTCAGGAACCGTAGAGCAGCACGGACGCTGCGAAGTCGAGCGCCCTTGGATGGTTTAAGCGCGTTCCAGACCCGATACCCCAAGGCATGAAAGCGGCCGGGTCTAGATAAACTTATAGAATGAAAACACGCTGTTTTAATCCGGCTTCAATAAAACTATTTAACCAATTCAATCAAAGATTCATGCAGGCACCGTTATTTCTCTCTACTAGGCACCGTCACACCACAAACATCTACAACACCCGGTTGCTCTACAAACCACTCCTCAGGTCGATTGGCTCGCGACAGAATCAGCTCCTTAAAATCCGCAGAATCGGTCTTCATAACTTGCCAATTCTTTTGCTCGGTTTTGCTTAGATCGGCCGCTACTTTTACAGAACGGATAGGATTGTACTCCTTGCTTTCATCCTTCGGCTTTTCACGCTGTAACGATAACAAAGCCCCCATACCGGAAATCACTCGACCAAAGACCGTCACATTTCTATCTAAATAGCGAGGGGCATGGCCAAGAACAACGTAAAATTCCGTACCGCCACTATCAACCGGATTGTTTCTGGCCATCGCAAACGCACCCGGGCAATGTACCATCCAGCTTTCACCTTTCGAATTCTTAGCCGCCGCAAAGCCGGCTACAAAACCCGTGTCTTCAGCAAAACTGTCCTTAAAGCCTAGCGGAGTAAAATCTACTTTATTGCTCGTATAGCGCTCGCTCTTAAGCACACGCTTAGCATTTTTAATGGCCTTCTCCTCAGAGGCGTCACCTCCTTGAGCAACAAAGCCTTCAACAAAACGGTAAATACTTAAACCATCGTAAAAGCCTTCGCGTACCAAAGCCTTGGTGTTGCTAACATGGTTCGGCGCAAATTGCGGGGCTAGCTCAATCCAAACCGTGCCGGTATCAAGTTGCATGCGTAGCAGGTTTTCATTATCGATATCGCGCCAGCTACTGTCCTTGGCTTGTGCACTGATTTGAGAGGGGGATCTAGGCTTAGAGGCCTGCTTGTCGGTGCTCTTATCAGCAATTGCACTGGCGGCACCCAAGCATAAAGTGGCGGCGGTAATAGAGCAGATTAGCTTCGCGGTAGTGTTCAATTTCGAGTATTTATTGTTTTTCATATTGGCTCCTGCGCTGGGCTCGTGTACTTGGCTAGACGGTGAGCTCGGTAAGCTCCTCAGATTGCCGATTGAGTCTTTGCTCGATAGTAACATTAATGCTAATGTTCGTATATTGTATACAATCTGTATTCTTAAGCGTGCAGCTACCTCTGTGTCGAAATGGAGCCCCTATGAAGATTTGCCTTTCCTTTCTTAAAAACGCTAGCCCAGTAAAAACGAAAGCCATAAAGCCCGTGGCCCTACTGACCGCCTTTTGTGTGGCACTAAGTTTAAGCTGGCAGGCACAAGCCGAGACCAAACGTCGCCATGCCTATGCCATCAACAACGTTACCGTAATTGACGGCAATGGTGGCACGCCCTTAAAGCGCCAGAGTGTATGGGTTGAAGATGGCGTGATTAAAGGCCTAGGGAAGGCGGGCAGCTTGAGCTTGCCGGACTATGTGCAAGTGATTGATGGTCGAGGTAAGTATTTGCTGCCGGGCTTTATCGATACCAATGTGCATGCCTCTATTTACGGCAATGCCCGCCGCAAAGAAACCGTTGTGAAATACGGCGAGCGTAATGATGAGCTAGTGCTGGAATTTGTGCAGCGTCAGCTTAAGCGCGGCGTTACCACCGTGCGTGATAGCTACGGTTCTTTGATGCCGCTAATGCAGGTGCGCGATGATATTGAAGCGGGTAAAGCCGTGGGGCCTCGTATGTTAGTGGCCGGTAATATTATTGGTTGGGGTGGGCCGTTTTCCTTAACCTTCTCACTGATTAAAGAATCTGATCTGACCTTGTTCCAGCAAAAATGGAATGACAGCATTGCCCAAGGTGTTGGTGAAGAAACCATGGATATGGGGCCCGAAGAGCTGCGCAAAGCCATTAATGAATATTTGGATAAAGGGCCAAACTTTTTGAAGTATGGCGGCACCAGCCACTTTGGTTATCCGTCTTTGATTGGTTTTTCCCCGCGTACGCAAAAAGTAATTGTCGAAGAAGCTCACAAGCGTGGTTTGGTTGCAGAAACTCATGCGACCAGTCCTGAAGCCCTACGCATGGCGGTGGAAGCCGGCATTGACTTAATTCAGCACCCAGAAATTCTAAGCCGCCGCTACCCGCAAGATTTAATCGACATGATTGTTGAGAAAGATGTGATCTGTGCAATGCGGAGTAACACCTTTACCGGTGATATGTGGCAGAAGCATTTGAAGCGTCGCAATGCCGCGCTGAAAGCCTTAGAGAATGCACCCGCGCCAGTGACTAGCGCCGAGCAGCGTGCACGCAATGGCCGCCTAGGCGAGTTCTATGAAATCGAGCGCGATAATGCTATTCGCCTAATCAAAGCTGGCTGTCGTGTCACTATCGCAACAGATAATTACCAAGGTAAAGCACCTGAGTTTCGTAAATCTCCAAAGAGCATCGATCAAGAAGCGGGTATTGGTAGCTTGCTCGCGATCGAAGGTTTGGTAGAGCTAGGCATGAGTGAAATGGAAGCTATTGTAGCGGCCACTAAAAACGGTGCTATCGCCGCACGCGGTCTAAAACAATTCGGCACGGTAGAAGTGGGCAAATCTGCTGATCTATTATTGTTGGACGCGAACCCGCTAAAAGATATTCGCAATATCCGTAAGCAATCCATGGTGATGGCCAAGGGTAAGGTGATCAATACCGAGAAGTTGCCGCAGCAGGTGATTTTCTATACCGGTGTTTAATATTGCTGCTCGAGCTATAACGAACTATAAAATAAGCCTGTAAACAAACAGGCAGAAATACCCAAAAAATGGCAGCACTGACCTGCCTATTCAGGGTATATTGCGGCTTCTCTACTGTAATAAACAGTCCAAAACTATAAGGAGAAGCCGCGATGCCAAAAGTGTATGGTGCAATTTTATCCCCCTATGTTCGTAAAGTGCTTTTGGTGCTAGAGGCCAAAGGAGTAGCCTACGAGAACGAGCAGGTTTTCCCTGGCGCTTTGCCGGAAGGTTATACCGATATCAGCCCGCTAGGAAAAATCCCAGCGTTGAGCGATGGCGATTTCAATCTTTCTGACTCCACCGTTATTAATGAATACCTCGAAGAGCGCTATCCAGAGCCAAGCTTGCTGCCGACTTCTGTGGAAGCTCGCGCCGAAGCGCGCTGGCTAGAAGAGTTTGCAGATACCGCATTGGTAGATGCTTTGCTTGTTCCTTTCTTTCAGCGTGTAGTTGCTCCTATGCGTGGCTTAGAAACCAATGAAGAAGCTATTGCCAAGGCTGAAGCCGGTAGCATCCCTAAAGCACTGGACTATGTTGAAACGGTAGTGAATGGTGCGGAGTTCTTGGCCGACGGTCAATTAAGCATTGCCGATATCGCCATGGTTTCCCCGTTTATTAATGCCGAAATCGGTGGCTATAAATTGGATGCTTCACGCTGGCCTAAGACTGCAGCTTATGTAGCGTTTGTGCGCAGTCAGGAAGTTGTGCAAAAGCGTGAAGCTGAGGAAAAGGCACTGCTTGGCGGTTAGCATTAATTTGTTGGCTGATATTAATTATGAAGTTAAGTGTTCTCGACCAATCTCCCTTACGCAAAGGCGGCAGTGCCGAGCAGGCCTTTAGTGAAACCTTACATTTAGCCAAGTATGTAGAAGAACTTGGCTATCATCGCTTTTGGGTTTCCGAGCACCATGGCACTGATGCTCTGGCCGGCAGTGCTCCAGAGGTTTTGTTGGGAGCATTGGGCGCGAGCACTGAGCGTATTCGAATCGGCAGTGGCGGCATTATGTTGCCCCACTATACGCCCTATAAGGTTGCCGAATTAGGGGCGACCTTATCCGCGCTTAATCCGGGCAGAATCGATTTAGGCATTGGCCGGGCGCCGGGAACCGATATGGTGACGGCGCGTTTACTGGCGCAAAATGGTCAGCCAGACTTCTCGCGTTTTCCTGAGCAGACCACCAAGTTACAAGAAATTCTTTACGATAAAAAATTTCAGCCCAAGCTAAGGCCGCAGGCTGAAAGCCCTCCTGATTTGTGGATGCTAGGATCTAGCCCGGATAGTGCCGCTTTAGCTGGGCAATTGGGTTTGCCCTATAATTTTGCCTTATTTATCAATCCTGCAATGGACGGCCGTATTCTGGCTTACTATCGCCATTGTTTTCAGAGTGAGGCTGGCCCTGGGCGTTTATCTAAGCCTTGTACCTCTTTAACCGTTAATGTGTTGGTGGCGGATACTGAAGAGCAGGCGCATTATTTGGCCCGTAGTCGTTTAGTGTCTTATTTGAAGTTTATTGCGGGTAAAAGCGATACTGAAATCTGCCCGCCTGATGAGGCCGCGGCCTATCAGCTTAGCCCTCAAGAAGAGGCCTTTGCGAGTCAGCGTATGCAAAGCTCAGCCATTGGTTCGCCCGAGCAAGTGAAAGCAAAACTGCTAGCACTGGCCGATGAATATGGTGCTGATGAATTGATGACGGTGAGTATTTGTTACGATTTTAACGACCGTTTAAGATCGCACAAATTATTGGCTGAAGCATTCGAGCTTGCTTGAGATCTTGTCTGGAAAAAAAGCCTTTCAAAGAAAGGCTAAAGCGAACTGAACTTTGTGATCAGCGGAGTTAGTAATTCTGAAAATTTCTCTGGCTCTTCAAGCATCAAGAAGTGGTTGCTGTTTTCTACAATGCAAAGATCTATGCGCTCTGAAAAAGCTGGAATAAAACGCTCTTTCTCAATGGCGTATTTGTTCCCATCTACAATTGCGGCAACTGGACCCGGGTAGCTGCTTAGGGTTTTGCCCATATCGTAACTTAGAAACATCGCTAGGATTTTTATGCCTTCTTCTGGTTTGCTACTTCTAAATTCCCTTAACACCGAAGATTTAATCGCCGGGTGGCAGTTTTCTGTAAGATAGCTGCTACCCAGTTCCATCAGCGCACCTTGATAGTCAAGGCGGATATAGGCCAGCATTTCATCGATTGTTTCCTGGGCTTGCTGGGGATACAGGTCCATATGGATAAATGAATCTGCGCCAATGACAGCCAGCACCTGCTGTGGACGAAGTTGACCTATAGCTAGCGCTAATAGGCCACCATAGGAATGCCCGATGATAATGCACTGCTTTATATCTTCCTCATCTAGGACAAGACATAGATCTTTAGCAAGCTGATCAACAGTGCGTGTACCCAGGGGTAATGCAGAGTGACCAAAGCCAGGGAAATCAATATTTAAGGTTCTAAAGTTCTGAGCCCAGTGCTCGGCATGGTAATCCCATACCCAGCGTGAACCGCCCCAGCCGGGCAGAAAGCAAATGGCGATTTCACTGGCAGGGCCATTACGGGTGTAATGGATGTTACTGCCACGTAATGCAATATGCTTTTCTATAGGGCGGTTGCTGGACATAGTCAGATACCTTAAAAGTTCATTTCAAATGTAAGGCCGTAAGTGCGTGGCGGAGCGAAAAACTGCACGGTACCGATCAGGCCGTCTACGCGAATAGAAGATTGAACCACTTCTTTATCGGCTAGGTTACGCCCCCAAAATGAGATGCGCATATCATCACTTAAATCATAGCCTACACGAGCATTGATAATAGTGTTCTGATCACGTTCTACAGCATTGTCCTGGAAAGGATCCAAAAACTGCTCGCTCTCATGGCGAACATCGACTCTTGCAGTAAGTGGGCGATCAGCAACTTGCCATTCATATTCGGCACTAAAGCTTAAGCTTAACTCCGGAGCACGAGGCATACGAGCGCCAGAACGATCTACTTCACCCTTATCCAGCTCATTCGGGTTAAGCGCCGAGAAATCTTCAAAAGTCGCATCGAGAATTTGCGCCGAAAAGTTCAGCTCTAAATCGTCAATCGGGAAAACGGTGGAGCTAAATTCAAAGCCTTGTACCTTAGCGGCCGCAGCATTGATCACGATCTGGAAGGTACCAACGGCCGAACCCGGTGGGATGGTGTTTAGCTGTAGGTCGTCGTAATCGTAATAAAATACCGC
The DNA here is from genome assembly GCA_025800365.1 of Cellvibrionaceae bacterium. Classification (GTDB taxonomy): domain Bacteria; phylum Pseudomonadota; class Gammaproteobacteria; order Pseudomonadales; family Cellvibrionaceae; genus Pseudoteredinibacter. The sequence goes on along the minus strand of JAOXRT010000126.1, from coordinate 44,429 downwards.
CGAGTTAAACTGCGCGCGGCCTTCCCATAGAGTTGACTTTAAACCTAACTCATAGGCCCAAACATATTCAGAATCGAAAGCGTTGGACTGAAAAGTGTTAGTGCTGAATCCGCCAGCTTTGTAGCCGCGTGAGATCGACGCGTAGGCAAGGGTGTCCTCGTCAGGTGTGTATTCTAAAACCATGCGGGGGGTTAGTGCTTCATAATCGGCATCTTGTTTTAGTTCATTAGTCGCTAAAACTTGTCTTGTGCTAGCCGTCATGATGGTTTGTAAAAAATCCAGTTCCCGTTCGTCTTTGCTATAACGAAGGCCTGCACTCAAAGCCCACTCGTCTGTGAAGGTATACTTGGCATTACCGAATAAACCAAATGACTTAGTGACAACATTGCCATCTGGCTGATCAAGCAAATCCGAAAGGCCGGGAACTGGGAAGGTAAGAGCAACATTTAACTGTTGGTCAGCCTGCTCTTTGAGGAGAAATATTCCTGTCACCCATTCTAAGTTACTGTCATTGTCTGAAATCCACTGAACTTCTTGAGTAATGGTTTCAGAGCCAAAGTTGGGTGAGTTTGAAGCGTAGTCGAGTTGAGAACCATCCAGGTCTAGGTGCACTTCAGCTTCCGCATCGCGATAGGAAGTGATCGACTTAATAATAGTGCCATCCAATTGCAACTCGGCGGTTAGATTAACGCCAAGAGATTCGGAGAAGTTTCTGCTGTTTTCGTTAATGGCGACTTTATAAGGATCGTCGTAACGAATAGCACCAAAACCATCGGCAATGCTTGAGCCACTGCTGGTATCCACATAGATACCCAAATTACGAGTACTGTCTTCACGGCTGTAGTTAACGCTTAGAAGCAGGCTCAAATCATCACTTGGGTAAAACTGCAGATGACTGCGAAGGCCAATATAATCTTCATCGTCCAGAGTTGTGCCGCTGTGTAGGTTTTCCACATAGCCATCACGACGGCTGGTCATACCGGAAATACGCCAGTTCAGTTTATCTTCGATTAAAGGCACATTAAGCATGCCCTCGATGCGTTGCTTGCTGTAGTTACCAAGGCCCACCGAAAGCTTACCTTCGAGCTCATCACTTGGTTTGTTGGAGTAGAAGCTAATGGCTCCGCCAGCAGCGTTACGACCAAACAGCACGCCTTGTGGGCCTTTAACCACGTCTACCCGTTGAACATCAAAGAAATCCTGCAGCGAAGAATAAGAACGCGATTGATAAACATCGTCGATAAAGGTCGCAATACTGGATTCAGCACCAGGAGAGAAAATATCGGTGCCCACACCGCGCAGATACGGCTGGCCAACTACTGAGTTAGTAGTGAATACCAAGCTTGGATCGATCACCTGCAGATCCAAGGTGTTCTCCACACCAGCTTGCTCAAGCTTATTACCCGAGTAGGCGCTGATGGCGATGGGGATATCCTGTACGTTTTCAGCGCGTTTCTGCGCGGTAACCACCACCTCTTCAATGAGGTTGGCGGCTGAAGCTTGGCTGCTAATCGCTGTGGCCAAAGCCAATGCGCTGAGCTTAAAGCTTAAAGGGCGGCTATTGATTATGGTACTTATCGTTCTCACAGGAATATCCTCCGATATTATCTTGCCAGCATTCCATGTTGATTGGGGCTGGCGCCTAAGTCGTCCTGGGGTATCTATTTCGCAATAAATACCGACCTGGATAATTATTATGCTTTACAATGTAAACTAATATAGTTTACTGTGTAAACAATAAATTTGAGAAAACAGAGATTTTCAGAAAAAGCACTTAAATAGCGAAGCTTCAGCCTTCTTTATAATGGAAAGCTTGTTTTGAGGCTTAAACGCTATAAGTGGTAAAAATATAAAAACAAAATGTTATGAGCGACTGAATATGACAACAGAAGATCAGCTAGACCAGCAGCAGGATTTTGATATCGACAAGTACATCCCTTTTCAAATTGTTCTGACTGAAATGCTTATGTATCGGGTGGGCAAGCCCAATCAGGCTAAGGATGTGGCCGCCGTGGAATCGCTTTCTCAAGGCGAGTCTCGAATCTTGACCTTTATCTATTCTGGCAAGGCGTCGTCTCCATCAGACCTTATCGAGCACTTGTATATCGATAAGGCCTTGGTGACTCGCAATGTGAATTCACTGGTTAAGAAAGGCTTATTAGCCGTAGAGCAAGACAGCCAAGATCGCCGCCGAAAAAATCTGGCGATTACCGACAAAGGTGAAAAAGCGGCCTTAGCACTTGTCGCCCGAATGCAGGATTTCGAACGCCATTTGGATACGGCTATAAGTGCAGAGGAAAAACAAACCTTGATGAGCACTTTGTCGAAATTAAATGATCTTTGCCACAGCTACAAAATCAAGGACTAAGTAGAAAGGTTTTAGATATGAAACTAGCCCAGAGTTACCAGGCTGCTCGCGAAGAATTTCTATCGCTTTGCCAAGAAAAAGAACTGTATGTAGAAAGCTATGTGATGCCCGATAGTTTGGGTATTAATGGTGAAGAGCTTGCCATTGATGTCGCTTTTTATGGACGCTTTAGTGCGAATCGTTGTTTATTGGTTTCTTCCGCAGTACATGGTATCGAAGGCTATTGTGGTTCTGCTGTTCAGTGTGCGCTTTTACGTTCAGACTTTCTCGACAGCTGCCCGGAAAATACTGCTGTTGTATTTGTGCATGGCCTAAACCCTTATGGTTTTTCATACGGCCGTCGAGTGAATGAAGACAATATCGACTTAAATCGAAACTTTGCGGATTTCTCAGTAACCCCTGCTGTTAACGAAGCTTTTCTCAATATGGCCGGGGAAGTCTTTCCAGAGAGCTGGCAAGGTAGTGACCTCGAAGCTATCCACCAAAATGTTGAACGCTATATGGCAGAGCATGGCAAGACAAACTTTCAGGCAGCGATGATGGGAGGACAGTACGATCGAGATGACTGTACCTTCTACGGTGGCGCAGCTGAAAGTTGGTCCCGTGAAAACTGGCACCATATAGTTAAATCACTTTCGGCCCGCTACAAGTTTGTGGTTCATCTCGATATACATACCGGTCTAGGTGAAGCAGGGGAGTGCGAAGTCATTTACGCCGGCCGCCCAGATGAAGCTGTGGTGGCACTGGCGCAAGCCTGGTTTGGTGATGTCTTTGTGCCGGGCTCGGCGCAGAGTAATGCAGAAGCAATTCAGGGTAACTTGGGACAATACCTTGATGAGCAGGGTATATCCAATGTATCAGTAGCTTTAGAGTTTGGTACCCAGCCATTCGAAAAAGTCGCCCGTGCGCTGATTGATGATAACTGGCTCGGTTTTAATCCTCATTGTGATGCGGAATTAAGACAGGAAATTAGTAAACGATTAAGAGCAGCATTTGCAATTGATCACCCTGCTTGGGAGGCGGAGGTTTGGCAGCTGGCGCTCAAGCATTGTAAAAGAGCCGTACGTGGGCTTGGTGGGGTAAGTTTGGGTTAATGTTTTAGCTTGCCGCTAAAGCTGATGATATCTCTGAAATAATCCGCCGCGACAGCTAAGAGAGTCGCGGCGGTTGATTACGTTTATCGAATTACTTACTTCTCAAAGTAAAAAGCTTCACGCTTATTGTCGCGATTACCGACTTCATCCATAGTCTCTGCATTGAACAAGCGACCATTAACCATCACCAAATCAACACGATCCGTTTGGCGAATGTCTTCCAATGGATTGCCATCAATCACAATCAAATCAGCTAGCTTGCCTTTCTTAATGGAGCCAATGTGCTTGTCTAGGCCCAGAGACTTAGCTGGGTTGGTGGTCGCGGTGCGTAAGGCTTGCATGGGCTCCATGCCGCCTTGGGCATACATCCACAGCTCCCAGTGAGCAGCCAAACCTTCGCGCTGACCGTGAGCGCCGATATTAGTAAGAATACCAATATCGCTTAGCTCCTTAGCGGTTTTGGCAACACTAATATGGTTGTAGTGATGATGCGGAGCAGTAGGGCGGCGCATGGCGCGCTTGGCTAAAACATCGGCCGGTACATATTTGCTTAGGCGTGGGTGTTTCCAAACTTCGGTTTTATCGTACCAATAGTTCTCGCCCCAAATGCCACCGTAAGCAACCACCAAGGTCGGCGTGTAAGCCATCTCGCCAGCAGTCCAGAACTGTTTAATATCGTCATAAACTTTTTCTGTTGGAATGGAGTGCTCTAAGGTTGTGTGGCCATCGGCTACCATGCTTAGGTTATGTTGCAGCAAAGAACCACCTTCGGGCACCACCATCATTTCCAACTCGCGCGCCGCTTGGATAACTTGCTGGCGTTGGTTACGACGCGGTTGGTTATAGCTCTTCACCGAGAAGGCGCCCGCTTTCTTTAAGCGCAATAGGTGAAATTTAGCATCATCCAAACTGTCCACATGGGAGGTATAACCCGGGCCAGAGGCACCGTACAAAATAGTACCTGTAGAATAGAGGCGCGGGCCTACAATCTTACCAGCTTTTTGCAATTCGCTAGCGCTGAAAAACTCGGTGGTGTCATTCGATGGGTCGTGAACTGTGGTTACACCCAGTGCTAGGCCGGCGTAGTTCTTCCAGTTTTGCTGGGGAATGATTTCATTGCTGCCTTGCGGGCCGTGAGCGTGTGCATCAATTAAACCTGGCATAATGGTTTTGCCAGAAATATCGATGGTCTTCGCGCCTTTTGGGATTTCCACTTCACCGGCTTTGCCAACCGCAACAATGTGATTGCCATCAACCAGTACTACACCATTGTCGATAACTTTATCGCCATCTTCCATAGTCAGTACTTGGCCGCCAACAAAGGCAATGCTGCCGCTAGGAACATCGACCTTTTGATTAAAGCCAATGGCGGTAACAACAGGTTCCTTGTTTAAGGCCTCTTTGTTTTTGGCGTCGGAGGAGCCTACATCAAACAAGCCTTGTAACTCAGCTTGGTAAAGGTCAGCACCAAGGCTCCAATACAGCTCATTGCTTTTGGCGTTCCAGCTGATGTTTTCACCGGCTCGCACGGAAAGCTTCCTCACTGGAAGATTTTTCGCTTTCGGGCCAATGGTAATTAAGTGGCCACTTTCTACAAATGGCGTTACAAAGACTTTAAAGCGCTCAGCGAATGCTAAATACTTACCATCAGGTGAGACTTTAAATTCGGTAGCGTATTTACCTTCGTATAAAGATTGCTCTTTTTTGTCTTTGATATTTACGCGAACGAGGGATGGCTTCTCGCCGTGGCGCATGACATAAATGCGATCATTAGCTGAACCGTACTGAGGTAACACGCCTTTTTCAGTAATTAATTCTGCTTTGCCGCCTTTGCTGCTTACGCGATAAATACCAGGGTTTAGGCCCCATTTAGGGTCAGTGATATATCCACCTTTGGCCTTGCGGTAGACAATATGTTTACCATCAGGTGAGAAGGCCGCCTCGACATACTTGCCAGGCTCGCTGCTAATAACTTTAGCCTTGCCGCCACGCGCCGACATTACTCGAATGCTGCCTTGCTCCTGGTCGTCCCAAGTGCTGAATACAATCTTCTTGCCATCGCGAGAAAAGCTCGGCTGCAGTTCAAAGTGATCGCTTTGCTTGGTCAAACGGCTTGGTTTGCCATTGGGTAAGTTGCGGCTGTATATATGACCTAAGGCTTCAAAAATAACCTGCTTACCATTCGGTGAAATCTGCACATTGCGCAGCATATTCACGTCGAAGTTGTCTTGATCAATGTCCTGATCAAAGCGCACAGTGGTTTGCAGCTTTTTAGTGGCCTTAACATGGAATGGAATATTCTCAGCTTTTAGGCTGTCGATGTTGAGTTTATGCAATTTACCCTTGGCCCAAAACACAAGGTTTTTATTGTCCGGAGTCCAAGCCATGCTTGGGTATACACCGTGAATGGCCCAGGTCTCTTGCATATCGCGCTCAAGCTTGTCATAAAGCTTACGCTTCTCACCGGTTTTTAAATCCAGTAAAAACAAAGTGGTCTGGAAATCTTCGCGAGCAATATAAGCAAGATATCTACCATCTCTAGAAGGTGTTGGACGAATAGCGCCGCCACGGCCAGATAGAATTACCTTGATCTCGCCGGTTTCTCGATCATAGCGCTTTATTTTATAAATGCCTTTTTCAGAATCTTTGCTGTAGTGGAAGGTTTTTCCAGGGGTGGCGTCTTGTGAAAAATAAACGTAGCGGCCATCTGGTGAAAAGGCAGGCTCGCCTAAATCTTTTTGCTGATTTGGGCGCTTGGTAAGCATTAAGCCTTTGCCACCAGCTTTGTGATACATCCAGACTTCGCCGGCGCCCAATGAGCGCGTACCTGTAAAGTGCTTACGAGCCACTAGATAGTCGCCATCTGGGCTCCATGCTGGGCTATTTAGCAGGCGGAAGGTTTCATCGGTAACGGCTGTTTGCCCGCTGCCATCGCTGTTCATTATCCAGATATTATCGCCACCGCCTTGGTCGGAGGTAAAGGCAATGTGTTTACCATCTGGGCTGAATTTTGGCTGCATCTGCCAAGCGATGTCGGTCATTAGTGGGGTTGCTTCGCCACCGCCAATTGGCAAGGTATAGATATCACCCAGCAAGTCGAAGGCTATGGTTTTGCCATCGGGGCTGACATCGATGTTCATCCAGGTGCCTTCGCGCACGTCGATATTGGCATCGATAAACTCACCTTGAGGGGCGTTAACGTCCCATTTGGCTGTCTCGTCTTCTTTGGCTTTGTCGGCCGCGTGGGCCAGGGGTAGGGTTAAGCTGCTGCACATCAGGGCTGCGCTAATGCTGGCAGCCAATAAGCGGAGTTTCATCATAGTCTTCTTATTGCTGTTAGAAAGTCGGGCTTATTATGGCGGCAGGGATAATGTGGCGTCCAGCCGCTTACCGAAGCCGTAGTTGCTGCTATGGGCTTAGGTTTGGCTGGGTGAATATTCTGTTTGAGGTGTTTTTGCCGAACTTTATGCTTCAGATTTTAAAGTCTTACGCCAAAGCTCTTTGCCAAGGCGGTTAAAGTGCTTCACCGTCATGGTATTCTCAAAGCCATCAATCTCAATCTCACCAAAGAACTGGTAGTTGTCTGACGGTGGCGAATTGGGCGGCATATTGTCGGGTATGCCTTTAAATATCAATTCCGGGCCGAAGGTGTTATCCAGCTCGCCGGGGCCAAAGCTACCCGCATGCAGGGGGCCGCTGACAAATTCCCAGAAGGGTTTAAAGTTTTTGAACTGCGCTTTGTTGGGGTTGTAATAGTGGGAGGCACAATAATGCACATCGGCGGTAATAAAGTGCACATTATGAATATCTTGCTTGGCAATAAACTCCAGCAAGTGCGCAATCTCCAATTCGCGCCCTAGCGCTGGGCCATCGCCATTGGCCGCATTCTCGGCCACTTCACTTTGCCATTCTGTAACTCTCAGTCCAAGTGGCATATCGCTAGCAATAATTTTCCAGCTGGCTTTCGAATCAGCCAGCGATTGCTCTAGCCACTGTAGCTGCTCTTCCCCTAAGAAGGCGGTTTCTGCCGAGGCTTTCTCTTGTCGGTTTAAGCTATTGGGGCCGCGATAACTGCGCATATCCAAGAAGAAGATGTCTAACATGGGGCCATGGCTGACCTTGCGATAAATTTGTCTTGGATCTTTGGAGTTTAGGCTGATGGGGTTACATTCTAATAATGCATGACGTGCGCGTTCGGCCAGTAGTGAGGCGCTTTTTACGGTGTAACGCTTATCATCGAGTAGTTGTTCGCCGGGGTACCAGTTGTTAACAACTTCATGGTCATCCCACTGTTGGTAGCTAGCCACTTGCTGGTGAAACTGGCGGAATTTCGGGTCAAGAAAGTTGTAGTAATAGTTTTCCCGAAACTCTTGGGTAGTTTCGGCAACTTTGCTTTTACCTTGGGTTTCTACATTCTTCCAGATGCTGCCATCCTTTAAACTTATCTCGCTGGGGATGGGGCCGTCGGCATATATTAAGTCACCACAATGCACTAAAAAGTCGGGCTCGCGTTTTAACATTTCAGCATAGCTGTGCATGCCGCCTCGACTACTATCAATTCCGTAACCTTGCCCTGCTGTATCTCCTGACCAACAAAAGCGAATACGGCCGGTATTTTTATGTGCTGTTTTAAATTGCCCTTGTTGTATATCACCAAATAGGCCAGGTTTGTCTAGGCTTTCGAATTGCACGCGATAAAAATATTGCTGTGCTGGGCTTAAGCCCCGAAGGTAGGTTTTGGCGTTAAAGTCAGTTTCCTTTAAGGCGGCGGTGCCGGCGAATCGTAGGCTCTGTTTGAAATTCGGATCTTTGCTAAGCTCAACCCACATTAATGATGGCTTTTCGGTGCGCCCCCATATAACGGCACCATTCTGACTAACATCACCACTGCTAATGCCGGTTTGTATTTCTGGGCGCTGTGATAGAGCGCTAATGCTGGCGCTGGCCGGTACGCTGGCGATTCCAATACTTCCAAGCTGCAGAAACTGTCGTCTTTTTATCATGTTGAGGCTCTTGTATCTTCAGGCTCTGTAATCATCTTAATAACAGTATCTTACAATAATATGGCTCGGAGAGATTGGATTGAGTATCGGGGTTTCCCTTCGAGTCGGAAAAGAGTCTACCTACCCATGCAAAACGCGCCGTGAACCCATGGATGAAAACCATCCGGGGTTTTCAGTTTGCACCAAGCCCAAATTCTCTCCAAGGGAATTAGTCCTGGGGGCTCTCCAATAGCGTCCTTGCTTTTGAAGGTTTTGCATGGGCATATGGACTCTTTACCTACCTGAGTGGGTTTACATAGCCTAAGTAGATTTTAGTTCCTACAAGAGCTGATCTAGAACCGTAAAGCGGTATGGACACCGCGACCCGAGCGCCCGCGGATGGTTTAAGCGCGTTCTAGGGCAGCTCTTGTAGGGACTAAAAACGGTCAGGCCTCATTGCTGCTTGTTTCAAACATCTTGGCTAGTTATTGTTAAACTTTGAAATATATCAACACTACAGCTCGGCGAGTAAATCAATGAAAATCAAAGAAGTCAGCGAATTTACCGGCATTAGCGCGCACACCATTCGCTACTATGAAAAGCAAGGCGTATTGGAACTGCCAAAAAAGGACAGCAGCGGCCATCGTAATTATTCAGATACCGACGTAGACCTGATTAACTGGGTGGCCTGCATGAAGAATTCTGGCATGTCACTGCGAGATATCAAAGGCTATGTAACCGCCTCTATGGAAGGGCGCAATGAAGACGCCTTAGTGGCATTGAGAATACATCTAGAGAAACTAAAAGAACAAAAAAAGAATATCGACCACTATATCGACGTCACCGAAGCAAAAATAAAGCGCCTGTCTAATTAAATGTATCGGAAAATCCGCAAACTCAAACGACAAGTGAGCCCCTATCTGCAAAGATATGCAATTTAAGGCCTAAGTTTTATCAAGGCCTTTGACTTAGAGTATGCTCTAAGTTGCTAGTCTACAATGGCTCGTCAGCACTACTTCAAATACCACTGTTGATCAAATCGAATGGTGCTGGCGGGCACTTACTAGATCATCTGATGCTTGCTAAAAGGTAAAAAGCGAGCAAGTAAATTGTAGAGGAAACGCCCATGAATATTGATGTCTCGATAGTAAATGCCTTCGTAGTAGATGGGCGTGGTGGCAACCCGGCCGGGGTAGTATTGGATGCGGATCGATTTTCAAAGGAGCAGAAACTAGAAATCGCCGCACAAGTGGGGCTGTCCGAAACGGCTTTCGTCTCGCACTCCGATGTGGCCGACATCAAATTGGAATTCTTTACCCCCACCCGACAAATTGCACACTGTGGGCATGCAACGGTTGCCACTTTTAGTTATCTGTCTCAGCAAGGCTTATTAAAAAATAGTGAAAGCTCCAAAGAAACCATAGATGGTAATCGAGCGGTCAAGCTGGTATCGGGCGCCGCATTTATGGAGCAGATAGCCCCAATGTTTGTTTCGGTTAATAAAGACAGAGAAGAGGTTCTGGCGGCTTTGAACATAGCTGAAGCTAAGTTGTCTTCAGAGCCCTTGATCGTCAATACCGGTAATAGCTTTTTGATTACCGAAGTAGATAGCCAGAGCACATTGGAGCAGCTTAATATCAATCAAGATAAAGTTGAAGCACTATCAGAAAAATACGATTTAATCGGTTTTTATGTTTTCAGTCGTGAAAGCTACACCGGTACCGCAGATGCTACTGCAAGAATGTTTGCCCCGCGTTATGGAATTGAAGAAGAATCGGCAACTGGCATGGCGGCAGGGCCACTGGCTTGCTACTTGTATGAGAAAAAGGCCATCGATAAAAGTGAGTTTTTGATCGAGCAGGGCTATGCCATGTCTCCGGCATCGCCCAGTCAAATCACCGTCAAACTCGAGTTGCATCAAGGTAGTATTCAATCATTGATGGCTGGTGGTCATGCGGCCGTTTCTGAAACGAGAAATCTCAATGTTCAGTAAAATTGATATAGTGCTCGCCTCTCGGGATTACAGTGCCTATATGGGTGCTGTAATTATACCCCTGTTCTTTAAGCGCATTTATTAAGGCCTCAGCTTTATCTGCAGAAATAGACATCAGCAAGCCACCACTGGTTTGTGGGTCTGCCAATATTTCTGGGGCATTGCCATTACAGTGTTTTGCTATCTCACGCATATTCTGGGGGTACAGGCTGCTACGAACACCTTGTTCAATAAGACTGCTTGCGCCTTCGAGATAGGGCAGTTTAGAGCTGTAAATATTTGCGCTAACATTACTGCTGCTCAGCATTTCTAATAGGTGGCCGCCTAAACCAAATCCGGTAATATCCGTGCAGGCCGATGCGCCGTATTCAACCGCGAGTTGGGCCGCATTAAAATTCGATTGCAGCATTTGTTCAATCGCAGCATCTAGCCAGGGGCCTTTGCTTGCTAGGCTTTGTTGGCCTGCAAAAATTAAACCGTGGCCAAGGGCTTTGCTGAGAATTAATTGCTCACCTTCACGCAATTCTGATTTCATCAGCTTATGGTCTTTTTCGGTATGGCCGTTTACCACCAAACCTATTTGGCTGCTTTCGCCTAGACTACTATGCCCACCAATCAATAATGCTTTGTGTCGCTCTAACTCATAAAGAATACCTTGTAGTATTCGTTTAAGGTCTCGATTTACAATATTTTCGCCGGCATGGGCGATGCTGATTAGGGCTTGCACACTGTGAGCTGTGCCACCCATTGCAAAGATATCGCTCATGGCATGCAGGGTAGCGATACGCCCCTGTTCAAATGGGTCGCTTACTAAACCGTGAAAGCTATCGACACTTTGGAAGATTTGTTTTTCAGTGTCGATATTTAAACGTGCAGCATCTTCACCAAGGTTGCTTTGATCGAGTGCCGGGCTAGTTTTAAGTTGATTAAGAATTTTACTTAGGGCATCGCCGGCTACTTTGGCACCGCAGCCGCCGCAGTGCATATCGGGTAGTCGCTGGTCTTCAGGAATATTTATCTTGTGCTTGCCCTTTTTCTTGTGGCTCGGCATCTGAGCTGGAAGCTTTTCAAACATCGCCATAAATTTACGATCGATGCGATTCTTCCATTGCCATACTAAAGCTTCCGTCATGCCTGGCTTGGATACAGATTTTTCCCCACGGCTGGCGGCGGCGGATTTTTTACCTAGGCTAATCAATTTTAAGAATTCTTTTTGAGGCTTGTGCTGCTTCAGCTTTTTTCCTTGGGCGATACGCTTTAAGTTTTTAAATAGCGTTGGGCCCTGACGCACTGCAAAGACTCCGGCCTGGGGTCTTGGGTGCTTAACTTGTTGGGCGGTATCGCCTGCTGCAAATAGCCAAGGATGGCTGATCGACTGCAAGCTATCGTTCAGTAAAATAAAACCTTCTTCATCGCACTCTATACCAGATTCTTGTGCCCAATTTGCCGGTTTGGCTTGGGTGCATAGTAGGTGAAAATCTGAAGTAAGATTGATTGTTTCGCCATTCAACAAACATTCAATGCTTGATGCAGAAAAGCGATTGACGCGATGATTGGAAAAACACTCTACTTGGTATTCATCCAGTGCTTTCTGCAAATGTTTGCGTAGCTTCTCTGGTGCATTGGGCAGTAGCTGCTGCTGCGGATAAATCAGTTGCAGCTTGGCAGTCTTGTTTTCTTTTTTGAGGCGCTCTGCCATTGCTAGGCTAAGTTCAATACCTGCGATACCTGCACCAACAACGCTGATGACGCTGTGATCATATTGTAAAAGTTGCTGCCATTTTTGATAAAACTGGCTGATGGGTTTTACCCCAATGGCATATTCTTTCGCACCTTCGATATCTAGATCTGGAGTGATACCCGTATTAATAGATAGGTAGTCAAACTCAAGATCGGGCTGTGCCGCAAGGCGTAAGCTTTTCTCATCACAATTAACGGCGAGAACCTGCTCATTGATATAACGCACATTGGCCCATTGGCAAAGGCGTCTTAAATCAATATGGCTTTGTTCGAAGCTGTAATGACCCGCAACCAAGCCTGGCAGCATACCAGAGTAGGGGGTGTAACTGCTGGGGCTAATTAAACTGAGCCGAACGCCGGGCAAGGGTTTCATGCCCCACATTTTAATAACTTGGGCGTGGGCGTGACCGCCGCCGACGAGAATAATATCGATATAGTTTGCACTGTCCATGGCAGGATTATACGACAGTGCAATCAATAAATGCTTGATCAAGGCCGATTAGAACGTCGGCCTTTGCTGATGCTTAAGGATTAAGCAATAGCGTAAGTGCTTGGTAGCTCTTTAACGTCTTGGCTTGGAATGTCGAACAAGTAGCTGTACAAAATATCAACCATGTTCTTGTTGATGTATTGCTCTAGGGCTTCTAGCGTCTGAAAAGAAGGGGAAACTTCTACGCTGCTGATATCTAAATATTCGCGCGTGCTCAATAAATAGGCACCGGCTTGCACGACGATTTTGAAATCAAAATCCTGCTGCATGCGCAGTAACATAGGGTAAAGAGCTTCCTGCTGACTATTGAACGCGAATTCCGTTTCCGAGTTCCAACTTCTATCTAAAGTGCCCATCGACGGCCCCTTGTCATTTGTATCATTGGCGGATCGGTTTAGGCCGCAAATTACAACATGAGGCGGCAATTACTGACGTGACTAGCGTCACATAAAATCTAATACTTATTGATTTTCAATGAACTGGAGCTTAATGCTTAGTAACTAGTTGAATGTTTATTTGTTGATCAATCAGCGGAATAAGTGTTCAGATTAGGGCCGCTAAGGCATGAGCTGGAAATTAAAGTAGAAGAAAAAAATTGCATCGAGGAGGGGAATTTCGCAGGGGAACGGCTCGTCCCCCGCTAGAAATGATGCCTATTAAAACTTAGGCGACACTTTCTTGGGCTTCGGCCGGAAAGCGCTCACGTAGGTAATCGATGATATCGTTGGATTCATACAGCCAAGTGCTGTTTTCACCTTCATCGATACGCAGGCAAGGCACTTTGATGCGGCCGCCGCCATGCTCTAGTTCAGAGCGGTATAGCTCAGAGCCTTTGGCATCACGCAGTGGCAGCTCTAAATCAAGACGTCGCAACTCGCGGCGTACTTTTACGCAGAATGGGCAGGCCGCAAATTGGTATAGCGCAAGGTTGCTAGCTGCAGCTTGTTGAGCGGCTTTCGCCTCTGGGCTCAGTGGGCGCTTACTGGGGCGGAATATGGCATTCAATAAAAGAATAATGCGACCTAAGATCCAGCGAATGAGGGCCATGTTTACTCCTGCTTATGTGCTTAACATCTTGCTTGTGCCTTGCGGCGTTTAAAGGTTCTGCTCGCGACACCAATCAACCAGCTCTTGGCAGCGACCGCGGAATAGTACTTGTCCCTGCCGCTGTTGCAACTGGTATTTGTACATTGGGTCATAATAATCGCGAAGTAACTGCTCAATGGGGCCATAAAAGGCGCTGGCTTCTTGCTGTTTAGACCAGCTTTGGCAGGCTTGTTCGAACTCTTTATGCAGTGCCTGATAGCGCAAACCGCCTAGGCGCTTACGGATACGGTACAAATTAGCACTCAAGTTTTGGCTAAATTCCTGCACTGAGATTTCCCGCAGTGGGCTTAGCACATAATCCTCAATCACCCACTGGCAGCGTTGCTCTAAAGGCTCCTCTATTTGGACTAAGGGGGCCTTTTGCATGGCGGCTTGTAGGTAATCTGGCAGGTTCAGGCGGCCAATTAAGCGACCTTCGTCCTCCATAAGCACGGCTCTCTCTCTGCCGAGCTTAAGCCAGCGTTGGCTGATGTTGTTTTCAAAGCTAATTTGAGCGGGTTGCTGAGAGTTAAGTAGTTGCCCAAAGGCAGAGCCCCGGTGACAAGCCTCGGCTTCTAAATCGATGCTGCGCTCGATTTGCTCTATCGCCTTAGTTTTACCGCTGCCTGTAGGGCCAGCGATAATGATTAAGGGGGCTTCTTGGCAAGCTTGTTTAAGCTCTTGCAGTAAGAATTGGCGCATCGCCTTATAGCCACCTTTAACGATCGGGTAGTCGATGCCATGTTGCTGAAGAAGTTGTTGGCTAAAGCGTGAGCGCAGGCCTCCGCGAAAGCAATACAGGCAGCCATCGGGGTTTGCCTGGGTAAACTCGGACCAGTGACTGATGCGCGCTTCAATAACTTCTTCGGTGGCCATCTGCCAGCCCATTTCAATGGCAGCGTCTTGTCCTTGCTCTTTGTAGCATAGGCCAATGCTTTGCCTCTGCTGATTGTCTAGCAAGGGCTTGTTTTGGGCGTGCTGGAAATGTCCTTGCTCGAACTCTATTGGCGCGCGAACGTCCAGCATGGGGCGATCCGATAGAAAAATCTTCTGATAATCATCAACAAACATAATGCGCTCGAGCCAAAAAGCGTAATTGTAACAAGGCTTGCACTAGGCTCGCTAATGGGGCTGAATTGACTTCAAATGAGCAGTCTATGTTACACTCGATTTATTAATAAGATAAAAAGAGTAATAAGTGATGGTACGTATAGAAAAGAGTGGCCCTGTCAGCACCATAATCATTGACCGCCCACATGCAAAAAATGCTGTGGATGGGCCAACCGCTAGAGCATTGGCCGAAGCCTTTATGGCCTTTGAGCAGGACGATGAGGCCAAGGTGGCCGTGTTCTATGGGGATGGTGGCTTCTGTGCTGGCGCTGATCTAAAAGCTGTAGCCAGTATGGATGGCTCTAACCCGATGGTAGATCCTGCGCCTATTAAGGGCGAAACCGTCAGCTTAGATGATAGTGGCCCGATGGGACCTTCGCGTTTATTGTTGAGCAAGCCTGTTATTGCGGCGATCGAGGGGCATGCCGTAGCCGGTGGCATGGAGTTGGCGCTATGGTGTGATATGCGTGTTATGGAAGAAGATGCTGTCTTTGGTGTGTTCTGCCGTCGCTGGGGCGTTCCCCTTATTGATGGTGGTACCCAACGTTTACCGCGTCTTATTGGCTTAAGTCGCGCGATGGATTTAATTCTGACTGGCCGTCCAGTAGATGCTCAAGAATCCTTGCAAATGGGCTTGGCGAACCGGGTAGTGGCAAAGGGTACTGTACGTGAAGAGGCTGAGAAATTGGCACTATCTATTTGTCAGTTTCCACAAGAGTGTCTGCGAGCAGATCGCCTGTCGGCTTATCAAGCATTTGATGGCAGTATTGAAGAAGGCTTAACTCTTGAGTTCAGTCGTGGTCGCCCGGTGGTAGATCTTGGCTTGGCCAGCTCTGGTGCAGCGCGTTTTGCTTCAGGTAAAGGTCGTGGTGGAGATTTCTCGGATATCTAGAATTGATATTTTAAGGAAAGCCGCTCATCCCTGAGCGAATAGTTTTATTTGATAACTTGGTAATCCTGTTCGCTCAACAAGTCCACTCCGCATTTTAAATTACTAATCCATTTTAAGAATTGTGCAATCATGGTGCGGCCAACAAATGGTCGGCCATGTTGTGGCACGATCATCTGTACATCTAACTGACTGACCATTTTTGCCCACAGGCGGCAGGCTTTATTGCTGGTCATATAACGGCGGTGAAAGCCTTCCATAAGTTTGATGTGGGCTGCAAAATCTTCTACCGGCTCAGCGGCATCGCTATCAACCATTGATGCGCCCATATCCCCAGAGAATAAAATTTTACTCACTGGATCATAAAAGTTTATGTTGCCCACCGAATGTAAAAAATGGGCGGGTAGACAAATAATTTCACTGCGCCCAAAAGGAATCTTTTGGCCTTCATCGGGCACGGCAATAATTCTATCGTCGACGGTGGAGCTGAGCTTGTCGGTAATGAAGCTAGATGCTAAGTGCGGCAAAAATCGCGACCAAAGTTTTGGCGTCACTACCTTGCAGTGACTGTGCATCATCCAGCGTGGCAATGAGGCGATAATATCTGGGTCTTGATGCGACGCAAAAATATAATCCAAGTCTTGTAGACTGACGTGTTTGCTGATTTCAATCGACAGCGGCGTATAGGTTAAATCGCCACCGGGATCGATCAATGCGGTGTGGTTTTCATCAATAATCAAAAACTGGTTGGCCTGGACGCCATGGCCTTCCACCAGATCTGAAAATACGATGCAGCTATGGTTATCTTTCCGGTAAAGAACCGTCGCTGCTTTACTAGAGATATTCATGTAAGAAGGCCTCTTTTGGGCTTTTAGCACTGGGTTTTATGATTGGGCCGTGCACATTAATGCTGAGGGCTCAAAGAGCATATGATCTGGATCAAGATCGTGGTGATAGTTAGCACAAAAGGACTAAAAACTGAGCGAAATTCAGGAGGAATACAGCTCAGTTTTTAAGTAGGGATGTTACTTGTCAATTTTTTTGACAAATACCTTGGAGTTTCGCTGATAGTTATAAAATGACTGTTTTTCGTCAGGCAAAATCGCAACGTTGGCCGCTTCAAAACCTTGTTCAATAAACCAGTGCGCAGTTTGTGTTGTGAGAGTAAAAAGCTGTTCGAAGCCTAATTTTTTGGCCTGGCGTTCGATGTGCTTAAGCAGTTTTGCAGCTCGTCCACCACCTTGATATTCCGGCGAGGTCACTACGCAGGCAAGCTCTCCAGAACCGGCGGAATTAAATGGGTACAAGGCTGCGCAAGCGATAATGGCGCCGTCTTTTTCCATTACCGTAAAATGCTCAACTTCCATTTCTAAGCGCTCACGTGATCGGCGCACCAGAATGCCTTGTTTTTCGAGCGGGCGAATCAAATCCAGTATGCCGCCAACATCACTAATGCGTGCCCGGCGAATCAGCTCATAGCTGTCGCGGTAAACCATGGTGCCAGCTCCATCGCGGGTAAAAATCTCTTTTAGTAGGGCGCCATCGTCACCGTAGTTCAGTACGTGAGCGCGGGCAACGCCTTGCTCACAAGCGCGGTAGCAAGCCTCTAGTGCCAAGCGATGATCGTTTAAATCGCCATCGTGGCCCAGGGTTGCCTGGCATTCCAGTAAAGTTAGCTCGCGATACAATTCGCCCTTGGCGTTGTAGGCGCCATCCTCAGAGCAAAATGCGATTAGCTTATCGGCCTTAAGGTCAATAGCAACTCGCGTGGCCAACTCGGCATAGGATAGATTAAAGGTTTCACCAGTAGGCGAATAACCCAGTGGTGAAATCAAAACCAATTGGCGGTTATCCAACATGGTTTCGATGGCATCCGTGGCGAGCCGGCGAACCTTGCCGGTATATTGTAAATCCACGCCATCAATCACACCGGTTGGCATCGCGGTGACGAGATTTCCACCAACCACCTGCACATACTCGGCGCCTTTGGGAGCATTTAAGTGGCGGCTAAAAAATGCTGCTTCGATCTGGTTGCGAACTTCACCGACGGACTGGCAGACCAAGCCCATACTTTGCTGATCGGTAACGCGTTTGCCTTTGTGTATCTGGCTATCAAGACCAGCCGCCGCAAAGCGAGATTCAATTTGTGGTCGGGCGCCGTGAACCAAAACCAAGCGTACACCCAAGCTGCTCAGCAGATTGATGTCGCTGACAATGTTTAAAAAATTATCATGGGCGATGGCTGCACCTGGCAGCATTAATACAATGGTCTTGCCGCGTTGCGATTTTATATAGGGCGTGGTGTCGCGGAACCATTTTACGTAGTCTTGCTCGTTCACTTTGCTAGGCTCTTATTAAAACAGGTCTTGAGTATAGCCCGTCAATTGGGCCAATTAAAAGCGAGAATCGCCCCATGGTAGGGCGGTTTTGGTCACTCGCTACCGAGCCACTATTTTTGCGGCATGCAGAACTTGTTAATCAGGCCCGAGATAATATCGATGGCTGGGGCTATTTGATCTTGTGCAATAAACTCATCCGGCTGGTGGGCTTGATCGATACTGCCTGGGCCTAGTACTAGGGTTTCAATGCCTAACTGTTGAAGGAAGGGCGCTTCTGTGGCGTAGGCTACAGCTTCGCTATCGTGTTGGCAGAGCTGTTCGGCGGCTTTTACCAGCTCGCTGCTTCTATCTTCGGCAAAAGGTTCGACGCCGCCGAATAAGGTTTCCAATTCAATTGTCACCTGGCGCCTTTGGGCAACCAAGGCGATACGTTCTTTGATCGCTTGGCGCATTTCCTCATTGCTCATTCCCGGTATGGCCCGCAGATCAAATTGCATGGCGCAGTCGGCGCAAATTCTATTGGGGTTATCGCCGCCATGAATGCAGCCAAAGTTCATGGTGGGGGTGGGTACCGCAAAGCCCGGGTTCTGATAACGCTCTTGCAGCTCGTGGCGAAACAGCATCAGCTCGCTCATCACCTCATGCATAGCTTCCATAGCGTTATTGCCCAACGCAGGGTTTGAGGAGTGGCCGCTTTGACCGGTAATACGAAGCTCCTCCATCATAATGCCTTTATGCATATAGATAGGCTTTAATCCTGTTGGCTCACCGACGACGGCATAGCGCGCTTGCCCTTGTCCATTAAAACCCTGTGCCGCTAAGGCATTCGCGCCACTCATGGAGCTTTCTTCGTCGGCCGTGGCAAGGATAATTAAAGGCTGCTGGAATTCGGCTTTTTCAAAGCGTTCGATGGCCGCGAGAGCAACTGGGAAAAACCCTTTCATGTCGGTCGCGCCTAAGCCATAAAAACGCTCATTGCTATCGGTCAATACAAAGGGATCGCTTTGCCAGCGACCCTCATCATAGGGCACGGTATCAGTATGGCCAGCGAGTACCAAACCGCCTTTACCCTTGCCTCGGCTGGCAATGAGATTGGCTTTGTTTTCATGGCCTTCAACAGGAAGAATTTGCACATCGAATTGCAGCGCTTCAAGCCAGCTGGCTAGGGTATGGATGACCTCTATATTACCCATATCCCATTGGGCGGAATGGCTGCTTACCGAAGGGATCTTTACCAGTTCAGCAAGACGTTGCGTGAAAAGCTTTTCGTTCATTGCGGCTCATCCATGGGTTTAGGATTGAAACAGTACAGGAGCGATATGGTCCTACTGTGGATGAAAGCTTGGGGATTTGCAATCGCTTGAACAGTGATCTTAGTGTTTGTTGAAGGGCTTAGCCCACGTCCCTGTAGGTTAAGTGAAAGCGAGGTTTTATCCCCGCCTTCTTTTGTTGGCCAAACTCTTAGAAGTTGGCTTCTAAAGTAAAGCTTAATTGACGTGGCGCACCGAGGAATAATTCGCCACTGCCGGTGTCATTGCGGATTATGTACTCTTCATCCAACAAGTTGTTGACTTGCACATAGGCTCCAAATTTATCCCACTCGTAACCCGCACGCATATTGACTACCCAGCGAGAATCGTTGTTTGGATCATACTGTGGGGTGCCTGGCTGTGCTTGTGTCCAGGGCGTATTGCTTGAGAGCGACTCATCAGTGTAGTTGGCATTGGCATTAAATCTAAAGCCATTGTCGCCGTTGTAAGTTATACCTAAGTTTCCTGTCCATTCGGGTGCGCCGGCAAACTCGCGTCCTGATAAGTCATAGGTATTGGTTGGCAAGATCAATTTGAATTCTTTAAATTCAGTTTTGGCGCGGCCAATAGAGCCATATAAACTAATCTCATCAGAAAGTTCATAGTTGGTTTCTAGCTCAATACCTTTAACCTCTGAGCTACCCGCGTTACGAGTTTCAGTGTCGTAACGGTTACCCGATAGCTGTACTGCAACTTGCTGATCACTCCAGTCCAAGTAGAAAGCGTTAGCATTCACGGTTAAACGTTTATCTAGCCACTGCGAGCGGAAAGAAAACTCATAGTTGTCAGTAAATTCTGGGTCAAATTGATAGTTGTAACCCTTGGCGATATTACTGCCCACACCACCAGAGCGATAACCTTTTTGGAAGGTGAAACTGGTGGTGATGTCATCATTCCAGTGATAGCTTACGCCGAGCTTTGGCAGCACTTCCGAAAAGTCAGCGTCAACTAAAGGCTGAACACCAGAGGCATCAGCAGCCATTTGAAAGAGCTGAGCGTTTAAGCCGGTAATCAGTGCTGCTAGGGTTGGGTTGGTGGCAAAATTTTCTGGCTTAGGCAGTGCGTCGACATTATCAATAGTAATGCGAGTATCGCTGCTGTTCTCTTGGCTTTCTTTGTCCCAACGAATACCCGCAAACAGTTCCCACTGATCATTAATGTTGTAGCTAAAGTCGGCGAAAATAGCTTTGGTTGTAACCGCCTGGGTAAGATCGGCGTTACGTCCAAGAAGAACTGGATCGGCTGGTGCATACAAACCAAGAACCATATTGGCTAAATCTTGTGGCAAGCCAAGGCCGCCAAACTCAGGAGGCGCAACCAATAGTGTTGGCACACCAAGAGATTGCAAAGTGATCTGCTGATTACCTGTTACCCGGTCATCAACATCTAGATCTGAATAATAAGCGCCAATCAAACCCTTGAAGTTTTCATAGTCAAAACTAAAACGAAACTCTTGGCTTAGAGTTTCATCAATACGTTTATCATCAAGTATTGAGCCAGGGGTTGGGCCCGCATCACCATCCCAAAGATAACCATAGTCAGCATCGGTGTAGGTGCTTATCGATTTAAAGTCCCAATTTTCGCCGAGCTCATAGCTCAACTCTAAAGTGATAATATCAGTTTCGGTAAACTCAGTGATCGGATCGTTATGGGCATTAATACGATGATCAAAAGGGCTTTTTCCTTCGCCTGGATTATCGGTATAGCGAGTACCTTCATCGGCATCGGTATAGGAATAGCTCAGCAGTGCCGAAAATTCTGGTAATGCACTTGGCTCCCAAAGTAATTTGGCGCGCAGATTTTTCGAGTCAAAAAAGTCAGGGGTGTCTTTGCGGGTGGGGTTGTAGTTATAACCGTCCCACTGGCGTTGCTCGCCGGCAATGCGAAAAGCCAGCTCGTCTTCTACGATGCTGCCGCCAGTAGCAAAGGCCGCTTCACGTCGCCCATCTTGGCCGCCACCAATGCGAAATTTTGCATCCCATTCATGGCTTGGGTTTTTGCTATTCATAACAATAGCACCGGCTAGGGCATTACGTCCCTGCAAGGTAGATTGGGGGCCGCGCAATACTTCAACTTGTTGAAGGTCCCAAGTCGAAAAGGCGCCTTGCTGGATCACACGATAAGGCATTACTGCGCCGTCGATATAAACACTGGTGAGGTAGCTATTACCGCTGCCAGAGACATTAAAGGCATCGATACCACGAATATTAAAGCCCACCCCAGGCTGAGCTGTGATATTGGCGGTGCGTTCCATAACTTCAAAAAAGTCACGAATGCCTTGTTCTTCCATCGCCACATCCGTGACTACGGCTACTGATGCCGCGGTGTCCTGCAATGAGCGGCTGGTCTTTTGGCCGGTAACAATAATTTCTTCTATTTCATTGGCTGCAGGGGCATCTTCAGCATAGGAATTGGCGCTTATGGCCAGGGGTAAAAGTAAAGCTGCAAAGGGCAGTTTTGGGTTTAGTCTCATGGTTCTCCACCTAGATTAAATTGTATTGTTTTTAGTATCGGTAATAAAAATGGTTCGCATTATAGTTATCGATTTAATCCAAGTAAAATGTATGAATTGCCGTTCAGTTAACCCTGTGCGGAGTAGGTGCTTGACTGGTCTGCATAGCTCGGTATGCTGCTGGGAATAACTTATAAATAGAAACAAGAGAAAATCAGAGAGATCAGAGGAAGATCCAGTGAAGCCTGCTATTAAAGCGCACCCTTATGTTGGTAGTGAAACTGCCCCCTGCGTTATCGAGCTTCAAAAGCTCAATAAAACCTATCAAAGCGGCGATTTACGCGTCGAGGCGATTAAATCCATCAGTTTGCAGATTCGAGAGAATGAATTTGTTGCCATCATGGGCTCTTCAGGCTCGGGTAAGTCGACCTTGATGAATATTCTGGGTTGCTTAGATAAGCCCAGTGCCGGCTCCTATTTGCTTAATAATCGCAATGTATCTGAGTTAGAAGACAAAGAGTTGGCGGCCATTCGAAATCGCGAGATCGGTTTTGTATTTCAGACCTTTCATCTGTTACCACGCTTAAGCGCTTTGCAAAATGTAATGTTGCCTTTGCGCTATGCCGATGTGGATCGCGCTGAAGCTTCGGCTCGAGCAAAAGAAATGTTGCAAACCGTTGGGCTGGCTGATCGAGTAGATCACTTGCCCTATGAACTTTCAGGTGGGCAAAGGCAGCGGGTGGCGATAGCCCGTGCCTTAATTAACAAACCCAAAATTATTTTTGCCGATGAGCCAACAGGCAACTTGGATAGCAAAACATCCTTGGAAATTATGGCTCTGCTGCAAGATCTGCATAAGCAAGGGCAAACCATTGTATTGATTACCCATGAAGCGGAAATCGCTGAATTTTCTCAGCGATTGCTATTGATGAAGGATGGAGAGTTACAGGATGTATAAACTCAATACTTTTATTGCCCGCTTGCTAGTAGGCTCCTCGCTTATTTTGGCAAACTTTGCTTCAGCTCAATCCCTACTGATCAGTGGTTTTGTAGAAGCTCGTTTTAAGCAACAATTTAGCGCGCCAGATTCCGATTCTTGGCAATTACAAATCAAATGGTTGGAGCAAGAAGGCAAGCAGGTAAAGGCCGGCGATACTGTGGTGGTATTTGATGCGGCGGCCTTGGAATCGGAGGTGGAAGCTGAAGAAGCGAAATTGAGAAAAACTGAGGCTGAAGCTAAAAAGGCGGAGCAGAAACTAAGGCTCGAGCGATTAGAGGCGGAATTTTTAATGAATATCGCACGCTTAGAGCTTGAGAAGGCCGACTTAGATGCCTCGATTCCAGCTAGTCATCTAACCAAAATTACATTCGAGAAATATCAGCTAGAAAAGAAAAAGAAGCAATTAGCTCTGAAGGAGCAAGAGCAGGCGCTCGCCCAAAAAGAAGTGGAGCTGGCGAATCAAATAGCGACCGCGAAAATTCAATATAAATCTGCCCAAGCAGAGCTTGGCCGTAAACAGGTCATGTTAAAAGGTCTAACTCAGAAGGCTGAACGCAGTGGTGCGGTAGTATATGTACGACACCCGTGGACAGGGCAAACGATTAAGGCCGGCGATACTGTACAAAAAGGATTTGTGGTGCTTGAAATCCCAGATACCAGTCAGCTTTATATCAAGGCGTGGCTGAATGAGGTCGACATTGCTAGGGTGAAAACCGGGCCGGTTGAACTGTATGTAGATGCTCTCAACAAAGCGGGCATTAAAGGACAGCTAAAGCACATCAGTCAGCAAGGTGAATCTCGCCCGGTTTGGGGGGAGGCCTATTATCATGCATTAGAAGTTGAACTTGATGATAGCAGTTTTGATGCCAGCCAATTATTGCCAGGTATGAGTGTGATGGTAAGGCTCTCGGATGGTGAGCAGCAATTAGCGGGAGAAATCTAATGAAAAGAATTCTGCTAGTGCTGGTGATTGCTACATTAACGGCTTGTGTGGAGTCAGGTCAAAGTTCTTATCGAGTTAAGCTTGAAGCGATTGATCTCAGTATCGATTCAACTGGAGAGTTAATTTCTTCCGATTCAATTAAAGTCAGTGCGCCATTTATTAAACGAACTTGGCAGTACAAAATCACTTACCTAGCTGCAGAAGGGGCAGAGATAAAAGAAGGCGAAAGGCTGCTGGAGTATGATACTCAACAACAGATGCAACGTTTGCAAAAAAGCAGCGCGGCATTACAAGCTGAGCAAAAAAAGCTAGAAAGTGAAAATCTAGTTAATGAGCAGGCGTCCGAAGATTTAAAACTATCGCTTTCAGAAACCAGAATGCAACTTAAAAAAGCTCAGCGTAAAGCTTCCCAAGATGGCGACTATGCCGCTAAGTTGGATGTTAAGCGTCTAATCGTGGAATTGAAGATTGCCGAGCAAGAGCTGCTGCTTGAAAAGGCTCGCTTGGACAGTCAGCTAGCCGAAGCGAAAATGCAGAAAGAGATCACTGAATCGGAGATAGCGCGCTTGAGTGCTGAGGTGCAAGGGCATCAGAAAGGATTAGGCAACCTGCATCAGAAGGCTAAGAAATCGGGCGTTGTCGTACATCTAAAAGATTATCAAGGCAATAGATTCTCAGTGGGTGACACTGTGTATCTTTCCCAGAATATTCTAGAGATACCCAACCTCAATAAAATGCAGGTAAAAACGACCATTCAAGAGCATCATTTTTCTGATCTAAAGCTGGGTAAAGAGGTGAAGGTGAGATTGGATGCTTTACCCGATCGAGTGTTTCAAGGGCGTCTACTTAAAATCGGTAAGATTGTTCGTATGAAAGCTCATGATGACCCCAGCATGGTCTATGACGCAATCGTAGAGCTAGAGGAATCTGACCCGGAGATAATGCGCCCAGGTATGGCTGTTCGCTTAGAGGTGCTCAAGCAGCGACTCGAAAATGTGGCCGCATTGCCAAAGCGATATGTGAAGTACGACGGCGAGCAAGCCTATGTGGAGCTGGATTCTTGGTTGGGTGTTAGGCGAAAGGATATCCATGTTGCAGGCTTTGTGGGAGATAGAGTGGTTGTTGATAAAGGCCTTAATGGGGGAGAGCAATTATTATGAAGCGATGGGTTGCACTGTCTCTTATTCTGAGCTTGCTCGCTTGCGCCGAAGTAGAGCAGGAAAAAACCATATCAGTAACAGTGGAGCGTGCCGATTTTAATGTTGTCTTGAAAGCGAAGGGTGAGCTACAAGCCAAAGAGAATAAAACTATTTCGGCCCCGATGAGCTCTATGAATGCGCTGCGTTTAGATTGGTTAAAGCCAGAGAACAGCACCGTAAAAAAAGGCGATCTGTTGGCGAAATTTGATGCTAGTCGTTACCAGTTGAGTTTGCAAAAAGCACAGTGGGCATTACAACAGCATGCTTTAGCGAAAAGTAATACCCAGTCGCAACTCAGATTGGATGAGATGTCGGTACAGAGCGAAAGTTATGTGGTTGATGAGGAGCTAGCACTAAGTGAGCGTTTTTCAGTAGATGATTTGCTGGTCTATAGTAAAAACGAAATTGCCGACCAAATGCTGGATAAGGAGTATCTGGGATCGAAGCGTGAATACCTAGACTGGCGAAAAGAGACCTCTGTAGCTCAAGGCAAGGCGCAAGTGGCTGTCCACGAAGTCAAAGAGCAGGCTGAGCAAAGCACTATTGATCGCAACGATAAAGTCTTAAAGCAGCTAGAAGTATTTGCTCCGCAAGATGGTATTTTTATCTACCACAAAAATTGGCGTGGGGACAAAGTTCAAGTGGGGCAACAGCTTTGGTCGGGCAGTCGTATCGGTAATATTCCAAATCTTGAAGCTCTGCAGGCTAAATTGTTTGTCTTAGAGAGCGAAGCCCTAGGCATCGAGCCTGGTCAGGCAGTTAAACTGCATTTGGATGCTTTTCCCGATAAGCTTATTGAAGGTGAGCTTTTGTCGATCTCCTCTGTCGCGGCGCCGCGCTCTAGAAAAAGCCCGATCAATTATTTTGAAGTTATTGTCGACATTAAAAATACGGATTCCAGCTTTATGCGTCCTGGACAGCGTTTGCAGGGGGATATAGCCATCGTTAGCAAGCCTGATACTTTGACAGTGCCGAGACAAAGTTTGTTTAGCAAAGATGGTGTTCATTGGGTCTATGTTAAAAGCTCAGCAGGCTTTAAGAAGAGGCTAGTTAGCTTGGGATTGAGAAGCTTGAGTCGTGTGGAAATTAGTCGTGGTTTGGAATCTGGTGAGCAGGTGGCGCTGAGCTTGCCCGATAATTTGGTGGAAATCTAATGGCACTTAGAGATGATTTTTATGATGCGGTTGATCAGCTCTGGCATCACAAACTGAGAACGCTGCTTACCTTACTGGGAATTGTATTTGGAGTGGGTGCAGTTATCGCGATGATCAGTGTGGGTGAGGGCGCCGAGGAGGAGGCTCTTAGCTTGATCGATTCCATGGGGGTTAGAAATCTT
Source organism: Cellvibrionaceae bacterium (assembly GCA_025800365.1). Taxonomy (GTDB): domain Bacteria; phylum Pseudomonadota; class Gammaproteobacteria; order Pseudomonadales; family Cellvibrionaceae; genus Pseudoteredinibacter. The sequence goes on along the minus strand of JAOXRT010000126.1, from coordinate 18,098 downwards.
ATCGTGGAAGAGCGGGATATCGATAAGGAGCGTTTAAAAGAGCTGCGCAAACATTCAATAGGGCTAACGCTTGCCGATGTGGAATCGGCTCTGGATACCATGCCTTTTGTTCTTAATTACTCAGCGGAAAAAGATTTAGATGTGCACACCTTGTTTAGTGCGTATGCGCAGGGTGATAGCAGCGTACAAGGGGTAAGCGAAAGTCACTTTGAGCTATCCAGGAGTGCTATGTATGAAGGGCGTTGGATTAGTGAGCGAGATGATCGCTTATTTGCCCAAGTGGCTGTTTTAAGTGAGGAGGCTGCTGCCCAGCTTTTCCCTCAGCGTAGTGCACTTGGAGAGATATTCAAAGTCAATCATGTTTGGTTGGAAGTGATTGGTGTGCTTAAAAATAAACACCTATCGAAAGACAGCTTCCAAGGGGTAGAGCTATCAGTCAATGGTAATGCGATATACCTTCCTTTGAGTACAGCGCAAAAGCGTTTCAAGCATGCTGAATTAAGTAGTGAGCTGGATAGATTTAAGCTGGAATTGAAAGAGGGGATTCCAGCAGTGGCTGCCGCTAAAAGCTTAGAGCATTTATTGCTCAAGCGTCATGGCCAAGAGAAAGACTTTGACGTGTTGGTGCCTGCGGCGCTATTGCAGCAACATAAGGCTACCCAAAGAATTTTTAATATCATCATGTCCTGCGTTGCCGGTATCTCATTGTTGGTTGGCGGTATTGGTATTATGAATATTATGCTGGCCAGTGTTTTAGAGCGTACTAAAGAGATTGGTTTGCTGCGGGCTGTAGGCGCTACCCAAGAAGATATTCGTAATCAATTTATGGTGGAGAGCTTTACCATTTCGGCCATTGGTGGCTTATTGGGCATTGCCTTGGGCTTTGCATTGGCTGCCATTATTTCGCTGTTTTCAGGATGGCCGGTAGCTTGGTCGCCGTTAGCGATTTTGATTTCGGTGGCTTTCTGTTGTGGGGTGGGGCTACTGTTTGGTATCTACCCAGCGATTAAAGCTTCCAAGCTCGACCCCATTACGGCATTACAGCGTGAGTGATCGGGCTTGGGTTAGCGTTAACAGCCCCTAGAGGCTAACGTTCGCTACTGGCTAGCTTGATTGCCAATGCGACAAAAACAGTACCTGCTATACGATTTAAAACAATTTGTGCTTTAGGTGAGCGACGCAGTAGCTCGCTAAGAAAGCCAGATAGGATCGCAATAAGCGAAAAGCAGACAAAGGCTACCGCCATAAATACCGCGCCCAGGCTAACAATTTGTAGGCTGACATTGCCTGCGCTTGGGTCGGTGAATTGGGGCAAGAAGGCCAAGAAGAATATCGCCACCTTGGGGTTGGTAATATTCATGATGATGCCGCGGCGATAAAGCGCGAAGGCCGATAGATTATTACTTTCACCCGCCTCAATATCTTCAGCGCCGGCTCTAAAGGCGCCCCAGGCGAGATAGAGCAGGTAAGCTGCCCCCACCGCTTTTAGCGCAGTAAAGGCAACTGCACTTACCTGAAATATGGCCGCCACTCCTGCGGCGACAGCAACAGTGTGCGCAATTAGGCCGGTGCAAAGACCGAGTGTGACCATGATGCCCGCTTTGCGACCACTGAGGGCCGACTGGGTTAACACAAAAATATTATCAGGCCCGGGTGCAAAGGCTAGCAGGGCTGATGCGGCGATAAAGGCAAGGAGAATATCTATACTAATCATGGGCGCAGCATACCATTATTGCTGGCTTTAGAGAGCAGTGAATTATGCTGAATTCGCTCTATCAGTAGTGTTCCAGTTTGCGACGCTGCACAGCTTGCTGCATGGGGCGTTGTATGGGTCGTTGAATAGGAACGCAAACAAAATACAAGAACCCGCTGAATAATAAAGTGCCCAGCAATACATCCTGCAAACCACCGGCGGCGCTCATCTGCATCAAAGCAAAGATAATAGCGATCAGAAACGCGGCGCGGCTGTAGCTGTCTAGCTTAAAGTTGCACAGCTCTTGCCAGCTGATTTTGAGTGGACTAATAAAAGATTCAATACAGCGTCGGCCTAGCTCAATTGAGGCAAATAATAAGAAGGCAGCCAGCAATACATCGGCAAAGTGTTGGCCAAGACCTGATGCAAGATACACACTCAGCATCAAGCTGAGTAGTGTGGCAAAGGCCAAGGCAACGATGGCATGTGACTTTTCATTGTTGAATGTTTTGGGGGGCTGAAACATATCCCTAATCTCCCAGATAACTCAAAAGCGAAGCTAGGGCATCTCTGAATAATGCAGATTAGCTCAGGCTTCACTGTTGCTGTCTTATTCTGGAGTGTAGACCAGTGAGATGAGGCCAGTGTTAAACTTTTTTGAAAGGTCAATTATTGCTGTGTTGCCATTTCAATTTGCGTTCAATGGCGCCAATCAATAAGCCCGCAATATCCTTTTCCGTCGCTGACTCAATACCTTCAAGGCCAGGAGAAGAATTTACTTCAAGCAGAAGTGGACCTTTATTGGAGCGGATAATATCAACGCCGGCCACTTTAAGCCCCAGTACTTTGGTGGCTTTAATGGCAATGGCGCGCTCTTCCTTGCTGATGCGCACGATCTTAGCGGAGCCGCCCTGATGAATATTGGCGCGGAACTCTCCCGGTGCGGCGGTGCGTTCAATGGAAGCGACGACTTTGCCATCAATTACAAAGCAACGCAGATCTTTGCCCTGCGCTTCTTTTACAAATTCCTGAACCAAGAGATTTGCTCGCAGAGACTTAAAGGCATTAATCACTGATTCGGCTGCTTTGCGGGTTTCTGCTAAGACGACACCGCGCCCTTGGGTGCCCTCGAGCAGTTTGATAATGAGCGGTGCTCCGCCAACCATATCGATAAGCTCATTGGTGTCGCTAGGGGAGTTTGCAAATCCAGAGGTGGGAATATCCAAGCCGTTTTTCTGCAATAGCTGTAAAGAGAAAAGCTTATCTCTCGATTGGCTAATGGCTTCAGATCGATTTAAGCAATAAACCCCCAAGCTTTCAAAGTGACGGGTTAGGGCACAGCCATAAAAGGTTACGCTTGGGCGTATGCGAGGAATTACCGCATCCAAATCATTCAGCAGGCTACCGCCACGATAATGCACCTCGGGATTGTCGGCATCGAGCTTCATATAGCACTGCTTGATGTTTAAAAAGTGCATTTGGTGGCCACGCGCTTGGCCGGCTTCCATAATACGTTTGTTGCTGTAAAGCTCAGGGTTGCTAGCTAATATGCCAATCTTTAAGCCGCCGCTTTGATTGTCTTCGCGACCGTAGAGGCTTTGAATATCTTCCTCGCTGCGCTCTCCCAAGTAAAAACCGCCTGCCGGATCTACTAACATTCTATGCTGCATGGCTTCTCGGCCTAGCAGCATGCGGTAGCCCATGGTGTCACGATTACTTAGGGTTAATTCGATGTCCCATTGATTGTCACCAATTTTAACAGGCGCTTTGATTACATAGCGTTTTTCGGTATTACCACTAGAGCTTTTAATGGTTCGGCGATCGATAATTTGTGCTTCGCAGCGAACCACGGTATTGCGGTTTTGCTGCAAGGGGTGAACCTCGAAGCTCACCCAGGCGGCATTATCTCGCTTAAAGGTCTGTATATTAAAGGCGTGCAGCGACGAGGTTTTGGCCCCGGAATCGACTCGGGCCTTAATGGCAGGGATGTTTAGATTGGGAAAGCAGCACCACTCTTCGCTGCCTACAATGATTTTGTCATCGTGCATGGCAAAAAGTCTCAAAACTAAGGTTGATATTAATGGGGGAGTTTGTTGCAAGCTTGTGAAGCTTTGGTGACAGAGCTTAGAAAAGCCTCTGTCACCTACCGCTAATTCTCAGCTAAAACAGCTTAGCCGAAGATTCCTTTAAACAGGAAGAAGAACACAATGGCCAAGCCAGCACCTGCCGGCAGGGTGATTACCCAAGACATGGCGATAGTGCCAATAACGCGTAGATTCAATGCGCCAATGCCTCGAGCCAAACCAACACCCAAGATAGCACCTACCAGGGTGTGTGTGGTGGAGATCGGCAAGCCGGTGCCGGATGCCAATACCACAGTACCGGCAGCGCCTAGCTCGGCGGCAAAACCACGGCTTGGAGTAAGCTCGGTAATCTTTTTACCAACGGTAGCAATTACCTTAAAGCCGTAAGTAGCCAAACCTAAAACAATACCCACACCACCCAGTAATAGAATCCAGCTTGGCATCATAGATTTGGCTGCAACGCCGCCACTTTCGATGACATTAACAACAGCCGCTAGCGGGCCAACAGCGTTAGCAACATCGTTAGAACCGTGGGCAAAGGCCATCGCACAAGCGGTAAATACCATTAGGATGGCGAATACTTTTTCTACACTGGCAAAGCGATTGTTTTCGTCTTCTTGGTATTTCACTTTATTAAGCAAGAAGATGCCAAAGGCCGCAACAGCTAAACCTATAACGGCAGCGATACCGATAGACTCGATAAAGCTTAGTTTAAAGCCAGCATCTTTAAAGACGTGTTTAAGGCCTTTAAGAATGGTCACCATGGCGATCAAAAAGCCCACGGCAAACATATATATCGGGATATAACGTTTGGCATTGGCGAAGGGGTTGTCGGTATCAAGAATCAATTTCTGTACGCTGCGGAACAACATAAAGGAGATGGTGCCTGCCAGTACGGGTGAGACAACCCAGCTGGCAACAATCTTCATCACTTTGCCCCAGGCGACGGCGTCTACAGATATACCGACTGCCGCAAAACCAACAATCGCACCTACGATAGAGTGAGTCGTGGAAACCGGCCAGCCCATGATGCTGGCGACCAATAGCCAGGTACCGGCGGCCAATAGGGCCGAGAGCATCCCGTAGACCAGGAGTTCGGGCGTATCATTAAATAAATTGGGGTCGATAATACCTTTACGAATGGTGGAGGTTACCTCACCACCGGCCAAATAGGCCCCTAAAAATTCAAATACCATGGCGATGATAATCGCCTGCTTGATGGTTAAAGCTTTAGAACCAACAGAGGTTCCCATGGCGTTGGCAACATCGTTGGCGCCGACACCCCAAGCCATAAATAGGCCAAAGATACAGGCCATAATTAATAGCACATTGCCGTATTCTGCGAGCACGGTCATAGTTAACTCCACATCTTCTTATGCTCCCCTTGTTTACTGCGGGGAGGTTTTATAAATTGTTCGTTGCTGGATTTCTTATCGGGCAAGTAATAGCTGTAAGCGAGAGCCCACTTTTTCTGCACGATCGGCCAAGTCACCAATCCACTCGATTACACGGTAAAGGAACATCACCTGTACGGGCGGTAGATCTTCTTCGATTTTGAAGAGCGCCAGACGCATTTGGATCTCTAGTTTGTCGGTATGGCTTTCTTGGGCATCTAAGTCCTCGATAAGCTTTTCGACCAAATCCATTTCTCGGCCAGAGAAGCCGGTTTCCAATAACTCGTCTAGTTCATTGATAGCTTTGTGGGCCAGGCCTGCGGTATCAACAGCGGCTTGTACAAAGGCGGTTAGTTCTGAAGCAATCGCAGCGGGTGGTACCATTTGGCGGCCCAGCATAATTCCTGCAATGTCTTTCGCGCGATTAGCAATCTTGTCTTGCATCGCCAGCAGCTCTAAAAGATCTGTACGGGGTACAGGTAAGAACAGACTTTTTGGCAGATGACGGCGTAATTCGCGCTTTAGCTCATCGGCCTGATTTTCTTTATCTGAGATATCTTGTTGTATTTGCTCGGCTTTTTTCCAGTCGTTCTCAAGGGCGGCCGAAAAGAACTCTAATAGCAATTCAGCGGCACTGGTGGCCACTTTCATATGCTCCTGCATAGGGGTAATGGGTGACTTGCCAAATAGGCTCGTCAGGGGGTTACCAATAACCATAGGAAGCTCCCAATTTAGGGTGTTGATTTGGGCTTGCCGAGGGTCGGCAAAGTGGGCGCAGTATAGTGCTAGCGGGGCTGGCCGTCATCACAAATATGACAAAAAAATGAACTTTATTTGACAGTGTCTGATCTAGCTCTAGTAGGCGCCAAACAAGGCCTTCAGCGCCTAATAAAAGAGGGGCTGTAAGCCTTTGATTTATGGTGTTATTTAAGGTGATATATCCAGCGACTGTGCTAAGCTAGCTGGCAAGCACAATCTAAGCGAGAGCCCATTATGAATGCCGTTTCAGACCGAATACTCAGTTTGCGTAGTGTCCTTGATGACCTTCGCGCAGATGGCCGGCTGAGTGCCGCTGATGCCAATGTGCTGATCGGCTCCAGTCGCAGTAAAGATGAAGCGGCGATGCACCCCATAACCTATATCGCCAATCAGCGTTTAGATGATCAAAGCCAAGAGGGGCAGATCCTCAATGCCGATGTCCTGAGTCAGTGGATGGCCGATAAGGCGGGCCTGCCGGTATTTCATTTAGATAGCTTAAAGCTACGTGCTGCAGAAGTGACCAAGGTGATGTCCTTTGCCTTTGCTAAGCGCCATGACATTCTTTGCGTGGAAGTTAGCGCAGACCATATCGTTGTTGCGACCAACCAGCCTTTTAATACCAGCTGGGTAGAACAGCTAGAACATGTGGTGCGCAAAAAAGTACGTAGGGTGTTTGCCTTTCCTGGTGATGTCGATAAGGCCCGGGCCGAAATCTACACCTTGTCCCGTTCCATCTCGGGCGCTAAGGGCCTGCAAGGCGGCACTTCGGTCAGCAACTTCGAACAATTGCTGGAGCTCGGTAAGCTAAAAGATCCTGAAGCCAACGATCAACATATTATTAATATTGTTGATTGGCTGTTGCAGTATGCCTTCGATCAGCGTGCCAGCGATATTCATCTAGAGCCGCGCCGCGAAACGGGCAAATTGCGCTTTCGAATCGACGGTATCTTGCACACCGTTTATGAGTTACCCAAGGGAGTATCAACGGCAGTCTTAAGCCGTATGAAAATTCTTGGTCGAATGGATATCGCTGAAAAGCGTAAGCCCCAAGATGGGCGGGTAAAGACCAAGCGCCCCGACGGCAGCGAAGTCGAGCTTCGTCTTTCAACTTTGCCTACCGCCTTTGGCGAAAAGCTGGTGATGCGAATTTTTGATCCTGATGTACTGTTGCGCAGCTTCGAAGATTTGGGTTTGCTGGGTGATGATCTAGACCGCTGGCAAGAAATGGTCGGTCGGCCAAATGGTATTGTGTTGGTTACCGGCCCCACAGGCTCAGGTAAAACCACCACGCTTTATACCAGCCTTAAAAGCTTAGCCACCACTGAAGTTAATGTCAGCACCATTGAAGATCCTATTGAAATGGTTGAAGACAGCTTTAACCAAACCCAGGTGCAAAATAATATCGGTTTAGATTTTGCCGCCGGCGTAAGAACGCTAATGCGACAGGACCCAGATATCATTATGGTGGGTGAGATTCGTGATCAAGAAACGGCCCAGATGGCTTCTCAAGCAGCTCTCACAGGTCACTTGGTTTTGAGTACTTTGCATACCAATGATGCCGCCGGTGCTTTGAGCCGATTATTGGATCTCGGCCTGCCCGCGTATATGATTCGCTCTACCTTAAGTGGCGTTGTCGCTCAGCGGTTGGTAAGAACTTTATGTCCGCATTGTAAACAAGAGGCCCCAGTAGATTTGGATCTGTGGAATAGTTTGGTGGCACCTTGGAAGGTAACGCCCCCGCAGCATATTTATAAGCCAGTGGGTTGCAATGAATGTCGCCATACGGGCTATCTCGGCCGCCAAGGGATCTACGAGATCTTGCTATTAAGTGAGCATCTACGCGGCTTGATCGATGATCAATTAGATTTGCAGGCTATGCGAAAAGAAGCAATGCGAGAAGGTATGCGGACATTACGTTTATCAGGTGCGCAAAAAGTGTCTGCCGGTACGACCACTATCGAAGAAGTTATCCGTGTGGCTCCGCCGCCGGAAAAATAATTTTATAGCGCCTTGATTTGGTATTTATTGAGTAACGCTTTAAATGCCGAACTTTTTTTAAATTCCTGCATGGCCGATGAAAAGCTTTCCGCTTGTTGTCGGCTAGTAGCGGCTTTTGAAAACGCTATAAACTCTGTGGCACCCATTATTTTTTCCTCTAAGCAGCATAGCTCTTTTTTTCTTGGGTGAAAATCTAATGTGGATTGTTCGATTAGAATGGCTTCAAGCCGTCTTCCTAATAGTAATGAAATTAAATGGGGCTCGCTGCGCCCAATCGCCTGAGTGTTTAAGCTGACATTTTGCCTAGCGGAAAAAGCATAATCGTAGCCATCAACGGTGTTGATGGTTAATTTCTCAGGTAGCTCTATTATTCGTTTATTTTTGTCGATTGCTGGATGTTCTTTTAAGGTGCAAATTGTGTAGCTGGTTGTGCCTAGCTCGTTACCGGGAATAATCCAGAAGTTACGCCGGTTTTCTGGGATGTCATAGGCGATCAGCAAAACATCTATCTTACCTTGACGTGCTAGAGCACTCGCTCTGCGCCAAGGTAGTGCATAAAAACTCACTTCTTGTTCCAGTGATTGTGCTACTTGCTTGGCTAGCTCAACGTAAATGCCTGTCGCTTTGCCGTCTTTATCGGTGTAGGTGTAAGGCGGGTAGTCTTCGTCAGTAGTTGCAAAGCTGAGGCTTTGGCTTGCCGCAAAGGAAGCGCTTGTTATCAACACAATAAATTTCAGCAAAGCAAAAAATTTAAACATGAGGCGGCAATAAGTTTATGAGTTGTCGATAAATATTCTTAGTTACGGATATTGAAATGTTTCAATATCAGGATGCACTCGAAAGTATAAAACTATTTGCTGAAAATACGCTCAGACTTTTGACTGTTTTGCTTGGATGGTAAAGCCGAGGGAATTCTATAAATGAGATGGCGTGGGGGGCGCTTGTAGGCTTTGGGTGAGATAAGGCAAAGGCTACAGGAGCCTCCGCCTGAAAGCTTCTTATAGGCGGTGCATTGCACAGATTTTGTTACCTGAAGGGTCACGCAAATAAGCCAAGTATAGCTTCATGCCATTACCTTCACGTACGCCTGGATCGTCTTCAATAGCTACACCGCCGGCCGCTAAACCCGCAGCATGCCATGCATCCGCTGCTTCGGTAGTTGCGGCTGCAAAACCAATGGTGCTGCCGTTGCCGCCAGTGGCTGGCTGGCCATCGATAGGCTTGCTCAAAGCGAAAATGCCGGCATCAGTAAAGTAAAAGCAGCGACCTTTAGGGTCGATTACACCAGGACCGTGTCCTAGGGCACCCAGTACCGCATCATAAAATGCTTTAGATTCTTCGATATCGTTCGCGCCGATCATAATATGGCTAAACATGTTGTCGCTCCTCGCTCGTTTTTTGTACTGGCCTTATGGCCGAAGCTTGTGAATGCCCAAGATTTGCAGACTTTAGCCTTCGGTTCAATGCAATTTAGCGCTTCTTAGCATTTATTGGTCGCGCTTGTCCCAATTGGCTGCTTGATTGTCACCTTATGGTGCGCGGCTAAGGCTATAGCGGTTGGCTTTTGTTTGATCTTGGCCCTACAACTCTCTGGGCTTTTAAGCTAGGGTTAGCCATAGAAATAGCAAAAGCCATAGCAATTAAAGACAAGTAAAAAGAGACTATCGTGTTAGCGTCCTATGTACCGAACCAGGCGAACTTCCATACCATCCTTGAGCAATACAGCCAGCAATGGCAAGAGCGTGCCAGTACAGAGCAGCAGGCCAGCCTAGCAAGCCTGCTGGCCGATGAGGGGCTAGCTAAGCAGCTGGCCAAAGCATGGCTGGGTAGCGAGTTTATTTTTCATTGTTGCCGTGATCAGCCGCAGTTGCTGATTGATGTTCTGGGCAGCGGTGAGTTGCAAAGTGCTTGGTCGGTTGATGACTTTACCGAGGCTTTAAAAAATCTAAGTGCCGCCGCAGAAAAAGACACGGAGCTGGATAGGGCGCTAAGACAATTTCGTCGTCGTGCGATGTTGCGCATTATTTGGCGTGACCTCAATCAGTTGGCCCCGCTAGAAGAAACCACCGCCGATATGAGCGCCTTGGCTGAATGTAGTAGTCAGCTAGCTTTGGAGTTTCATTATCGTGCCTTGGTGAAGCGATATGGTTTGCCGATAGGACAAGAGAGCGGCAAGGTGCAATCCTTGGTGATTTTGGGGATGGGCAAGCTGGGCGCTCGTGAGCTCAATGTTTCCTCCGATATCGATTTAATCTTTGCTTACCCAGAGTCCGGTGAGACCGAGCACCGCAACCTAGAGCCGGGCGCTCGCCCGAAAAAAACCACCAGCAACCAAGAATTTTTTAACCGTTTAGGTCAAAAAATTATCAAGAGCTTAGATGCACAAACCGTTGATGGCTTTGTTTTTCGTGTGGATATGCGTTTACGCCCTTATGGTGAGAGTGGATCTTTGGTGATGAACTTTGGCTCCATGGAGGAGTACTACCAAACCCAAGGGCGCGAGTGGGAACGCTACGCCATGATCAAGGCGAGAGTCATTGCCGAAGGCGGCCCAATCCAAGAAGATCTAGCCGAAGGCTCCGCTGGTGATGAGCTAATGGAGCTGCTGCGGCCGTTTAGTTACCGTCGTTATATTGATTTTTCGGCTATCGAAGCATTGCGTGATATGAAGCGCATGATCAATCGCGAAGTGCATCGCAAGGGTATGGCCACAGATGTAAAGCTTGGCTTTGGCGGTATTCGCGAAGTGGAATTTGTGGTGCAGGTTTTCCAGCTAATTCGCGGTGGACGTGATCAGCGCTTGCAAGAACGCCGAGTGTTAAAACTATTACCTTTATTGCAAGAAGATGGTTATCTACCTGAAGGTGCTGGTGATCGTTTGGCGAAAGCTTATCGTCTATTAAGACATGTCGAGCATGCCATTCAAGGTCATCAAGACAAGCAGACTCAAGCATTGCCGGTGGATGAAAACGATTTAGAGCGCCTGGCTTGGGTGCTGAACTATAAGAACTGGGCAGAATTAGATGCGGTATTGCAGTCGCATCGTGAGCAAGTCAACGCAGAATTCCAAGCCGTAATTGCCGAGCCTGAGGAAGAATCCAAAGAAGAGGATGAATCGGAAGCGTTTTTACCACTTTGGCTGGGCGAGTTAGAAAAAGATGCCGCCATCGAGTTGCTAGAGCAGCGCGGTTACCAGCAATGTGAAAAGCTGATTCAACAACTTAATGACTTGCGCCAGAGCCGAGCGATTTTGGCCATGCAGGCCGAAGGCCGTGATCGCTTAGATAAATTTATGCCGCGCTTGTTGCACACCTTAAGCTTAGGACGCAACCCAGAGGAAGATATTGCCGAAACCTTGAGTCGTGTTTTGGGCTTGGTAAGCTCGGTGGCGCGCCGAACTATCTACTTAGTGTTGCTGACAGAAAACCCCGTAGCCCTAGCGCAGTTGGTTCGCCTTTGTGCGGCCAGCCCTTGGATTGCCGATCAGCTATCGCGACATCCCGCCTTACTTGATGAGTTGCTGGATCATCGCAGTTTGTATTCACCGCCTAGTCGCCAAGAGTTGGCCGATCAGTTAAGGCAGGAATGTTTACGTATTGAATGGGATGATCTCGAAGGCTATATGGAAGCTCTGCGTTATTTCCGTATGGCCAATGTGCTGCGCATTGCGGCCTGTGAAGTCACCGGTGCCATGCCCTTGATGAAAGTCAGCGATCACTTAACGGATATTGCTGAATTGCTTTTGGAAAAGGTTATTGAAGTTGCCTGGAAGCAAATGGTGGATCGTCATGGCCAGCCGCGAGATGCCGAGGGAGAGTCTGTTTCCCGCCCTGAGTTTTTAGTCTTGGGCTATGGCAAGGTGGGCGGTATTGAGTTGGGGCACAGCTCTGATCTGGATTTGGTCTTTATTCATGGTGGTGCCCAGGGGCAAAGCACGACAGGTAAAGATGATACGGGTGAGCGCAGTCTCGATAACTTGATCTTCTATACCCGCATGGCCCAAAAAGTTATCCATATCATGAATACGCAAACCGTGTCTGGGCAGCTATACGAGGTAGATATGCGCCTGCGGCCCAATGGCAATTCAGGAATGCTGGTCACAACGGTTGAGGCCTATGAGCAATATTTACAGCAAGAAGCATGGACTTGGGAGAAGCAAGCTCTAGTTCGTGCGCGTGCAATTTCGGGTTGTCGTTCACTGGCTGAACAATTTGATAAGGTTCGCCAAAATATCCTCTGTCAGCCCCGTGAATTGGCAGCATTGCGTGAAGATGTTGTGCAAATGCGCGAAAAAATGCGCAAACATTTGGCTACGCAGGGTTCAGACGACGAAAAAGCCCTGCGCTTCGATATCAAGCAGGATGTCGGAGGTATCGTGGATATTGAATTTATGGTTCAATACAGCGTACTTGCCTGGGCTCATGAACAGCCCTCTCTGGCGAAGTGGACGGATAATATTCGTATCCTGGGTTGCCTAGAGCAAACAGGGTTTATATCGGCAGAAGACACTGCCCAACTTATCGAAGCTTACAAGGCCTATCGATCCGCCGGACACCGACTCGCGCTACAGCGCCAAAAAAGTGTCTTGCACGGAAAATCTGAATTTACAGCTGAACGCCAATCGGTGCAGCGACTATGGCAGCAATTAATGTTACTGCCTAAATAGTGGCTTGGCTCTGGGGCGCTTGGCTTTCCTGTCCACTGTGACGCTTTCGAAGATTGTGGCGAGTAAAATGAGGGTTTGAAACAGGATAGCGCCAGCCTTGATGGCGGACGCTTTGCCGTTAATTTCCCTTAGTTGATAACGAGCTTAATGACTGAATAGCGCTGGTTTTGCGCTGCAGTCACTCTAGATTAGTTTGAGGTTTCAGATGGCCGCGTTTGGTACAGTTTTCATGCCGCAAATGGCACTTTCTCGCTTTGATGGTTCTCGCTGGAGTGAGGCCGAAATGGTCGCTAGCGATAGCATTTCTTTGCATCCCGGCGCCCATGTCTTGCACTATTCGAGCACCTGTTTTGAAGGCTTAAAGGCCTTTAAACAGCCTGACGGATCTATCAAGCTTTTCCGTATGGATAAGAATGTAGAACGTTTCGCGCAAAGTAGCGAGCTACTGTCATTGCCGGCAATCGATAAGCAGGCCACGGCTAAGATGATCACGGATATCGTTGCATTATATGCCGATGAAGTCCCTGCTCCACCGGGCTCTATGTATGTTCGCCCTACGCATTTTGGTATCGATCCTGCGATTGGTAAGGCGGCGGCCCCCTCTGAGACCTCATTGCAATATGTTCTGTTGTCACCTGTAGGTGAATACTTCAGCAGTGAAGGTGGTGGTTTGCGATTGTTGCTGGATGAAACCGGTATGCGCTGTGCGCCGCACAATGGCATGATCAAAAGTGGCGGCAACTATGCCAGTGCCTTACGCCCAATCATGCAGGCCCGTGATAAGTACAAGGCCGACCAGGTACTTTTCTGTCCAGGTGGCTTTGCCCAGGAAACCGGTGCCGCGAACTTCTTGTTGATCGACGACGGAGAGGTGATCACCAAAGCACTCGATGAGAGCTTCTTGCACGGTGTTACCCGCGATTCCATTCTTACTCTGGCCAAAGATATGGGGATGAAAGTCTCTGAGCGTGAGCTGTCAGTAGAAGAAATTCTGGAACGCGCGGCGAAACCAAGCTGTGAGGCAGCCCTTTCTGGTACTGCCGCCGTACTTGCCCCAGTGGGGACCTTTATTCACAACGATAAAGAGTATCAGGTTGCTGATGGCAATGAAGGCCCGGTAACTAAGCAGCTGCGCCAAGCGATGAATGATCTGCAGTGGGGATTGGCTGAAGATAAGCACGGCTGGTTGTTTGACGTATAAGTGCAAATAAGCACCCTCTGGCATTCTGATTAGGAGTATCTGGCGTCGTAAACCGCTGTTTCAGTACGCCTCTTTATAGCCAGAAAGGGCTTGCCGTATGGACGCCGATCACTTTAGTGGTCGGCGTTTTGCCTTTAGGGCTGTTATAATCCGCCCTTTGATGAAGACAAGGCAAATTATCGTGTGGCCCAACTCGGCTAAAAAGAACAGTGAAGGCTATATTGAGGCCCAATTCCGCCAGCAGTTTCGCCCGGCGCATTTGCTTAATTTCCACGCCCTGTGGGAAATGCAGTTTCTTGATATCCACAAAATCTCCTTTCCAGAGGCGGGGCAGAGCTTAATCGACCGCTTTGAGCTAGATGGTCTAGGTGCCTTTTACATTAAGCGCCAATTGGATCGCAGTGTGCGCACTTGGCGCCGACCTTTTGGCGAGCCAACCTTTGCCCAAGAGCTGCGTAATATTCGCCTGTGCGAGCAGCACCATATCCCCACCTTAGAGCCGGTTTATTATGGCGAGCGTCAGATGGAGCCAGGGCCAGCGGCAATTCTTATTGTTAGGGCCTTAGATGGCTATCAGTCATTGCAAGATATTTTGGCAAAATGGTATGGCCTTGAGCGTCATATTCGTGAGGCTATTTTACTGACGACTGGTAAGGCTTTGGGGCGTATTCACGGTGCAGGTTTAAGCCACCGCCGTTTGCAGGCCGACGATATCATTATCGATCTTACCCAAATTCCCCAATGGCGTTTGGCAAGCCCTCAATATATAGCGCCTGCTAAAAGCCGTGATCTATTGCTGGAGCTGCAAGCTTTTCTGGCGAGTATTTCTGTAGTTGGTGAAACTGAATTGGACTTCTTGCTAAAAGCCTATGTCGAAACCTGCCCACAGTGGACTGATGTCGGTGCGCTTAAGCAGGCGCTTTTCCCAAGCCGGCAGGCAAGCTAGCTCAGTATTAATTCGAGAATGGTTTATGACAGATCATAGCGCTTCAGAGTCTGGGCAAAAGGCCAGCGGAGCACAAACTTATCGCCGTTTGTTAAGTTATCTTTTACCTCATAAGTTTATGCTGACTATGGGATTGATTGGCTTTGCCATTTTTGCAGCCTCCCAGCCAGCATTGACTAAATTATTTGGTATCTTGGTGGATTCCATCAACGGCGGAGATAGTGATTATAAAATCATGATCCCACTTGCTGTTGTGGGTATCTTTTTTGTTCGAGGTGTTGGCACCTTTATTGGTAGCTATGCCTTATCGAAAGTCTCTCTGGGGATTGTGCACAATCTGCGTGTACAACTATTTGATCAGTTAACTTTAGCGCCCGGAGAGTACTTCGACAGTAATAATTCTGGGCACTTGGTTTCTCGTATTACCTACAATGTTACCCAAGTAACTGATGCCTGTACGGAAGCGATTAAAGTTCTGATTCGCGAAGGCCTAACGGTCATTGTCTTATTAGGGTATTTGATCTGGGAAGACTGGAAGCTCACTTTGGTGTTTGTCGCCATCGCTCCTATTCTTGGTTTTATTGTTTCAAAAGTCGGTAAACGTCTACGTCGCCTGTCCAGTAATATCCAGCTGACCATGGGGGATGTTACTCAGTCAGCATCCGAAATGATTAATGGCTATAAAGTCATGCGCAGTTTTGGTGGTGAAGACTATGAGCGTGGCCGTTTTGAAAAAGCAAGCGTTGCCAATTTCAAACAGAACTTAAAGCTGGTAACTACCGCGGCCATTAATACGCCGGTCCTCCAGCTGATTGTTGCTGTTGCCTTGGGGGTGCTCATGTATATCGCCCTTAGCTTTATGGGCTCTTCAACGCCGGGTGATTTCATCGCTTACCTAGGCGCGGCGGCATTAATTCCTAAGCCAGTGCGACAGCTCAGCGAAGTAAACTCAAAAATTCAAAAGGGTATTGCGGCGGCCGAAGATATTTTTGCGCAATTAGATGTTGAGCCAGAGCCCGATTATGGCAGCCATACTAGTGAGCGTGTTGCCGGTAATATCGCCATTAAAGATTTAAATTTTGCCTACAATGCCAGTGAAGGAAATGTTCTTAAAAATATCAATTTGGACATTAATGCCGGGCAAACCGTTGCCTTGGTAGGGCGTTCTGGTAGCGGCAAGACGACCTTGGCGAGTTTAATTCCGCGTTTTTATCATCACGAGCAGGGCAGTATTTGCATTGATGATGTGCCACTAAATGACTATCAGTTGGCCAGCTTGCGACAGCAAATCGCATTGGTGAATCAAGACGTAACTCTCTTTAACGATAGCTTGCGCAATAATATTGCCTACGGCGGCCTAGCCGATGTTGGCGAAGAGAAGCTTCGTCAGGCGGCTGAGGCGGCACATTGTTGCGAGTTTATTGATCAGTTTAGTGATGGCTTTGATACCTTGGTAGGTGAAGATGGTACGCGCCTAAGCGGTGGTCAGCGTCAGCGAATTGCTTTAGCCAGAGCCTTGCTGAAAGATGCGCCGATCTTAATTCTGGATGAAGCCACCTCGGCTTTAGATACAGAATCAGAACGCAAGATTCAGGCGGCACTCGATCGCTTGATGGAAAACCGCACCACCATCGTAATTGCGCATCGCTTATCTACCATCGAAAATGCCGATGTTATCGTAGTGATGGAAAAGGGCGAGATTGTAGAGCAGGGTAGCCACCAAGAGCTGTTGGAAAAGAATGGTGCCTATGCCAAGTTGCATGCCATGCAGTTTGGTGAAGAGAGTGAAGTGGAATAAAGCACTTACTACCGTTTTTAGGGGGCTTATTAAAGCGCTAAAAACGGCCAGCAATCTATATTTGAGTTGTTTTTGAGGAGAGAATCATGCAGTTAAGCATGCCCCGTTTTGACCAAGGCAATGTGCTAGTGGTTGGCGATGTAATGCTTGATCGTTACTGGCAAGGTGATACCGCCAGAGTATCTCCTGAAGCACCGGTACCTGTTGTCAATGTAAAAGCAACAGATGATCGTCCAGGTGGTGCCAGTAATGTTGCTATGAATATTGCTGCACTGGGTGCCGCTGCAAATCTAGCTTGTTTGGTCGGACGAGATGAGGCAGCTGATAGCCTGCGTGAATCTTTAACTTCTGTTGGTGTGAATTGTCTTTTCAGTGAGGTCGGCGATAAACCCACTATTACCAAGCTACGTGTAGTGAGTCGTCAGCAGCAGCTTTTACGAATGGATTTCGAGGAGAGCTTTACGCAGCAAGACAGTGAACTATTAAGCAATAGTGTTTCACTGGAAAATGTTCAGGTGCTGCTATTATCGGATTACGCTAAAGGCAGCTTGCAACATTGCCAAGAATTAATTACCAAAGCTCGCCAAAAAAATATCCCCGTTTTGGTAGACCCAAAAGGGCATGACTTTAAGCGTTATCGTGGTGCTACTTTATTAACGCCAAACCTATCTGAGTTTGAAGTCGTTGTTGGTCGCTGCGCTAACGAAGCTGAACTGCTGAGTAAAGGTCAGCAGCTTTTGCAAGATTTAGAGTTGCAGGCCTTATTAATTACTCGTGGCGAGCAGGGCATGACCTTACTGCAAGCCAATGTTGAAGGTGAATTTCACCTACCAGCCAAAGCCCGAGAAGTCTTTGATGTTACCGGTGCAGGCGATACCGTTATTGCTGTATTGGCAGCGAGCTTGGCGGCGGGTAGCGAGTTACCGATGGCAGTGGCCTTAGCGAATGTTGCCGCAGGCATGGTAGTGGCCAAGTTGGGCACCGCTACAATCTCCGCCCCAGAATTGCGCCAGGCAATCAGTGAAGGGCAAGAGGTAGAGTGCGGTGTTGTCAATGAAGAACAGCTATTGCTGGCGCTACGCGAAGCCAAAGCGCGGGGCGAAAAAGTTGTTTTCACCAATGGTTGCTTCGATATTTTGCATGCCGGCCACGTTGGCTACCTAGCTGATGCTCGCGACCTGGGTGATCGCTTAATTGTGGCCATTAATAGCGATGAATCTGTTTCGCGCTTAAAAGGCCCTTCAAGACCAATTAATCCGGTTGATCGCCGCATGGCGGTCTTGGCGGGCTTATCGGCCGTAGATTGGGTGCTATCGTTTGCCGATGATACTCCAGAGCGTTTACTAGAATTAATCCAGCCCGACGTGCTAGTAAAGGGCGGCGACTACAGCGAAGAGCAAGTGGTAGGCTGGGAAATTGTTAAAGCCAATGGCGGTGAAGTTAAAGTACTAAGCTTTTTCGACAACTGCTCAACCACAGCTATCGTAGAAAAAGTCATCGCCGACGCCGATAAATAAACAGCCGCTACACAAGGGGGTCAGATCCCAAGGGATCTGACC
>JAOXRT010000103.1 GCA_025800365.1 Cellvibrionaceae bacterium | reverse complement strand
GCGCGTGCGGAATATTTTGTGTTGAATGGTATTTACGATAAGGCTTTGCATCAGCTTAAGTTGGCTCAGAAGATGGCGCGTGGTAATTATCGTTTGAGTACGATTTTGGAAGAGAAGATCCGTCAGGTTTATAACATGATTGAGGATCAGCGAGGCTGATAAATCTAAAGACTTGCGAGCAAAAATTCGAGACCTTGCCCCCAAGTCTTTTAAAAATTCAAACTAATAATGCGGAGGGCGTTCTTGGATCACTGTGCCTGGAGCGCCCTGCTCTACCGCGTACTGCATATCATCAATTTTTTTAGCCAAGTGGCTCAGCTGTAATTGCAGAGCTGCGATTTCTTTATCTTGCTGGGCGATAACATCATTAAGCTGGGCAATGGTATCTTCGCTATAGGCTTGGCGCGCTTCTAGTTCAGCCAAACGCTCTGCTTGCGACTCTAGCATCGCTTTTTCATTGCCACTCATGTTGTTCACCTTCAAGTATAAAACGCTCGCTATTATAACGGCTGCAAGAACTCGATTACAGGCATTGATAAGCCGCTTTGATTAATCGAATAGCACGCGGGTCAATCAGTAAGCTCTGCCCCATATCTCGAGTGGTGTAAGAGAAGGCAATATCGTGTTTAGGGTCAGCAAAGCCTAAGCAGCCGCCAGCACCTGGATGACCAAAACCTTCACGACCAAAGCGACATTCATCACGCTCATCGCTCAACATAAAACCCAGACCAAAAGATAGCGGCGTTTTTAACACGCGATCACAGTCGCTACGACTATGCTGCTGCCTTAGTGCCATTAGCGACTCTTCGCTTAATAGACGACCTGGCTCTAATAAAGCTTGATAGAAGGTGGCCATGCTACGTGCGTTACTGGTAGCGTTACCGCCAGGTATTTGCGCTTGGCGCCATGCTTGGGAGTTGGTGCCGACCATTATAGACATGGGGTTGGTAAAGGCTTTTTGGGTAACGCCACCCGGCTCATCTTTAAATATGCCCATTAATTTGGCGGCATCTTTAGGTACATGGGCTGGCGCCAAGCCTCGCACATCGGCCAGCAGGGTTTGTTGATTTTCAGGCAAGCCAAAGCCTGCACGGATAGCTAGCGGCTCTGAGATATCTTTTTGTACCACATCATTAAAGCGCTCAGCTGAAGCGAGACGACGACTAATCTCGCCCCCTAACCAACCAAATAACATGGGTGAATACCCCTGATCTAGGCCTGGCTCCCACCAAGGCTGATCTTGGGCGATAGCTGCTGTCGCCTGCTGCCAGTCATAAATGCTTTCATCGGCCATGGTTTGGGTGTATGCGCTGTACCCAGAGCGGTGGCTTAAGACATGCTTTATGGTAACGGCGGAGTTTTCAAACTCGGGCCAGATTTCTTGCAATGGCGTATCTAGGCTAAGACCGGTGCGCTCAAGCTGTTGCAATACGGTAACCGCGACCAAAGCTTTACCAGCCGAGAAGATATTTACGCAGGTATCTTGCTGCCAATCTTGCTGATCTTTTTTATCCTGTTTACCGCCCCATAGATCGGCTTGCAATTCGCCGCGATAATAGACCGCCAGCGCTGCGCCGGTATCACCATGTTGATTAAAGCTCTGGGCAAATGCCTCCGCCAATGGGGCAAACTGACCACTAAAATTACCAGCAACTTCAACCATCTCGATACCTTTTATATTCTCTTTTATGGGCTCTTTATGCGCTTTTTATATTTTGTTTATGTTATGCGCTATGTCTATTTTTTGGTGTATATCTCTAGCTTGAATTATTTCACAGGCCACTGCGGCTGTTAACCCAAAAGATGCGCTTTAGGTGGTCATCAACTGTTCATATTTCCATCACAGAGCAGTCATATTCCCAAAGCATGCTGCCAGCTAATAAATGGATTTCCAGCAAGCAGCTGGTCAAGCAACAAAAAGGGCCCGCAATATGTCCATTAATAAACACAGCCCCAGCATGAACCCAGTACAGTGGCGCACTCTGTGGATCTCGGATGTCCACCTTGGTACTAAAGATTGCAAGGCTGAGTTGCTTAATAATTTTTTAAAGCATCATCAGGCGGAGCAGCTATATTTGGTAGGGGATATCTTGGACGGCTGGCGTATGCAAAATGGTGTTTACTGGCAGCGCTCTTTCACCCGTTTGATTCGCCGTATTTTGAAACTCTCTAAACAAGGTGTGCCGATTCACTATATCACCGGCAACCATGATGAGTTTCTGCGGAAATACGCCAATAACGCTTTGGACAATATCCGTTTGGTTAATCGCTGTGTGCACACGACTAAGGATGGCCGTCGTTTATTGGTCATTCACGGTGATCAATTTGATGGCGTGGCTCGCGCTACTCGCTGGTTAAAGTTTATCGGTGATAAGGGTTACGATTTATTGATGTTTCTTAATCGCTGTTATAACCGCTGGCGTGAAAAGTCGGGCCTTGGTTATTGGTCGTTGGCGAGCTTTTTGAAATCACGCATTAAGCGCGCAAAAACCTATATTGAGGAATATGAGAACGGTGTAGCTTATGCGGCCGGTCGCCAGGGTTACGATGGGGTTGTCTGTGGTCATATCCACCATGCGGCCCATAAAACTATTAATGGTATTGAGTACTACAATACCGGAGACTGGGTGGAATCCTGCACGGCTTTGGCGGAAGATCATCAGGGGCAAATACATTTATTGCATTGGCCGGAGATGAAGAGTTTGGGTGGCAGCGATGACGCAAAAGACTTATCAGAGCAGGCCACCGCAGCATAGCTAACCAACAAAAAATGTGTAAGGGTTTTAGTCTAAGTATGCACAGGCCTGACCGATTGCCGTAGCTAGGGGTTGCTATGCCAGGGACACAAAAAGCTGGGTCCATCCAAGTTCGCCTTCTCCTCCAAGTCGAAGACGCCCTGGCATAGCAACCCCTAGCTACGACACTCTGCATTCGTGATCTTCCAGAGGATAATAGAGTCCGTATTCAATATTCTGAGTGAAATGTTTTACCCCGGTGGCGGTAACTCATGCCCGCAAGCTTTACAGTGCTTCGAATCATGCTCATGTCCAGCCTTACCACACTCTTCACAAAAGCGATGATCGCGGTGAGTTTGAATCTCGCGAGATAGCTCGGCCGTTAGAATGCCCGTCGGCACCGCGATAATGGAATAACCCGTCAGCATTACAAAACCAGCCACCATCTGCCCCGCTGTCGTTTGAGGGGTGATATCACCGTAGCCTACCGTGGTAATGGTAACGATACACCAGTAGATGCTTTTTGGAATCGACGTGAAACCATGGGCCGGGCCTTCGACAACGTACATCAGCGAACCGAACATCATTGCCAGTACTAGCACCGTTGCAAAGAAAACAAAGATCTTTTGTCGTGATGCTAATAACGCCCGAATAAGAACATTAGCTTCAGATAGATAGTTAGCTAATTTGAGAACTCGGAAAATTCGTAAAACACGCAGGATACGAATCATTAATAGGTAAGTAGCATCACCGCTGATCAGTGATAAATACATCGGTAGAATAGAGAGCAAATCGACAATGCCGTAAAAACTACTGGCGTAGGCCCAACGGCTTTTGGCGCAGTATAGGCGCGCGACATATTCAACCGTAAAGATCGCGGTAAAAGCCCACTCCAGGCCCCAGAATACCTCTCGATAAGCCTCACCAATCCAGCTTACCGAATCCAGCATAACCACCAGCACGCTGAATAGGATCACATAGATCAGTACGATATCGAAGGCCTTACCTTCCGGGCTGACTGTACCAAAGATAATACGGCGCAGCTTTAGCTTTAAACTGTCGGCCGCTGGCTCTTGCTTGTCATCGACTTGATTCGCCCCAGACACTATTTGTTCCTTTCTAGCAATAAGCTGCTCATTCTACCCAAACTCTGCCATATCAGCCAAACCAGCCTAAGGCAGCTCTGAATAATGCACATTAGCTCAGAGCTTCGCTGAGCAAAACCTGCATTATTCAGAGCTGTCCTAAAGCTATGAATTGCCATAGGGAATTCATACAATAGGGCTTTTTATAAGGAACACGCTGTGCCTTTAAACCTCAAAGCACTGCAATGCCCGCACTGCCAACATAAGCTCAGTAAAGCCGAGCAAGCCGATAAGCAATGGCGAAAGCAATTGCTGGCCCGCGAGCCGGTAAGCTGCCCTAATTGTGGCGGCTCTAGCAAGCTACCAGAACAAGCTGAAAAGCTGATCTCGGTTGGGGTGTTATGCTGCCTGATTATCGCGCCACTGCTAGCCTATTGGCGAGATAGCGCAATGCCAGCTTTATCATTGTTTGCCCTCGGTATAGCCATGATAGTGATGGGTGCCGCCCAGCAGCAGCTGCAAGCGTGTGACCACAGCCAAAATCAGAAAGAAGATCATCATGAGTAAAAATTCCCGCCTCGTTTATTCCACCGATCAAGGTCGTGTAAAAGAAGAAAAAGAAGTCGCTAGCGCACCTGAAGGTGATGGCATTGTTCGCATCATGCGTGAAACCAAAGGTCGCAAGGGCAAAGGCGTTACCCTGGTCACCGGTTTACAAATGGAAGCGGCTGAACTTAAAAAGCTAGCCAAACGCTTGAAGCAACTTTGTGGTACTGGCGGCAGCGTGAAAGATTTTGTGATTGAGATTCAAGGTGATCAACGCGAAGTCATTAAGGCCGAGTTAGAAAAACAAGGTCATACGGTTAAGCTGGCCGGCGGATAATACATAATGATGAAACTGCTTCGCGAGCAGAAAAAACTGCCCTACTTATTTTCTCTTGCTTGCGGTGCAAGCCTACCTTTGGCAATGGCTCCTTTTGATATCTGGCCCATTGCCATTATCGCTTTAAGCCTATGGTTTCGCCTGCTGCTTGATAAACAGCATTCGCTGGGTTGGCACAGCTTCTTTTTTGGTAGCGGCTTGTTTGGCATCGGCGCTTCGTGGGTCTATACCAGCATTCATGATTTTGGGCTCTCATCGGCACCCTTAGCTGGGGCCTTAACCGGCATATTTGTTCTCGCCTTAGCGTTTTTGTTCTGCATACCTTTTACTATTTTTCAGCGTATCGTAGAAAGATTTAGTACCGCCGCTCCGCGTGATGCCAGCTTTGTTTTAGCATTAGCAGCGGTATACGTTTTAGGCGAATGGAGCCGTAGCTGGTTGTTTACTGGTTTTCCTTGGCTATATATGGGCTACAGCCAGATCACAACACCACTTGCCGGCTGGGCGCCTATCGGGGGTGTCTTCTTATTGGACTTTGCTTTGGCTCTTTCGGCCGCAGCACTTGCCTTAGGTTTGGCGAAGCAAGGGCTAAGCCGCAAAGCAAAATATCTAACCTTGGCGCTGCTGCCTTGGCTCGCGGGCTTAGCCCTGCAAACCCTGCAATGGGCAGCGCCGCAAGGCGATAAGATTAAAGTCGCGATGATTCAAGCCAATATTCCACAAGAGCTAAAGTGGAAGCCGCACTTTCTGCAAACCACCATTGATCGCTACCTAAGTTTAAGTGATGAGCTCTGGGAAGATAGCGATTGGCTTATCTGGCCAGAGGCCGCTATCCCCTTACCATTGCACCGAGCGGAAACCGTTTACGATTTAGTAGAGGAACGTGCGAAAGCAAGCCAAACCTTGTTTATTACCGGCAGCTTGGTACGTGAGAATGGCCGCTATCATAACTCCGCTGTAGCACTCGGCATGGGTGGTGGCGCTTACCACAAGCGCAAGCTTGTGCCCTTTGGGGAATATGTGCCTTTAGAGGAATGGCTGCGCGGCACAATTAGTTTTTTTAATCTACCTACCTCGATTATTAAACCGGGCCCAGAAAATTACAGCCGTTTAAATAATCATTTGCAAGCTGGCACTCAGCTTACGCCATTAATTTGTTATGAGATTGTGT
>JAOXRT010000086.1 GCA_025800365.1 Cellvibrionaceae bacterium | reverse complement strand
GGCCAAAGGGATCAGACTGTAAATCTGACGCGCAAGCTTCGGTGGTTCGAATCCACCCCCCTGCACCATTATTTCTGCTATTTATCTCGACGACAGCTCAGCTTGAGTTGTGATGGTAGTTTGGCGGAACTGTTTGGCGGGTATAGTTTAGTGGTAGAACCTCAGCCTTCCAAGCTGATGATGCGGGTTCGATTCCCGCTACCCGCTCCAGTTTAACCGTGTTGCCCGGTTCGGGTGGCAGGTTGCAATGCTCAAGTAGCTCAGTTGGTAGAGCACACCCTTGGTAAGGGTGAGGTCGGCAGTTCAAATCTGCTCTTGAGCTCCATATTTTCCGCGTTAGCTTAGTGCTGGCGCGGTTTTTGTTGTCTGGAATAATATTTAGGCGACGTTATTTGATAGGAGATGCCCACAATGGCTAAAGAAACATTTGAACGCTCCAAGCCCCATGTGAACGTGGGCACAATTGGTCACGTTGACCATGGTAAAACTACTCTAACTGCAGCTCTAACTCGCGTATGTGCGGAAGTATGGGGCGGCGACGCTGTTGCATTCGACGGTATCGACAATGCACCAGAAGAGCGTGAGCGCGGTATTACCATCGCTACTTCACACGTAGAATACGACTCTCCAAGCCGTCACTACGCACACGTAGACTGCCCAGGTCACGCCGACTACGTTAAGAACATGATTACTGGTGCTGCTCAGATGGATGGCGCTATCTTGGTATGTGGTGCGACTGACGGTCCTATGCCTCAGACTCGTGAGCACATCCTATTGTCTCGTCAGGTAGGTGTACCTTACATCGTAGTATTCCTAAACAAAGCTGACTTGTTGGCTGAAGACTGTGGCGGCGTTGATTCTGAAGAATACGCTGAGATGCTAGAGTTGGTTGAAATGGAATTGCGTGAGCTATTGGAAACTTATGAGTTCCCAGGCGACGACACTCCAATCATCGCCGGTTCTGCATTGATGGCTCTAAACGGCGAAGACGACAACGAGTTGGGTACTTCTGCTGTTAAGAAATTGGTTGAGACTCTAGACGAGTACATTCCTGAGCCAGAGCGTGCTATCGACGGTGCTTTCATTCTTCCAATCGAAGACGTTTTCTCTATCCAGGGTCGTGGTACTGTTGTAACCGGTCGTGTTGAGCGCGGTATCATCAAAGTTGGTGAAGAAATCGAAATCGTTGGTATCAAGGACACTACTACCACTACTTGTACTGGTGTAGAAATGTTCCGTAAGTTGCTAGACGAAGGTCGTGCTGGTGAGAACGTTGGTGTTCTACTACGTGGTACTAAGCGTGACGAAGTTGAGCGTGGTCAGGTATTGGCTGCTCCAGGTTCAATCAAGCCGCACACCAAGTTTGAAGGTGAGGTTTACGTACTGTCTAAAGATGAAGGTGGTCGTCACACTCCATTCTTTAAAGGCTACCGTCCACAGTTCTACTTCCGTACTACTGACGTAACTGGTGCTTGTGAATTGCCAGAAGGCGTTGAGATGGTAATGCCAGGTGACAACATTCAGATGTCTGTTACCTTGATCTGCCCAATCGCCATGGACGAAGGTCTACGCTTCGCGATTCGTGAAGGTGGCCGTACCGTTGGTGCTGGTGTTGTATCTAAGATCCTAGACTAATCTAAGATCTTTGCGGGGCTTCGGCCCCGCTGTTAAAGTTTTAGGCCACTAGTTCAATTGGTAGAGCGTCGGTCTCCAAAACCGAAAGTTGGGGGTTCGAGTCCCTCGTGGCCTGCCATTATTTAAGCTGATTGTCAGCTTGGAAAGGTTTCCCAAAGTTATGAGTGCTAATGCTAAAGCAGAACCAGTAGAGTTTCGTTTTGACGCGCTGAAGTGGCTAGTCGTTGTAGCTTTAGTTGCAGCTGGTGTAGTGGGGAACTCTTATTTTGCAGAGCAAGCTTTGCTGTATCGCGTTCTGGGTCTTGTGGCTCTGGCGGTCGCTGCTCTGTTTGTTGCTGTAAACACAGCAAAAGGCAACGCGTTTTACACCTTGTTGCAAGAGTCGCTGGTTGAAGTTCGTAAAGTTGTTTGGCCATCGCGACAGGAAACTAATCAGACCACGTTAATTGTGGTGGCAGTAGTTATTATTATGGGCATATTGCTTTGGCTACTGGACACTTTCTTGGGCTGGTTGGCATCGCTGATCATAGGATAAAGGTGACCCATGGCAAAACGTTGGTATGTGGTTCACGCGTATTCAGGCTACGAAAAGAAAGTAGCTAATGCGCTTAAAGAGCGCGTAGAACTTCACGGTATGCAGGATCAGTTTGGCGACATTCTTGTTCCTACAGAAGAAGTTGTAGAAATGCGCGGCGGGCAAAAGCGTAAGTCCGAGCGCAAATTTTTCCCGGGTTATGTTTTGGTTCAGATGGAATTGTCTGACGATTCTTGGCACTTGGTGAAAGATACTCCTCGAGTGATGGGTTTCATTGGTGGTAAAGCTGACCGCCCAGCGCCTATTACTGAGAAAGAAGCTGAAGCTATTTTACAGCGAGTTGATGACTCGGTTGATAAGCCTAAGCCTAAGACTGTCTTTGAGCCAGGTGAAATGGTTCGAGTTATTGATGGTCCGTTCAACGACTTTAATGGTGTTGTTGAAGAAGTTAATTACGAGAAGAACAGGCTGCAAGTTGCAGTTTTGATCTTCGGTCGTTCTACTCCGGTAGAGCTAGAGTTTGGTCAGGTAGAAAAAACCTAATCCAAACTGAGTTTAGTCTAGCGTGGCTAGGCAATGCGCCCTTTTCGCTGAAAAGTGAAAGGGGTTTTCGCGTCTCTACGGTTTTAGCGTAGCTAACGTAGGGTTTCGGGGAGCCAGAGACACTGTTGTCGAGATTGCGATCTGATAATGGTCGAGGCGTTTAACCCACTTTAAAGGAGTCTATTATGGCTAAGAAAGTAGAAGCTTATATTAAGCTACAGGTGCCTGCAGGCGGCGCCAACCCAAGTCCACCAGTTGGTCCAGCTTTGGGTCAGCACGGTGTAAACATCATGGAATTCTGTAAGGCGTTTAACGCACAAACTCAGAATTTGGAAAATGGTGCACCAGTTCCTGTTGTGATCAGCGTATATAACGATCGCAGCTTTACCTTCACTATGAAAACCCCACCAGCTTCTTACTTGCTTAAGAAAGCTGCAGGCATCAAGAGTGGTTCTGGCCGTCCTAACACTGAGAAAGTTGGTAAAGTTACCCGCGCTCAGTTGGAAGAGATCGCTACTGCTAAAGAGCCAGATTTGACTGCTGCTGATATGGATGCCGCTGTACGTACCATCGCTGGTTCTGCACGCGCTATGGGTCTTGAAACTGAGGGTGTTGTGTAATGGCTAAGTTATCTAAGCGTCAAAAGCTGATCAAAGAAAAAGTTGATCCAGTTAAGCAGTACAGCATCGATGAAGCTGTTGCTCTGCTAAAAGAACTTTCTACTGTTAAGTTTTCTGAAACCGTAGATGCTGCTATCAACTTGGGTATCGATCCTCGTAAATCTGACCAGGCTGTTCGTGGTGCAACTTCTTTGCCACACGGTACTGGTAAAGACGTACGCGTAGCTGTATTCACCCAAGGCGCAAATGCAGATGCGGCTAAAGAAGCAGGTGCTGACATCGTTGGTATGGATGAGCTAGCTGCTGAAGTTAAAGCTGGCAAAATGGATTTCGACGTAGTTATCGCCGATCCAGCCGCCATGCGTGTAGTTGGTCAGCTAGGTCAGATCTTAGGTCCTCGTGGTCTAATGCCTAACCCTAAGACTGGCACTGTAACTCCAGACGTAGCAACTGCTGTTAAAAATGCTAAAGCCGGTCAGGTGCGTTATCGTGCTGACAAGGGCGGTATCATCCACGGTGGTATCGGTAAAGTTTCTTTCGAAGTTGGTGCTTTGAAAGAAAACTTGGAAGCTCTTATGGCTGACCTGAAGAAGGCTAAGCCTGCTTCTGCTAAAGGCGTATATTTGAAGAAGGTATCTCTGAGCACCACTATGGGCCCAGGTATTACCATCGACCAAGCTAGCCTAGATCTTTAATTTAGGCAGCTAAACAGAACTTTGGGGTCTGCTCTTTATTTTTAATAAAAGCAGGCCGTCAAAGACCGCAGGGGCCAAGCTACACATAGTGTTGTTAGGCTTAATCGAAGAGATTCGCCCCGCGCAGACGGTGTGACCCATTCAGTATTAGCTGGATTTGATCACCGGAAACTCCTCACATAAGTGAGGGTGAAGTAACGATTGAGTTATCAAAATCTAAACAGTTAATGTGACGATTTGATGTGCTTAATCAAATCCAGGAGAAATCTTGTGGCATTAGGACTCGAAGACAAAAAAGCGATTGTCGCTGAAGTCCAGGAAGCTGCTAAAGGCGCTCTATCTGCAGTTGTAGCCGATTCACGCGGTGTGACTGTAACTGATATGACTGCCCTGCGTAAGCTAGCACGTGAGAACGGCGTGTGGTTAAAAGTCGTTCGTAACACTCTAGCGAAGCGCGCTCTTGAAGGCACTGACTACGAATGTCTTAACGACAGTTTTGTTGGTCCTAGCATTATTGCGTTTTCTAACGAGCACCCAGGTGCTGGTGCGCGAATCCTTAGCGATTTCGCCAAAGACAACGACAAGCTAGAGCTTAAAACTGCGGCATTCGAAGGAGCGGTTACCGATGTTGCATTGTTGGCTAAGTTGCCAACATACGACGAGGCTATCTCTCAGTTGATGAGTGTTATGAAAGAAGCAGCTGCTGGCAAATTGGTTCGCACTATTGCGGCCGTTCGCGACCAGAAAGAAGAGCAAGAAGCAGCTTAATTGGCTGTGTTGCTTAAACCGTTATTTTGAGCACTTGCTCACTACTGAATATATAGGAATTGAAAAATGTCTCTATCTAAAGACGATATCATCAATGCCATTGCTGAGATGTCTGTAAAAGACGTTGTTGAACTAATCGAAGCAATGGAAGAAAAGTTTGGCGTAACTGCTGCCGCTGCTGCTGTAGCTGTTGCTGGTGGCGACGCTGGTGGCGCTGCTGAAGAGAAGACTGAATTC
This sequence comes from Cellvibrionaceae bacterium, assembly GCA_025800365.1. Lineage (GTDB taxonomy): Bacteria > Pseudomonadota > Gammaproteobacteria > Pseudomonadales > Cellvibrionaceae > Pseudoteredinibacter. Next base: position 14,976 of record JAOXRT010000086.1, on the reverse strand, counting down.
GACGTGATTCTAACTTCTGCTGGCGACAAGAAAGTTAACGCCATTAAAGCTGTTCGCGGCTTGACTGGTCTAGGCTTGAAAGAAGCTAAAGCTCTAGTTGAAGGTGCTCCTGCTCCTATTAAGGAAGGCGTATCTAAAGAAGACGCTGAAGAAGCTGTTAAAGCCCTGGAAGAAGCTGGCGCTTCTGCTGAACTTAAGTAATTCAGCATCCATGGGAAAAGTTCTAATTTCGTATTAGAACTTAAGGCTGGCGAGTGATTTAACTTGCCGGCCTTTTTCCGTTTTCAAAAAGCGGAATTTTTGTCGCAACTTTCTACATGAATTGAAGATAAGTTCGGCAAATTAAAAATGGGCTGTATGCCAGTTCGCAGAGGAAGCGGCATCAGTTGGACAAATTATTTGTATTTCGGTTTCAGTACAAGCTCTCTACGACGAATGCGTAGATGACTTGGAAAGAAACGAAGTGTCGATAAATGCAAATAGCTTGTGCAATTGATTGCGCAAACAGCAGTCCAGATTGCAAGAGATCATTGCAATATGTAGTACCGAGCAGCTGTAAACAGCTGCGGGCAATAACCACGCAAACAAAAGGAGCTGAATGCTCCTGAGACTGTAAAGTCGACTACAAGCTGGGGAATATAGATGGCTTACTCATATACTGAGAAAAAACGTATCCGTAAGGATTTCGGCAAGTTGCCGCCCGTCATGGACGTCCCTTTCCTCCTGGCGATCCAATTGGATTCCTATAGAAAGTTCACTCAGGCTGGTGTTTCTCCTGAAGCGCGCCTGGATTATGGTTTGCATGCGGCCTTTAAGTCCGTATTTCCAATCGTTAGCTACTCCGGCAATGCTGCGCTGGAATATGTTAGCTACGTTTTAGGTAAGCCTGCCTTTGATGTGGGTGAGTGTGTCCTTCGTGGCGTTACTTACGCTGTGCCTTTGCGCGTAAAAGTTCGCCTGATTATTTATGATAAAGAGTCTTCAAATAAGACTATTAAGGACATCAAAGAACAAGAAGTCTACATGGGTGAAATCCCATTGATGACTGATAACGGTACTTTTGTAATTAACGGTACCGAGCGAGTGATTGTATCTCAGTTGCACCGCTCTCCAGGTGTATTCTTCGATCACGATAAAGGTAAGACTCATAGCTCAGGTAAGTTGTTGTACTCCGCTCGAGTTATCCCTTACCGTGGTTCATGGTTGGACTTCGAGTTCGACCCTAAAGATCTTGTATACGTACGTATTGACCGTCGCCGTAAGTTGCCAGCAAGTATTCTATTGCGTGCTCTTGGTTATACCACCGAGCAAATGCTGGAAATGTTCTTCGATACCAGTAGCTTTAGCCATCTAGATGCCGAAAGTGTTCGCCTAGAATTGGTACCATCTCGTTTGCGTGGTGATGTGGCTACTTTCGATATCAAAGACAACGATGGCAACTTGGTTGTTGAAGAAGGTCGTCGTATTACGGCTCGTCACATTCGTCAGCTAGAAAAAGCTGGCGTGACAGAGCTAGAAGTGCCTCGCTCTTACATGTTGGGCCGTGCGCTAGCGCGTGACATTGCTGATCCGAATACTGGTGAGTTACTGTTTGAATGTAACACCGAAATTACCGAAGAAGTATTGGACGGTTTGGTAGAGGCGGGCATTCAGGATCTATTGACCCTGTACACCAATGAGCTGGACTGTGGTCCGTTCATGTCTGACACCATGCGCATAGACCCGACTCGCACTGAGTTGGAAGCTCTAGTAGAAATCTACCGCATGATGCGCCCAGGTGAGCCGCCGACAAAAGAATCTGCTGAGGCCTTATTTCAGAACTTGTTCTTCAGTCAAGAGCGCTACGACCTTTCTGCAGTTGGTCGCATGAAGTTCAACCGTCGTCTGTCGCGTGAAGAAGAGACCGGTGAAGGTACTCTATCGAACGAAGATATCGTAGACGTATTGAAGACCCTGATTTCTATTCGTAACGGTCAGGGTGTAGTGGATGATATCGATCACTTGGGTAACCGTCGTGTTCGTTCTGTTGGTGAAATGGCCGAAAACCAATTCCGCGTAGGTTTGGTTCGTGTAGAGCGTGCTGTAAAAGAGCGTCTATCCATGGCCGAAGCTGAAGGCCTAATGCCTCAGGATTTGATCAACGCTAAGCCTGTTGCTGCGGCTGTTAAAGAATTCTTTGGTTCTTCTCAGTTGTCCCAGTTTATGGATCAGAACAACCCGCTATCTGAGGTAACTCACAAGCGTCGTGTTTCTGCGCTTGGTCCTGGTGGTTTGACTCGTGAGCGTGCTGGCTTTGAGGTGCGAGATGTACACCCGACTCATTATGGTCGTGTATGTCCTATTGAAACACCTGAAGGTCCAAACATTGGTTTGATTAACTCTTTGGCAACTTATGCCCGCACTAACAGCTACGGTTTCTTAGAGAGCCCGTATCGTAAAGTGGTTGATGGCCAAGTTACTGACGAGATTGAATACCTATCTGCAATTAACGAGGCTGAGCAATGTATTGCCCAGGTTACTGCAGAGATGAACGATAAGGGTCAGCTAACCGAAGAGTTGGTTTCTGTTCGTCACCAAGGTGAATTTACCTTAAAGGCTCCAGAAGATGTTAACTACATGGACGTGTCTCCACGTCAGGTAGTGTCTGTGGCAGCCTCATTGATTCCGTTCCTAGAGCACGATGATGCGAACCGTGCATTGATGGGATCGAACATGCAACGTCAGGCGGTTCCGACTTTGAAGGCTGATAAGCCTCTTGTTGGTACCGGTATGGAGCGCACTGTAGCGCGCGACTCTGGTGTGTGTGTGGTAGCTAAGCGTGGCGGTATAATCGAGCGTGTTGATGCGGCTCGTATCGTTGTTAAAGCTAACAACGAAGAAACCGAAGCTGGCGATGCTGGTGTGGATATTTACAACCTCACCAAGTACACCCGCTCTAACCAGAACACTTGTATCAACCAGCGCCCAATCGTAAACGTTGGTGATCAAATTGTTCGTGGCGACATCTTGGCGGATGGTCCATCGGTAGATTTGGGTGAGTTGGCGCTTGGTCAGAACATGCGCATCGCCTTTATGCCTTGGAATGGTTATAACTTTGAGGATTCAATCCTTGTAAGTGAGCGTGTTGTTAAAGAAGACCGCTTCACCACCATCCATATTCAAGAGCTAACTTGTATTGCTCGTGACACCAAGTTGGGCAGCGAAGAAATTACTGCAGATATTCCAAACGTTGGTGAAGGTGCGCTAAGCAAGTTGGATGAGTCCGGTATTGTTTATATCGGTGCTGAGGTTGGTCCTGGTGACATCTTAGTGGGTAAAGTTACTCCAAAAGGTGAAACCCAGCTAACTCCAGAAGAAAAGCTATTGCGTGCGATCTTTGGTGAAAAAGCCTCTGACGTTAAAGATACTTCGCTACGCGTACCAACTTCTACTAAGGGTACCGTAATCGATGTTCAGGTATTTACACGCGACGGTCTAGAAAAAGATCAGCGTTCACTAGAGATCGAAAAGTCTCAGTTGGATGGCGTCCGTAAAGACTTGAACGAAGAGTATCGCATTGTTGAAGCGGCTACTATGGAGCGTTTACGCGCTGTGTTGTTGGGCCAAAAAGCTTCCGGCGGTAAAGGCGTTAAGAAAGGCCAGGAAATCACTGACGAGCTGCTTGACGAAATGGAGCTCAGCCAGTGGTTCAAGATTCGCATGGCAGACGATGCGCTGAACGAGCAGTTAGATCGTGCTGAAGAGCAATTGAAAGAGCGTCGTGCTGATCTAGATGAGCGTTTTGAAGATAAGAAGCGCAAGCTAGAAACTGGCGATGACTTAGCTCCTGGCGTATTGAAGATTGTTAAGGTTTATCTAGCGATTAAGCGTCGCATCCAGCCTGGTGACAAGATGGCTGGTCGTCACGGTAACAAGGGTGTGATCTCTGTGATCATGCCAGTTGAAGATATGCCTTACGACGAGCATGGCCAGCCAGTTGATATCGTATTGAACCCGCTTGGCGTTCCTTCTCGAATGAACGTTGGTCAGGTGCTGGAAATGCACTTGGGTATGGCGGCTCGTGGTCTTGGTGACAAGATTAACGTGATGCTTGAAGAGCAGCGTAAAGTCGCTGAAGTCCGCAGCTTCCTAGAAGATGTTTACAACAAGACTGGCGATATCAAAGGTAAGGAAGATTTGGATTCCTTCGATGACCAACAAGTTATGGAGCTGGCGCAGAATCTGCGTGAAGGTGTGCCGATGGCAACTCCAGCTTTTGATGGTGCTAAAGAATCTGAAATTAAGTCCTTGTTGACCTTGGCTGATCTATCCGACACTGGTCAGACTCAGTTGTATGATGGCCGCACAGGTGATGCCTTCCAGCGTCACACCACTGTTGGTTACATGTACATGCTGAAGTTGAACCACTTGGTAGACGATAAGATGCACGCCCGTTCGACCGGTTCTTACAGCTTGGTTACTCAGCAGCCGCTGGGTGGTAAAGCTCAGTTCGGTGGTCAGCGTTTCGGTGAGATGGAGGTATGGGCACTAGAAGCATACGGTGCTGCTTACACCCTACAGGAAATGCTAACCGTTAAGTCCGATGACGTGGCTGGCCGTACTAAGATGTATAAGAACATCGTTGATGGCGACCATCGTATGGAGCCAGGTATGCCAGAGTCGTTTAACGTACTGGTTAAAGAAATCCGTTCCTTGGGTATCAACATGGAGCTGGAAGAAGACAAGTAATTGTCCCAGCTCGCCGGGCTCGGCCCGGCACCTAAGTTAAAAATTTGCTGCAACAGGGTTTGTCCTCGCTAAGGGCAAACCAACTAACTGGAGATAGCGCCTTGAAAGACTTACTTAACTTACTGAAGTCCCAAGGACAGAGCGAAGAGTTTGACGCCGTCCGTATTGGTCTGGCCTCGCCTGAGATGATTCGCTCTTGGTCGTTTGGTGAAGTAAAAAAGCCAGAGACAATTAACTACCGAACCTTTAAGCCTGAGCGCGAAGGTTTGTTCTGTGCCAAGATTTTTGGCCCAGTAAAAGACTATGAGTGCTTGTGTGGTAAATACAAGCGCATGAAGCACCGCGGTATTATCTGTGAGAAGTGTGGTGTTGAAGTAACCTTGGCTAAGGTTCGTCGTGAGCGTATGGGTCACATCGAACTAGCGAGCCCGGTTGCTCATATTTGGTTCTTGAAATCACTACCTAGCCGTATTGGTTTGTTGTTGGATATGACGCTGCGCAACATTGAGCGCGTGTTGTATTTCGAATCTTACGTGGTAACTGATCCTGGCATGACCACCTTAGAAAAGGGTGCCTTGCTGACAGATGAGCAGTACTTCGAAGCGATGGAAGAATTCGGCGACGAATTTGAAGCCAAGATGGGTGCTGAAGCTATCCAAGAGTTGATGAAAGACATCGACTTGGAAGCTGAAGTACAGCACTTGCGCGAAGAGATTCCTGCGACCAATTCTGAGACCAAGATCAAGAAGCTTTCCAAGCGTTTGAAACTATTGGAAGCCTTCTATAACTCGGGCAATAAGCCTGAGTGGATGGTAATGGAAGCTCTGCCGGTTCTACCACCAGATCTACGTCCATTGGTTCCTCTTGATGGTGGTCGTTTCGCGACTTCAGATTTGAACGATCTATACCGTCGTGTGATTAACCGTAACAATCGTTTGAAGCGTCTTCTAGACCTTAATGCTCCAGACATCATCGTGCGTAACGAAAAGCGTATGTTGCAAGAGTCTGTCGATGCATTGTTGGATAACGGCCGTCGTGGTCGTGCGATCACTGGTTCTAACAAGCGCCCATTAAAATCTTTGGCCGACATGATCAAAGGTAAGCAGGGTCGTTTCCGTCAGAACTTGTTGGGTAAGCGTGTTGACTACTCAGGCCGTTCGGTTATTACCGTAGGTCCTCAGTTGCGTTTGCATCAGTGTGGTCTGCCTAAGAAGATGGCTCTTGAGCTATTTAAGCCTTTCATTTTCTCTAAGCTAGAGTTGCGCGGTCTTGCGACAACGATTAAAGCCGCTAAGAAAATGGTTGAGCGCGAAGAGCCTGTGGTATGGGATATTCTTGACGAAGTAATTCGTGAGCACCCAGTGTTACTAAACCGTGCTCCGACTCTTCACCGTTTGGGTATCCAGGCCTTTGAGCCAGTGTTGATTGAAGGTAAAGCAATTCAGCTGCACCCACTTGTTTGTGCGGCCTATAACGCTGACTTCGATGGTGACCAGATGGCGGTACACGTACCGCTAACATTGGAAGCGCAGCTAGAAGCTCGTGCTTTGATGATGTCTACCAACAACATTCTATCGCCAGCATCAGGTGAGCCGATCATCGTACCTTCTCAGGACGTTGTATTGGGCTTGTACTGGATGACTCGTGAGCGAGTAAACGGCAAAGGCGAAGGCATGGCTTTCGCGGATGTGCAAGAAGTTTCTCGCGCCTACTATGCTAAGCAAGTAGATTTGCAGTCTCGTATCAAGGTTCGTATCAACGAGTCTATTATTGGTGAAGATGGTGAGACCACCGAGCGCACTTCTATTATCGACACTACAGTAGGTCGTGTTCTACTGTGGGAAATCGTGCCTGAAGGCCTACCATTTGAAATGGTTAACAAGCCAATGGTTAAGAAAGCGATTTCTCGCATCATCAATGACAGCTACCGTATTGTTGGTTTGAAGCCGACAGTAATCTTTGCTGACCAATTGATGTATATGGGTTATGACTTCTCTACCAAGTCTGGTTCTTCAATTGGTGTGAACGACTTTGCAATTCCTGATGAGAAGGCAGAGTTGATTGAGCGCGCTGAAGCTGAAGTAAAAGAAATTGAAACCCAGTACGCCTCTGGTTTGGTGACTGCGGGTGAGAAATACAACAAGGTTATCGATATCTGGTCTCGTGCGAACGACCTGGTTGCGAAATCGATGATGGAAGGTATTTCTCAGGAAACCGTCATTAACCGTGATGGTGAGGAAGAGAAGCAAGACTCTTTCAACTCGGTTTATATGTACGCCGACTCTGGTGCTCGTGGTTCCCCGGCGCAGATTCGTCAGTTGGCCGGTATGCGTGGTCTGATGGCTCGTCCAGATGGCTCTATTATTGAGACTCCAATCACCGCGAACTTCCGTGAAGGTCTAAACGTACTGCAGTACTTTATTTCTACTCACGGTGCTCGTAAAGGTTTGGCGGATACCGCATTGAAGACCGCGAACTCAGGTTACCTGACTCGTCGTCTAGTAGATGTTGCACAAGATTTGGTGGTAACTGAGCAAGACTGTGGTACCGATTTCGGTTTGACCATGGCGCCAGTTATTGAAGGTGGTGACATCATCGAATCATTGGGTGATCGTATTCTTGGTCGTGTTGTGGCCCAAGATGTTGTTCGTCCAGAAAGCGACGAGATTTTGGTTCCTGCTGGCACCATGATCGACGAGAGCTGGATCGAGCGCATTGAAGAGATGGGTATCGATGAAGTAATCGTTCGCTCTGCAATTACCTGTGAAACTCGCTACGGTATTTGCTCTCAGTGTTACGGTCGTGACTTGGCCCGTGGCCATCGTGCCAACCAAGGTGAGTCCATCGGTGTTATTGCAGCGCAGTCGATCGGTGAACCGGGTACCCAGCTAACCATGCGTACCTTCCACATTGGTGGTGCGGCATCGCGAGCTTCTGCGGTTGATAGCGTACAAGTTAAGCAAGAAGGTCTGGTTCGTCTGCACAACATTAAAACTGTTGTTCAGGAAAACGGTAACTTGGTTGCGGTATCTCGTTCCGGTGAGCTAGCTGTTGCTGAAAAAGAATCTGGCCGTGAGCGTGAGCGCTATAAGATTCCTTACGGTGCGGTAATTAGCGTACAGGACGGTTCTGAAGTAGATGGCGGCGCTATCGTTGCTAAATGGGATCCGCACACGCACCCAATCGTAACCGAAGTAGCCGGTAAGGTTGCTTTCTCTGGCTTTGAAGATGGCCTTTCAGTTCGTCGTCAAACTGACGACCTAACTGGTTTGACCTCGATTGAAATTTTGGATCCAGCTGAGCGTCCAGCTGCCGGTAAAGATCTGAAACCAGCGGTAACCTTGGTTGATGATGCCGGTAATGAGTTGTGCTTGGCGGGTACCAATGTTCCTGCTCATTATGCGCTACCTGCAAAAGCGATCTTAAGCTTGAACGATGGTGATCATATCGGTGTCGGTGATGTAATCGCACGTATTCCTCAGGAAGGTTCGAAGACTCGCGATATTACCGGTGGTCTACCTCGAGTAGCCGACCTGTTCGAAGCTCGTAAGCCTAAAGAGCCTTCAATTTTGGCAGAAATTACCGGTACGGTTTCCTTCGGTAAAGAAACTAAGGGCAAGCGTCGTTTGGTAATTACGCCTAACGATGGTCAGCCTTTGCCAGATGGCAGCACTCACTATGAGGCCTTGATTCCTAAGCATCGCCAGCTTGGTGTGTTTGAAGGTGAGCAGGTAACTAAGGGTGAAGTTGTAGCTGATGGCCCAAGTAATCCTCATGACATTCTACGTCTACAGGGTGTTGAGGCGCTGGCGAACTACATTACTAACGAAATCCAGGACGTATACCGTCTACAGGGTGTAAAAATTAACGATAAGCACATCGAGGTGATTGTTCGCCAGATGTTGCGTAAAGTTGAAATTACCTCGATGGGCGACTCTACTTTCGTTAAGGGTGAGCAGGCTGAATATAACCGCGTGCTTGAAGAGAATGAGCGTTTGCGTGCTGAAGGCAAACAGCCTGCACAGTTCGAGCGTTTGTTGTTGGGTATTACCAAGGCTTCCTTGGCAACCGAATCCTTCATCTCTGCGGCGTCGTTCCAGGAAACTACTCGCGTTCTTACCGAAGCGGCAGTTACCGGCAAGCGTGATGATTTGCGCGGCCTGAAGGAAAACGTTGTTGTAGGTCGTTTGATTCCTGCAGGTACAGGTTTAGCCTACCACTTGGATCGCCAGCGTAAGCGTCAAGCTGAAACTAGCGCGGTTGATAGTGTGAGTGCTGAAGATGTCGAAGCAGCATTGACCGAAGCTCTTAAGTCCAGCGCGAGCTAAACGCTCCGCACGGATTTATTAGTCTGCAAAAAAGCCTCTGTTATGGAGGCTTTTTTGTGTTCAAACTATAGTGAAAATAACAATGAAGTTTGTGGTATCTAAAACTTTTGCTCTTGTATTGAGCTTCTTTCTAGCCTCTATTTCTTTGCATGCGAAGGCTAACCTCCAACCTGCGTCTATTTTGGATTTGCCAGCAAAAGATAAATATTTGTTGGTGGCTGAAATGGAAACTGGGCGCCTATATGCCTTTGAAAAGGGCAGTGGTATGCGGCTAAATAAAGTGGCCGAGTATCCCATCAGTATTGGCAAACAAGGTTATGACAAGCGCATAGAAGGTGATGCTAAAACCCCTATCGGCGTTTATCGTGTGACCAGTTATTTAACCGATGCACAGCTGGATGATTTTTATGGCAGGGCTGCTTTCCCGCTGAATTATCCAAACGCTTGGGATCGTTTGAATGGCTACACCGGATCAGGCATATGGCTGCATGGCGAGCCGACCGATAAAAAGACACGCCCACTGCGCGATAGTGATGGCTGCATTGTCTTGTCCAATGAAGATATTTTTAAGGTTCAAAAATATTTGGATGTCGGCTATACAAAAGTTGTATCGGTGCCAAAAGTTGAATGGAAAAACAGTAAAGATATTGCCCAAAGTCGAGCTGAAATCACTCAGGCTATTGATGGCTGGCGTAAAGATTGGATGTCAAAAAGTCATCGAAGATATCTTAGCAATTACTCTAAAGAATTTAGCGATAGCGAGAAAAATTTCTCACAGTGGGATCGCTATAAAAAAAGGGTTAATGGCGCTAAGCGCTTTATTAAAGTGAAATTGTCGGACCTGGGTTTGTATGCGTATCCCGGGCAAGATAACTTGGTAATGGCTGAGTTTTATCAAGATTACCGTTCAAGTAACTACCGCTCTAAAGGTTGGAAGCGTCAGCTTTGGAAAAAAGAAAACGGTGAGTGGAAAATCGTCTTTGAAAAAGGCGGATGATTTCAGTAAGAAAACGCACTCAATAAAAAAGCGGGCAATGCCCGCTTTTTTATTGAGTGGCTAAGCGAAGTTTTTTATTCGCCGCTGCTTTCTTCGGTGTTTTCAGCTAAGGCCATGCGGCGCTTCTTTTGTTTTGGTACTTCTCGCACTAACCAGCGAACCAGGTCGGTCCACATGGTGCTGATCTCGCCTTGGCTTGGCATAATGCCGGCGAAAGGTAGTTCTACCGTTAAGATCGGTACATCAAGCACAGAACCACCATAATTGCCAAGGCTGCCTGGGTAGGTGCCTAGCCTGTGTAGCTGTAGCTTGCCAAGCTTTTGCGGTGGCTTTTGAGGGCCGTCAAAGTCAATCAATTTGTGGGGGGCGTGAACCGAGATAATGGCGTCTGGTTGGAACTCTTCTATAAGCTCAAGCAGCCATTTGGTCTCGATCTCGCTTGCTGCATATGGGCCGGGATAACGGCGCTTATTTTTAAAGGTGCGGTTTTCCCAGTAATCCATCGCCTTTTCAGCCCAATCGGGTGTTGGGAAGTTACGGTTCAGGTCCACGCCATTGTCGTTTTGTCGTTGAGACTTGCGGCGTAATAAGCCGTCTGGGTTGGCAAGCGGGATAACCTTCCAGTCAAACAGGCCTGAATGGTGCTGGTTTAGCTTATTCATCCACTTGAATAAGACCGATACCGAAGCGTATTCATCCCCGTGAATGCCCCCCATGAGGATGATGCGGCCCTTAGGCGTGCGGTTAGGCTTGGGACCATAGTGACGCACCGAGAGTGGGTAGCCTTTGCTGCTGTGATAGCCTGAGGCGACGAGCTTTTGCCGGTCGCACTCTTTGATGCTAACGCTGCCTAGCTTGTTACCTATGTCTTGGCATAGCTTTTCAACGCTTAGCTGGGGCTTTTGGGCTGTTTGAGTGTTTTGGTCTTGGCTGAGTGCGCTATGACTGGCCATAAGGCTCAGGCTTAATACACAAAGTTTGGAAATCCATGGTTTTAAGGGTTGGTACATATAAGGTCTAGCTCTTATTTTCCTTTAAACGGCCATCTATGGCTCTTTAGTAAGAAATGATAGCAAAAGCCTCCTAATAATGCTGCCTTTAGTGGGGCAATCTATTATTAACTATAGATGGTTGACCTTTGAGCAATTGCTCCGTACAATTCGCATCCCCCTAAAAAGGGGGAGTATTTTTTATTCACAAAACCTTCATATGAAGGTGATTAACTGGAGTCATTTTTTCATGGCAACGATCAACCAATTGGTTCGTAAGCCTAGAAAACGTAAAGTGCAAAAGAGCGACGTACCTGCCTTGCAGGCAAACCCACAGAAGCGTGGTGTTTGTACTCGTGTCTACACTACTACACCTAAGAAGCCAAACTCAGCATTGCGTAAGGTTTGCCGTGTGCGCCTAACCAATGGTTTTGAGGTTACTTCTTACATCGGTGGTGAAGGTCACAACTTGCAAGAGCACAGTGTTGTACTGATCCGTGGCGGTCGAGTTAAAGACTTGCCTGGTGTACGTTACCACACTGTTCGCGGTTCGTTGGACACCTCAGGTGTTAACGATCGTAAGCAAGGTCGCTCTAAGTACGGTACTAAGCGTCCTAAGTAATAGGCCGTACTCTGTACCCTCGTTTTCGGCTTGCTATTAAGTGAACCGAGTAAGGCTAAGCACACTCAGGAGAGGCGATTGCAGTGGTAACACTGGCCAATCAAGAGTAATGAGAGTGTTGTCTTAGAAACCCTGAAGATAGAGGCGATTTAAAATGCCAAGAAGAAGAGTTGTCGCTAAGCGTGAAGTGCTGCCCGATCCTAAGTTCGGCAACGTCACCCTAGCGAAGTTCATGAACATGGTCATGATCAGCGGTAAGAAATCTGTCGCTGAGCGCATCGTTTACGGTGCTCTAGACTCTGTTCAAGAAAAGCTAAACAAAGACCCACTAGAGGTTTTTGACGAAGCTTTAGAAAACATCGCACCTTTAGTGGAAGTTAAGTCCCGCCGTGTTGGTGGTGCTACTTACCAGGTGCCTGTAGAAGTACGTCCTGCCCGTCGTCAAGCTTTGGCTATGCGTTGGTTGGTAGAGTACTCCCGCGGTCGCGGCGAGAAGTCTATGCCACAGCGTTTGGCTGGTGAGCTGATCGATGCTTCCCAAGGCAAGGGTGCTGCAGTTAAGAAGCGCGAAGACGTTCACCGTATGGCGGAAGCCAACAAGGCGTTCTCTCACTACCGCTTCTAATAGGGCATATTTGTTCTATTGCAGTGTTGAAAGGCAGCCCTATGGCTGCCTTTCATGCTTTAGGCAATCCCACCGATAGTTTGTAGATGTAAAACCTGAGAGGTAAGGGCGGGCTTATAGCTGCTGTTACTTTTGATGTTTTACCTTTAACGCCTGTCGTTAAATGTTATGTATTTTATCAACTTGAGGACTTAGTTGTGGCGCGTAAAACACCTATTTCACGCTATCGCAATATTGGTATCTGTGCCCACGTAGATGCGGGTAAGACAACCACTACCGAGCGTGTGCTGTTCTATACCGGCTTATCCCATAAAATTGGTGAGGTGCACGATGGTGCGGCGACCATGGATTGGATGGAGCAGGAACAAGAGCGCGGCATTACTATTACCTCGGCTGCTACAACCTGCTTTTGGGCGGGTATGCAGCAGCAGTTTGATCAGCACCGCGTCAACATTATTGATACCCCAGGGCACGTTGACTTCACCATTGAGGTGGAGCGTTCTTTGCGTGTGTTGGATGGTGCTGTAGTTGTATTGTGTGGCTCTTCTGGTGTTCAGCCGCAAACCGAAACCGTATGGCGCCAAGCGAACAAGTACGAAGTGCCTCGCATGGTGTTCGTGAACAAAATGGACCGTGCCGGAGCCGACTTCCAGATGGTGGTCGATCAGCTAAAAGAGCGTCTAGGTGCTAACCCTGTACCTCTGCAAATGACTATTGGTGCAGAGGATGAGTTCAAGGGTGTTGTCGACCTTGTGAAGATGAAGGCTATCTTGTGGAATGAAGCCGACCAAGGCATGACATTCGAATATGGCGACATACCTGCTGATTTGCAGGATACCTGCGAAGAAATGCGCGAGTATCTAGTGGAGTCCGCAGCTGAAGCCAATGAAGAGCTGATGGAAAAGTACCTTGAGGAAGGCGAGCTTACGGAAGAAGAAATTAAGTCTGCAATCCGCCAGCGCACTTTGGCCAATGAAATTGTTCCGGTATTGGGTGGCTCAGCCTTTAAAAACAAAGGTGTTCAAGCCATGCTGGACGCGGTTGTTGAGTATCTTCCTTCGCCGGAAGAAGTTAAGGCAATTGAAGGTACCTTGCTGCACGATCCTGAAGCCGTGGAAACCCGTGAAGCTGACGATGATGCTCCATTTGCGGCCTTGGCGTTTAAGATTGCTACCGACCCATTTGTAGGTACTTTGACCTTCTTCCGAGTTTATTCCGGTAAGTTGGAAAGTGGTACAGCGGTTTACAACTCGGTAAAAGAAAAGCGCGAGCGTGTTGGCCGTATGGTGCAGATGCACTCCAATGACCGTCAGGAAATCAAAGAGGTATTGGCCGGTGATATCGCCGCAGCGATTGGCCTTAAAGATGTAACGACAGGTGATACCTTGTGTTCAGAGCAGAGCAAAATTGTTCTAGAGCGTATGGAATTCCCAGAGCCGGTTATTTCGGTAGCGGTAGAGCCGCGTACCAAGGCTGACCAAGAAAAAATGGGTGTTGCGCTGGGTAAATTGGCCCAGGAAGATCCTTCTTTCCGTGTGCGTACCGATGAAGAAACTGGTCAAACCATTATTTCGGGTATGGGTGAGCTGCATCTAGATATCCTGGTTGACCGTATGCGTCGTGAGTTCAGTGTCGAGGCCAATATTGGTAAGCCTCAAGTGGCCTATCGCGAGCGCATCAAGAATACCTGCGAGATCGAAGGTAAGTTTGTTCGTCAATCAGGTGGTCGTGGTCAGTATGGTCACGTCTGGGTTAAGTTTGAGCCAGCTGAAGATGAATCGTCCGAAGGCTTGGAATTTGTTAATGAAATTGTTGGCGGTACGGTTCCTAAAGAATATATTCCTGCGGTGAGCAAGGGTATTGAGGAGCAGATGCAAAACGGCGTGCTTGCTGGCTACCCATTACTAGGTCTTAAAGCAACCTTGTATGATGGTTCATTTCACGATGTTGACTCTAATGAAATGGCCTTTAAAATTGCCGCCTCCATGGCCACCAAGAAGCTTGCACAAGAGGGTGGTGCGGCATTGCTTGAGCCAATGATGAAGGTTGAGGTGGTTACCCCTGAAGAGAATATGGGTGATGTGGTTGGTGATCTTAACCGACGTCGCGGCCTGATTTTGGGTATGGATGAAAACCCAAGTGGCAAGGTAGTTAATGCTGAAGTGCCACTGGCGGAAATGTTTGGCTATGCCACCGACTTGCGCTCAGCAACTCAGGGGCGTGCGACTTTCACCATGGAGTTCGCTAAATATTCCGAGGCGCCTTCTAATGTTGCCGACGAAATTATTGCCAAAATGGTAGCAGGCTCATAGAGCGGAAGTCTCGCTGGGCTCCTGCTGAGTATGGTTTTGCTCTATAAGGCTCTGATCGCTAGGGTTTTAGGGGCTAAGGGGCTGCTTTTTATCTTCGCTTGAGGGTAAAATGCCGCCTTTAATATTTTTGTTAAAAATTGAAGTTAATCTGTGCTGGTAACAGCGTATTTTTGAGAGGACACGTAAAGTGGCAAAAGAAACTTTTGAGCGTTCGAAACCCCATGTGAACGTAGGTACTATCGGTCACGTTGACCATGGTAAAACAACTCTGACTGCAGCTCTAACTCGCGTATGTGCGGAAGTATGGGGCGGCGACGCTGTTGCATTCGACGGTATCGACAATGCACCAGAAGAGCGTGAGCGCGGTATTACCAT
>JAOXRT010000079.1 GCA_025800365.1 Cellvibrionaceae bacterium | reverse complement strand
AGTTTAAGTGATGAGCTCTGGGAAGATAGCGATTGGCTTATCTGGCCAGAGGCCGCTATTCCACTACCGCTACATCGAGCAAGAAGCGTTTACGATTTTGTAGAGGAACGTGCGATAGCTAGCCAAACCTTATTTATTACGGGCAGCTTGGTACGTGAGAATGGTCGCTATCATAACTCCGCTGTAGCACTCGGCATGGGTGATGGTGCTTACCACAAGCGCAAGCTTGTGCCCTTTGGAGAATATGTGCCTTTAGAGGAGTGGCTGCGCGGGACGATTAGCTTTTTTAATCTGCCTACCTCGATTATTAAACCGGGCCCAGAAAATTACAGCCGTTTAAACAATCATTTGCAAGCTGGCACTCAGCTTACGCCATTAATTTGTTATGAGATTGTGTACCCAGAGTTGGCACGCGCGAAAGATAATGAACACCCTGTTTTGATTACCCTTAGCAACGATGCTTGGTTTGGTAAATCAATTGGGCCTTTGCAGCATATGCAGATAGCGCAGATGCGCGCTTTAGAGAATCAGCGTTATTTATTGCGAGCAACAAACACCGGAATCACCGCGATTGTGGGGCCTGATGGAAAAATACTTAAGCAGGCCGAGCAATTTAAGCAGACTCATCTGAGCGGCGAGATCTATCAAATGCAAGGCAGCACACCGTTTGCACGTTTCGGCAATTTATTTGCCTTGCTGTGCTGCTTGCTATCGCTGGCTTTGTTTGGCCTAAAACAATGGCGCTTACACCGCTTGGCGTAACTCGCCTTGAGGAATCACTTCCAGCAATTTTGAAACATGATCTAGCTCGATTTGGCTCAACATTTTCATTGAATAGCTGACTGGCTTCTCGCCAGATAACTTCAAGGAAAAACGCCCCAGAATCGGCCCACTGGCTGGAGAATAGACATAGCGATAGAATTCGCAGTCACTCGCCTGCAGCTCGAACTTGTCTAATAGTTGCTGAATATAGGTCAAGCTGTTGGCGGCAATTGCCTGCTGACCATGACGGTTGTGCTCGGCCATAAATACCATTTTGTGGCCATGATTATCGTACAAGCTAACTCGTATTGTAGCTGCCTGCTCCATTCGATCTAAGAGCTCAACATCCTCCAAATTTGGAAGAATATCTGCTTTCACTTATCGTCCCCCTAGACAAAAAGCCTTGTACCCAATTTCTTTTAGCCATTTTGTATACAATTTCAAAGTGCTTTTATTCAGCGCTTTTAAAAGTTGTGGCTTTATATTGTGGTTTTATATTTATGGCGCTCTTTATGGTGTTCTTTATGGTGTTCTTTATAGTGCTCTATTAGTTTATAGGCTTACTGCATTACCCCAAAGCCAATAAACAAGCGCCTAAACCCGCATTCTGACCCGATCAAGCGGCGACAAAACTCAAAGGACATTGCACTAAATGAAATTTTTATCGTCTAATGCAATGGCGGGTATAACCGCATGTTACTTTCTAACGCCAAACTTAACAAGAGCTGAACAGGATAATCCATGGCCATCTATCGTCGCCTTATACTTCTTATCGGCATATTGCTACTCAGTGCTTGCAGCAGCCAATATGCATATCGATTAGCCGATTGGTGGCTGGAAAACCAAATCGAAGAGTACCTCGACTTAAATCGCGAGCAGCAGCAGAAGCTAGCAGAAGCCATTGATGACTGGCATGTTTGGCACCAGCAAGAAGAGCTGCCGCGCTACCAAGAAGTTCTGGCAAGCCTGCAACAAAGCCTGGAGCAAGGTGAAATCTCTCCAGAGCAAATTCTAAAGCTCGAAGAAGAAGCCCAATCAGCATGGAAGCGCCTACTGCATAAAGGCGGCCCCTTACTAGCCGAACTCACATTGGATCAAGATGAAAAGCAAAGGCAACAGTTATACAAGCAGATCGAAGAAAACAATGAAGAGCTTAGCGAAAAATTCAACGATCGCAGCGCCGAAGAGCGTCGCGAGCGCGGCCGCAAAGGTATGGAAAAGCAAGCCAAAGAGTATCTAGGCAAGCTCAGTTCAGAACAAAAAGCTAGAATTAAACAGTGGTCTGAAGAGTTTCAACTGGGCGCTGAAATCGAGCTGACTGAGCGCTTGCGCTGGCAAGAGCAATTTAGGGCTGTTTTAGAAGCGCCAAGGGATGAGCATAGCCAAGCAAAATTAATGGCCTTATTTGATAACCCAAGAGAAAACTGGACCGAGGAAAAACGCCAGTTAACGGATATTAATCGCCCATTGCAGCGCCAGTTATTTAGTGACCTATTAAAGCTGAGTAGCGATAAGCAAAAAGCTCGCTTACTAAAAACGCTTAAAAAATATCAAAAACTATTGGAGAAAATGGCCCAGCAAAAGCTCTAAGCTTAAGCTGGCTTTTGGGCTTCAATAGCGGCCCAAATATAGGTGAAGCAGTCCTCAGCATAATCCGATAGCTGATCTGCTTTACCTTCATACAGACACCAGCTGATCACACGGTTAATACCACCGGCGATCATTTCCGAAATAACATCATCGCGCAAATCGCCTCTTACCAAGCCCTGTTCCAAAGCTAGGCGATATACATCACGGCCAATTTGACGGTGCTGAAAATGCGCGGGCGATGCACTTTGCAGCCAATAGGCGATAGGGATATTCAAGAAGACCATACGTGCGACTTCTGGCCTTTGTTGATAAAAACCCAAGATCACATCAACTTGAGCTCGAACTTTGTCACGTATGGATACAGCTTGCTCTACTTTTTCAGCGGTGAGATCCGCTAAATCCTGCAAATCCTGTTCTACACAGGCCGCCAGTAGCTGCTCTTTATTACCAAAGTACTTATAAACAGTTTTCGGACTAACCTTCGCTTGAGTGCAGATATCGCGAATACCCACCTCATGGAACAAGCCCTGAGAAAACAAGCTAACCAATACTGTGCGCAGCTTTTCAAGAGCGGCCGGAGAGATTAAGCGCTTGTCCGCACTCTCCTGCTCTGTGTTTGCTACTTGGCTCTCGCTCATTTTGTACCTTTTAACCTTTGGCTTTTATACGACTAACGAACTTACTGGTGTTCCGGAGAAATACCAACAAACTTCTCGTTAACGTAATCTCGCAACTCATCGGCTTCAGCCTCATAGTTACCTTGGCTGTAGTAGCTTTTATCGATCACGATTCGCTTTCCGGGGCCATCAAAGCCAATCACAACAACAGGAACCTCACAGCGATGGGCAATGCGAATAAAGCCTGTTTTCCACTTATCTACCTTTGAGCGTGTACCTTCGGGGGTAATGGCTACCCAACATTTATCATGCTCGGCATAGTAGCTGGCTACCTGCTCTACCACGCCGCCAGCTGCGGAGCGATCGGTAGGAATACCGCCCAACCACTTCCAGGTACCCGCCATAGGCCAGAAAAAAGCTTCTTTTTTCATTAGGTAAGAGATTTTTACGCCTAGGCCCATAATGGCTGGCATGGCAACCACGAAATCCCAATTAGAAGTGTGCGGCGCCAGTGCCACCATGATCTTCTTTTCATTGGGCAAGGTGCCCTCAAGAGTCCAACCAAACATACGCAATAAGCAACGACCTAGCCAACGGCTAAAGGCGTTACCTAGGCGGGGCATATTCTCGGGGGCTTCAGTTTTAATCGGTCCCATTACTTCACCTACTTACTCTTCACAGTCACAGCTATTTTATTATTAGTGTTCTCGGGTTGAGCGGAATACTACCTCAGGGTAGCGCTCTTCACTCAAGGATAGGTTAACGCGCGTGGGGGCCAAATACGTTAAGTGGCCACCACCATCAAGCGCTAAATTGTCTGAACATTTGCGCTTAAACTCTTCAAACTTTTTATTATCTTCTGATTCTACCCAGCGCGCGGTATTCACATTTACCGATTCGTAAATAGCATCTACCTTGTATTCATCTTTCAAGCGATAGGCTACCACTTCAAACTGCAGAACCCCTACCGCACCGACAATAATGTCATTGGAATTGAGTGGGAAAAATACCTGGGTAGAACCCTCTTCCGATAGCTGCTGCAAACCTTTTTGTAACTGCTTGGTTTTTAGAGGATCTTTCAAACGAATACGGCGGAACATTTCCGGCGCAAAGTGTGGGATACCAGTGAATTTCAGCACCTCACCTTCAGTGAAAGTATCACCGATTTGGATAGTGCCGTGATTGTGCAGACCGATAATATCACCCGACATAGCTTCATCTAATAGCTCACGCTCACCAGCTTTAAAGCTAACAGCATCGGCAATTTTTACATCTTTGCCCAAACGCACATGGCGCATTTTCATGCCCTTGGTATATTTGCCAGAGCAGATACGCATAAAGGCAATACGATCTCGGTGTTTTGGATCCATATTGGCCTGAATTTTAAAAACAAAACCACTGAACTTTTCTTCAACCGGATCAACTTCGCGGGTTTCAGTATTGCGAGCCAATGGCGCTGGCGCCCATTCAACAAAGTCATCCAGCATTTCACGCACACCAAAGTTGGCCAGTGCGGTACCAAAGAAAACCGGGGTTAGCTTACCCGCCAAGAAAGCTTCTTGATCCCACTCATGGCTAGCGCCACGTACCAATTCAATTTCTTCTAGGTAATCTTCGTAATAAACACCCAACAGCTCTTTAGCTTCGTCCGATTCAATACCTTCAATACGTACATCATCGGTTAACACGTAGTTCTTGCCTTGCTCAAAGACATGAATAGTATCGGTGTAAAGGTTATAAACCCCTTTAAACTCTTTACCCATGCCAATCGGCCAGTTGATCGGAGCAGCCTCGATTTTTAGAACTTCTTCGATCTCATCCAATAGCTCGATAGGATCGCGGATATCACGGTCCATCTTGTTCACAAAGCCCACGATTGGAGTATCGCGCAAACGACACACATTCATCAGCTTGATGGTGCGATCTTCCACACCCTTGGCGCCATCGATGACCATCAAGGCTGAATCCACAGCGGTTAGGGTTCGGTAGGTATCTTCAGAGAAGTCTTCGTGACCTGGGGTGTCCAGCAGGTTGACCATGCGTCCACGATACGGAAACTGCATAACCGATGAGGTTACCGAGATACCACGCTCCTGTTCCATGCCCATCCAGTCGGAGGTGGCATGGCGATCGGCCTTTTTGCCTTTAACCGAGCCCGCCACCTGAATTAACTGACCTAAAAGCAGGAGCTTTTCAGTAATAGTGGTTTTACCCGCATCGGGGTGAGAAATAATGGCAAAGCTACGGCGCTGCTGAATAGCTTCGGTAGTTTCAGTGGTCATCAATATGGCTCTCGGCTACAGTCGATCCCGCGGGGGATAAAAAACCGTGCATTATAACGGCTTGGCGCCAAAACCCCAGCAAATTGCGACCACTAAGCAGATTAGCAAGCACTATATTGATCTAAACCGCTGCCAAAGCGGATCCGGCACCCCCTCTAAATTAGTACGTCTCACAAGAGGCGACTCAGGCCTTAAAACTAATAAATTGGTACGAATTTGCTAAGCGGCGACTCCGGCTACCCGATCCCTGCGCTAAACTAATGCCGTTCACACTCATTGAGAAGTAGGGAAGTAAAGCGCCAAGCCACCATTAACGCAATGCGAGAGGCTGATTGCGCGCGATGTGCCTATTATAAAAATAGCAAAGGCATTAAGGGGACAGCGGTGCAGGAACACTTTGAGATTAACGACCAAATTCATAGTGGTCGTTACTGCAATATATATCGGGCTATTCGTCGCTCCGATGGCACCCCTGTGATCTTAAAAACCTGCCATGTGGAACATCAACAGCGCCACTTTGAACAACTACAAAGTGAGTACCAACTATCACAAAAGCTCAGAAGCCGGCGCTCTGTAAGACCCATCGATATCCACAATCTTAGTAATCAACTAGTCGTCGTTTATCGCGACGATGCGCTATCTCCCCTAGGGCAACATATCCCCGGCACAGGTTTGCAACTAGGTCGCTTTTTACGTATTGCCCAAGAGATTTGCAAGGCTCTGTTTGAGCTTCACAGCCAAGGACTTGCCCACCGCAATATCAGCCCCGACAATATTGTGGTTGATGATAGTTTTGACACAGCAAAGCTCATCGACTTCGGGCAAGCCAGTCGCTTCACCGAGCACAATATTGAATTTGAGTTGCCGCCTAGCCTGCTCGACTCTTTAGCCTATATCTCACCAGAGCAAACCGGCCGCACCAATACGGCTGTCGACTGGCGTAGTGACATCTACTCTCTTGGCTGCTGCTTCTACTATATGCTCACCGGCGCCCCACCGTTCAATGCCGATGAAGCCGCCGATCTTATTTATGCCCATATTGCCCACGATCCCAAGCCAATACACTTATTACGCGAAGACCTGCCAAAATCCCTATCCGCTTTACTGAATAAGCTCTTGGATAAAGAGCCGGAGAATCGCTATCAAAATCTAAAGCTGGTGTTAGAGGACTTCAAACGCATAGAGCAAAGCCAACTGATTGGGCAGGATATTGAGAACTTTAAACCCAGTAGCGATCGCAATGATCAGCCGATCCGCCTAAGCTCCCTACTCTATGGCCGTGACGAAGAGCTTGAACAATTAAATAGCCTACTCAGTCGCTGTCGCCACAGCTCCCATGTTATTGAAATTACCGGCGCAGCGGGCATAGGTAAAACCGCACTAATTCGACAACTATTCACCGCCATAGGTGCAGACAAAGGTTTATTCATCAGCGGGAAATTCGA
>JAOXRT010000069.1 GCA_025800365.1 Cellvibrionaceae bacterium | reverse complement strand
ACGCCATAAACATGGATATGCTTGAAGAGCTCTGGTTAGTCTTTAGCGCGCTCAATTATGATGAAGATACACGCGTAGTCATTATATCTGGAGAAGGTAGTGCCTTCTGCGCAGGGCTAGATTTAGAAGGCCCTCTCGCCGAAGGGGCAAACTTAAACAATAAACAGCGCATGCACATTCAAAAACGACTTTCGAGACTGTTAAAGCTTATATATGAGCTGCCCCAAGTGACCATTGCTATTGCCAATGGCGCGGCCTGTGGTTTCGGCTTAGGCATTATGTGCGCCTGTGACTTACGCTATGGCAGCGAAAGCATGAGAGCCAACGCCGCGTTTATCCGCTTAGGCTTCACCGGCTGTGATATGGGGGTTAGCTATTTTCTTCCTAGAATAATCGGCAGCACAGCAGCTAACGAAATGATGCTTACAGGGCGTTTCTATGATGCTCAGAAACTGTTTATTAATGGATTCTTGGCAGGTGTGCTAACCGCAGAAAAGCTCGAAGAAACCGCATTAGCGGCAGCTGCAGACATGTTAAGAAACTCACCAATGGGACTTCGACTCACCAAGGAAGGAATTAGAGTAAATAGTAACGCTCAAAGCTTAGAAGCTGCACTAGCACTAGAAGACAGGCAACAAATCCTCAGTGGCTATTCTTCCGACCAAATGACAGCTCTTATGGCTTTCCTCAGTAAATCTGAACCTGAGTTTAAAGACGACTAAATGGTTTGTGCAAAACACTTAAAAGGGCGCCGCAGGCGCCTTTTTATTATCTAAAAAGTTGTGCAAAAACCAAAGACAATAAAAAACCCCTGCCGGGTGTCCGACAGGGGTTTTTTGGAATAAAAGCTTGACGATGACCTACTCTCACATGGGCAAAGCCCACACTACCATCGGCGCTGAGTCGTTTCACTTCTGAGTTCGGGATGGGATCAGGTGGTTCCAACTCGCTATGGTCGTCAA
>JAOXRT010000054.1 GCA_025800365.1 Cellvibrionaceae bacterium | reverse complement strand
GGCTCTAGTGCCTCCATACCCATTGCGGATGGCGAGCTGTTGTTGGGCACCTGGCAAGGTGTCTATCTTGGTGAGCATCGCAATTATGCGGGTGGTCGAGAGCTGGTGCTGACATTACAGGGGCAGGAGGTGGAGGCTATTTAGTGCTGTTTTTGGAGCTGTAGTTTATAGCTGCCTTTTGGTAGGGGAGTTTAGAAGCGCTATTTAAGTTCTTAAAGGTATCGTAGCATGTAGCCTGAAGTCCACTTTCCTAATCCTTTTACTATAAGCACTAAAAATTAAACTCTACAGGGAGTAGTATTCAAGCAATGAAGCTTATCAATGTCATCCTAATTATCTTCACAGTAAGCTGTCAGTCTGTTCAATCAGCTAGTAAACCCCTGCCAGAATATCAGCCAATTTTGGAATATGTTGAAAGGGTTGGGCAAAGTGAGGCGCTCAATAAGCTAAGTGCGCAATGTCCACGACAAGACCTTGCTAGTAATGCCGATCTTCTTGGGCGTTCACCTGATAATAGCTGTCTTTCTGATAGCGATAAAACTTGGCTTTGGGTGATACTGCGAATTTTGGATCAAAATAACTCGCATTCGGCCGCCATAGAATCCCTTGTAAATATAAAGCAAGTATTAGATTTGTATAAAGCTGATTTGCACGCTGAGTTTCCGAAAGTAGCTCCAAGCCTTAAAGATTTGCCCAAATTGTATGGGCGGGATCAGTTTTGGGATAGGGTGACTGTAGGTCGAGAGAAAACAAGGCACCGTAATCGTTTAAATGATGCAGACTCATTTACCTTTGGGAGTCTTGTGCAGATGGAGAAATACAAAATCTATGCGCAGAATCAGCGTATTCTCGAAAAGCTTGTCAACTCCCATGGTTGGCCCACGTGGTCAGAATACGGCAAAAAAGTATCGCACACTGCATGGTTAATCACTCAGCACTCTGACCACAATGTGGCTTTTCAGAAAAAAGCGCTAGGCTTGATGAAGCCGCTCGCGCAAAATGGTGAAACATCGAAGTCCGATTATGCTTATCTCTACGATCGTGTGTTGACCAATACCGAAGGTAAGACTCTTTATGGTACCCAGTTAGTTTGTGTTAACGGGAAATACCAACCTCGCAATGTAATTGACCCGGAAGGTTTAGCCGAAAGGAGAAAAGAATATGAGCTTGGGCCTATTGAAGAGAATTTGCAAACTACATTAGAGCTCTCTGGTGGGAGATGTGGTAGATAAAATTCTTTGCTTAAAGACAATTTAAAGGTTTCGGTAGTCCAGCTAGCTTGCTAGCTAATTTAGCCGGGCTACCAGGAAACAAGCGCATAAAGTAAATGCTGCTACCCTTGTCTTTGCCTAGCTTTAGAGCCGCTTGTTTGACCATAATACGCATAGCGGGGGACTGCTCAAACTCATCGTAAAAGTCGCGCAACAATTCAATAATCTCCCAGTGTGCGTCTTCAAGATTGAGAGATTCTTCTTGGGCTAACTCTTCGGCAATTGTTTTGTTCCAATCGCTTACATTAATTAGATAACCTTCGTTATCACGTGCAATGTTATCAAGCGCAGCCATATTAACTCCAGTTCACGCTGTTCTTGTAGCTCGCCGTAAGATCTACCCAACGATCGTAGTTAATGGCTTGAACGAGGCTCGAATCAGTGGGCAGGCCGCGAGCGATCAAGTCATCGCTCAATGCATAAAGTGCAATGCCTTTTTGCTTAAGTGCTGCCATTTCTTTTTGTATGAGCGTGTGAACCACGCCATCGGCAAAAAATAGGATGGCGTCCTTGCATGTACAGCAAGTGCTGCAATGTTGCATTGCTTCTGACTGTTGGGTGTTGATGGTATGTAAGCTGCTCATTTTATAGGCTCATGCAAATATCTTGTTCTTGCAGCCACTCTTGTATGTTAAGGCTGTTCTTCAGCAAAGCTACATCGAGGAGTTGTTTTTCTTCGATGCCAAACTGCTCAAGTGCCTGCTCGTGCACAAAGACATTTTCCACATCGTACAAGGCTAGCATGCTCAACATCTTGGCAAGGTTCTTTTGTTCGATTGTGCTGGGATTTTGCTGCTCTACCAGCTGCAATACTCCAGCGCCCATAAACAATAAGCTAATATTTTGATCAAAAGCGGCTCCAGCTAATGCGGCATCAAGTAGCTCGCGGGCCTGACTGCCTCCGTAAGGAGAGTGGCGGCAGATAAAGGTAATGTTCTTTTTTTGTACTTCACTCATATTCTGCTCAGCTAAAGGTAATACTGCGATCGGCGAGTACAGCCCCTTCAATCATTTGCCCAAGGCCACTGACGATAAAAGGCGCCTGAATATTGCTGGCGGGCTTATTGTAGCGCTTGGCTTCTTCCTCATTGAGTAGGCCGCGGCGCACGGCTGCGGCGATGCAAACCACCAGTTCTACCTCTTCGTTGCTGCCAAAATTGCGCCAGAGCTGCTCCATATTGTTTTCGTCACTCGGTGGGCTTAATAAGCTGTTGGCGTTGTAGACGCCGTCACCATAGAAAAACACTCGGCTGATGTTGTGGCCCTTTTTCAACAAAGCTTGGCAAAAGCGCAGAGCGCTAAGGCTTGTTTGTGAGCTGGGCGGGGCAGTGACATTAATTAGGTAGTTCATGTGCGGATTTTATCGGATTCCTGCGGTGATAGAAAACGCCATTGTTGTCGCTGAGGCGTCTAGGCTCTCATTTTCGTCCTTTGACGTGTTTTGGAGATTTTTTCGGTGTAGATATTACCGTTCTTGCGCCAACGGCAGGCATACCTCCCATCCATGGGCATCGCCATTCCTGCGCGTCCATGCGCTCACGGCATACCCCCCATCCATGGGCATAAAAAAGCCCAGCATTGCTGGGCTTTTGGGAAGCATTTTTTGGGGCTAGGGACTATTGTTAGTCGTCGCCCATAATGCCAAAGATATGTAGCAAGCTGCTGAACAGGTTGTAGATATCTAGGTAAAGTGCTGTTGTGGCCATGATGTAGTTGCGCTCGCCACCGTTAACAATACGGCTGGTGTCGAATAGGATAAAACCAGACATCAAAAGCGCTACAACGGCACTAATGGCTAGCTGTGCGCCTGGGATGTGAACACCGAAGAAGCCTGCCACAAAAAGCGCTAGCATAGCCACGATTGCAACGATAAGGCCGGTCATTAGGAAGCCGCCCATAAAGCTAAAATCTTTCTTGGTAGTCAGTACATAGGCAGATAAGCCGAAGAAGACTAGAGCAGTGGTGCCAAGTGCTTGGAAGATAATTTGGCTGCCGCCACTCACGGCCATGTAGTGGTTGATGATTGGGCCTAGAGAGGCGCCCAATAAGCCGGTGAAGCCGAATACAACGTAAATACCAGCGCTGCTATTAGCTGTGCGTGGTAGTACGAACCATACAAGCGCTAGGGCGCCTAATGACATAATTAATGAAACGCCACGACCAAGGCCCATGGCCATGGATAAGCCGCAGGTTAGTGCGCTAAATGCTAAGGTCATGCCTAGTAGCATGTAGGTATTGCGCAAAACCTTGCTGACTTCAAAACTACTGTTCTGAGCCTGGGCGCTGCTATAGATTTCTTGCATGGAATTCTCCTTGGTATCATCGCTGGTCTTAGAAAGACCCAATCAGCCTTAATAATAGGGCAGCTGGCAGTGAAGTTCTAGCCCCAAAAGCGGTTAAGTTATGCTAAAAACCGTTGGTTTTTCAAGGGCTTGTAATATTACTGTAGCGTCTATCAGGCAAACACTTTTCTTTAGACATAAAAAAACCCTGATTGGTTCAGACCTATCAGGGTTTTAGAATTCAATGGCGGTGGGGCAGGGATTCGAACCCTGGGAGCTATTACACTCAACGGTTTTCAAGACCGCCGCTTTCGACCACTCAGCCACCCCACCGGAAGGCCGCTATTATACATAGGGCGAACCCAAGTACAAGGTGCTAAACCATTATTTTTTATAGAAAAAAGGCCATTGTTCTTAAAGAACAATGGCCTTTAGAGGCTTTTTAATCAATATGATTAAATTTTAACTAGCTTTCGGGCCGCGAGGATCATTCGCCGCGCGCGCTAATGGGCGTGGGTCGTGATTTACCGGTGATGCCTGCTTGGTGTCTAAGGCCTGGCCAAGATAGGTTTTGGCTTGAACCGATTGCACATTAACCGACACGGGTTGAGGGTTTAGGCGTGGATCGTTGCTTGGGCGTGTGTATTCACGTACAGCCACGACGCTTTCCTCGGTGCTAGCAGCAACTTCTTGCTGGGCTTCCTCAGTTACTTCAGCAGCAGCATCATTTACCTCTGGCGCGGCGTTTTCTGCAGCAGCTTCATTGGCGTCGAAATTAAGCTCGCCTTGGGTTTCTGTTGCGGCTTCGGTAACACTTTCATCGGCTTCAACTACAGCTGTTGCTTCAGGCTCTGCTTGCTCAGATGGCTCCTCGCTTTTAGCGGCTGACTCTTCGGCAGGGTTTTCGCTAGGCTCTTGCTTCGCTTCTTCCTTCACTTCCTCTGCTTGGGCAAGCTTTTCACCTAGGGCTTCTTCAACCGGTTGCTGCTTAGCTTTAACCTCTTCATCGGCACGCACCTTGGCGTCGATAGCCGCTGCAAGTTGTTGCTCTAGCTCGGCATTTACTTGTTCCTCGGCTTCGTTAGGCGCTGCTGATTGCTCCGCAGCAGGTGCAGCAGGTGCAGCAGGGGCTTCGGCTTCTTGCTTGGCTTTAGGTTCATCTTCGGCCAGTGCCGCAACAGCCGTTGCGGCGGCTAAAGCGGTCGCAGCTACAGCGGCAGGAGCTTGTGTATTACTGTTGTCAGTAGCTTCAGGCTTGGCCGCTTGTTGCTTAACTTCAGCTTTTACGGTTTCAGCTTTGGCGTCAGTCTTGTTCGCTTCCTGTGCATCAGCGTTTTGATTGACTTGCTCTTTGTTGGCATCAGCATTGCGGTTTTCACCTTTACCGCGACGGCGCTGTTGTGGGCGGCCGCGACGATTGCTAGGACGCTTAGCTGGACGGTTTTCGTCATTGCTATTTTCGTCTTTGTCTTGCTTGTTAGGCTCGTTTACCGCTTTGTTGTCGTTGTTGCGCTCGTTATTGCGATCATTGTTGCGACCGCGACGGTTGCGACGGTTGCCACGCCCTTCGTTACTGCGCTCCTGTTGGCGTTCGTTGTTTTCCGCCTCAGGACGATCTTGGCTGCGCTTGTTCTTGTCACGATTTTTATTGCGGTTGTCGCGATTGTTTTCGCTCTTATTGCCGCGGTTATCGTCACGATTGTTGCGGTTGTCGTCGCGGTTTTTACCTTGGCCATTGCGGTTGCGGTTATTGCGATTGTTGCGGTTGCGATTATTTTGATTACCGCGACCTTTGCGTTTGTTGTTTTTAGACTTCTTCTTGTCTTTTTCATCGCTGCTAAATAGGCCAGCAATGGCGCTAAATAGCTTGCTGATGAGGCCTGGCTCTTTCTTTTCTTCAGCCTTTGGAGCGGGTTGGCTAGGCGCAACAAACTGTACTGCTGGCTTATTAACTGGCGCAGCTTTTTCAGCAGGCTTGGTATCCTCGGATACTTCTTCGTTACCGGTGGTGATCTTGTAGCTGGTTTCGACAGTTACAGCTTCATCGTCACGTAGGCGTTGTACGTCAAAGTGAGGGGTGACCATATCGGCATCAGGTACAATAACCACGCGAGTCTCATTGCGTTGTTCGATAGCCGATATGGCGGCGCGCTTCTCGTTTAAGAGATAGGTTGCAACTGCAACAGGAGCAATGGTTCGGATCTCAGCGCTGCGCTCTTTCTTAGCTTCTTCTTCGACCAAGCGAAGAATCGATAATGCCAGTGATTTTGTGCCACGAATGGTACCTTGACCACTACAGCGTGGGCAGACCTTGGAGGTTGTCTCTCCAAGAGATGGGCGTAGTCGCTGACGCGACATTTCCAATAGGCCGAAGCGTGAAATACGACCAACTTGGACTCGAGCTCGGTCCATATTGAGCGCTTCACGCATGCGGTTTTCTACTTCGCGCTGATTGCGAGCTGGTTGCATATCGATAAAGTCGATAACGACTAGACCGCCCATATCACGCAGTCGCAACTGACGAGCAATCTCATCGGCGGCTTCTAGGTTGGTTTGCAAAGCAGTTTCTTCGATATCGCCGCCTTTGGTAGCGCGCGAGGAGTTGATATCAATAGAAATCAAAGCCTCGGTTACATCGATAACGATTGAGCCACCAGAAGGCAGCTTAACTTCACGCTCGAAGGCGGTCTCGATTTGGCTTTCAATCTGGTAGCGATTGAATAGCGGGATATCGTCTTCGTAGTATTTAATCTTGCTGTGATAATTCGGCATAAAGTGCGAAATAAACACCTGTACCAAATCATAGGCTTCGCGGTTATCGACCACAACTTCGCCAATGTCAGGGCGTAGATAGTCACGAATAGCGCGAATGATGACATTGCTTTCTTGGAACAGGAAGGCTGGGGCGGTTTCATTGTCCGCTTCAGTTTTAAGCTTGCTCCATAGGTTTAATAGATTGTCTAAATCCCACTGCAGTTCTTCTGAGCTGCGTCCAACACCGGCGGTACGGACAATAATGCCCATGCCTTGTGGCACCTCGATAGAAGATAGTGCTTCGCGCAGTTCGCTGCGATCGTCACCATCAATGCGGCGAGAGATACCGCCTGCACGAGGGTTATTTGGCATCAATACTAAGTAACGACCAGCCAAGCTAACAAAGGTTGTTAGGGCCGCGCCTTTGTTGCCTCGTTCTTCCTTTTCAATCTGAACGATAACTTCCATGCCTTCTTTGACAACATCTTTAATTTTGATGCGGCCCTCGATGTCTTTAGGCTGTTTGAGGAAATATTCGCGGGAGATTTCTTTGAGGGGAAGGAAGCCGTGGCGCTCAGCACCGTAATCTACAAAAGCCGCTTCTAGGCTTGGCTCGATGCGGGTAATTTTACCCTTGTAGATGTTGGCTTTCTTTTGTTCGCGGGTGCGATTTTCGATGTCGAGGTCGTACAGCCACTGGCCGTCTACTAGTGCTACGCGCAGCTCTTCTGGCTGTGTAGCGTTGATTAACATTCTCTTCATGGTGTTCCTACCATTGCGGCACGGGCATTGGTAGAACTATGGACGAGGATGTGCAAGGGGAATCAAAAGGCCCTTTGGCCCTGTGATACACGCACTAATTACAAAGTTCAGTGCTTTGGTAGCAGCTCATAGCAAGCCTATGCCTGTTAGGAGCAGTGCCTGTCTTGGCAGTGTGAGCCCCTTTAGCTATGACGGTATTCATTAACCGCTGCCCACCTCAAAGGTGATGCTGCAACTTGTGCAATATCTAAACTTTTGCGCTGATGCCTAATAAAGTAGCAATCATACTGCTTATCAAGAACAAGCCGTTCTTTGTTTATTGGCTTGCTTGGCTTCTTCTGTTGCCTGCTTTGTTAATGCAGTCATCAGCGTATAAAACTTCGTCAACAGATCTACTCAGCGCCACGCGCTGTTACTTCATTATCTATCCTCTGGAGCTAGCCGCAGCTATAACTCGGGGATAGGCCTTAAGACAATCTGCTTTTGCAGTTGTCACTGTTGAATCATTTGCAGTCGCCATTGGCTAACTGCGTGGCTCATATTTGAGAGCCTGTTTGGCGGTATTTTCTGGGAGGATCTGGCGCCAATCTATGCCTGTTATACCCACTCGGGGGTAACTATCATCTTCAGTACAGCCCATACTTCGTCTTTCATAGGCTGTTGTGGATTTTAGGCTCCTCACTTATTAAAGGTAGCACTTCCACCAACAGGCGCGCCTGACTTGTCCGAAAACCAGCCCAAACTGCTTGGCGAGTATAGCGGCTCGTCTCAAGGCCTGCAAATATAAGTGCCTTGGGCACAAGGAGACGTAATCTGATAAGATGGCCCGCTTTTTGGTTGCAGGGGCGAATTGTCGTCCAAATACCTAAATTTACCCATATAAAGGAAGGTTGAGTGGATTCCGCTGATATTGGCCGCAAGGTAGTGTTACTTGAAGTTGATGCCGATCAGGCGGGGCAGCGCGTGGATAACTTTTTGGCGGCACGTCTGAAAGGTGTCCCTCGCTCGCGTTTATATCGTTTGCTGCGCAAGGGAGAAGTGCGGGTTAATAAGAAACGTATCAAGCCTGAGTATAAGCTGGCGGCTGGTGATGTGCTCCGTATCCCGCCAGTTACAGTAAAAGAACAGGCGCCGCAAGCCGCAGTGAGCCAATCCATGGGGCGCTTGCTTGAAAACTCTATTTTGCTGGAGCTGCCTGGTTTGTTGGTGATCAACAAGCCCGCCGGCCTAGCGGTTCACGGTGGTAGTGGCGTAAACCTAGGCTTAATCGAGTCACTAAGACAACTGCGCCCTAATGATCGTTATTTGGAGCTGGTGCACCGCTTAGATCGAGACACCTCAGGCTGCATATTAATTGCGCGCAAGCGCAGTATGCTGAGATATCTACAGGAAGAGCTGCGCCAGCGTCGTAATATTCAGAAATACTACCAGGCATTGGTAATTGGGCAGTGGTCAAAACGTAAGCAGCATGTAGATGCTCCTTTATTACGTATAGAGGCGCCTGGTGGCAATCGTATCGTTAAAGTATCCCCTGAAGGTAAAGCCAGTAGGACAGAATTTAAAGTTCTGCGCCGCTTCGACGGTTTTAGTTTGGTACAGGCTAAACCAGTAACTGGGCGAACCCACCAGATTAGAGTACACGCTCAATCTCAAGGGCATTCTTTATTAGGGGATGAAAAGTACGGTGACGACGAGCTCAATCAGCAGATGCGTAAGTTAGGCTTTAAGCGATTATTTCTGCATGCCGCTGCATTGCGCTTTACCTTGCCTGATGAAGAGCAGCCGAGGCTTGTTGAGGCTCCGTTGTGGCCAGATTTAGCCGAGCCATTGGCAAAGCTCAAAGAGCTGCCGCTATAGTTATTATTCGCGCAAGTGAATCAATGGCCAAGGCTGTTCATAGCTTTGGCGCAAAGATAGACCTATTTAGCTGAACACATAAACAGGAACCCTTTAAATGCTGTGTATTTTCGATTGGGATGGGACGCTCAGTAATTCGGCCGATAAAATTGTGAGTTGCATGCAGCTAGCGGCAGATGATGCCAAACTGCCAGAATTGCCAGGTTCAGAAGTACAGAAAATCATAGGCTTGGGTTTGCCCGAAGCTATTAGCACTTTGTACCCTGAAGGTAGTCAGTCTCAATGGGATACCATGCGTGAGATGTATTCCACGCACTATATCAAAGCCGACCAAATACCAGCGCCCTTGTTTGATGGGGTTATCGATGGCTTAGAAAAGCTTAAAAGTGATGGTTTCACTTTAGCCGTTGCCACCGGTAAAAGTCGCCGAGGCTTAGATCGCGTTTTAGCTCGCTTAGAAATGGAAGACTACTTTCATGGCAGCCGCTGCGCCGATGAAACTCGCTCCAAGCCTCATCCTTTGATGTTGGAAGAATTGCTAGGCGAGTTTGGTCGCCCAGCGGAACAAGCAGTAATGGTTGGAGACACCAGCTTTGATTTGGCTATGGCTGAGGCCATAGATATGCCTCGAATTGGTGTGAGCTATGGGGTGCATGAGGTGGATGTTTTACATCAGCACAAGCCTGATTTAATCGCCGATCATTTTGACGAGGTCATTGAGTGGGTGTTGCAGGCTAACTCTTAAAGCGGTTGTCTCTATTAGTCTGTTAGCCTTTTCCTGCCATCTTAAACATTGAATTCACAGAGTATTTCCATGCAACTACTAATAAGCTGTCATGATGAAGAGCTGCTAGAGCATAAATCCGATCTGGATGAACAGCTGGAAGCTTGGGTAAAGGATCATGAGCATTTTTCTGCCGTGATCGACGAGCAGTCTTCGGCTTTGCAAGTGCAAGTTAAAAAAGCCGAGCAATTGAAACTCCCTTTAAACTTCCTCTACAAAATGGCTAAGCAGTACAAGCTAGAATTTGCGATAAGCCAGCTTGATGATGAGAGTGGTGAGTGGGAAGAGGTTTGTTATTTTGGTCATGAAGAAGGTAGGCCGGATATCTTTGAAGTGGCATGCTATGTGGGTTTGTAGTTCCTGGGGCAAGCGGTAGGTCGCGCGTGTCGCTCTTCCTAATCTTACTCAAGGTATAAAAAGGGCAAGCGGTGTTTACGCCTGCCGACTTAAGTTCGATTCGATCCTATGATTTATTATGAGTTGGGTTGCTGTTTTGTGTTATTAAAAAACGGCAACGATAACAGCGCACTCATAAAACTGATGCCAAATACCGCGCTAAACAACATTCCCCCACATATTACTGCAGCCAGACCTCGATAAATTTCTGCACTACTGGCGGGATTGATCATGAGTGGAAGCATGCCGAGAATACTGGTGCTGGCGCTCAAATAAATAGCCCTTTTACGTGTTAACACTGCACGCAATATAGCTTCCCGCTGTGTTTGACCTTGAAGGGTGCCTTGCTGATATTGGCTGACCAGTAAAATTGCATTGTTGATAACTAGGCCCATTAAAATCACAAAACCGATCATGGTAATGATATCCAGATTCTGTGGGACAAATAGACCCAGCAATTTTAGGTTCAACATGCCGCCCAATATAGCAAGTGGCATTGACAATAAAACGGCCAGGGCGAGTTTCCAAGACCCTAGTGTTAACTGCATCAGTACGGCTAACAGCGCAATGGCGGTCAAGAATATCGTGATGAACTCCTTCAAAAAACTACCCAGTTGATCCGCGCTGCCTCGATAGCTTAGGTGCAGCTGGGGGTGTTTTGCCTCCATGTATTCGATAACATCAGTTTTTAACTGTTCAGTAAACTCACCCATTGGGGCACCGTCTGGCGGAGTTACACTAATAGAGCTAGCAACTTCGCCGTTTACTCGGAAGATTGAATCGGGCACAGATTTGATTTTGACGTTGCTCAGCTGTCGCAGTGGAATTAGCCCGTGATTATTAATATAGATCTCTGTATCCAGTAGTTCGTCCAAGTAAGCGGCTTGTTTGGATTTTAAATAAAGAGGTAAAGTAGAAGACTCAACATAAAAATCGCCCAGATAGATACCGCTGCTTAGTGCCAATAGCCGTTGATTGAGCTGGTCAGGACTCAATCCCAAATGGATAAGCTGATCCCGTTTGGCGGTAAATTCCACTTGGGTTGATCTGTTTGTCAAAGGTGTAGCTTCTTCAATTCTTGCCTTGGGGTGCTTAGCCTTTAAGTGTTGAAGAAGCCCTAGTCCAGCTTTTTGTAACTGTGGCAAATCAGCGCCTTTGATATCCAGTGAGGTGCTACGGTTATTGGGAAGCGCAAAACGTAATAGGCTGCCATGTACGGTAAATACACTTGCACCGATTAAGCCATGGGTGATTTTGTTCTCTAACCAATTTTTTAGTGTGCTGAAGTCTTGTTCGCCATTGGTATGGAAATACAGCTGGCAGCGACTAGGGAAGCAAAATATTCCATAAGTTCGAATGCCTAGATCTTTGTCTTGCTGTAATTCATGCTCGATTCTATCGGATATCAGCTTGGCGTATTCCTCTCGCACGGTGTCTTTCGATAGTGGCTCATTAAAGCGTATAAAGCTCGACACTGTATTTTGTTTTGGGTCAGGAAGAACATCGATTGGCGGGCGAATACCTATGATGATCGCAATAGCTATAGGTATGGCGAATACGATTAAAGTTACGGCTAGTCTTCGATGGTATGCCGGCAGTGTAAGCAAGCTTGCAAGCTTTTGTTTTAAAGTAATTGTCTCTATTGGCTCTCTTACCTGATGCCGATTTCTAGCTTGTACCAGCCCATGGTTTTCGTTGGAAACTGCTTCATATTTTTCAGGCAAGGGCCTGGATGTGGCTGCAGGCATAAAGCGTTGATATAGAATGGGTAGTACCCACAAGGCGAAGATTGCAGAGGCGCCTAAGGCGACAGATATAGTAAAGGCCAAATCTTGAAATAAGCGGCCCTCAACTGAGCTCATAAATAACATGGGCAAAAAAACAATAATGCTGGATAGAGTCGATGAGAATAATGCAGCTCTTAGGCCTCGCATGGTGTTGGTTACGCTTGTGGAATTACTGGTGGGCGTTATTGAATGTTCGTTTCTATGGCGTGAACGATTTAAAGCTTCGATAACAATAATGGCGGCATCCATGATTAAACCTATCGAGAGCGCAATGCCGGCTAGTGATATAACATTCAGGCTGTAGCCAGCCATCGACATCAGTAGAGCGACTATCGATAGGCAAACGGGGATGCTCAAAAATGTTAAGCCAACCGATATATAATCCCTCAAAAAGTAGAAAAGGACAGCGCAAGCCAGTATTACCCCAATAATTAAACTGCCATAGACCAGCTGCAGGGCATTTGAAATGGCAAGGGAATCATCGCGGCTAATGGCAATTTCAATGCCCCTAGATTTTAATGGACCACTATTGAGTTCGGCTATCGTTTGTTTAATAAATGTGATGGTTTCGATCGCATTTATGCCTTCGCCTGGCTGGACGAAGAAGTAGAGTGAGCGTTTTCCTTCACGAGCAAAGTAATCCCAAGGTGAGCTCAGCTCGGTTTGAATGGTGGCTATATCACCAAGGCGTACTATGTGTTGTTCGTTCGCCGAGATCGGCACTTGGCTTAATTGTGCAAAGGAAAGCTGGCCTTTAAATTGAAGGTCGTACTCGCGTGCCCCGAAATGTAGCTTGCCGCCTGACTGGTCGTTAAACCCGCGGAGCTGTTCGATAATGTCACTCTGCTCTAGTGAATATAGTGAGAGGCGCTGTGGGTCTAATTCTATATTAATGCGCCGTTCAACAGCTGTGCCAACGACTGCGCCCGAAACGCCTTTTATCGAAGCAAAAGCAGGTTCAATATATTGTTTATAGGCATCGATTAAGGCGTCCGGGTCGTTATGTAATTTGTTCCTGTGATAAACAAAAAAACTTGCAAGCGTAGCGCCAGCACCGTTGCTGTAATCTCGAATAGCAGGCTTGGCTACTTGGCTTGGCCAACTTGGAACTTGGCTGGATGCGGACAGTACATTTATATAAGCTTGATTCATATCCGCAGCTGATTGAAATGTCAAAGTGGTAGTGGCCGCACCCGCTCTGATGTCAGAGCGCATCTCACTCATCTGGGCAATGCCTTTTAACTGCTGCTCTAGTGGTGCAACTAGGCTTTGTTCTATCTGTGCGGCTGTTTTCCCTGGCCAGCGGCTAAAGAGTTCTATTTGTGGTCGAGAAAGGTCCGGTAATAAACTGTTTGGCAGACTAAAGCCTGCGAAGATACCTCCGGCAACAATGAGTAGGGTGCAGCTTAATATCAGGCTGGCTCGTTTCTGATGACTCATGATTGTTCACCTAACTCACTGACCTGTTGCTTTTCTTTTAATCCTTGTTGCCCCCTAGTGATAACCTTATCTCCAGCTCGTAGGGGGGATCGAACAATAAAATAATCTTTGCTGGTCGATACGATGTGAGGGTATATCTTTGTGACGGTGTTATCGCGCTTCAGCTGCCATAGTTCATAGCTATTGCCTGATAGAGTGATAGCGTCATAGGGCACCCGGCTGATGTCACTGTGTTGTTGTTGTTGAACATTTACTTTGACGCGCTGACCGGTTAATAAGCTTGAGTGTTGTTTGTGTAGCTCTAGGTACATTTGTAAGTTTTGTGTATTTATGTCCGCAGTTTGACTAAGTTGTCGTAACCGCAGCTGATAGTGTCTGTTTGCGTCTGATGGTTGAGTATTGCTGGATTTAGAGTCCAGGGAGAACTCTAGTTGTGTGTTCGGAGGGTTCTGGCCAATAAGGTTCAACTCTTTGGCAATATCCAGAGGGAGTTTGCACTCTAGTCGTTTTTGATTGAGTGGTAGCAATCGGAATAGGCTTTGGCCTGGGCTAAGATGCTGGCCTGGTTCGGCATCGACTCTTAACACTTGGGCGCTAAATGGTGCGCGGTGCGTTAGTCTCTCTATTCTTCGTTTTAGTGTTTGTTTTTTGTTCTTTAGGCTCTCGAGTTCCAGCTTTGCACGGGTTTGTATAAGTGTAGCTTCGCTAAGTTGCGCTTTGCTGATCATCTCCTTGCGATCCAAAACAGTTAATCGCTGCTGCTCGCTTCGGGCGTAGTCCAATTCAGCTTGGGCCAGTCGTTCATCTATTGCTAATTGTTTAAGCTCTTGGCTAAGGTAAACATCATCTTGTGTGGCCACCACGTCGCCAGCTTTCAGCTGTGTTCCAATGGGTAATATGCTTATTAGCTCTGAGTTACTGTGACTATTACCCTGAAAGAGTTGAGGGGTATCCACTACGCAATATAGGGTTTTATTCAGGCTTGCTGGCCATGTTTCTACTTTGGCGGTTTTAACCTTGGGGCTCTCAAGAGCTTGAGCGTATAGCAAATTGCCTGCTGTGCAGGTCCCTAATATAAATAAGGCCAACACTTTGCTCACTTGTTTTTTAGGTGTGAGGTTGTGATTTAATCGTTGCTGCTTCATTCGCATTGTCCTGTTGCAGGTGTCTTTTACGATCGCCACATATGGCGGGGAGGCTGACTAAAGCAGGTCTATAGGCGGCAAGCTAATGAGTTTTTAGGATCTTCTGTAACCGTGGTGTAAAATAGCTGATCACAAATAGTCACAACTGTAAGTTATTGAATTAATGGAAAATTCTGAAGCTTTAAAGCAAGATATTCAGGCCATAGAAATTGCCGACTGGAGCTTTAATCCCAGTCGCTGCGAGCTAGAACGTGATGATAAGCTGCATAAATTAGAGCCTTTGCTATGTGATTTTTTGCTGTACTTGGCCCAGAAGCCCGGGGAGGTAGCCTCGCGTGAAGAGTTGCTTGAGCATGTGTGGCAGGGGCGTGTGGTTTCAGATGACTCTTTGCGAAGGGCGGTTAAAAAGCTACGTTTAGCCTTGGGAGATGATGCTAAAAATCCTACATACATCAAAACTAAACCTTTGCAAGGCTATGTTTTAGTTGCCCCTGTTCGTACCATAAAACCTCGATCAGACGAAGGGCTGCTAAATCGTAAGCCTGCGTACGCTATAGTTCTCTTGCTTTTTCTAGCTGTCTCGATGACCTTGAATTTAGATTTTTTCAAACAAGAGTCTTCAAGCAATCCGTCACTTGCTTCAGCTCCGGCAATAGAGCAGCTCACATCTTTATCTGGTTCAGAGCTTGATGGCAGCTTTCATGCCGCAAGCCAGCGGCTTTTGTTTTCGTCTCAGAGTCGAGATGGTGAGAGAAGTCATCTTTATGTAAAAGACTTAAGAAAGGATTTCGTTAGTAAGATAAGTCATGGCGAAGGCAGTTTTTACCAAGGCATTTTTTCTCCGGATGGCGAAAAAATAGCCTACAACCACAAGTCGGACTTGGCTGGGCCATCGACTATCTATATCGCAGACTATGACGCCGATCGTGGATTGGTAAACCCTAAGCTGGCAGCTTTAGGGGACAATGCCCGCCGCTTAATCAGCTGGTCGGCCGACGGTTCAGCGATTTATTTTTTACATGAAGCAAGCCATTCAGAGCCTTGGGAAATTTTTCGTTATCGTATTGAGACTGCTGAAGTTGAGCAGATTACCTATTCGGCGAAACAGGGCTATGGGGCATTTTATGCGCAAGAGTCTCTAGATGGACGTTATTTGGCCATCCTTAAAAACATCGTCGGTCGTCGCTACGCCATGACGATTATGGATTTGCAAAATAACAGTCTCGTGGTGGAGCGAAACCTTAATTTCTTTGGGAATAGGGTTGTATGGTTGTCAAAGCCTAGCGCCATTGAATCAGATGATGGTAGCAAGGCCGATTTAGTTATTGGTAGTTTTAAAGGCGAGCTGAGTTATTACAGCATCGCGAGCGACAGGATCTGGTTACAGGCAGGGACCTTGCCAGGACTAAATGACGCTTTTTATGATTGTGGCCCACGCTGCTTTTTCATGCGGCAACATAGTATGAATTATACCGATGTTAAAGAAGTTCCCAATCCATTTATCGAGCCTGTTGCAAAGGCGATGTTGCTGCTTGAATCCGAGAAAGCCGAATTTCACCCCATGTATAGCCGCGACGGAAAGTCCATTTTCTACACACAAAAAGATGAAAAAACAGCGGCAATTATGCGACATAGGCTTGCGGGTAACGCTGAGCCCTTATTGA
Organism: Cellvibrionaceae bacterium; assembly: GCA_025800365.1. GTDB lineage: Bacteria > Pseudomonadota > Gammaproteobacteria > Pseudomonadales > Cellvibrionaceae > Pseudoteredinibacter. Next base: position 16,688 of record JAOXRT010000054.1, on the reverse strand, counting down.
GCTTTAGTCCTCGTGAAGTCGTTCGTGAAATGGTGCAAAGCCCGGATCAGCGATGGCTGCTGGGTCGATTAGAGGATCGCTTATTTGTTCTCGATTTAGAAAGCTTAGATTTCAAGTACATCAGTAGCGAGCTGGAAAAAGTAGGGCCGCCTTCTTGGAGTAGAGATTCTAAAAAGGTCTTTTATGCGCGCATAAATGGCGATAGTAGTGACCTGTACAGTTACGATATTGCTACTGAAGAAACTCGTTACCAGGAAGCGGGCCTCAGCTATCTAAGGCAGTTAGAAGATGGTCGAGAATTTCTGATCGATCAAGAGCTGAAACTCCACTATCGCGACAAGCTGGGGGAGCGACACTTTATCCATGGCTTCACCTACCTCAGTGGTAGCACATGGCAAGTGCAGGGTGATTATGTATATTTTAGCGAACCGGTTTACGGTCGCAGTTATTTGGTACAGTACGATTTAAAGACTAAGCAAAAGCGCAGGCAGCTACTTTCCAAAAGCACCGACTACTGGGAGTTTCATTTACACCCCGATGGTGATCGCCTATTGAAAACCCGCTTCCAAACTGCAGATAGTGATCTGCTAAAGGTGCAGTGGCCCAGCCCTTAAGGGCTTTACTCCATATGAAGTGGGTCCATGCCTTCTTGGCTTAGCATATCGATCAGTCGAATCAATGGTAGGCCAATGAGGCTGTTGGGGTCGTCCCCCTCAAGGCGTGAGAAAAGTGATATGCCCAAGCCCTCGGACTTAAAGCTGCCCGCACAATTGAAGGGTTCTTCTTTTTTAAGGTAATTGCTGATTTGCTGAAGGCTTAGTTGGCGAAAGTGAACCTTAAAACTAACGATATCGCTTTGATATTGCCCGCTTGCGCTATTTAAGAGGCATAAGCCAGTGATAAATTCCACGCAATGGCCGCTGAATTTACCGAGCTGTTTAGTGGCGTTTTCAAAGTCTCCAGGCTTGCCGATAATCTCTCCCTGAAAATGGGCTACTTGGTCTGAACCAATAATCAGGCTTTGGGGGTGGTTGTTAGCTAGCGCCTTGGCTTTTTCAATGGCCAGTCGCTCTACTAACTCGGCAGGACTTTCCTGTGGGAGAGGCGTCTCATTAATATCTGGACTTGCTTGAGTGAAAGCTATGCCAAGCTTCTCTAATAACTGCGCTCGGTAGGGTGAGCTAGAGGCTAAAACAAGCTTGGGCATGGTAAATTCCTAAGGTTAAAAAGCGCTATTCTAACGAATCTTATAAAGGGTGCTGCAGTAAATCGAATTAAATCGCCCAATGCCCATAAAATCAGGGGTTTGGAGTGATTTTTCCTTTGACAGAAGGGCCCTGCATCCCTATTATGGCGCGCTTATGTTGAATGCCCCCTCCTCAAAGATTTTACCGAGGCAAGTAGATCCACGTAAATTTGCCCAGCAAGGCATTGATTTACAAGGAAATATACCCCTCGAGGCTCTGGATCGATTAGCGCAAATCGCCGTAGGCGACAATGCTGACATCGAGGTTGAGCTACACTTTGAGGTGGATGATCAGCGCCATCGCTTATTGCGTGGCCAGGTAAGCGCTAAATTGCAGCTTACTTGCGAACGTTGCATGGAGCCCTGTGATCAACATATTGAAGGCAGCTTAGCTTTGGGGATTGTCTGGGATGAAGACCAGGCGAAAAATCTACCTAAAAGCATAGATGCTTGGATTGCCCCGGAAGGAGCATCCGATTTATACGAGGTGATCGAAGAAGAGATCTTGCTGTGCATACCCATGGCGGTCTATCACGATCATCAATGTGTCGACTTGGCTCATTACTCCGCAGGAGATAATGATGCTTCTGATGAAACAGCGGAAGCAGAAGCTGAGCGGCGAAATAACCCGTTTCAAGTTCTGGAGCAACTTAAGGGCTCGCCGAAATAATGAGGCGCCCCGGTTCCAGTAAATAGTTAAGGAGCTATCATGGCTGTTCAAAAAAGTAAAAAGACTCGTTCACGTCGCGGTATGCGTCGCTCTCACGATGCCCTAAGTGGTCCAACTCTATCTGTTGATCCAACCAGCGGCGAGAAGCACCACCGTCACCACATCACTGCCGACGGTTTCTACCGTGGCCGTAAAGTGATCGACACTGGCTCCGAAGACTAATATTCTTCGACGCGCTTAGCGCTAGTCGTTGATATTCTGACGCCAGTCACTAGGATGTTTAACATCCTCATTATTAGGCGCTGAATAGATTGACTGATTCAATTCGATTAGCGGTTGACGCTATGGGCGGGGACTTAGGTCCCCGCGTTGCGTTAAACGCCGCTTACTCCTTGGCTAATGATCGTACTCTGGAATGCCAGCTGTATGGTCCGTTCGATATATTAGCCGAGCTAGCTCCCATCTCCCTCGATATTTCCCAAAGCCCCTGTGTGCATGAGTTGTCCAATGGCTCAAAAATGTACTTTTGTCACACAGAAGAAGTGGTCACCATGGTAGACCGTCCAGGGCAGGCCTTGCGACATAAGCAAAATTCCTCAATGTGGCAGGCTGTTGACGCAGTGCGCACGGCAAAGGCTGATGCGGCGATTAGCGCTGGTAATACCGGTGCTTTGATGGCGATGGGACGGCATTTATTAAAAACCTTTGCAGGTGTAGATCGACCTGCGATTGCCAAATCTATCCCTACTGCCAAAGCCGATTGCCTAATGCTGGATCTAGGTGCCAGTGTAAAATGCGATAGTGAGCACCTGATTCATAACGCCCTGATGGGCTCGGTATTTATGGAGTCTGTAGCTGGGGTGGAGCGTCCGCGTGTGGCTTTGCTGAATATTGGCTCGGAAGATATCAAGGGAAATGAACAGATTCGCTTGGCTGCTAGTAGCTTGCAGGCCAATGAAGCGCTTAACTTTATCGGCTACATCGAAGGTGATCAGATTTATCGCGGTGAAGCCGATGTGGTGGTTTGCGACGGTTTTGTGGGTAATGTGGCGCTAAAAGTCAGCGAAGGCGTAGCGCAACTGATGGTCGCAGAAATGCGGGATGCTTTTTCAAGCAGTTGGTATGGTCGCCTAGTTGGCCGATTTGCCCGTCCTTTATTACGTAAATGGCAGCGTCAGTTTGATCCTGATCGTTATAATGGCGCCAGTTTTTTGGGCTTGCAGGGACCGCTGATTAAAAGTCATGGCGGAGCTGATGAATTAGCCTTTCGCTCTGCTTTAGAGTTAGCCTGCGAGCAGGTAAGCAGCGAAGTTGCGCCGCGCATATGTCGGCGATTTGAGCAAGAGCCGTTTTAATTAGCCTTGAGTCATTGAGCTCCAGGGTTAGCAGTTTTAGAAGTAACACAGAAAGAATATAAATAGTTAGCTAAAAGGTAGCGTTATGGTGCAATCCAATTTGGCCTTCGTATTTCCAGGGCAAGGTTCTCAAAAAATCGGTATGTTGGCAGATCTGGCCGCCGAATATCCTGTAGTACAAGAAACTTTCGCTGAAGCCTCTGAGGTTTTGGGGTATGACTTGTGGGATTTGGTGCAAAATGGTGAGCAAGAAACCATTAATATGACCGAGCGCACCCAGCCCTTATTACTAACGGCAAGCGTTGCCTGCTGGCGTGTTTATTGTGCTAATCAAGAAGCTCGCCCAGCATTGATGGCCGGTCACAGCTTAGGTGAGTGGTCGGCTTTAGTTTGTGCTGAAGTCTTAGCATTGAAAGATGCTGTTCGTTTAGTGCAGCAGCGCGGCAAGTTTATGCAGGAAGCCGTTCCAGCGGGTGAGGGCGCTATGGCAGCTATTATCGGTTTGGATGATGAATCTATAAAGGAAGCCTGTGCTAAAGCTTCTGCTGATGGCGTTGCGTCGGCGGTAAACTTTAACTCTCCGGGCCAAGTGGTTATTGCCGGCAGTAAAGCTGCAATCGACAAAGCTATAGAGTTGTGTAAAGAGGCGGGCGCTAAGCGCGCTATGCCCTTACCAGTAAGTGCACCTTTCCATACCGAACTGATGAAGCCGGCTGCCGATCGTTTGGCGGAACAAATCGAAGCTACATCGTTCCAAGCACCGGCTACCCCAGTTGTGCATAACGTTCACGCACAATCTGAAACGGATCCTGCCAAAATCAAAGCTCTAATGATCGAGCAGATCTACAGCCCTGTTTTATGGGTTGATTGCGTGAAGGCTATGAAAGACGCGGGTATCGAGCAGGCCGTGGAATGTGGTCCGGGTAAGGTTTTGGCGGGTCTGGTGAAGCGCATCGATAAGAGCATCGCTGCCAAAGGGTTGGAAACTCCAGCTGACGTAGAAGCGCTGAACGCGTAACAGAATAGATAATCTCGTAGCCTCAGCTTTGGCTACGAGGCCTAACAAAATAGGAAGCAACTTTTTAGGAAGCAACTATGAGTATTGCAGGAAAAATCACCCTAGTGACAGGTGCAAGCCGTGGGATTGGTGCGGCTATTGCTGATGATTTAGGTGCACAAGGTGCTGTTGTTATTGGTACCGCGACCAGCGAGGGTGGCGCTGAAAAGATTAGCGCGCGCTTGGCTGAAAAAGGGATTCAAGGTAAGGGCATGGTGCTGAATGTCACCGAAGCGGATTCCATTAGCGATCTGATCAAAGCTATCAATGATGAGTTTGGTGCAATCGAAATCTTGGTCAATAACGCGGGTATTACCAAAGATAACTTGCTCATGCGTATGGGTGAAGATGAGTGGTTTGATGTAATCAATACCAATTTGAGCGCTATCTATCGCTTAAGCAAGGCCTGCCTGCGCGGCATGATGAAGGCTCGCTGGGGTCGTATTATCAATGTTAGCTCTGTGGTGGGCTCTATGGGTAATGCAGGTCAGTCTAACTATGCGGCATCTAAAGCGGGGGTTGCCGGATTTGCGCGCTCATTGGCTAAAGAAATTGGCTCACGCGGTATTACCGTAAACACCGTTGCCCCTGGTTTTATCGATACTGATATGACCAAGGTACTGGATGAGAACCAAAAAGAACTGATGCTGTCTCAGATTGCATTGGGTCGTTTGGGTAAGCCTGAAGAAATAGCCGGTGTGGTAAGTTTCTTGGCGAGTGATGCTGGTGGTTATATTACCGGTGAAACCTTGCAGGTAAATGGCGGCATGTATATGGCCTAAATGCCCCGTGCAGCCGTCACATTTTGGCGTAAAATAACGCTCAAAGAATGCTTTAGACGGCTGCAATTGTTAGGGTTTTTAAGTCTAAGTTGTTGTTAATTAAGAGTATTTTTTAAAAATTCACAAAATTTAATAAGATCCGTTACAACTCGGCGTAAATCCATGTAAAATGCGCGCTCGTGTTGGCCGGAGCTTATATTTGAGCCGTGACCGAACAACCGTTATTTTGTTCGCTCTTGCATAGAAGCAGTTCAAAGTAATTTTAAAGTAATAGAGAGCGGCTAAACCGACGTAGACCACTAGGAGTTGAAAAACGTTATGAGCAGCATTGAAGAACGCGTAAAGAAAATCGTTGCTGAGCAACTGGGCGTTAAAGAAGAAGAAGTAAAAACTGAGGCGTCTTTTGTTGAGGATCTGGGTGCAGATTCTTTGGATACCGTAGAGCTGGTTATGGCGCTGGAAGAAGAGTTCGAGACCGAAATTCCAGACGAAGAAGCGGAAAAGATTACTACTGTTGAGCTTGCCATCAAGTACATCAACGAAAACTTGGCTTAATTTGAGTCATTCGTTGTTTGAGGCCTAGCCTAGAAAGCCGTTCTATGACTCATAGAGCGGCTTTTGTTGTTTATACGCCATCACTTTTTGTCCCGATATAATAGCGGTACCAGAGTGAGCTGGTGAGAGTGTGTTTGACAATAACAAGCGATGATTGAGCATCGCCGACGGAGGCAATATGTCCCGCAGACGAGTTGTGGTAACGGGTTTGGGTATGGTTTCACCAGTAGGTAATACGGTGGCAGATACCTGGCAGAATATTTTGGCCGGTAAGAGCGGTGTAGGCATGATCGAGAAATTCGATGCCTCGGCTTTTACTACACGCTTTAGCGCGGCGGTTAAAGATCTTGAGGTGGGCGACTATATGCCTGTCAAAGACGCCCGCAAAATGGACCCATTTATTCAATACGGTATGGTTGCTGGTATTCAGGCTATGGAAGATTCAGGCCTGCAGGTAACTGATGAGAATGCACCTCGCATTGGTGCGGCTATTGGCTCGGGTATTGGTGGTATCGGTTCTATTGAAGATGGTGCCAAAACCATTGCTGAGCGTGGCCCTCGCCGTATTTCTCCATTCTTTGTTCCCGGTGCCATCATCAACATGATCTCGGGCAACCTGTCTATCAAGTATGGTTTCCGTGGCCCTAACCTTGCCGTCGTGACTGCTTGTACTACAGGTACCCATTGTATCGGCTTGGCAGCTCGCTCAATTCAGTATGGCGAAGCTGACGCCATGATCGCCGGTGGCGCCGAAATGGCCACTAGCCCAGTTGGCTTGGGTGGTTTTGCTGCAGCACGTGCGCTTTCGACTCGCAATGACGATCCACAAGCGGCCAGCCGCCCTTGGGATAAAGATCGCGATGGTTTTGTATTAGGTGAGGGCGCTGGTGTTATGGTGCTTGAAGAGTACGAGCACGCTAAAGCTCGTGGCGCAAAAATTTATGCAGAGCTGGTTGGCTTTGGTATGAGTGGTGATGCTTATCATATGACTTCACCGCCAGAAGATGGTGCTGGTGCTGCTTTGTCTATGCAGAACGCCATCAACGATGCGGCTATTGAAACCTCTGCCATTAACTATATTAATGCTCATGGTACGTCGACACCGGCAGGCGATGTCGCCGAATGTATCGCCGTTAAAAGCGTGATGGGTAATGATGTAGATCAGGTCGCGGTGAGCTCGACTAAGTCTATGATTGGCCACTTGTTAGGTGCTGCTGGTTCGGTAGAGGCCATATTATCTGTATTGGCGATTAAAGATCAGGTTGCCCCACCAACCATTAATCTGGATAACCCAGATGAAGGCTGTGATATTAATCTTGTACCTCATACCGCCCAGGAGCGCGAGATCGATGCGGTCTTAAGTAACTCCTTTGGTTTTGGTGGTACTAACGGCTCGCTCATCTTCCGCCGCGTTTAAATGGCATAAGCTGAGCTAAGATGACTCAGGCTGCGCTAATATGCCGTGTTAATGGCCGCGATCAACAACAGATCAGTTTGTTTGATCGCGGTTTTCAATTTGGCGATTCTATTTTTGAAACCGCCCGCTTCTACATTGATCGATGCCCATTCTGGCCTTTGCACCTTAAGCGCTTTTCACAAGCCTGCGAACGTTTAGCTTTTCATTTTGATGTCACTAAGCTACAGGCAGAATATCAATACCTATGTCAATTATTGCAGGCCCAAGGCCAGCGCGAAGCGATTGTTAAGTTTCAGTTGTCTCGCGGTGAAAGTCTGCGTGGTTATGCTCATCCAGATGGTGAAGCAAATCTTGTGGCCTTGGCCTTTTCGGCGACCCCTTTTGATCAAGTTGTCGCTGCAAAAAAGCTAGAACTCAGCCCGATCAGCTTAGCAAGACAGCCCTTATTGGCAGGGCTTAAACATGGCAATCGCATAGAGCAGGTGTTGGCTCGTCAGAAACTTAGCTCGGGCTGTGATGATGCGATCTTATTAGACAGTGAACAGCATGTGATTGAGGCCATTAGTAGCAACCTATTCTATAAACAAGATGGGCATTGGTTGACTCCCGATTTGAGTTTCAGTGGTGTTGCAGGCGTAGTGCGCGCCTATTTACTTGAGCGTGCAGCACTAAGGGTTTCCTCAAGCCCACTTACGGTCGAGCAACTGCTGCAATCTGAAGCCGTTTGCTTGGCAAATTCTGTACAGGGTATTCAAGCGGTAGGGTCCTTGATGATAGCCTCTGGGCCACTGCAAGGTCTCCATAAGTGGCAAGGACAGGATGAAAACGTCACGGCCAATGAATCGCTATCGCAGATTTATCGAGAAGGGTTTACACTGCCAGCGCGTAGCTCAGAATAATTGGAACAAGAAGTATGTTGGATGCATTAGGCCCCTGGCGGCGTTACCTGATTGGCTTTTTGGCAGCCGTGGCGCTTATGTCGGCGGCATTGTTGGGTGCCTATCTTTGGGCGAGTCAACAACTGCAGCGCAATTTACAATTGGCCGAAGGGGAGCTGCTTTATACTGTGCCTGCCGGTGCCAGCTTGGCAAGCGTAAGTCGTGAGTTGGAAAAGCAAGGGGTTATTCCATCTGCACGCTTGCTGCGTCTGTATGCTCGCCTTACTAAACAGGGAGGGATTCGTCGCGGTGAGTTTCAGCTAGATAAAAGTCTGAACTCCATCACTTTATTGGCAAAACTTCGTAGCGACGATGTTGTTCAATACCATATTACCTTGCTTGAAGGTTGGCGCTATCAGCAAGCACTGGACTATATTCACAGCAAAGCGAATATTAAAGCCGAGCTGAAAGGCTTAACTTGGGACGAACAGAGGCAAAAATTAGGTATCGAGCTAGAGCATCCTGAAGGCTATTTCTTTCCCGATACTTACCGTTATCAAAATGGTGAAAGCGATGTGGCTATTTTAAAGCGAGCCCATAAAAAGCTTCAGAGTATTTTACAGCGCGAGTGGCAGAATAGAGCCGAGGCATTACCTTATAAATCACCCGCTGAAGCCTTGGTAATGGCGTCTATTATTGAAAAAGAAACTGCGCAAGACAGTGAGCGTGAAACGATTTCAGGGGTTTTTGTTCGACGCCTGCAAAAAAATATGCGTTTGCAGACCGATCCCACCGTTATCTATGGCATGGGAGATAGATACAAGGGTAATATTCGCCGCAAAGATTTGCGTGAAGCGACGCCGTACAATACTTATGTGATCAAAGGTTTGCCGCCCACTCCAATCGCCCTAGTGGCAGAACGTTCTATTTACGCGGCGATGCACCCGGATAACAGCAACTATCTATATTTCGTTGCTAAGGGTGATGGTAGCCACAAGTTCTCTGCGACTTTGGATGAGCACAATCGTGCTGTACGCGAATACCAAATTGAAAACAGAAAATCTAATTATCGCTCGGCCCCCAAAAGCTAAGCGTGACTAAGGACATCAATATGAGCAGCAAGAAGCCGGGCTTGTTTATTACGGTTGAAGGCACAGAAGGCGTCGGTAAAACCAGCAATATGAATTTTATCCGCGAAAGCCTTGAGGCCCAGGGGATTGAAGTAGTTTGTACTCGTGAGCCAGGTGGCACGCCATTGGCTGAAGAGTTAAGAGAGCTATTGCTGGCTAAACGCGAAGAGAAGGTTGATGAAACCGCCGAGCTGCTGATGATGTTTGCCGCCCGCTCACAGCACTTGCAAAGTCTTATTATACCAAGCTTAATGCGAGGCGCTTGGGTGTTGTGTGATCGCTTCACCGATGCTACCTATGCTTATCAAGGCGGTGGTCGCGGTTTATCTATGCAGAAGATCGAGCAGCTCGAATCACTGGTTCAAGGGCAGCTACAGCCAGATGCAACCTTTGTGCTTGATGTTGATGTGGAGCTAGGGCTAGAACGCGCCAGTAAACGCAGTGAAGCGGACCGCTTTGAATCCGAAAAGGTTGAGTTTTTCGAACGAGTGCGCGCTTGCTATCTGAGCCGAGCCGAGCAAGATCCTAAACGCTTTTTTGTCATCAATGCCGGGCAAGAGTTAGCGGCCGTGCAACAAGATATTGCCAAGCAATTAAAGCTGTTATTCTCCTGAGGCGATAACAGCTTCGTCCCCATTATTTAGCGAATATTATAAGCCTAGATTCAAAAGTCAGCAGGACAATTGATGCTTAATGGTGATTTTGTGACGGGGTGCAGTAGTTGCAAATGTTCTGCATGGAGACACAGTCTTGACGATTTTTGTTTTATCTCTGTAGGAGCGTAGAATTCATCTCCTAAGATGGGGTGCCCAATAGCTTGCATATGGACTCTTAATTGATGAGAGCGGCCAGTAAGAGGTTTTAATTCTAGGCGGCTGCAGTCAGTGTCTTGATCATATGACAGCACTTTAACTTGGGTTTGTGCGCTCTTGCCATTCTCATGATCGACAATTTGCAGCGGACGGTTTGGCCAATCACAAATCAGCGGTAGGTCTATAAGTTGCTCATCGTATTCCAGCTTGCCATCTACCAGCGCGCAATAGCTTTTATGCATACTGCGCTTTTCAAACTGTAGGCCCAGTGCAACCTGAGCCTCATGGCTTAATGGGATAAGAATAAGGCCAGAGGTTGCCATATCCAGTCGATGGACAATGCGAGCATTAGGGTAGTGGGGTAGCAGGCGATTGATTAAGCAGTCTTGCTTATCGGGGCCTCGCCCAGGCACAGACAGCAAGCCGGGTGGCTTGTTAACGGCCAACATATGCTCGTCTTGGTAGACAATCTCGATATCTAACATGCCGCTTTCTGTCATTAATTAACGCTTAGCCTTGCTGTAGATATTATTACATCAACAGCGCAAAGAAGGACGGCATAGTAAGGAGTTCGAGAAGGGAAGGCAAGCCAGCGGGTGCTGGCTGCCCGAGACTAAACTATAGTTCTTTGCGAATACCTAAAACCCACTGGGAGCGATCAAAGCTGCTATTGCTTTCTTGCCATTGATATTCAAAGTATGGAATCCAGCCATTGGGTAGAATAGCTACCAAACCTAGTGCTGCGTTGATATAGCTGTCGTCAGGTGACTCACCGGCAAACTGGTAAATGGTATTGCTGCTATCCTGGACAAAACTCGCGCTCATTGATTGCGGGTCGCGGTCAAATTCTTTTTCAAACTCCACTCGCAGTTGTGGAATCAGTACGCCAAAATCTTGATTAAACACCCCGCTAATATTTAAGCCGACATTGGCAATTCGTGAGTCTCTCTCCATTTTGGAGAAGCTCATATTTAACCCTGTATTGCTTAGGTCGCGCTCGCTAAAGCCGTCCACTTCGGAGCTGGCCCAAAGCAGAGAGGCATAAGGCGTAAATGACCACTGCTCCGCATTAATATTGTAACCGCTATTTAAGCTAAACCACTGACTTTCACCATCGGCGCTGCCAGCGGTTCGAGAGTTGATAGCCGTTAATGAGCGTGTGGATTCTTGAAAGATGGAGTTACGACTGAAATCATTATCGCTGCGACTGAATCCGGCGCCAGCTTGCAGATACCAGTTGCTGTTTAAATCAGCTGTAGCGAAAAAGCTCAAAGCCGATTGCTTGCTGTCTTTACGGCCAGCGGAGGCAACTGGGGCAAAGTTCACACCAGGTAGTTCACCTAGGAAGTCCAGCTCGGTATCTTCATAGGCGTACATAGCACCAATCACCAAGCTATCATTAACTCGATAATCTAGGCCTAACTCAAAGGCGGTGCCATCTGAATTGTAACCACGCTCAGTGCCAAAGCTCGCCTGACGTTTAGAGTCTTCTTGTAGCTGACGAACATTGATTAAGAGGCTGAACGGACCAATTGGCGTTTCACTACCACTGCTGCCACCTTTAGGGTTTTGTTTACGCTCCTGCTGTAAACGTGCGTTGGCGCGTGCAAAGCTAAGGGCGGCATCATTGCTGCTGAGCATTTGGCTGGGGTTTAGTGAGGCCTCGCTATCGCCTGAAAGATCTCCCGGTTGGGCGGGCCCAACAAAACATAAGCCTGCGAGCTGGCCATGATCTTGGCTGTCACTGTTCTGCTGCTCACAGACATTAAAAAAGTAATCTTGAAAGTTGGCTGGGCCTGCTTGGCTATTGCTCGCCAAAGCAAATGTTAAGCATGCCCCTAAACTTGCAACACAGCGGGCGGGCTTGGTGAATTTGCTAATCATTATTGAACTCCATGGCGTAGGGTAAATAGAGCCATATTAGCTTTGGCTGACATTGGGTAAATCCCTAGAACTGACCAGCTAATAGCCACAATCTAGTGTATGGGCTGCAATTCTTGGTTATTGCAGTACTCAATAATGGTTAGTTTTAATGTGCAGCCTCGCAAAAGATGTCGGGATAAATGTGATCTGGCATAATTAAAGATCTTATCAATTAAAAGAAAGACGAGGTTTGAGTGTCCGCAACGCTTCCTTATCCTTGGCAACAGGCAACTTGGAGCTCTTTAGTCTCTCGGTTTCGTCAAGGGCAGCTTCCGCATGGCCTGCTATTTAACGGTGCTGCGGGTGTTGGCAAACGGCATATGGCAAATTGCCTAGCAGAGTTTGTGCTATGCGCCTCGCCGCAAAATGATGCCGCTTGCGGTAGCTGTAAGTCTTGTGAGCTAGTTAAAGCCGGAACTCACCCAGATTTGCAAAGCGTCTCCCCTGAAGAGCAGGGTAAGGCCATTAAGATCGATCAAGTCAGAAAACTGAATGATTTCCTTGGGCAAACCTCCCAGCAAGGTGGTTATAAAGTGGCCATATTGGCGCCGGCCGAGGCAATGAACATCAATGCAGCCAATGCCTTGCTTAAAAACCTCGAAGAACCCAGTGCCCGAACCTTAATTATATTGATTAGCGATGCCCCCAACCGGCTTATGGCTACTATACGAAGTCGTTGTCAGGCCGTGGCATTCGCGGTCCCAGCTTTAGAAGAGGCCAGTCGCTGGCTAAGCCCATTATGTGGTGACCATGAGCCCGAGGCCTTATTAAATATGTGCTCGGGTGCCCCTTTAGCGGCAAGGGATCTGTTGGACGATGGGCGATTAGAGGCTCGTCTAAGTTTTGCTGATGACCTCAATCAAATTGCTGCTGGTCAAATGTTCTCATTACAGGCAGCGGCACGTTGGATGGATGCAGAGCCCTTATTGTTAATTGAGGCCTTACTGACTTGGTTGCAATCGGCCAGCCGGCAGGAGGTTCAAGGCGACATCGGTCAGCTTATGGAGTCCGAACTACAACTGTTACAGCTATTGCAGACAGTCGGGGTGAAACTACGATTTCGCTTGTACGATAAATTGCTGCAATCTAAGGCCCAGATTCTTAGCGGAGCCAACCCCAATCAGCAGCTGTTGTTAGAAGAAATTGCGATGGATTGGCAGGCCATGATGGCTTCTCGTAAACCTATGAGACCCGCTATTTAGGGCTTTCTAGGGGCTTATTTAAGGGCGCTTGATGGCCTTGGCCATTGAAGACTGCTATATTAGTGAATGATTTCGAATATTGTGCTCTGAACCCCGTTTCGCTTGCAGGCTAAATGATATTTATAGCAGCAGCGATACAAAGAGCATTAAAAGAACATAAAAAGGACATTGTTATGGCGGGTATGGGTGGCAACGCTCGTAACGGTATTTTATCCCTTACGATTAAAGACAAAGCAGTGCTCTATGCGGCTTATATGCCGTTTATTGAGCATGGTGGCCTTTTTATCCCGACCAGTAAGCAATATCAGTTAGGTGATGAGGTGTTTATGCTTTTGAACCTGATGGATGAGCCAGAAAAAATTCCTGTGGCTGGCAAGGTTGTGTGGATCACGCCCAAAGGCGCTCAGAGCAACCGTGCCGCCGGCATTGGTGTGCAGTTTAGTGATCATGATAATGTCGCGCTAAATAAAATCGAGACCTACTTGGCTGGCTCTGTAGACTCTGATCGTCCAACGCATACCATGTGATTTGAAACCCGTATTTTACGGCCTAATCGGTTTGCCGGTTGGGCCGTTGTTCGTTTTAAGGGCTAGAAAATACTAAACCTAGTAAAACCCTAGGCCTAATAAAATACTAGACCCAATAAGTAAAAAGAGATTTCTACCGTGTTAATTGATTCCCACTGCCACCTTGATCGTTTGAAATATAAAGAGGGTGAAACCTTAGATAGCGCTGTTAACTTCGCTTTGGAGCGCGGTGTTGAAAAAATGCTCTGTGTGGGGATCAGTACGGAGAACCGAGAAGCAGTAACGGCAATTGCTGAAAAATACGAGCAGGTCTATGCCTCGGTTGGAGTTCACCCCTTAGACGTTGAGACGGGCTTAGCAAGCATTGATGATCTTATTGCTTGGTCGAAACACGAGAGAGTGGTTGCTCTAGGTGAAACTGGCTTGGATTATTACTACAGTGCTGATCAAAAGAGCTTACAGCAGGAAAGTTTCGTGATGCATTTACAGGCTGCAGCCCAATGTGGCTTGCCAGTAATTGTTCACACAAGAGATGCTCGCCAAGATACCTTGGATCTTATTAAGCAGTATGGTGATTTAGAGAAAGCGGGCGTCTTGCACTGCTTTACCGAAAACTGGGACATGGCCTCGAAGGCTTTGGATATGAACTATTACATCTCCATCTCAGGAATCGTGACTTTTCGCAATGCCGATGAGCTGAGGGATGTGTGTAAGAAAATTCCGCTTGAGCGTTTATTAATTGAAACCGACTCGCCTTATCTTGCGCCGGTGCCTTATCGCGGCAAACCTAATCAGCCCGCCTATGTACGCGAGGTGGCTGAGTTTATCGCTGAATTAAAGGGTGTAAGCTACGAAGAGCTAGTACAAACCACCGCCGATAATTTTCATCGTTTGTTTTATAAATCGGCCTAAATCTCGTCGTATATATTCAATTCAAAAAACGAGAGCCTAATTAGGCTCTCTTTTTGTATAACTTAATTTATCAAAATTACTTTATTAGCTTGTAATAAAGTTTCGATTTCCCTCAGCAGACGTTTTTTGCCAGAGCTCTTCGCTTAATGCTTGGTAATTATCCCAGCTACCTTTTTGTAGCCACTCGACAATATGTTTAGCAACATCAGGATAGTGAACCTTTTGGTCTTTTTCCCATTGTAACCAGGCATCGACTGTTGGCCTTTGCAGTTGATCCATAGCGATACCCAAATCGAGTTCATATAGGGCCCTGGCATTAGATTCTTGCTCGGTTTGTCCTTGTAGTGGTTTAACCAATAACTTCTTACCTAGAGTGATTGCTTCGCTGGCAAGTTCAAAGCCCGCATTGCAAATAACACCTTTACAATGGTGTAAATCTTGATGGAAACCTTCTCGAGAGGCGGGCTTGAACTCTAAGTGTTCTAATTCACATGGCTCGTCGAATGGGCCGTAAATCGCAAATTGGAAATCCTTAAACGGCGCCAATAACTCTACGACATCAGCCTGAGCTTCAAAACCTAGGTAGACTAAAATAAGCGGTTTTTGACCTACGGGCGCCTGCTTAGCTTCATGCAGTTCGACAATCGGAGGCAGGATATTTTGATCGAAATGGTGCCAGTGTAAGCCTAGCCCTATGCTAACAGGCGCAAAGTTCTGCATGATTTTTCGTGATAAAAAATCATTCCCCGCTTTAGGGACGGCATGATCAAATGCATATTGATGGCCAATGCCAATACAGGGCTTGCCGGCAAGTTTTGCCGCCCAGGCTGATACGGGCTCGAAATCACTGACGACAACATCATAATCTTTTAGCCGCTTGCGCATGGCTAAAACATCTTTAAAGAACTGCAACCAGTGATTTCGTTTGAGGGTTTCTAAGTTACTAATTTTGCCATTTTTAAAAGCAAATGATAGACCCGATAAACACTCCCAGTCGCCAAACTTTTCCATATCAAAAAAGTCTTCGCGTTTGCGACCGGTAAATACATATTGGGTGTTTTCGAGGGGGAGATGTTTGGCCATAGCATGGGCGCGAGAAATGTGACCATTACCCGTGGCCTGCACCCCGTAAAGAATTTTCATGCAGTGTAAAACCTATAAATAACTCAAAATCAGAAAGGCAATGCCATGCCCCAATGTGGCGCCGGCAACAATATCGGTAGGGAAGTGCACGCCCAGCATAACTCTAGAGCTGCCCACCATAACTGCCCAGATGTACAATAGGGGAGTGAGCACTGGATAGAAGCTTGAAAGCATGGCCGCCATTAAAAAAGCCGCTGAAGTATGCCCAGAGGGGAAGCTAAATTGATCTGAGGGCTGAACTTCGCTTTTAAAATTGGGCAACGCTGCCGGCGGACGGTTGCGTTTAAAGTAGTTTTTCAAGATGTAATACAAGCAACGCTCTACAACAAAACCGGCGGCGAGTAATATGAAGAATTGATTGCTGCCTTGCAGTAGCAGTAGCAAGCCAAACAGCGCGTACAAGGGGCCGTCGGCGCTTTTAGAAACCCAGTAGCTGCCTTGAATAAACAACTGACGATGCTTTCTACGTAAGCACCAATAAAAGGCGGCCACATCAAATTGATGGATACTGGCGAGAATTTGTTGTCCGGCACTGATTGGTGAGGCCATATTCTTCTTCTCCTAGTTTTTGCTGAGTCTAGGGAGCCAATATTTCAGTTGGGTGTTGCTTAGATTACAGTTGTATGAAAGTTGAACAGTTGGGTGTGAGGGTGGGGGGGCGTGTTGTAGTGCGCCTTTTAAGCGTAAAGCCTAACTGCCTGCAAATCCGACCGCATGTTATGGGTAGGGAGCATTCTGTGGGGCACGCAAAAGGCAGCATCCATGCTAGCTCACCTCCTCCTCCAAGTCGGAGATGGCCCCACAGAGTGCTCCCTACCCGTAACACGCTGCTTGTGTTGCCAAAATAAATTAGGTAATTAGGTATCGTGTTATATCGCCCCTCGGTGAGGGGGGCTACATCTCTTCGTCACAGTATTCCACTTTTGTGGACTTGTAGTTCGCTTATGTCTGCTTCATCGCTATGGTAAACTTCAGCACCTTAACAAAGCCAATCAACAAGGGCAGGGCATGAGCCAGAAATTACAGCAGCAAATACGCATAATGTTAGATCTTCAAGACAATATGAACAGCAAGGTTCA
>JAOXRT010000045.1 GCA_025800365.1 Cellvibrionaceae bacterium | reverse complement strand
ATCGATATGTCGATCCTTTCTTTTATTGCGGCTTTCCAGTCTCTTAAGTTTGTTTATGGGGAGTAATCTATTTCGTCATTTGAGCAGGCTATCAATGAGCTTCTTTGAAGCTCGCCATGTTGGAGATGTCGTCTCTCGGTTTTCTTCTCTGGGCTTTATTCGTGAGAGAATTACTCAAGGAGTCGTAGAAACCATTGTAGATGGTGCAATGTCAGTTCTGGTTTTGGCTTTGATGTTTATCTATTCTCCAAAACTGACATTTTGCGTTTTGGCAATTGCCTTAGCGTATTTCCTGTTTCGTTTTGCCTTGTATAGTCGATTTAAACAAGCCAATGAAAGCTTGATAGAGTGTACGGCAAAAGAAGATAGTTGCTTCTTGGAAACTATTCGAGGTATGCAGGCTATTCGCTTATTTGGTGCCGAAAACAAGCGACTGCAAAACTGGCAAGGGCGTTATGCCGATAAGATCAATGCCGAAATATCAATCGGTCATTTAAATATACTCTATGAATCCTTTGAGAAGCTACTATT
Source organism: Cellvibrionaceae bacterium (assembly GCA_025800365.1). Taxonomy (GTDB): domain Bacteria; phylum Pseudomonadota; class Gammaproteobacteria; order Pseudomonadales; family Cellvibrionaceae; genus Pseudoteredinibacter. Next base: position 39,922 of record JAOXRT010000045.1, on the reverse strand, counting down.
TGGTATCGGTAATCTATTAGTCGTTTACCTGGGGGTTATGGCGGTTATAGGAAATACTATCAGCATAGGGGTACTAATCTCATTTATAGCGTATAAACGCCTCTTGCTTGAGCGCTTGATGGGCCTAACCGAGCAAATCATTCAGTTTCGCCTACTAAGGCTGCACCTTGATCGGGTTTCGGATATAGCCTTGGAACAGCAAGAAGCGTATCGGGAAGGCCATGGTGTAGCTAAAAAGGTAGCTAGAGATGTACCTCTTCTAGAGCTAAGAGGCCTTTCGTTCACCTATCCAGGGCAATATTCGGCTACTTTTAGTGATGTTAATTTGAAGATCATGCCAGGCGATTCACTAGCTATTACCGGACCATCGGGCAGTGGAAAAACAACTCTGTTAAAAATTATGCTCGGCCTATTACAACCCACAGAAGGCTCTGTTCTGTTTCAGGGTATCGACATCAGAGAGTTAGGCCTACATCAATATCGTCAGCAACTTGCGGCTGTCATGCAAAACGATACCTTAATGGCTGGCACCATAGCTGATAATGTGGCTTTCTTCGATGCTCAGATAAATTTTGAACATTTGCAAAGCTGCTGCTCTATGGCTTGTATCGATGAAGATATCCAATCAATGGTGATGGGCTATAACTCCCTAGTTGGTGATATGGGAAGCAGTTTGTCAGGAGGTCAATTGCAAAGGGTGCTACTAGCCAGAGCTTTATATCGAAAGCCTAATATTCTGTTTTTGGATGAGGCCAGTAGCCATTTAGATATCAATAATGAAAAACGGATCTATGAGTCGCTTTGTGCTTCTGGTCAGACGGTGATTTCGGTTGCTCATCGCAGTGAGGCTATCGCTAGTGCAAAGCAGGTATTCCGTTTGGATGGCGGCTGTAATCACCACTTATTGGCGTGAAGCGGATAGTTAGGAGTTTGAAAAATTCTTCCAGCGCCGATTAAATTCCACAAAGGAATCCAGTAGTAAGCCGTATTTTTCTTCGGCGTTTTCCATCTCTGCTAAAGTATGGCAGCAGGCTTCGAGAGTTGAAAGCTGACCTTTCTTGGGGGCTTTTCGTATCTCATATTGTGATTTCTCAAAGTCATTTGGGCTGATCTTTGGGAGCTTTTGCAGTGCTGGGTTTAATTGCAGTATTTTATAGGCTTTTTTCCAAGTGCCATCGAGAACCCATAGTCGTGTTGCTTGCTCTGGTTTTCGACGAGGCAAATTGCCACTTCCTTTTGTATCTTGGCCTTCAAGCTCAGGATAGAGCAATAGGTCATAATAGCTTTCATTGCTTAACTCTGTTTCCAGGTCTGGGAAATGATCCCCCTGCCAAGTTTCGATATTCTCTAAGCTAAGCTGTAACAAAATGGCACTACCCTTGGGGTGTTTGGCTTCCTTTGGGTGCTGGAGTAGATGGACTTTGACATGATTGTCTATCTTATGGGCCAAATTACAAATGCAGTTAGAAGCAGGGCGGTGGCAGCTCTGGCATGTTTTTCGTTTCGTGCTATTGCTCTGATTCATCTTGTTGCTGCGTTAGTTAAAACCACTGAAGTTGCCCAGCTTAAGAAAGCGGCTTTATATGCTACCATAGCTTTAGCCCACTAAGTTTAAATGAGAAACGCGGAAGTATTGTATAGATTATGGAAATGCTCGCCTTCATTCAGCTCATCGATGCGCTGGCTCTAGTTTGGTTATTAGGGTGCTGGTTTGCTTACACGCGCTTCGCAAAGCGCAAAGCAAAAACCACAGATTGTTTGGCATCTGTATTACATCGCTATCGCGTAGATTGGATGGAACATTTTCTAAGGCGTGAACAACGAGTGGCCGATGCGGCTTTGTTGGCGAATATTGAACGAAATGTGAGCTTTTTTGCGTCCACTACCTTATTAGTACTGGCGGGTTTGGTGACGGCTCTTGCGGCGGCAGATAAGGTTCAATTGACCTTAGAGTTATTGCCGTTTACCTCTCCTTCGACCACACAAGAGCTAGAGCTAAAGTTCGTCATCTTGATTGGTATATTTATCTATGCCTTTTTCACATTTACTTGGTCGCTGCGTCAGTTTGGCTTTGTATCGGTATTGTTAGGTGCAGCACCGCAATATAGCGATGACAATAAAGATGTTTCTAAACGCTATGCCAAATACACCGCCAAGGTCTTAGATCAAGCGGGACACAGTTTTAACTATGGCCTGCGTTCCTACTATTTTGCCTTGGCCAGTATGGCTTGGTTTATCGATGCTAGGTTAATGGTATTGTCGGTGTCAGTGGTGATCTTTGTATTGTACATTCGCGAGTTTCGCTCAAGCAGTTTGAGTGCGATGCTTAGCATTGATGAGGATGAAAAGGTCTAAGGGCTTTTTGGCGCCGCCCGTTGTATGTAGGCTGTTACGGACAATGTGATTACTACTGGGCAATTAGCTTGAGCTTCTCCTTCCGGCTCAGTTGCTTGATCGCATACTCTCTCTTCGCAGCACTACGCTTGTCGTGTGGGTATTCTATCCATGCAAGCTGTGAGGGGCTGCGGCTGCGAAAGAATTTTGCGCCTTTGCCGCTATTATGTTGCTGCCAGCGGCGCAGCAAATGGTTGGTAATGCCGGTGTAGAGGCTGCCGTCCTGGCACTCAATGATGTATACCCACCAGGGTTCATCATTCACCATCATTGAGCTCTTGAATTAATAAGTCTTTGGCTTGATTCAGCATAGCGGCCAGATAGTCGCTGCCACCTTGGTCTGGGTGGTTTTTTTGCATCATTTTGCGGTGCGCTTGAACGATCTCTTCACGATTGGGTTGCTCGCCAAGATTGAGGATTTGCAAGGCTTTTTGGCGATCCATCTCACTTTCACTGGATACTTCCTGGCTGTTACTCTTAGCGTCCATCTCGTTGAGTTTGCGCTGCATAAACCAAAGCGCAAACTGGCGGATAAAAGGTACACTTAAAGCCATTAAGCCACCAATCCAGTGCAGCCGGCCCGTTAATGCCATGGCGACGACTATGGCCACGGTAAGCCACAGTAACCAGCCAGTAATTAGCCTTTTTCGATCCGCTTTAGGGGTGCTTATAAAACGGTTACGTAGGTACCAAGCCAAGAAAATAAGGGCTAAGAGAATAATCAGCTTTGCCATGGCTTTAGCTTCCTATTGATAGTGAATACAGATTTTGGAATTTTGCCCTAACCATGGATTAAAAACTAGGGGAGTCGGCTTTAATTAGCCAATTGCACAACTGGGGAGCATCATGCGACTGAATTGTGTACCGCTGTTTAACTTGCTTCTATTCAAAAGGGCTTTTTAGCAGTAGGGCTTTATTGATCTTTTGAACTCTTATTGGGCGCCGGGGGGCTGGCAAGCCGAACACAGTTACGACCTTCGCGCTTGGCTTTATAAAGGGCTTGGTCGGTGGCATTCAATAAATCTAGTGGCTGATGGTCTGGGCCCGGAGTAAGCCCGCACACGCCTAAGCTAATGGTGATGGAAAGCTCAGAACCCTGATATTTAATAGTCTCTTGTTCAACTTTTTCCCTCAGCTGCTCAGCTAGAACACCGGCTTGTGTTGTGCTGCTATCACTGAGTATGACAATAAACTCTTCACCACCGTAGCGGCAGACAATATCGCTGCCACGTTTGAAGTGTTCTTGTAAAATTTTAGCGATTTGACGCAAAATTTTATCGCCCGCTGAATGACCATATTCATCATTGATCTGTTTGAAGTGGTCGACATCGATGAGCATTAAACACAAGTTTTTCTGGTCCCGGCGGGAACGTTGCCATTCCGCAATAAACTGACGGTCAAAATACATACGGTTATATACAGACGTTAAACCATCGGTAACTGATAAAGCCCTTAACTCCTGGTTTGCTTTGGTAAGCTCTTGCTGCGTGCGTAATAGCTCTTGGTTCTTTAGGTGCATGTCTGCGGTACGCTTTTGCACGGCGTCGCTCAGACCTTGTGAAAGCCTGGAGGCGAGTTTGCTGGCTCGGGCAAGCTTCTGGCTCTGGTTTAGGCCTTGGGCCACAACTAGGAAGACAAGTGCGGCAATTAGTATTCGGCTCTCATTTATAAAGCCAAGATACTCAGCAAATTCGATCGGAATGGCGACTAGCAGCGGGCTAATGTACAAAGTAATGCGGCGGGCATACATCAGCCGGCTACGCAGTACTTGTCGTAATAAATACAGTACCAATAAATATTGGATGGCGGCATACACCACCAAGAATATAATCAGCTCACGGCTATACTCGGCGGGCAATAAATAGAAGGGCAGGCTACAAACAATAGCGATCAATAAATTGCCGGCAACAAAACGGTGCGTAAAGAAATGGACTTTAAAACTGTGGTGAATGAAACCTAGCGCTAATGCGCCACCGAGTATGATAGCGCTATATAAGAGGCCAATACTAAATCGATAATTGCTATCAATAGCCTTTTCTGGGTTTAGATAAAAAAAGTTGTCTAAGCTGGCTTTCGCTAAGGCAATGAGTACCGCTGCGCTGCCAATCCAAAGATAGGAGCGGTTGCGGCTGCCAGCAATTGAAGTACCAATGGCATAAAGGCCAAAGCTTAAAATGATCGCTACGATAAAGCCTTGGCTAATATGCTGTAACTGCTCTAGCCGCTGAATGGATTTGCTTTGTGCAATTACTGGAGCTTGGCAGAGGCCAGGATTTGGACTGTTATGCCCTGCGATATGGATAAGTAATTCATAGTTCCTGCTGCCTTCTTGCAGTGGCAGGAAGGTATAAAAACGCCCCAACTCTGCTCGATGACTCTGGGCTGTGGCTGCAACCTCCCCGACTTCTAATAGCGGCTTAATTTCATCTGCTGAACTGCCAAGCGGGTAAAAAAACACGCTTGCGCTATTGCATACATAGCCGAGGCTAAGACTGAGGCTTTGCTGGTGGTGATTTTCTGGTAGTTTCAGGCGCAGTCGATAGCTACCGATGCTTTGACGGTCTCCGCGCAAATGCTGCTGCCCAGAGAAATAATGTGGCAACTGGACTTGTTTTTGGGGGGCGCCATTAAGCCTGGTTCCTGGCTGTAAGAGTTGCTTCGGATACCATTGCCAGCGTTGATCTAACTTAATTGCGCGATAATCCCAATTGCTTAGGTCAAGCTCTTCAAAGGGGGTAGTAATGGGATAGCTTTGTGTGGAGGGTACTTTGCCATACGGTTGCATAGTAGCCAAAATGGCGATGAGTATTGCGACCAGCAATGGCCATAAATCCCTTACCATTATGCTATTGATCCGTATATGGCCCTTTTAGGCATGGTGATTATTTGAGCAGGCCCGAATAGTGTCATGTCAAGCTTGCGGATACAAGATTATAGTGTGCGCTATATCACAATCAAGGCAGCTAGGGCATCTAAGGTAAAAGGCGTCAGAGTTCTTTTTTAGCAGCTGTTTTTAGCTTAGTAGTTCTAGATTCAGTCCAAGTGCCCTGATTTGCTCTTGCTCTTGTTTTAGATTTTTTTGCGTCAGTGGATGTTGATCCAAGTTTTCGACGTGCAGCTTAATAGTATTGCCGTCTTGCTGTAAATGGACCGCAAGACTTAAATCCTGACGTTTTCTGTGTAGCAGTATGGCTAGTCGAAGGCATAAGACGCAGGCACCTAGGTTTTTAGGTAAATTATTTGCCAGCGTCTGGGGTAGTTTTTTACGATGAAGGAGTAGCAGCTGCGCCAGCCAATGCTGCTCTAAGCGGCTAAATCCGGCCATATCGCTATGGCGAAGTATATAGTGACCGTGAAGATGATAATCGCTATGTGCAATGATTAAGCCGATTTCATGCACCATGGCAGCCCAGTGCAATAGCTTATGTGGCTTAATGAGTTTGTGGTATTCCTCTTCTAGCTCAAGTTCTTTCAGCAAGCCTTGGGCAAAGCGACTCACTCGTTCAGCCTGGGCAACATCAACGCGATATTGTTTGCTCATTTTGCCAATAGTTTGGTCTCGAATATCCTTTTCACTCAATCGGCCAACGATATCGTAAATCAGCCCCTCTTTAAGGGCTGCATCGGAAACATGCATGCTGTCGATATCGAGTTGGTCAAAAATTGCCTTTAAAATGGCTATACCAGCTGGCAGTACTTCTCGACGGAGTTTGGCGAGCTCTCCCTCGCTGTTAATACCGTTATTACCTACATCGATGAAGAGTTGGTCGAGGCTTGCGCGATCGATATAGGCATTATTGCCATCAAGGTAGTTTGCGACAGCTTTAACAGTGCCTGAAGCGCCAAAGCACACGTCCCAACCGCACTGTCGGTAGTTACTGGTGATGACTTCGAGTTCTGAGCAGGCGGCGAGATAGGCATTTCGCATCGCTTGCGGGCTACAGCCGTCTAAGAAATGTTTTTGACTAAATGTTACGCAGCCTAAGCTCAGGCTTTCGAGTAATAGCGGCGTTTGTTGGTAACCAATAATAAATTCAGTACTGCCACCACCAATATCAACCACTAAGCTTTGGCCCTGCTGCTGCGGTATGGAATGGCTAACACCTTGGTAGACCAAGCGTGCTTCTTCATAGCCCGATACGGTTTCAATGGGATGCCCCAGTGCATCTTGCGCTATTTTTAGGAATTCACTGTTATCCGCGCTGCGCAATGCTTTTGTGCCAACGGCGCGAACGCTGGAAGCTGGAAACTCAGCCAAGCGCTCGCGAAAGCAGGCTAGGCAGTCCAGGGCTCGTTGCTTAGCATCTTCGGCCAGTTCCCCATCACTGCTGATGCCTCGGGCGATTTGAACCATCTCTTTCACGCGATCAATCACCGTCAGGCCACCATCTAATTCCTGGGCGATAATCATGTGGAAGCTATTGGAGCCTAAGTCAATGGCAGCATAGTAGCGGGGGTCATTCATAGTACAGCATTGCTTTGATCGGTATGGAGGTGCTTAGGATACTTCGCCCTAAAGCATTTGGCTATGGCCTGCGCTCTCAGGCCTTGCATAGTGCCTTGCATAGCAGGCCCGATAGCGGGCATTTCGATAATTTTGAGTTGATCATTTCTAAGACTGATTGTTCATGGCTTGTTATCTTTTATCAATAAGTACTTAAGTGCTAAATGCAAGCTTTGGCAGGCCTAGTTAATGCCGCTAAATGTGTTACTCTACGGGCCGCAGTTTTGATGAATGAATTGGTGGGCCGGCATAGCGATCGTGCCCTCCTAAAAATAGAAAAACAAAAAGTTAATTGATCACCACAAACGCCCATGGCGCATATAGTTAATTATAAGTGGTGACACGTAGTTTATTGGAGTTACTTTGGCTGAGCCATTGCACAAGCGATCTACAGCAGTTTTGTCGCTTACCCTAGGCAGTGTTATTTTATGCCTGGCTTTGCTGTTGACTCTATTAAGCTATAACGCATTTAACTCCCACCGTGATAACCATCAGCTAAGTAGTGCCGCAGCCTTAGCGCAGCAGTCCCAACTTAGTGAGATAAAAAGCCTTCGACAATTAATTGAAGTTAGTTCTGTACTGCTAGATTCGAGTAGCGAGCGCTTTAAAAACAACATCCTATCCCAAGCTACGGATACTTCTCGCCTAAATGAGTTGCTGAACCAATTACAGGCAAGTCCGGCTGTGACGAAAGCATTTCTTGTCACAAATGATCACACAATTGTTTTGCCAAAAACACTTGCTGGATTGCCGCTGCATGAACAATTAGGTGGGGCGTTTGCCAATGGCTTTTCTAAGCCACTTAGCGAATCAGTTTTGACTGATGGCGATCAGGGCTTACTATTTCAAGCGCTAAAGCAATCTAGCACAGGGCCCCAAGCTATTGCTTTATTACTGTCAATGAATCAACTCGAGCAGCATTCCACAGAGTTGATTGTGTTGCCAGAGCTGGGCTTGGATTGGTGGGTGTTCTTGTTAATGTTTGCCTTGTGTTTGGCTGCAGTAGCGTATTTCTCTTGGGTTCTATCCCGTAGTGAAAATGCTTCATTGGCAACGCTTAATCGCTATGCCAATACATTGGCTGAGGGCGATTACTACTCAACCCTCAAACTCAATAGTAAAGATCCTCTGTCGGGCATGGCAGCGTCATTGCAAAGTATTGGTGAGCAACTGCATGAGCAACAGCGCCGCTTAATTCTTTTGAGTTATCGAGATAGCTTAACGGGCTTGGCGAATCGACATCAGTTTTTTAAATGGTTAGCAGAGCAGCTTGATCGCAATAAAAAAAGTGGGCATCCGTTTGCTCTGTTATTCATCGATCTGGACCAATTTAAGCGTGTTAATGATTCTTTAGGGCATGAGGTTGGTGATGAAATTTTACTCGAGGTAGCGGGGCGTCTTCGGCAAGTTATTACGGGTTTTTATCATGACTGTGGCGAAGATGAGTTGGCCTATTTGGCGCGCTTTAGTGGCGACGAATTCGGTATTATCCTGCCGCAAATCGATGGTGGTCATGATGCGATTGTTTTAGCCCAGCGAATTCAGGCGGTGATGTTAGAGCCGTTCCACAACGGCGATCATGTTTTGCATCTGGGCGCGAGTACTGGCATTTGTCTTTGCCCTGAAGATGGTAAAACTCCTGCCTTGCTATTGAAAAATGCTGAAATGGCGATGTATCAGGCGAAGTCTTCTGGACCTAATAATTTTCAGTTTTTCGCGGAGTTTATGAGCATCTCTGCCATTAAGCGTTTGAATGTTGAAGTAGAGCTTCAGCGAGCCATTGAAAACCAAGAGCTGCGTTTGTTTTATCAGCCTAAGTTCGATGTCCAGTGCCGCCAAATGGTGGGCAGTGAAGCCTTACTAAGATGGCAGCATCCACAGCGTGGACTCATCGGGCCAGATTACTTTTTGGAAGTTGCCGAGCAAACCACCTTGATTGCTCAAATTGGCCGCTGGGTAACCCATGAGGTTTGCCGTCAGCTTGATGAGTGGCAGGGGAGTGATTTGGGTCATCTGCCGGTTGCTCTCAATATTTCAGCAGCCGAGTTTCAGCTGCGCGATGTTGTCGCTGATCTGCGCGATAGCATAAATCGCTATCAGCTAGATCCCACGCTATTGCAGATGGAGGTCACGGAAACGACTATCGCCAGCCAAGAAGAGAAGATAGGGCGTGATCTGGCCGCAATTCGCCGCCTGGGGGTGAAGGTCTGGATTGATGATTTTGGCACTGGCTACTCTTCTCTGGGCTACTTGCGTCGCTTCTCTGTTGATGGGGTTAAAATCGATCGCAGCTTTGTCCAAGAGGTTGCTGAAAACCCTGCAGACGCTGCGCTTTGCAGTGCAATAGTCGCAATGGCCAGCCAGCTACACCTCGATGTGGTTGCTGAGGGGGTAGAGGCCCGCGAGCAGTTTAATTTGTTGCTGGAATCTGGTTGCTCCCAAGCCCAGGGCTATTTCTATGCTCGCCCAATGTCTCCCGATGTACTACAGAAACAAGCTGGGCAGCTTATACAGCTGAGCGCTAGTCAGGGTTCCCTTGTTAGTGACTCAGCTCAGCTTAAGCCAAACCAAGATAAGGCCTCGGATTACTGTATCTGAGCCCCTTCCTTTTTCGGATCATACAAAAACTAGCCGCTTATGCCTCTAGGCTTTGCCCGGAGCCCATTTTTTGGGACAATAGGCCTCAACTAGCCTGATATATCCTCACAATGACTGTACCTATTTCCAGCAATACTCCTGGTCCTATTGCCGCACCAGATCTCTTTTCTTATCCCAAGTACTGGGCCGAGTGCTATGGCACGGCACCTTATTTGCCTATGTCCCGCGAAGAGATGGACCAATTGGGCTGGGACAGCTGCGATATTATTATTGTGACGGGTGACGCCTATGTCGATCATCCAAGCTTTGGGATGGCCGTTATTGGCCGCTTTTTAGAAGCTCAGGGCTTTCGCGTAGGGATCATTTCCCAACCAGATTGGACCTCAGCAGAGGCCTTCAAGGCACTCGGTAAACCAAATCTCTTTTTTGGCATTACCGGCGGTAATATGGATTCCATGATTAACCGTTATACGGCTGATCTAAAGGTTCGCAATGACGATGCTTACACCGCCAATGCGGAGCCTGATAAACGCCCTGATCGCGCAGTGATTGTTTACAGCCAGCGCTGTAAAGAAGCTTACAACGATGTGCCTCTGGTACTTGGCGGAATCGAGGCCAGCTTACGTCGCATCGCGCAGTATGATTATTGGAGTGATGAGGTGCGCCGCTCGGTTATCTTTGATGCCGCGGGCGATATTCTTTTATACGGAAACGCTGAGCGAGCATTGGCCGAGGTGGCACACCGCCTAGCAGCGGGTGAGCCCGTCGCGGAGTTGGATGATGTGCGTGGCACGGTAGTTATTCGTAAGCAGTTGCCACAGGGCTGGCTAGAAATTGATTCCACTCGAATTGATTGGCCAAAGAATATTGAAAGCTTGGCCGAAGCATACGGCAAAAGCCCATACGATTATGAAGAGCCGAGTGGCTGTGCTGTCGATAAACAGCCGGCCCCAGAACAGAAAGCGGAAGCTGCCGCTGAGCCTATTCGTATTATCCCTATGCCTTTGCAGGCCGAAGCTCGAGAAAGCGATAAGCCATCCTATATCCGTTTGCCTTCTTTTGAAAAAGTAAAATCGGATTCAGCGTTATATGCTCATGCTTCAAGAGTACTTCACCAAGAAGCTAACCCACACAATGCACGAGTACTGGTGCAGCGTCACGGTAAGCAAGAGTTATGGGTAAACCCGCCGCCGATTCCATTAAGTACAGAAGAAATGGATGCGGTATTTGGTTTGTTCTTTCAGCGCAGGCCGCACCCAGTTTATGGCGATGCCAATATCCCAGCCTACGAGATGATTAAAACCTCGGTAAATATTATGCGTGGCTGTTTTGGCGGCTGTAGCTTCTGCTCTATTACCGAGCATGAAGGTCGAGTTATTCAAAGCCGATCGCAAGAATCTGTAGTGCGTGAGCTCGAAGATATTCGCGATAAGGTGCCAGGCTTTACCGGACAAATCTCTGATTTGGGTGGCCCAACCGCCAATATGTATCACTTAAACTGTAAGAGTGATGAGATTCAGGCCAGCTGCCGCCGCTTATCTTGTGTATTCCCGGGCATTTGTAAAAATTTAAAAACCTCCCATAAGCAGACCACTGAGCTCTATCGTAAGGCGCGTGCGATTCCGGGCATTAAGAAAGTCGCGATTGCCTCGGGCTTACGTTATGACTTGGCGGTGGAAGACCCTGAATACGTGAAGGAGTTAGTGACTCATCATGTTGGGGGCTACTTAAAAATTGCGCCAGAGCACACCGAAGATGGGCCGCTCAATCAAATGATGAAGCCGGGTATCGGCACCTATGATGCCTTTAAGAAAATGTTCGATAAATATTCGAAAGAGGCAGGCAAAAAGCAATATTTAATCCCTTACTTTATTGCTGCACACCCAGGCTGTGAAGATGAAGACATGTTGAACTTATCGCTTTGGTTAAAGCGTAATAAGTTTCGTGTCGATCAAGTGCAAACCTTTTACCCATCGCCAATGGCTTTGGCGACGGCGATGTACTATGCCGAGCGCGATCCGCTGAAAAAACTCAGCTACAAAGGGCGCAAGCTCTACGTCCCCAAAGATTACAAACAGCGTCGATTGCAAAAGGCTTTGCTGCGTTATCACGATTCTAAAAATTGGGACTTACTGCGCGAGGCGGCCCGAGAAATGGGGCGCGAAGATGTTATTGGTGATGGGCCAGAGCACTTAATTCCTTCACGTAATCAGCCTGTGCGTGGTCGTGCTGGGCAGAGGGCAGGGCAAGGCCGTGGACAATACCAAAAAGCTCGCGGTGGCCAATGGGATAAGCGTTCTGCTGGGCCGGGTAAGAGTAGCGGACAGAAGCGTTCAGCTTCCGGTGAGCGCCCCGCGGCTAAGAAACCATCGGGCTCTGCGAATTCAACTAGAAAGCCGAGCAAGTCTAGGCCAAATAAGAAGCGTTAGAGCTTTCATCAAACTGACATACTAATGCTTATTATAGGGTAGGTATTTTCCTAACGGGCTTTGCCTACCCATGATAAGTCTTCTAGCTGCGGTCTTTTCGATTTCATTGCGCAAAGATATCGCAATCTTGCTCCTTGCTACTCTGCTATTGCTCGCGGGAAACGGCCTGCTGGAAACGAGTGTTAGCTATCGCACCTCGCTCTTGAGTCAATCTTCATTGTTAACAGGCATTATTATGGCTTGTTATTACAGCGGCTTTTTAGTGGGCAGTTGGTATGGTCCTTCCTTACTCAAAAAATTTAGCCATCAGGCTTACTTAGGCTTTGCGGCTTTCTTCTTCACTCTGGCAATTAGTTTATTAGGTTCTGTACATTTGGCGACCGCAGTGGCCTTACTACAGTTTTTTTGTGGCCTATGTATCGCCAGTATCTACGTTACTGTCGAAAGCTATATTAACTCACGCAGCTGCAGTAATAGTCGGGGGCGGTATTTCTCCTACTATATGGCGGTTTGGTATATTGGCGTAGGCTGCGGACAGTTGCCATTGCTGCTTAATACCGGTTTTTACAGTCACTTCTTTTACGTTGCGGCCTTTTTGGCCCTGATGGCATTTGTTCCTTGGTTTTTCTGGCAGCCAGTACAGGCCTATAAATCCCAGTCTCAAACGCCATTTGAATCTTCTGTGGAGATAAACTTCGCCGGCCTGCTTAGATTGGACCCAAAACCTTATCTGGTTTCGCTTATTTCGGGACTTATGATTGGTGTGTTGTTTGGCATGGGGCCGGCATTCGGAGAGCAGTTCTTCTCCAATAGCTATACCACGTCCAAAATGATTCTGGCCTTTGTAATGGGTGCTCTTTTAATGCAGCTATTACTTACCTTGGCCGCTCGTTACTGGGGCCCTAGTCGTTTACTGCTGATGCTATCTAGTGTTGGTGTGCTTGCTGTTTTTAGTTGTGTTTGGATAACAAGAACGGCGACAGGGACGAATATTTTTATAAACTTGCTGCTACCTTCGCTGATGCTGGGGGCTTCATGTTTACCTGTGTATTCCTTGGCAGTAGCGTTGGCGCAAGATAAAGTGCAACACAGCTCGCCTATTACCGCTAGCGCTTTGCTATTGCTATGCAATGGCCTTGGTTCCATTATCGGCCCAATACTGGCGGGTTATTGTATGCAGCATTGGGGCCATCATAGCTTTTATGTTAGCCTGCTATTTTGTCACTTGTTACTTATGCTGTGCTTTTTAGGCGTCGCGACTCGTAAAAAACTCAGTAAGCTATCGATAGCTTCTGCCTAGGATTTAGATTGTGCCCAAAGTTGGAATGGAAAAACTGCGTCGTCGGCAATTGATAGAGGCGACCATTAAAATTGTTGGTGAGCATGGTTATGCTGACACCACTATCAGTAAAATCGCCAGCGAAGCTGGGCTCTCGGTAGGCATTATTTCCCATTACTTTGGTGGAAAGGATGAGCTCCTTCAAGCCACAATGTGGCATCTGATGTGTGATCTGCAACAGCAAATGGTGGCTCGCCGCAGTCGTTGCGATCAGCCGCTGGAGCGAATCAACGCTACCGTAGAGGTTATTTTCAGCGCTGAGCAAAGCGATGTTTACGTCGTGAATGCTTGGTTATCGTTTTGGGCTCAAGTGCCGTTCAGTGAAGCCTTGTTTCGCTTGCAGAAAGTCTATGAGCGCCGCTTATTATCCAATCTCCGTTATGATTTGTCGCAGCTATATGACCATCGAACGAGCCTTGAAGTCGCCAGCACCTTGGCTGTGTTAATCGATGGTTACTGGCTGCGCTCGGTATTGGCCGCGGTGGATCCAAGCCCTGCAATAGCTAAAGATCTGCTTGCCAAGGCTTTGCCCTAGCTATAGTGTCTGAACACAAGTGGCTATGTTTTTTAGCTGCTCCCAGCTCTGTGCACGCTTAAACTTAGCTCTGCCGCTCACTTTCTAAGGGCGCGATAAAAGCTTCATCTTTTTGTCATCCAATTGTCATCCCCCAGGTTTAAATTTTCCTCAGATTTTTATTGAATAGGTGTTCAATAAAAATATTTTTGGGGGAATGAAGCGCCCATTTCAATTAAAAGTGACAATATAGAGGATTCAGCAATGCGTTTTACTACCACGGGCAAGCCGCGTTTGCCGATGTTTTTACATTGTGCCTTGGCCGCTGCTATTTCGGCAGCCGCAGGCAGCGCCGTAGCGAGTGACAGCATCGAAGAAGTTATCGTTTTAGAAAAGCAGGTTTACAGTAATAACCTGGTTTCAGAGGGAATGCAGCAGCAGCAATCCAGCATTACTAGTGTTAACTCAGTAATTGATAATCTACCTGGAGTTACCGTAAACGAAGGTGATGTATACGGCTTTGACGATTGGTCAACAGCCATTACTATTCGTGGTTTCACCACCAACTTATCTGAGCAGCAAGTAGGTACGACCATCGATGGTATTCCTAACGGTGGTTCAAACTACGGCGGTGGCGCGAAGGCTAACCGTTTTGTCGATCCTATGAATTTAAGCGGTGTTGAAGTATCTCAAGGTACGGCTGATATCGCTTCGCGCTCCCACGAAGCTTTGGGTGGCACACTAAATTACCTGACAGATTCACCTCTTGAAGAACAGCGTATTCGTGTTGAGGGCTCTGTAGGTGAGCAAGACGCTCGACGTGTAGCCGTACGTTTCGATACCGGCTTAATGGGTGAAGATACCTATGCGTGGATTTCTTTTGCTAAGCAAGAGGCGACGGACTGGGTTACGGAAACCGCTGAAAATGAGCGCGAGCATGCTGCCGCCAAACTGGTTTCTAATGTCGCTAATACAGAGATCAGCGCATATATCTCTTATGATGAAATTCATGAAGATAATTATCAGCGTATTTATAATGAAGCACAGTTTCAACAGCTGCCTTATGAAGATGGCTTGACTGGAGAGTGGACGGGTGTTCCCTTTGAAGATCAATTATATCGCCGTGGCTGGTCGACCAATCGCGAAAACTTATTGGGCTATATCAAGTTCGATAGCGAGATCTCTGAAGACCTAAATATCGTTACTTCTTTATACCACCACAAAAACGCGGGCCGTGGTGACTGGTTACCACCATATTTAATCAATGCTACTGAAGACGATGGTGGAAATAGTGAGTTTCTAGGTGGCTCAACGTCTCAGGTGGCAGGTGTTGATACTTCAAGTAAGAATCGCATTTTCTTTGTGGATGCGGAGGGGAATGCGCTCACCCCAAATGCAGATTGTTCACCAAGTTACACCGTAAATAATTGGTATGGTGTACCGGTAGCTCCTGCTTCAGCGATTTACGATCCTTCCTGTTATGCCGATGGCGCCATCCCAGTGATGTCATTCCGTAACACGCATTATAAAAAATCACGCAGTGGTTTAGCCATGGACCTTACTTGGGACATGCAGCTTGCCGGAATGGATAACGAGATTCGTGCTGGTGTTTGGTACGAAGATCAAGAACGCGATGAGTATCGTGACTGGCATAGTGTCGATACCCGTGTGGGCTTTGTTTACAACCCGCAGCCATATTTTGTACAGTACAGCCGTACTTACCCACAAACCACTACCAAGTGGTATTTGCAAAATAGTTTAAGTACCGGCCCTGTTACCTTTACCCTAGGTGTAAAGCAATTTTTTGTTGAGGTTGAGCGTGAAGATCACTTCGACTCGAGCTTAAACGCGAAGGTCGATTCTGATTCCGATGTGTTACTGTCAGGTGGTTTCGTTTGGGAAACCGATATCGATGGCTTAGAAATATTTGCCGGTTATGCGGAAAACTTCCGAGCGCTTAACGACCTAGTATTAGAGCGCCCAGCAGCTGATATTGACGGCCTAGAACCAGAAACTTCAGAAAACATGGAGCTTGGTCTGCGTTACAACTCTGGCGATATCACAGCGTCAGCAGTTTACTTCCAAAACGATTTTGAAAATCGCATTATCTTTTTGGATAACAGCACTACGGCTGGCCCCGACTTTGCCATTGGCACTAACGGCACCTTCTTTAATGCCGGTGGTATCGAAGCGAGTGGTCTTGAGTTATCAGTAGATTACGTGATGAACGATCAGCTTAATCTGTTTGTTGCCTACACCTACAACGATGCCACTTATCTTGGCTCTGGCGATGCGGCTGTTGATGCAAGCAATGGTATTGATCCTGGCAATGATGTAGCCGGTATTCCTGAAAGCCAATTTGCGGCGAGCCTAGATTGGACTAGCGATATGTTTTATGCGGGTATCTCAGCTAAATACACCGGAGATCGCTTTGTGAATCAGAGCAATAGCTGGACGGCCGATGCCTATACAACAGCAGATCTTTATGTTGGTGCGCGCTTGGACAATGTAGCGGGCTTCGCCAAAGGCGCTAATGTGAAGTTGCTTGTTAACAACGCTTTCGACAAGCAGTATCTAGGCACCATCGCTGAGAATGCTGCTTGGCTAGGTGGTCCACGCACGATTTCTTTATCAGCTACTCTGGATTTTTAAGAGTCCCTTATACGAGGCCTTCGGGCCTCTTTTTTTATTTGATTTAGGTTGTTTGTTATGCGATTCCCTCTTTCCCGTCGCCGATTATTAGCCGGTGTAACGGCAGCGTCTGCTCTTTCGGTAGTGGGGTGTACTACTGAAAATAAAAGCCGCTCTTCGGCTAGCTCTTTCCAGCATGGTGTAGCCAGCGGTGATCCGGATCACAGCAGCTTGGTTATCTGGACTCGAGTGAGCACGGACAAAGATTTTGAAAACGTGAGTTGGGAAGTCGCCAAAGATATAGATTTCAATGATATTGTTGCCAGTGGCAATCAAACGACCAGTGCCGAGCGTGATTTCACGGTTAAAGTCTTGGTGAATAAACTGCTGCCGGGCAGCCGATATTTCTATCGCTTTAAAACCGCTGCTGGTAGCTCAATGATTGGCCGTACAAAAACGCTGGCGAGTGGGCATGTTAGCAAGCTTGGTTTGGCGGTTGCTTCTTGCTCTAACTTTCCGTTTGGTTACTTTAATGCCTATGATGCCATTGCCAAAGATGAGCAAGTCGATTTGGTATTGCACTTGGGTGATTACATCTATGAATATGCTGAAGATGGCTGGGGCGGCAAGGTAGGCAAAGAAATAGGGCGCGTACATCTGCCAGCTCATGAAATTGTTTCTTTAGAAGATTATCGTCAACGGCATGCTCAGTATAAGACAGACCGTGGTTCACAGCATATGCACGCGGCTCACCCGCTAATTCCAATATGGGATGATCATGAGACAACGAATAACCCATGGATGAATGGTGCGCAAAATCACCAGCCAGATACCGAGGGTGATTGGTCCAATCGTCGTAGTGCATCCCTGCAGGCCTATTACGAATGGATGCCAATTCGTGAGCCTTCCATTGGTATGAGTAGAGCCCAGTACTGGCGTAACTTCAGCTATGGTGATTTGGCCAATATTATTACTTTGGAAACGCGTCATACCGGGCGTGCCTTGCAAATTGATTACGCTGAGCACTTACCAAAAATTAAAACGGCGCAAGATCGTGACCGTTTTATGCAGGAGGTGCTTGCGGACCCAGAGAGAAACATGCTCTCAAAAGATATGGAGTCTTTCCTCGATAAATCCCTGCGTAACTCTGTATCTGAAAAACGCCGCTGGCGCATTATTGCCAATCAAATCCCCATGGCTCGAACCCATGTCCCCAGTTTAAAGCATCCATTTTTTAACGACTTAATCAAAGGTTTAAGCAAAAAGGACCCTAGCGATGCGGTTGCAGAAGAATGGAAAGTGATGGGGCGCGTAGGTGAGTTGGACTTGCCGTTTTATCTTGATACCTGGGATGGCTACGGGGCGGCTCGTGAACGTTTTTATGATTTGTGTGCGGCTGCGGGCGCCAAAGACCTTTTGGTACTGACAGGTGATAGCCATGCCTATTGGCAGAATCAGCTCTTTAATCAAAAGGGTGAGCGTATGGGGGTAGAAATTGGTACCACTGGAATTAGCTCGCCAGGTGACTTTCTGCGTTTAGGTATTGAGGGGGCAGAACTGCTTGATAATTTGGTGGCTGAACATAACCCTGAAGTAATTTACACCGACAATCGCTATAACGGATATGTGCGCGTTGTGCTAGATCACGATAAAGCGGCCACTGAGTTTGTGACGGTTTCAACGGTGTTAAAGCCAGAGTACAAAACTGAAGTTGTTCGTAGCTTCAATGTGGTTAACGATCAGGACAGCCTTAACTATAGCTCTTAACTGCCATCATTAATTGGCATTCCCAATTGGCAACACTAAACAGTATTTCGGGGCAGCTACTCAGCTGCCCCATCTTCGTATTTTTGAATCGTTCAAAAAACAGGCAGTTTATCTCTTAATCTTATCGTTGGACATTTCCCTGTATTGCTCTTAAATTCCGGTTTGGTATCAATATCTGATGCTTTGTGTTGAGATTTGTGCAACTTTTGGCTTTAATGGTTGCGAAATATAATCCTTGAGGCCAGTATTGCCCCAGTTCGAAAGCAAATATCTGCCTATTGATTGAGGTGCGTATGTCCCAGACCCAAGCTATTGTTGATGGCCTGAAACGAGAATTAAAGGCCCAAGGTAAGACCTATGCCCACGTGGCTAAGGCCTTAGAGTTGAGCGAAGCTAGCGTAAAGCGCCTGTTTTCCTCAGCCAATATCTCCCTGCAAAGACTCGATAGTCTCTGCGAATTGCTAGGTATGACGGTTGCCGAGCTGGCCAATAAGGCCCAGGCTCAGCAATCTATCAGCCAGCTAAGCCAAGAGCAGGAGCAGCAATTGGTTGACCAGCCTAAATTACTTTTGGTGGCGGTTTGTGCCTTGAATAGATGGCAGTTTCACGAGATCGTGCATACCTATCAACTCAGTGGCGCAGAGTGTGTGCAACTCCTAGCCAAACTAGATCGTCTTCGTTTGATTGAGTTACTGCCGAATAATCGCATTAAGTTATTGGTTGATCGTGGCTTCCGCTGGTTGCCTGAAGGTCCAATTCAGCAGTATTTCCGTCAGCAAATTCAAAGCGATTATTTCGCCAGTAGCTTTGATGGCGCGGGCGAGCTAATGTTGTTCCAAAATGCTATGTTATCCCCAAGCGCCAATGCCATCATGCAGCGTAAAATAGAAAGTTTGGCACGCGAGTTTAATCAGCTCGCCGAAGAGGATAAAACCTTACCGCTTGAGGAGCGTTTTGGCAGTAGCTTGATGATAGCTATTCGCCCATGGGAAGTTCAGAGCTTTCAGCGTCTTCGTCGTCCGGGTACGGACAAACAGTTTCCAGCTGCGTAGCCCCCTGTGGCTAAGAAGAGTGCCCCTAGTGGCTCATCAGATTTATTGAAAAGGAATTAGCATGTCACATCATAGTAGTCAGTTTGAGTTGCTCGGTCAGAGACGGTTTTTGCCGCTCTTTCTGACACAGTTCTTTGGTGCTTTTAATGATAATGTTTTTAAAAATGCGCTGATCGTTTTACTGGTTTTTAGTATTGGTCAAAACAGTGAGCAAATGGCGGTATTGAGTAACCTTGCCGCCGGCTTGTTTATTCTGCCTTTCTTTCTGTTTTCTTCATCGGCTGGCCAGTTGGCGGATAAGTTTAATAAAGCCGCTTTAATAAAATGGATCAAGGCCTTTGAGGTTGTAATCATGGGCTTTGCTGCATGGGCGATGTGGCAAAACAGTGTGCCAGCGATGATGAGTGTGCTCTTCTTGCTGGGCTTTCAATCGGCGATGTTTGGCCCTGTTAAATATGCCATTCTTCCCCAAGCCGTGCATGAAACCGAGCTGGTAGGTGCTAATGCCCAAATCGAAATGGGTACCTTTAGTGCCATTTTACTTGGCACTGTACTGGGCGGCGTTTTAGCTAACAGTGAGCAGGCCACGCTTTGGGTATCTATTGCGGTGGTAACCGTATCTGGAATTGGTTTTATGGCCAGCCTGTTTATTCCTAAAGTGCCGGCTTCTAACCCAGACCTAAAGTTTAATTGGAACCCCTTGAGCCAGACACTGCGTGTTGTAAAAATGGCCCGCTCAAATCACACCGTATTTTTATCGATCTTGGGTATTTCTTGGTTTTGGTTTATAGGGGCCGCTTATTTAACCCAGCTGCCAGTATTCACCAAAGATGTTTTGGGCTGTGATCCTACCGTCGTTACCTTTTTGTTGTGTGTGTTTACTGTTGGCGTTGCGCTGGGTTCTTTATTGTGTGAAAGAATGTCTGGCCAGAAGGTAGAAATGGGTTTGGTGCCTTTTGGTGCTGCCGGTATCAGTCTATTCGGTATTCACAGTTATTTTGCAGCAGCTGGCTTTGTAGCCTTGGATAACGGTGATTTCTGGCAGTTTCTAATGGCGCCGGGCAGCTTGCCAGTTATCTTTGATCTGATGATGATCGGTGTTTTTGGTGGCTTCTATATTGTGCCGCTGTATGCCGTGATTCAAATTCGTTCAGAAGAAAAAACACGCGCCCAAATGATATCCGTAAATAATATTATGAACGCTTTATTTATGGTGGGCTCAGCCTTGATGGGTGTTCTATTCTTAGCTGTACTTGATTTGAGTATTCCTTATTTCCTCCTTACTATCGCTTTAATGAACATCGGTATTGCGCTGTTTATCTTTTATCAGGTGCCTGAATTTACCATGCGATTTTTGGTATGGATTCTTAGCCACACCATGTACCGTGTTAAGCACAAAGATCTGGATAAGATCCCCGAAAAAGGTGGCGCAATCATTGTTTGTAACCACGTGAGTTATATGGATGCCTTGTTGCTGGCTGGTGCAGTACGCCGTCCAATTCGCTTTATCATGTTTAAGCCCATTTATGATTTGCCGGTATTAAACTTTATTTTCAGAACAGGTCGTACTATTCCTATTATTTCTCAGCATGTTGATAAAGAAGCCTATGAGCGAGCCTTTGATGAAATATCCGAAGGCCTAGAAGCCGGGGATCTATTGTGTATCTTCCCAGAAGGTAAGCTTACCGAAAGTGGTGCAGTCAACGAGTTCAAAACTGGTATCGAGCGCATTCTTGAACGTAATCCGGTGCCTGTAGTGCCAATGGCTCTTAAAGGATTATGGGGAAGCTTTTTCAGTCATAAAAACGGCCAGGCAATGCTATCCTTGCCAAGACGTTTTTGGTCCAAAGTTGAAGTTGTAGCTGCAGACACTGTCGAGCCAGAACAAGCTACAGCCGCTGAGCTGGAACTTGCGGTAAAAGAACTGCGTGGGAATGCGGCTTAGTGTTTAGATAAGTTGTAAGTAAGTCATTTAACTTTTACATTGTGGCTTCGTTCTCGGGGTCAGACCCTATAGGGTCAGACCCCTTTTAAGAAGCCGAGCTTTAATCAATTCGATTGTAAGGTATTACGGGGAAGATTTGTTTTCGAAACTATTTAAGAAAAGGCAAGGCCGTTACTTTTTAGGGAAGCTGGCCGTCACAGAAAAAGAAGATCTCAACGATAGAGTCAGTGGTGGCATATTTAGAAAAGTTGATTTGGAGGTTGAGCTGAGGGAGCGTTTGGCGAATTTAATCGTGCTGCCAAAGCTGGAAAGCGTTGATACTCTTTATCTAGAGGATAGGGCTCTCGATATAGAAATTTCTAATTACTTTAAAGGGGAAACCTCTGATATTCGTGATTTGCTCTTCTTTATCTTACCTTTGTATTTTAGGCCTAAGATTGAGTTAACAGTTCGTCTCTTTCAAGCAAATAGCGATAAGACCCTAGGTATCGTTTAAGTAACTGAAAAAATGCCCTTTGGTGAATTTTTCGGAAAAACCAACACTATTAACTCCCTATTTCGATACAAGCCATTAATCGAAGCCGAAGATATGGAGGCTTTGTTGTGCAAGGCATGTTTAAAGGCACTTAAAAAACTCAGTTTGGATTCTTCACGCTGAGGGGGGCAGACCCTTTAGGGTCTGACCCCATTTAAGAAGTAGATCCCTAAATCATACGACCATACATCCTTAGCTAGCCTCATTCCCCAGCTGAATGTCGTCTTCCACCATGGCCAATATCATCAAATAGTGAGAGCCTAGTGATAGGGCTTAGGCCATCCAGAAATAACAATAAGGAGCCGGTATGTCATCTACGATTTACTTTGCCGATCAGGCAGTTGATGAAAGCAGTTTTCACAGTGGTGCCAGAAAAATTGCAGCGGTACTAAAAGCCAGTGGCGTTGAGCCAGATGATGCGATTGCTATTTTAATGCGCAATGAGCCGGTCTATCTGCAAATTATCGAGGCCTGCCGCTATGTTGGGGCTCGCTATGTGGCGCTAAACTGGCATGGCTCTGCAGCTGAGATAGCCCATATCCTGGAAGATTCTCAGTCTAAGGTTTTAATCGCCCATCAGGACTTATTGGATGCTTTATCTGGCAATAAGGTCTTTCATCAGCAATGCGATAAAATCTCCGTGTTTTGCTGCAACACACCAAAATCAATTGCCGATAAATACAATCTCGACAGTTGTGAAAAGCAGTCCGCCGCTCAGTCACTAGAATCGGCGATCGACAATAGCGAGGAAATCGCTACGGAGCCTCAAAAAGTAAGGGGCTTATTCGCTTATACCTCCGGCAGTACTGGCCGACCCAAAGGAATTACTCGCCCAGCCAGCCCCGACGCCCCTGATCGCTATATGATGTACCAAATGCTGGGGCAGGGCTTTATGTTTTTACAGCCCGGCGATAAGTTTTATATGGCCGCCCCCATGTATCATAGTGCGCCCAACACTTTGAGTTTATCGGCACTGGCCACGCCGGAAGTAGATATTTATATAGAGCCTCAGTTTGATCCTGAGGCCTTCCTTAAGGCTGTAGAAGAGCACAAGATAAGCCACGCCTATATTGTCCCCACCATGATGGTGCGCCTATTAAAACTGCCCCAAGAAGTGCGCAGCAAATACGATGTGAACAGCTTGCGTTATTCCGTGTCCACCGGCTCGCCCTGTCCGGTAGATGTGAAAGAAGCAATGATCGATTGGTTTGGCCCAATGTTTTATGAAAGCTATGGCGCCAGCGAGTTGGGCTTTATGACCTTAATTAGCTCGACTGAAGCCCAAGAAAAACCCGGCTCGGTTGGTCGTGCCCGCGAAGGTACAGCCATTAAAATTTATGATGATGAGCTCAATGAATTGCCCGCAGGCGAAACCGGCACCATCTATATCCACTCCATGCTCGCATCAGGCTTTGGCTACACCAATAGCGAAGGCGATCTCAGCGATCAAGAACTTGGAGGCTTTGCCACGGTTGGTGATGTGGGCTACCTAGATGAAGAGGGTTTCTTGTTTATTAGCGATCGCAAAAAAGAGATGATTATCTCGGGCGGTGCTAATATCTTTCCGAGTGAAATCGAAGCCGAAATTTTACGACTGCCTGAAATACTGGACTGTGCAGTATTTGGTGCACCTGATGAAGAGTTCGGTGAAAAAATCGTCGCCGCTGTGCAATTGCAAGCTGGCAGTGAACTAAGCCTAAAAGGTTTGCAGCAGGCGCTAGAGGGTAATTTGGCAAGATTCAAAATGCCGCGCAAGTTGGATATCCATGATGCCTTGCCAAGGGAAGATAGCGGCAAGATATTTAAGAAGCGCTTGAAAGACCCTTATTGGGAAGGCGCAGGTCGCAAAGTGTAATTTAAGTTTGCTCCGTTCTAAGCCAATTTCGCCAGTTTTATTCCATTAATACCTCTCCCCCCTCATATGGGGGGATCCTTTTTAGAAATGACTCCCATATTATTTCGGCGCTAAAAATTTCTTTTATTTTCATAGCGTTGAACGGGAGTCTATGTGGAAGGGTCAATCGCTGTTTTTGTTAATAAGTTTGTCATCGCAGCCGCGAGTTTATTGTTTTCTTTGGTTTTCTCTTTATCAGTTACTGCCCAGCCATTAGCGCTGTCGATCTGTAGTGATCCGGCTAATTCGGCTTTTATAGATACTACACAGGCCGATTGTGAGGCCTTGGTTAATTTCTATAATGCCAGTGGCGGCGGGGTAAGCTGGAATACAGTGGATAATGGCAGTCAATGGAAAGCAGGCAATAGCATTCAAAATTGGGAGGGTGTGACTACTTCGGGCACTATTACTCCAATATCTGTTACCCAGCTGCGTCTAGTGGGGCGAGGTTTAAGTGGAACTCTACACCCAGATATAGGCAATATCACATCATTAACCGTGGTGGAATTAACCGATAATAATTTGAGTGGCACCATTCCTTCTACGATTACATCTTTGGTTAATGTATTTACTCTGAATCTAGCGAACAACGATTTTACGGGTCCTATTCCGAGCAATATCGGAAATATGACAGACCTATTTATATTGTCGCTACAGAACAATCGCCTCGACGGAAGTATCCCTGTAAGCATGACTACACTTCCAGCTTTAGCTCTGATTGATTTGGCCGGTAATCAGCTGAGCGGTTCAATTCCGCCTGAGATTGGGAGTATGGCTTTCTTGCAGCGCCTGAGGCTGAATGGCAATCAGTTATCGTCTAGTATTCCTACAGAAATGGGTCAGCTAGCGACTTATTTGAGAGAGCTGAATTTATCGGATAATCAGCTTAACTCGGCAATTCCGGCTACGCTTGGCCAGCTGAATGTTTTAGAAACGCTAGATTTGTCTGGCAATCAGCTAGATTCTAGTATTCCGACAGAACTGGGGCAGCTATCTGCCTTGCAAGTGTTAGATTTGGCAGATAACAATTTAACAGGCAATGCGCCCCAAGAATTGGATCAATTGGCGAGTTTGGAACGTTTGGATCTATCGGGGAATCAACTGAGCGGTGCAGTCCCAGATAGCTACACCAACTTGAGCAATCTCGATTTCTTTCACCTAGAAGGTAACAACTTCACGGGTGATCTTTGGGCTCAGTTCGCATCGTTTGTGCAGGCAAATGGTATTAATTTCGGCCCCTTACCAGTACGAGCTGTTCCGACCTTACCGTGGTTCGCATTTGTGCTTATGTTTGTACCTGTCTTACTTGCAGTAAGAAGAAAACTGTAAGCTGGGGATTGGGGGCAGACCTGAGTCTGTTCCTAAATAGAGCCGATTAAGTAGCAAGATATTTAAGGCGCGCTTGAATGCCCCATACTGGGAAAAGCCGGGTCGAAAAGTATGGTTAGTTGAGTGCTCTATTTAACGGGGGGCTACCCTTGGAAAAAACACCGCCCTATCGCGAGGGCGGCTCCAAGGGAGAACTAACTCTTTATTTAAAACTGCCAGCGCACAGATGCGGAGATATTGCGTGGTTCGCCATAATCTAGGAAGCCCCACAGTGAACGGTTATAGGTTTCATCTAGGATATTATTCACGTTAACGCCAATTTCGATCTCGTCATTGATTCGATAACGTCCCATGATATCGATTAGATAATAGCTGTCTTGACGCTGTAAGGTGTCCACTGGGCCGCTACTTGGAAAGGCGGTATTTTCAGAATAGGTGTCACTCTGCCAAGTGGCACTGATCCCTAGGGTCAAACCCTCCATGTACTTATCAAAATCGTAGGTGGTGGAGAACTTGAATACATCATCAGGTATGTAGGTGTTACGCTTCTTACCAGTACTATCTTCAGCGGTGTTGTGGGTATATCCGCCGTGCACATTCCAGTTAGCCGAGATAGCACCGGCGAATTCAATTTCAAATCCATCGGTTTTGATGCCGTCAACTGAGCGATAAACTGAGTTACCGAATTCGTTCTGGGTACCGGTAAACTCAGCGACCTTATCCTTGTTAGATTGATAGATCGCGGCCGATATATTCAGGTCATTGTCAAAGAACGCCAGTTTAATTCCGGCTTCGGTATTGGTGCCCTCGGTAGGATCCAGTAGATCATTATTCTCATCGTAAGCAAATTGAGGCTTAAAGATACCGGTTAAACTGGCATATATTGAGGCATAGTCATTGATGTCGTAGACAATACCTGCATAAGGCGTAACAATATTCGTATCCTTAAGCTCTGTCTCGTCACGCGTTTGTGCTTGTGAAACAGAGTTTGCTTCCCAGCTACTGACGCGTCCGCCTAGCATTAGTTTTAAGTCATCGGAAATTGAAAAACGCACGGTACCGTATATGCCGTCCTGTTTAACTTCATCGGTATTCTGACTAGAAAACACCGGGTTACTCCAATCTGGCGCGCTAACTAGTAAATTATTTATGTTAGCAAAGGGAACGATAGAGTAGGTTGCGCCCAGCTCAAATTCATTTTTAGCCGTACTGTAACCTAGTACTACTTCATGGGTGACGTCGAAAAGATCGAATGCACCAGTGGTATAAATATTAAAACTATGGGTCTTAGATTCACGTTCAGACAGTAATGCAGCCGGAACAGGGGGCCCAGTAGGCACAAGCTGTCCGGTTTCTTTATCCACCAAACCACCTAAGCTGGCATTAACCACTTCGATGTCACCGTCGGCATAACGGTAGGACATTTTCACAAACCAGTCGGTATTAATTTGATATTCCAGCTCCGGTGTTACACTGGTTTCGCTGACATCACGATATGCCCAGGGTTGACCAGAACTGAATGAGCGCTTTGGGGTAAAAGGAGTACCATCGGTATAGAACGATGGGTTTGAGTTCCAGTTGTATACGCCGTCAGAGTTGCGATCCTGTCTTTCGATGGCTAGGGTTAGCTTTAGATCTTCAGCCGCTTCGGTCTCGAAGATACCGTAAATTACTTGGTTCTGCTTCTCATAGCCATCTAGAAAATAGTCACCTTGGCTGTAGGATGCGACTAGGCGTGCTCCGCTGTTGTCAGTAATTGGTCCAGATACATCGATATCGGCGCCTACATTGCTCCAGCGACCAGCTCTAAGCGCTAGCTCACCTTGAAAGCTGTCCGTTGGGCGTTTGCGAATCATATTTACAGTTGCCGACGGCTCACCCAAGCCACTCAAAATACCGGCGGCACCTTTTAAAACTTCGACTCGCTCTGCAACCACGGGGTTAATACCTTGAGAAAGAGAGCCCGAGTAAGCTAGGTTAGCCGTAGTTGAAATCAGTCCGTCTACTTGAACCGCGCTATCAAGCTGAAAGCCGCGCACATAAATTAAATAATCTTCTGAGGCATCACCAACCATAGAAACGCCCGGAGTGTTCTGTAATAACTCGGACATCTTTTCTAAGCCCTGATCTTGAATCATCTGGGCAGTCACAATACTAACGGATTGTGGAGTTTCTCTAAGAGACATGTTTAGGCCGGTAGCGCCGTTCATAGAGCGGGCGGTGTAAGATCCAGTAACCAATACCTCTTCCATCAGCTCTTCTCTAGCTTGTTTTTCAATTCCTCGAATAACGAAGCCTTGGCCAACGGGAACGATTTCCAAAGGGGCATCTTTGAGCATTAATTTAAGAGCTTGCTCAACTGTATAATTACCTTGGATGGCGTTACTTTTAAGCTCGCTAATATCACCGCTGGCGGCCGTAATTTGCTTGCGAGTTTTCATTGAGAGGCTTTGCAGGGCGGCTGCTAAAGCTTGTTGCGGAATATCGAGCTGATAGCTTTGTGACTGCTTTTGTGTTGCGCTAGGAGCGCCTTGAGCAAACACCGAGCTGCTAATCGTCGCTGAGCTTAGACCTAGAGAAATGGCCGCAATACTCAGACACAGTTTTTTCATGCTATGACTCTGCAAAGAAGGTTGAAACTTCATCTTGTCTCCTAGTTGATAACAACTCCACTTCACCATCGAGCTATCTTTTGACTATCTTGTAGCACTGACGGTCGAGCAAACTGGAGTTTTTTATAAATTTGACTTGATGACGCGACTGCCTTCAAAAAACCGTAAATAATTCTTATTTATTTTTGGAAAAATTTATTTGAGAGTTTTTTAGAGGTTCCCTAGGGCCAGCAAACCAGCCAAAATTAGGCAAATCGTGATGAACCGGTAGCGCTGATAGCTGCTGCTCATTGCAACGAGCGCCGCAGCTGGTGTGAGGAGTGCAGCCAAATAGACCAATCCAATAGCTAAGCCGAATTGTTGAACCAATAACAAACTGGCGATTATTAATAGGGAATAACCCGCTCCAATAAACCCCCAGCGTTTACCCTGGTTAAATTTCGCACCTACATAATGGGCAAAGGGGTGATAAGATTTCGCTAGAGCATAGTATTGCCGTTGTTGCGATAAGCAAAGCGCCAACAGCCCTAAGTTCAACAATATAAAACAAAGACTGATCATTTTAGGCTCCCTGGCTCAATTGTGAGGCTGAATGGGCCGTGGCTTTGTCCGCTTGCCGTTTGTGTAGTTTTAGCGCTATGGCAAAAAATAAGCCGGCTATGGCGATCATGCAGAGATCAAAACCAGCCATTATCCAATCCTTTTGCGGAAGGCTATTCAGCAAATGCCGTTCACCCGTGAGTCCATTAAGTAAAGGTAGTAGTGCAAAGGCAATAGCAGCGATAAGGCATTGCTCAAACCAGACGCGGGATTTGTTTTGCAGCAACGCATGCACAAACATGATAGCCCAAGCGATAAACATACTATGAACTTCCCATTCAACACGACTCTCTAATTGCGCGGGAATTATGCGATTAGCCCAAAAGAATGCTGCCACGCCTATTGGTAAACCTATCACTGTTGCAGCATTTAAGGCCTCTACTAGAGAAACACCAATATGCTTCGCTTGACGCTGTTCCAACTGGCGCCTGCGTTTTGCTGACCACAGTATAGAGCCGGTGGCAATCATGCCGGCGCCCATTAATCCGGATATAAAATACAGCCAGCGCAAGAGTGGAGGGGCGAACAGACCTTCATGTAGATTTCTCATCACTGTATCAACTTCTGTGACTGCTGATAGCTCTATACCGCTATCTTCTTTGACAATTTGCTCACCACTTACACCGTCATAAACAATGTTAGTGCTGGCACTAGAGTCTATTTCGCTAGGAAAAAAGAAAGCAACTCTAGCGTTGCTGTCACCAATGTTATCGATAGTGACCTCATCGATTTTACGTTCTCCTTGTTCGCTGATGAGTCTTTGAGCGACTAGCTCCAGCGAGATGGTGTCGACTTTCTTACCGCTTGGTTCTAACTCAACGGGTAGTTTAAAAATATGCTCTTCCACAACTTTGATTAACGCTTGGTTTTTCTCGGACATTTCTTCTATAGATCTGGCCGAACGCATATTCTCTACATCGAAGCCCATCATTGCTACTGGTGCAAATATCAAAAGAGGCATGATGCTGCTTAAGAAAAATAGCAGGCCGCTATAGGTAATCATTAGTTGAAACGGTAGGCTAAATACACTGAATATATTGTGTCCATCGAGCAGTGCGCGTAGCGGCTTATCTTTGCGGAAGCGAAAGAAATCTTTGAAGATGTTTTTATGGATAATAATGCCCGTTATAAGAGCGATAAGCATAAATAAGCTTGCTAGAATGACCAGATTTCGCGCAAATCCATCTGGTAAATAGCGCAAGCGATAATGCATACGGTAGAGCGTATCCCCGCCAGCGGTGTCCCGCGCTTTCTCAGCTTTACCGCTGTAGTTCAGAGGTTTTCCGCTTTGCGGATCTAGCAAAAGGTCCCCTTGCAGGGCTTCTCGTTTGGCTTCAACTTCTTCCTCACTTAGGCCCTCCTTGTCAGCTTTTGTTAAATGAGTTTCCCAATATATGTGTAGATAAGGCTCACGCTCATTGGGTAGTTCGATAATCCAGTGTTCAGCATCGGGAGCCTGTTGGTAAAGCTCTTGCTCAGCCATTGCTAGCATTGTTGTTTGATCTTTAGGGGGACCAGCTATAGGCAGCTCAGGTTGCATCCATTGATTGATTTCGCTATCAAAGTAGCCGGCGGTACCTGTGATAAAGATAAAATACAGAATCCAACTCGGGAGTAAGCCTATCCAGGTATGCAGAGCTGTCATCGACTGTCTAAATCGACGTGGCTTATCTGTTTTGCTATTTGTAGTCATGGCGAGAGTAGCCCTTGGATAGCCGGAGGTAATTGCAGGTAAATTAGGCATAGACCTGCAAGGCTGGGAAGCATCAGGCTCGACCAGGCGAGCTTGGCGCTATCACAATGAAATACCCAGATGGCGGCAGCACTGTAAATTAAAAAGCTGCTTAGGCCTATGGTGGTCATGCTATTGAAAACCGATGCGATGGCTAAGACGTTAATATCGTCGCTGGCGGTAGCGATGAGCTCTTTATCCACCAAAGCAAAGAACAGCAGCATTGAGCAGACATTGGTAAAAACATAGCCGCCTAAAAGTGCGGCAAATATCCTAGAAATAAGTGGCCATGGCCGCTTTGGGCTGGGGCTTGCAGGCATAACGTGAACCATCTTCTTATATAAGCTAATACCCAGCAGATTTGCTAAGGGCAGAACAATGTATATGAAGACGTCACGGCTTGGAGAAAACCGTAAAATCTGTTGTTCAGAAATTGATTTAATTCGGTCTTTGAGGAGCAGCTGCCTCTACGGCTATTAGAGTATGCTGACCTTTACGTTCGGTCTTAAGTTTTAAATCAAAGCTAAATGCCAGTGAACTCAAGGCGTTGTCAATCTGATCAATGAAATAAGTTGCAGAGACCAGTGGATCTTCATTGTCGGAGAAACGGTCATCAATGCTATAAGCGCTATAGCGATCTAATTCTTCTAGGACCTGACTCAGGGGTTTGTTTTCAAATACCAATATACCTTCTCGCCAGGAGCTTAGCAGCTTAGCATCAAAAGACTCCAATTCCCCTAGAGCGTTATTGCTCACGGTAATACCTTGATTGACCGTTAAGGTGCGTTTATCGCTTTGCAGCTGGCTCAGACGAACTTCAACGATTCCTTCGCTGACGGCTACGTGACTGTCAGAATCATTGAGTTTGCGGATATTAAATTGAGTTCCGACGGCTCGTGTTAGGCTGTTGCCTGCTGCCACTATAAATGGGCGCTTGGTATCTTTTGCCACATCAAAGAGGGCTTCGCCTTTAAGCAGAGTTAGCTGTCGCTGTGATTCGCTGAAGCGAGTCTCAATAACAGTATTCCAGTTTAAAAATACTGTAGATCCGTCGCTAAGCTTAACTTCTTTTTGTTGGCCGTAGGCTGTTTTAAATTTCTTTGTTTCAATATCTGCAATTGTTGGTGTTTTCAGTGTTTGATTTTGAACTTCGTTTGATGAGATAAATAGTGGCAGTAGCATAACTGCTATTAGTAATATCGCAGCAACAGGTATTAAGCGGTAGGGTTGGTCACGCAGAGACACGCATTGGCGCTCTATGAATAACTTTGCTTTCTGTTTTGTATCAAGTGGGGCAATGGTCATTTGTCCGAGCAGAGCCCACTCTAGCTGCGCTTTTTTTAAGGCGGCCTCATGTTCTACCGAAAGCTGAGAAAATTCCTTAATCTTCGCCTTCGCATCATTGCTAGCCTCACCCTCAGCGGCCTGTACTAAAGCAAAGGCCTGCTCGGCAAGTAGCTGTGATTTATTTGCTGTAGTCATTGTATTCCATCAACAAGCAGTTAATTGCGGCTTATAGCCACTGTTATTATTAAGACGCATGTGCGGCTAATCTACCGTAATTTTCATTGCTTGCATTCTTTCACGGAAGAACTTTATTGCAACAGCGAGGCGTTTCTCAACGGTAGATAGATTGATTCCAAGTTCTTTGCAATATCCTTCTGCTTGCGGCCTTCGATACGGTACATAACAAATAT
Source organism: Cellvibrionaceae bacterium (assembly GCA_025800365.1). Lineage (GTDB taxonomy): Bacteria > Pseudomonadota > Gammaproteobacteria > Pseudomonadales > Cellvibrionaceae > Pseudoteredinibacter. The sequence goes on along the minus strand of JAOXRT010000045.1, from coordinate 8,350 downwards.
TTGTCTAGTTAAAACCGGCAGTTCGTTTAAAGACTTGCTTAAATTATCAAGAACTTGGCGAGCTTGTGCTTCATCTTCGGCAGTAGCCGCAACAGCACTTTCTTGCTCGTTTGCCGATTGGTTTTCATAACGGCTACGAGCCTCTTTACTGCGGCAGTGATTAATAACTTCGTTTTTGGCCATTTGATAGAGGTAAGCGCGGTGATTTTCGACACTGTCTTTAGGACGTTTACGTAGCAATTTTTCCGCTATAGATTGCAGCACATCTTCGGCCGAGTCTGGGCAGTCCAGCTTCTTTGTGATGAAGATTCTGAGAGCTGGGCGAAATTCAGCCAAACTAAGAACTATGTCTTTGTATTCTTTCGCGGTCATATTAAGCAAAGCGCAGGTTGATGACGCAATGTGTCGAGGGTCAATATTGCCACTATGAGAATGATTCCCATTTTGACTTGGCGCGAAGGATAACGAATGGTTATGGCTATTGCAAGGCGTGCTGCGGAGGGGCTTTAGTAGGAGTGGGGGTTAGGACGGTGTTATGCCCTAACCCGATCGCTGCTCTTAAGCGGCAAGCGTAAAAGACAAGAAGAACCCTGCAATACAAGCACTCATCAGGTTGGCCATAAAGCCACCGATTACAGCTTTAAGGCCGAGTTTGGCAACATCTTGGCGGCGCTCTGGAGCGATGGTGCCAAAGCCACCTAGCAAGATACCAATTGAAGAGAAGTTAGCAAAACCGCATAGTGCAAAGGTAATAACGGCTTGGCTGTATGGGCTTAGCTGATCTTTGATCTCGGCAAAGTTGGCGTAAGCGATAAACTCATTAAGTACCAGCTTCTGGCCGATTAAGCTGCCAGCGGTAATGGATTCTTCCCAAGGCACGCCCATTAATACCGCCACAATGCGGAAGACATGACCCAAAATCCATTCAAGAGATAAATGCTCTAAACCAATCCAGCCACCTACAGCACCTAGGATGCCGTTTAGCATCGCAATCAGTGCGATAAAGGCGATCAACATGGCGCCGATATTGGCCGCTAGAATCAGACCTTGTGAGGTACCGCTTGCGGCGGCGTCGATCACATTGACGTATTCTTCTTTATAGATTTCGCCTTCTTCGCTGGCGGCATCCAGCTCTTCGGTTTCAGGCTCTAAAATTTTAGCCATCAGCAGGGCACCTGGCGCTGCCATAAAGCTGGCTGCAAGCAAGTACTTAAGCTCAACACCTAGCCCAACATAGCCAGCCAATACCGAGCCTGCAACAGTAGCGGTACCACCTACCATCACCGCAAATAACTGTGAGCGGCTAAGGGTAGGAATATAAGGTTTGATGGTTAGCGGGGCTTCGGCCTGGCCGATAAAAATATTTGCAGCGGCTACCATGGATTCTGGGCGGCTGGTGCCTAAGAGCTTACGTAGGCCGCCACCAATAACCCGAATTACCCAGATCATTACGCCCCAGTGGTAAAGAACGGCAACCAGAGCAGAGAAGAAGATCACCACCGGCAGAACATGGAAGGCGAAGATAAAGCCCATCTTCATGCGGCCAATGTCACCGAATAAAAACTTAATGCCATCTTGGGCGTAGTTTAAAACGCTGGAAACGGTTTCCGAGAGGCTGGCCAACATGGTTTGGCCAAAGGGCACATAAAGAACCAAGGCGCCTAGGGATACTTGCAGCATAAAGGCGGCACCAACCGTGCGCCAGCTTACTGAGCTGCGGTTTTTCGAAAATGCAAAAGCAACGGCCAGCAGGCATAGCATGCCCACTAGAGGTATCAAAGAAGTCAAAGGACGCTCCTTGGCGGTATTGTTGTATTTGTATAAGCCTTGCGGCTCTATGCCTGCGTGTTCACATTATGGGATAGGTGATCACGAAGTAATGCCAGGCTGCGTCCCGGCTCTGCGGTGCCAGATAATACCACATCCGCTTGCTGACGGGAGGGCAGAATATAAGCTTCTGCCATAGGGCGCACGGTGGCTTGATATTGGCTTAGTACAGACTCCATATCACGGCCGCGTTGCTGGATATCCCGTTCTAAACGTCTAATTAAGCAGATATCCATGGGCGTATCGACGTAGATATTAAGATCTGAAAAGTTGCGTAATTTCTCTTGTGACAGCAACAAGATGCCTTCCACAATAATGATGGGGCAGGGCTTCAGGGTTTTTACCTGGTCGCTGCGGGTATGTTGGCTAAAGTCATAAACCGGCATATCAACGCTATGCCCAGCTTGCAGTTGCTGCAATTGCTGTAATAGCAACTCATGCTCAAAGGCGCTCGGGTGATCGTAATTCTGTTCACAGCGCTCGGCGAAGGGTTTATCGTTCTGATCCCGATAATAGTTATCTTCGTGGATGATATTTACACAATCAGGCCCTTGGCTTTCACTGAGTGAGGCAGCTAAGGCTTCGCTAAGGCTGGATTTACCTGAGCCCGAGGGCCCACTGATCAGAATAATGGTTGAACGCATTTGGCAATTTCTATCGTCTAATGGAGAGGCCGCACTATAGCAATACAGGCGCTGCAATTCACGCGCCGAAGAACATAAGTGCCAATACTATTGGTTAAAATCCGAACAGGAGAGGAAGATGAAACAAAAATTACTGGTATGCGCCGTTGCCCTAGCGGTAAGCGCCTGTAGCGGCCCCCAAACGGGTGGTGACAAAGTAGCCAAGGCTGATGCTGAGCAAAGTGCTCAACAAGTCATTATGAACTCCGGTATTGATACCACCGGCATGGATAAAAGTGTGAAGGCGGCTGATGATATGTTCCGCCACACTAATGGTCATTGGTTGGATACTCACCAGATCCCAGATGATAAGTCCCGCTGGGGCACCTTTAATGTATTGGCTGAAAACAGCAAAAAGCAAATTCGTGCGATTATTGAAGAAGTCTCCCAAAAAGCCGGCTCGGCCTCAGGTCAGCAAATTGGCAATTTGTATAACAGCTATATGAATGAAAACTTGGTGAACGAGCTGGGAATGAAGCCCTTAGAAGCTGAGTTTGCCGCCATCGATAAGCTGCAAAGCAAAAAAGATGTGGTGGAGTACTTCGCCCGCGTCGGCATTATGAGCGATCGTGCGCCAGCCGCCTTCTGGGTATACGCCGATAAAAAAGATCCAAATACCAATGTGGTATATCTCGTTCAAGATGGCCTAGGCTTACCGGACCGCGATTACTACTTTGACGATACCGAAAAAGCTAAGAAGACCCAGGCAAAGTATCAGGAATACTTGAAAACGCTAACTGACTTGGCTGGCCTAAAAGGCGATACCGCTAAAGTGTACGCTTTAGAGAAAGCCATGGCTGAACACCACTGGACCAAGGTTGAAAACCGCGATAGCGAAAAGACCTACAATCGCATAAGCAATGAAGAAATCAATGGCTGGATGTCTGACATCGGTGCCGATGCTTGGCAGGGCTTCTTAAAAGCGGCCGGTGTTGCTGGCCAGAAAGAATACATCGTTTATCAGCCAAGTTATTTGCAAGCGCTACCTAAGATCATTAATGACACAGATCTAGAAACCTGGAAGCTCTATTTCAAGCTTCATCTAATGGACAGCTACGGCTCAGAAATGCATAAGCCATTATTTGATGCCCGTTTCGATTTCCGCAGCGCACATCTATATGGCGTAAAAGAGCCAAGTGATCGTTGGAAGCGTGCAGTAAGCGCTCTTAACAACAATCTAGGTGAGCTTTTAGGTCAGGAATATGTAGCGCGTCACTTCCCACCAGAAGCAAAAGCTCGCATGAAGAAGTTGGTTAACAACTTGATCGCAGCCTATGGCGATTCCATCGATAAGTTGGATTGGATGGGTGATGAGACCAAGGTTGCAGCAAAAGATAAGCTCAGCAAATTCCGCACTAAGATTGGTTATCCAGATAAGTGGCGTGACTACAGCGCATTAGAGCTTAAAGCTGATGATCTAGTGGGTAATATGCAGCGCGCTCGCCAGTTTGAGCACGACTACATGATCGATCAGTTGGGCAAGCCTGTTGACCGCGAGCGTTGGGGTATGAGCCCACAAACGGTTAATGCTTACTTCAACCCAATTCTGAACGAAATCGTATTCCCTGCAGCCATTTTGCAGCCGCCGTTCTTTAATCTAGAAGCGGATGATGCGGTTAACTACGGTGCGATTGGTGGCGTTATTGGCCACGAGATTGGTCACGGTTTTGATGATCAGGGTTCACGTTACGATGGTGATGGCTACCTGCGTAACTGGTGGACTGATGAAGATCTGGCCAAGTTTAAAGAGCGCACTAAAAAGCTTATCGATCAATACAATAAGTTTGAGCCGTTACCGGGCGAGCATGTAAATGGCGAGCTAACCATTGGTGAAAACATTGGTGACCTAGGCGGTTTGAGCATTGCCTATAAAGCTTATAAGGCAACCCTAAACGGCAAGCCTTCACCAGTAATCGATGGCTTTACGGGTGAGCAGCGTGTGTTCCTAGGTTGGACTCAAGCTTGGCGTAGCAAGGCGCGTGATGAGTATTTAAGCAAGCAGCTTAAAACCGATCCTCACTCACCAGCCTTGTATCGTGTAAACGGTGTGATGCCTAATATCGATGCATTCTATGAAGCTTTCGATGTGAAACCGGGTGATGGTATGTACTTGCCACCTGAAGAGCGCGTTTCTATTTGGTAAGTTAACAAATAGATCGCCTATAAAAACCGCTTGGCTAACACAGCAAGCGGTTTTTTTATTTTTGAAGTTTGAGTTTTTTAATGTCCGTTGTAGATTTTTTGTGCGCCGGTTTATTGATCAAAATAAAACTAAATTAGGTAAACAAAAAACAAAAGCTACCGCTTTGGTGGTGAAGGTTTATTTTTCTTGCCGGAAGATAAACGTATTTCATCGCGCTCTTACTAGACTTTATTTCCTTATCCGTTAACCTATGTTTCATATTGGGTGGCGACAAAAATTCATTCTAATAAATACAGTCCGAAAAAATCGAAACTGCTAACCAGTTCTAGTGATTTTTCAAAAGCAGCACTGTTTATTTTTAATTTGCCATCTATACTTAGTTCACAATCGAAATATAAATTAGTTAATTAACTATTTGGTTTTGGTTGACAAGTTTGTAAGGAAACTGGCGGCGTTTAGGTCAAATCGAAGCAAGGAAGTGTTTAAGTCGATTTGCACTAAGGAGATGGGCAGGAAGCTGATCACACCGGTTTACCGGCTAGGATAGGAAAACTAGACGTCGCACCATTTCTCTCTTCCCTGATTTAAGTTACTTTTTTCTATTGCCGGCTATTGAAATCCATTCCAATCCTTGGAACGGAAATCAAACTGCTTGATTGGCTCTCTAAGGCTATTCGGTTTCTTCCTAAGCTATTCGGTTTCTTCCTAAGCTATTCGCTTTCTTCATAAATTGCGTAGAACTTTTGGGCGTGCCCAATACTCTCCCATGTGCCTTTAAAACCAGCCGGAATGGTAAAGGCATCGCCGGCTTTAACCGTTTCAGTTTGCCCATCTTCGCTACAGATGATGGCTTCACCGCTGATCATGTAGCAAAACTCATCTTCGCTGTATTCAATATTCCATTTCCCTGCATCTGAGCGCCACACGCCACAGAAAAAATTCTCGGCTTGGTTAGTGAACATATTATGGGTTTCTTGCATGGGCTGACCGCTAATAAGCTTGCTTGGGTCAATAGGGCTGCTTTCGCCGCCGGCGCTGCTGGCTGGCATACGTAGAATCGATTTGGACATTATTTGCTCACTTATCAAAGTTGAATGATGATTCGGTTAGTGCCGGCTAATTTAATGGTTCGCTGTTTGCGGGTCAAGGCAGTTATACTCTGGATATTCCAACAGCGTACTTAGCAAGCCATTGATAAGTGCATAGATCCAAGGCCATCATTTATTAATGAACACCGTTATTCATCAACGCCAATCAGAACCCAGCGCTGAATTACAACAATCAGATTTACCCCCTCTATTGCAGCGCATCTACGCCAGCCGGGGGATTGCGCAACTGGCAGAGCTTGAGCTGCAGCTGGCTAAGCTTCCTTCACCTGATTTGCTTAAGGGCATGGCCCAAGCGGTTGATCGCTTAGAGCTTGCTTTACGACAGCAGCAAAAGGTTTTGATTGTTGGAGATTTCGATGCCGATGGTGCCACCAGCACCAGCGTGGCCACATTGGCTTTGCAGTCCATGGGGCTGCAACAGGTCGATTTCTTAGTGCCCAACCGTTTTGAATACGGTTATGGCCTAACCCCGGAAATTGTAGAAGTAGCCGCTAATGCACCCGATAAACCTGATTTACTGGTGACAGTAGATAACGGTATTTCTAGTGTGCAGGGCGTGGCTCGGGCGCGAGAGCTCGGCATGGAAGTGCTGGTTACCGATCACCACCTGCCAGGAGAGGAGCTGCCCGATGCGGTAGCGATAGTGAACCCCAATCAACCAGGCTGCGAATTTCCAAGTAAAAACTTGGCGGGTGTGGGGGTGATCTTTTATGTCATGCTGGCTCTACGGGCAAGGTTACGATCGCAAGGCTGGTTTGCAGAGCAGGTTATAGCAGAGCCCAATTTAGCCAGTTTATTGGATTTGGTAGCTTTGGGTACGATTGCCGATGTGGTGACTTTAGATCATCCCAATCGAATCCTTGTGCAGCAGGGCTTGGCGCGCATCCGCGCTGGCCATTCGCGGCCTGGAATCCAAGCGTTGTTAAATGTCGCCGGAAGGCCCGCCAATAAAATCAGCTCGGTAGATTTAGGTTTTGTATTGGGCCCGCGCTTAAATGCCGCTGGCCGTCTTGATGATATGAGCCTAGGTATCGATTGTTTGCTGGCACCCCATGAAGGCTTAGCGGCCGAGCTGGCCACCCAGTTAGACGATTTAAATCGCGATCGCAAAAGCATCGAGCAATCTATGCAAAAACAGGCCATGGCGACCTTATCGCAATTGGCTTTAGATGAGGCCGATATGCCTTGGGGGCTCACACTGTATCAAGCCGATTGGCATCAGGGTGTTATCGGTATTTTGGCCTCGCGGATTAAAGATAAATACCATCGCCCGGTGATCATTTTTGCCGATGAAGACAGTGATGCCGGCACCATTAAGGGCTCGGCCCGTTCTATTCAAGGCCTACATATACGAGATGCCCTGGATACAGTAGCAGCGCGCAACCCAGGCTTACTGAATAAATTCGGCGGCCATGCCATGGCCGCGGGCATGAGCCTAGCGAAAAATCGTTTTGCTGAATTTCAAACTGCCTTTGATGAAGTGGTGCGCGAGCAGCTCAGTAATGATGACCTGCAAGCCAAGATTAATAGTGATGGTGCCTTAGCGGCCAATGAGCTTTCCATGCCGATGGCAGAGATGCTGCAAAGTGCTGGCCCTTGGGGCCAAAACTTCCCAGAGCCTAGTTTTGATGGTGAGTTTTATCTGGTTAACCAAAGAATAGTGGGCGATCGACATCTGAAGTTTACCGTCAGCCTTGAAGAAGGCAGTCAGCAGCTTATTGATGCCATCGCTTTTAATGTTGATACCGATCAGTGGCCGAACTACCGAGCCGAGCGCTTACACCTATCGTACAAATTGGACGTCAATGAGTTTCGTGGCCGTCGCAGCTTACAACTGTTAGTGAATCATATTGATGTTCTGTAAGACGCTAGCGAATAATCCAAGGCCTTAAAATTTCTCTGTAAATAACTGTAAGTTCACTATGGCAACTTAGTAGCTTCAGAATAAAGTATGGTTTGCTAATCCAAAAACAATAACGAATAGGCAATACCATGAAAATTTTCCTTACTGGAGCTTCTGGCTTTGTGGGCAAGGCTGCCTTGCAAATGCTGGTAAAAGAAGGCCACGAAGTCGTCGCCATGTCTCGCAGGGCCGAGAGTGATCAACTTATAGAATCCCTAGGGGGAACCCCAAAACGCTGTGATCTTGAATCGATAGATGCCGAGCATATTGCCGGCTGCGACACTGTGATTCACAGCGCAGCCTATGTAGAGCAGTGGGGGCCAAAAGACGCTTGGCATAAAGCCAATGTAATCGGCACCGAAAATATGCTCGCCGCGGCTAAGCAAGCCGGAGTGAAGCGCTTTATTCATATTGGCACCGAGGCGGGCTTGGTTCATGGCCAAGATTTGCATCACGCTGATGAAAGCTACCCACTCGCCCCAGACTCCCCTTACCCCTATTGTGCTAGTAAGGCCCAAGCCGAGCAGCGGGTTATGGCGGCTAACAGCGAGCAGATGCCTTGCCTGGTAATACGGCCAAGATTTATCTGGGGCCCCGGCGATCAAACCTTATTACCTGCCATTGAAAAAATGGCCAAGCAAAATGCTTGGGTATGGATAAACCACGGCCAAGCGATGACCTCATC
>JAOXRT010000244.1 GCA_025800365.1 Cellvibrionaceae bacterium | reverse complement strand
CGTTGCTCTTCCGATCTAAGAAAACGAAAAAAATTTATAACAAGCAAAGGCAGCGGTTGCTTCGCTCTGCTGCTTTGAGCGTTAGGCGCACGCACAGGTCAGTAGTGGTATCTTAGCTGGGCGATAAGAAGGGAGTCTTGGTGAACTTTATAAACGACCCGGTGTTCGTCATTTATCCGGCGAGACCAATAACCAGAAAGAGCATGCTTAAGTGGTTCGGGTTTACCGATGCCTTCAAATGGGTCTCGCTTAATATCTCTGATAAGAGTGTTAACTCGATTAAGCATCTTCTTATCAGTTTTTTGCCAGTATAGGTAATCTTCCCATGCCTTTTCTGCAAAAATCAGCTTCACTCAATGAGGTCCTTTTCTTGCCCTGTACCATCTTCAAGTTCGGCAATAGACGCTATCAATCGCCGAGTATTCTTAGGGCTTCTCAGCAAATAGGCTGTTTCTTCCAAGGCTTGGTAATCGTCCATCGAAATCATCACGACTGCACCTTCGCCCTTACGTGTAATAGCTATAGGGGCGTGGTCTTGGCAAACTTGCTCCATTGTTTTTGCAAGGTTGCTGCGTGCAGCGGTATAGCTTATGCTATCCATTTTTCTCATCCTGGACATGTACTCAAATATGTACATATTGTATCAGCGTATAACAAGTCAATCAACTACGCG
>JAOXRT010000026.1 GCA_025800365.1 Cellvibrionaceae bacterium | reverse complement strand
CGCCAAGCTCTAACATACGTACCTCAAACTGCTCACCAAAACGCGCAAACACTACGGTAAAATCCCTAAAGCTCTGCAAGGCTTCATTTCGAACTGCTAGCGCTACCGGCTTTTGAGCAGTACGAATATCCGCTTTTACATGCATACCTGGGCGCCAATGGCCGTCGCTGTTATCGATTAAGGCACGAGCGCGAGCAATATGCCCCCCTGTCATTTGTGGTGCGATATAAATAATTTCGCCCAAGGCTTTTTCATGCTGGTGCATATCAGCCACAGTTACTGGCTGTCCTAATGCCAACTGTTCGATATCTTCCGGGAAAGCAGACATCTCTACCCACACGGATGACAGATCTACCACTTTGGCAATCGCTTCTTCATCGATACGTTGACCAAGGCTCGCCATCCAATCGGTCACTTCGCCGGCGATTGGGGCTTTAATCGTGTATTGCTGCAGCGTTTTTATGTTGCGCAAAGTGGCAATTTTCTGTCCGGCTTTTACTTTCTCGCCAATGCTGACATGGATTTTCTCAAGCATACTGGGATAAGGCGCATAAACTCCCGCTTGGCGATCAACAGGCGCTTCGATAACACCAAATAGTTGGCGTTTAATATCAAGGGTTTGCGGGGAAGCGGTTGCCAGCTCGATGCCCGAAGCTTTAAGCATTGCATCATTGATGGTACTGCGCCCTTCATGGCTCTCATAGGCCCAGCGATAGGTCTTACCATTCAAACTCAGTTCTACTTTGACATCATAGGAATGAGGTTCGATAACCGTTTGCTGACCGCGAAGATAATCCCCCTCTGGCAAAAAGCTCAAGCGATCTACCTGCCCATCAATACGATGTAACTCCATTTTTAATTGCGATTGACTCGCTGCGATTAGCTCACCCGAGCGGTAAACAAAAACACGCATTTCTGGCGGCACGCCCGTTTCAAAAACGGTAATCTCTGCAGAGATATCGCCATCCATTAATAACTTGCCACCACGTGGGCCTTTTTGTTCTTCTTCGGCTGCCTGACCACCATGATCATGATCACCAGCAGATACATTGGCACTAAAAACTAAAGTGATTAGCAAAGGCAGCAACATTAAAAACTGACTTAATTTCAGATTTGATTTCATATGACTAAATCCTGTTTAGTTGGCCGTACTACGACCAATAAGGCGTTCAAGCTCGATCCACTTGTTCCAGTAGTCGCCTTGTATTTCGATAAGTTGGCGCTTGATATCAGCCACCTCAACTTGCGCATCTAACCACTGCAGCAAAGTGTACTGACCAGCCTCGTAGGCGAGCTTTGCGGCACCTTGGTAATTTTGCGCTTCGGGTAATAGCTGCTTTTTGATACGCGACATTTGTGCCTGATCATTCAGCAAGGACTGTCGCAACAACAACAAGCGTTGTTGCAATTGCCAACGCAATTGCGCCTGCTCGGCCTGCTTAATTTGCCAGTCGCTGTGGCTAAGTTTGATATCCGCTTTGGCGCGTTGGGCCTGCTGTAAGGGTATAGAGAACTCAAGCAACAGGGCTTGATCGCGGCTAGATTGAAAACGCCGCAGACCTACTCCCACGTTAAAATCCAGCTGCTGCAAGCTATTGCTTAACTGCCAAGCCGATTGGGCCACCCGGCTCTTGGCATTAGCTACTAGATAATCAGGTGCGGAATCTAGGCCTGACAATATATCTGCTTTACTTGGCGCCTTAGGTAGCTCGGCTAGCAGCTCTACTCGCCATTGCCTGTCATCAGCAAGCTCGGCTGCCGACGTATCCAAGCTACTCCATAAGCCTTGCAGACGCATGCTCTGCACAGCCAATTCCGCCTGAATGTTTTTCTTTAAGCTCTGGCTCGCTTCAACTTGCAGGCGCATTTTGTGTTTATCGGCCTGATTAATAGCGCCAGCCCTCGCCAAGCGTTGAACTGTCTTTAAAGCAGCAAGTTGTTGCTTCAAGTTGTCTTTCGCCCAAGCTTCAAGCAACTGTAGCTTCTGCAATTGAAAGTAGCTTCGTCGGGTGTCAGCTAGTACCTCAAGCTTTAAGCTCTGATACGATTGCTGCTCTAATTGCAGCTCACTATCAACCAGTTGTGCGCGTTTCTCGGCTTTGCCTGCTGATTCAAATAGGCGCTGAACCATAACGCTGATTTCGGCACTATCGATCCCGCTGAACTCACCAGACCCTAAAACATTTTCAGCCGCTACGCTCAGCTCCCAGGCCGGCTTTCGGCTGGCGATTAACTTCTTAAGATCGTACTGACGCAAGTACATCGGGTATTGAGTCAAGCGCGGGTTTTGCTCCAAGGCCTTCGCTAATGCTTGGGTCAGGCCAATTTTTTGGATTATCAGCCCTTCAGCGAGAGCGGTTTTCGATTCGCCAATGCTCTGGGTATCGTCGGCCGTAGCAGCCATCGACAAATCGCTAATGGATAGCGTCAGAAGCAATAATCCACACAGACTAAAACCAGCCTGTCGCTTCATTTTCTTTCTAAAAATCATGTATAACTCCACAAGGCAGCCGCCAGCAAGGGGCGCTACCTAATTCGGTTTAAACCTAAATAAGGAAAATATCGAAGGAGTTAAACAGTCGGTGGAGGAACCGGTGGAGAGAAAGCCTGACTTAGGTAGGCTGGAATTCGATTATGAAGAATATCGGGCGCACTGCTAGTAATAACCTCTAAGGACGCGGGCATAGACTCCAATTGTAAGTGGACATGATTACCATCATCATGTTCTTCACTTGCAAGATCCAGCGCTACAGGATTCAGAGTATCACTGGGTAAATAATGGCTCTGACTTTCTGAGTGATTACTAGCAGCTTCAGGATTGCTAGATAAATCACCAAACTGAGTAGCTACCGAGTCTATGCCATCATCTAAATGATGATCTTTCAATAAATCACTCAAACCCACAAACAGCTGCTCATCAGCATGCAAGTGAAAGCCTTCACCTGCGTGATGATCCAGATCGGCCGCATAGTGAAAAGCCGCAATGCTATTAATTAGCATATGGCTGAGCACCATAAATGTGATAAGAAAGCGAAGAGCCACAATGAGCACCGGTAGTTTGATGGCCGCAAGATTAACAAACTCCCCCAGCCAACACTAGCCCTAGAATTCACAGATTTACAGAGCTTTACTCATTTTCTGCATATTTACTGCATTTTTCACCGGCATTATTAACACTTTCAGAATGTTTAAGAGACGTTTATCCGCTTCACCTGCCGTTAATCTTACTAAAAGACAATGGCATGGAACTGAGTCGTAGATCCTTAATCAAACGGCCATATTTGAAGTAAAGAGGTTCCCAATATGTACTTTTCCAAATTCGGCAAAACCCTGCTACTGGGTTTATCCAGTGTAGCCCTACTTAGCGCCTGCGCCGGAACAGGTAGCCAACAAGATAGAAACAACACCGCTATTGGCGCTGCAGCCGGTGCGGTTATCGGCGCATTGGCTGGTGGCCAAATGGATAATGACGGTAATCGCGATCGTGGTCGTATCGTCGGCGCTCTAGTAGGCGCTGCGGCTGGCGCTGGCGTTGGCAAATATATGGATAATCAAGAGCAAGCTTTTAGGGATGAGCTGGCTACCGAGCAACGTAATCGTGAAATCGAAGTTAAGCGAGTTAAAGAGGACACGATTCAATTAGTCCTCAATAACGAGGTGTCATTTGATTATGACTCCGCCAGCATTAAGCCAGGCTTTCGTAATACGCTGAATAAAATGGCACAAGTATTGGACAGTTACCCGAATACGACGATTACCATCGTTGGCCATACCGACTCACAGGGCAGCTCAAGTTATAACCAAAACCTTTCAGAAAGACGAGCCGCCTCTGTGAAATCTTATTTAGCTCAAAAAGGTATTGCCTCGTATAGAGTCAGCACCGAAGGCCGCGGTGAAGATGAGCCAAGAGCCAGCAATACCACCGCCGAAGGGCGCGCACTCAATCGTCGTGTTGAGGTGTTTGTAACCAGCACCGGCGTATAGGTTTTTTATCGGTTTTCTGGCGGCTGCCTAATCCCTGTAATTCGGCCCTCTTAATCTCCCCCTTGATTAAGAGGGTATGCTAAAACACTGTGCTCTCTCCAAGCAGTTGCTTAGCTACCCTTCAAACGTTTTACAATGGCAGTCGCCAGACTTTAATTTACCGTAAAAAGTTTCGATTCAAGATAGCAGCACCACTCTATTCCTACCAAGACTCTTAGCTCGATAGAGCGCCTCATCAGCCTGACTGATCCAGGCATCGTAACTATTTGCCAAACTGCAACACACGGCCCCGACACTTGATGAAGTACCGATCACATCACAACTCTCTATGCGCGCTCGAATTCTCTCCAGCATCTCCTCCGCTTGCGCAATACTGACATCACGTATCAACAATAGCATTTCATCGCCCCCCATGCGGAACACCAAGTCACTCTTGCGACTGTTTTCCTTAATTAGCCTCACCAGCTCCACTATCGCCGCATCGCCTGCCTGATGTCCTCGCTCATCGTTTATCTTCTTAAAAAAATCAATATCAAATATAGCAACCACCGAACGTTTAGCATTGCGCTCATAACTGCCAAGGGATTCATTTAGGTAATCGTCCAACAAACGTCGATTGAATGCCCCTGTCATTGCATCTTTATTCGCCAGCTCGCTAAGCAGGAACTGAGCTCGCTGTATTCTTCTCGCCAATAAACTTACCAAGTAAAAATTTACAACGAGTGCAATCAAGACTCGTACCGCCGGATAGGGCTCTAGGCTATAAATGCTCACACCGCCATAACACAGCAGGACCACCAGCGACATCGCAAAGGCCAACTGCCTTGAAAGCAAAAAGTAAAAGGCTGTTGTGATAGTGAAGGCCCACAAAACGGATACCAAGCCGTGATAAGCAATGGGAATTGAAGTCGCCAGTACCAGCAGAGTTGTCACCAGCACAATTACCCAAGTAGGCAGCGGCTTACCCTTGCGGAACATGTACCACATGCTGGGCACAAAGGCAGCTAAAAAGAGCAGATTAATGATCAGCAAAGGCCAGCGTTCGTGAAGGTAATTGTGAATAGAGAAGGGAATGAATATCAACAAGCAGAAGACTGCTAATCCTTTTACAAGCCGCTGCTTGTGAATATTTGCAGCCGCCAGGTTATCGCTTGACTCCCATTCAGAAAGATCTAGATCGTAAAGTATTTTTCCCTGTAACACTCAGCAGCCCCATAGCTAAAGTCGAACTAAACTCGCGGTTGTTGTTCTTCAACTCTGAAACGAGCCGGGCTAAACGCCATTTTTCTCTGTCCCCTTACCCAACATGGCAAGAGCGCTGCAAAGCCAATCTTACTAAAGCCATACCGTCTAATTGAGCCGTATGCTAAGTATTGAAGACGAGGAAATTAAGAACTTCCTAATACTTTAACCAGAGTCAAGCCAGCAATGAATCACACTATAGTTGCAATTTTTAAGTTTAAAAAGATCAAACGGGACTGATATTTAGGTATTAAGGGTCGGGCAATCAATACTTGAAGGATAATAATATTGAAAGACGGGCTTTTTCATACTCTTCTAAGGCGTTATTTTAAGTACTTTTGTAACTCGAAAACCGCTAGATTTTCGCCATGGAGGCAAAGGAAGTTTTCGGTTTTCGCTATAATTTCAAAACCCTGCTTTTGCAATATATGTAAAGAAGCGGGGTTATTCTCCAAAACCTTCGCTTGTAATAGCTCAAGGCCCAATTCATTTTGGGCCACTTGAAGCAAGCGCGCTAAGCAATAACTGGCCAAGCCTTGGCCGGTGTAACTTTTTGCAACACGGTATCCAATCTCTCCTCTACCATTATCAATACTCTTAATATTGGCTCGGGCGATGATGTTGATTGAGTGACAGAGCACAAAGGACCGACCCCGCCCTTCTTTGGCCATATCTACTGTCTGCTGGATATGATCAGCAACGGCATCTATTGAATAAAAACTTGCAGGACGAGCCTCGATAAGCGATTCAAACCAAGAACGGTTTTGAAGCTCAAACTGTAGTAAGGGCTCAACATGATTGGGAGCAAGGGCTTCAAATTGGTAATCAGAGCTCATAGGAAGGAAACATACTATCAAGAAAATAGTGGGCTGGGTTTAGCTGGCACCAGCCCACTATTATTGACCGCTTACTAGAGATTAACAACCGAATTAGGCGCCCATTTACCCTGCCAAGGTAGAGCCGCTTCGAGCTCATAAGCTAAGGCCAATAGCTTTGCCTCTTGGCCATAGCCTGCGGTGAATAGGCTACCTATTGGCAAACCGGCATCACTCCAATGTAAGGGCAATGACAGTGACGGCAAGCCTGTCGCATTCGCTGTTGGCGTATGGCTAACATAAGCAACACTGCTTTCTAATAGGTTTTTGGGGTCGACCTTAGGGCCATGCTCACCCAGTTTAACTGCTACTTGATTTAATACAGGGCTTAAGTACACATCATATTGTTGATAGAACTTAGCAGCGCTTTCGGCGAGGGTTTTAAAATAGGCCACTGCCTTTTGGATGCTACCTTCGGGACGGTTTTTATACATCTCGATTAGGTAAAAGCTCATAGGCTCAAAATCGCGTGAATCAATGGCTCGCCCTAATAGGGCTTCCGCTTCTACTTTTTTGGTAGCCGGTGATGAAGACCACAAACTTAAGAAGTGGTACATCAACTCTTCGCCATTAAGCTCGAACTTTTTCTCTTCAACATGATGCCCCAAGCTCGCCAAAAGCTTCGCGGTTGATTCAATAGCCTGTTTAACTTCAGGATGGGGCTGTAAACCATTGGCATCCTCAGTGTGGTAGGCAATTCGTAAACGCTGCTTACTGGCAGCCGTCACATAGCCAACCTTGCCGCCTTTAAAATCTGGTCTTTCAGTAACAGCTAAGAAGGCTGCAGTGTCTCTTACGCTATGACTTAAGCATCCTTTAGACGATAAAAAGCCAGTTTTTAAACTGCTGTATTCACGATAGCGACTGTACTTTAAACCCACCAAGCCACATTGGCAGGCCGGCACTCGAATAGAGCCACCTCCGTCACTGGCCGTAGCAATGGGGACAAGACCTGCCGCAACAGCAGCTGCAGAACCACCACTGGAGCCACCAGGACTGCGAGTTAGATCCCAAGGGTTATGGGTAGCACCATATAGCATCGGCTCTGTTGTTGCCACCAACCCAAATTCGGGGGAATTGGACATTCCCATTACCACGGCGCCTGAGCCATCAATGGATTTTTGCAAATCATTGGCTGTTTTTGGAATACGATTTACAAAGGCCCGAGAACCGCCCGTAAAGGGTACATCTTTATAAGGTGCAAGGTTTTTATAAACATAAGGAACCCCAGCAAAGACACCTTGGGGCTTGGCTCTAGACGCTTGTTGCCTAGCAATATCGAATGTTTTGATCACCACCGAATTGATCTTTGGATCAAGTGTTTCAATACGAGCGATGGTGTCATCAAGCACTTCTAGCGCACTCACCTGTCCTGTTCGAATGGTTTCTGCAAGCCCAAGCGCATCCAGCTTAGCCAGTTCTGAGCTAGCAAGTTTTGGCTGACTCTTTGCCAAAGCATTCGCTGCAATCCCTGTACTCGCGCCAGCAGCCAATGTCGCTACTGCACTGTGCCCTAAAAAGTCTCTACGTTTCATCATGGTCCTCGCTTAACTTTATTATTCTCGGCAGCTCATTGATACGCCGGTTGATTTGTCACCACAGACATTGCTGCAAAAACACACAATATGAGCAATTGCTCAGATGTTAAAATGCAGCTAAGCTAAAGTCAATCTTTCGAGCGACCAGAGCGCGAGGTACACTAGCGTTTGAACGCTATTGGATAAAATGATGAGTAAGAAATCTACCGCCGTTGTGCGCCGAAGCCCGAGTACCCCTAGGGGCGAAGAATCAGTCGCGAAGATTTTGGATGCCTGCCGCGAACTATTAGCAAGCGATGGCTTTGCCAAACTCACCACCAATCACGTCGCCCAACAGGCTGGGCTGAGCATCGGCACCCTGTACCAATACTTTCCCAATAAAGAATCCATGCTATACGCCTTGGTAGAACGCTGGTATCAGGCCCTGAACAAGGAGTTCGAAAGTGCCGTTGCCAGCGCTGAGGAAAACGGAAAAGAAAGTGATGACATTTACGAGCTGATGCGTCGCATTTATATGCAGATATTAGAGCGGCAATACCAGCACTATAGAGCCTACGCCGACATCGATAAGATCGCTGCCTCTATTCCCGAGCTAGCGGATCTACAGCGCAGCCATAATCAGCAGTTCGCAGAAAGATTACTCGCTCTTTTTGAGCGCTTTGGTTACAGCAGCAACAAGCAAAACCTTAAGCAGCTCAGCGTTTTCTTTCATCAACTAGCCGTGACTATGCTGAATCAAACCGCTTTACAAAAAGGAAAGGCTCGTGAAATCAATTTAAAACTTTCACTGAGATTGAGTGATGAAATGGTTAAAGCAGCGATTGAAATGAGCCAGGAATAATAAGCGTGTTGCAGAGCGGTAAAAACACCAAGGCCAACTAGCAAGTACCACTCAGATCTTTTTGCATAACATCCAGCGGGTAGCCTTTATAATTACAGTCTTGCAATTTAATCCAGCCAAGTTTTTCATAAAGTGGGCCGGCATGCTCCGTCGATAAGTACAAGGTGCTAAGCCCTAAGCGACTGGCCTCCTGTTCACAATGCTGCACCAATAAGCTAGCTAAACCTCTGCCGCGAGCTTGTTCTTTTACATAAACGGCCGCAAGCCATGGGGTCATATGAGCAAAACGCTCATCTAGATCTGACTCTACTAAGGCTGCCGAACCTAACAACTCACCACCCTCTATCGCGATATATAGCGACGGGATACCACTTTCTTTCGCAGAATCCATTAAAGACTGCTTTTGATCGGCTACGGTTGATTCCGGGCTAAAGTGACGCCACTCCTGGTAATGCAAAGCCGCAAGCTCATCAATAAATTCTAAGTGATTGGAAAGTGGAACGATTTGAATCATTAGGCAGGCCTACTACACATACAAAGGGCTCTTGTTACGTCTAATCACTTCTTGTGATTTGTTGACCTTACATCAACGCTCAGCTGTAACAAGCGCCCTATTCAAACAAGGAGCTTACTTAAATTTCTCGATAAAATAATCGGTAATTTCAGTAAACACATGGGTGCGCTGACCATCACCGGTAATGCCAT
Organism: Cellvibrionaceae bacterium; assembly: GCA_025800365.1. Lineage (GTDB taxonomy): Bacteria > Pseudomonadota > Gammaproteobacteria > Pseudomonadales > Cellvibrionaceae > Pseudoteredinibacter. Next base: position 34,281 of record JAOXRT010000026.1, on the reverse strand, counting down.
GCTTTTCACCCGGGTAAGTCATCAAACGGAACTTAACACCGTTTTTCTGCAACTTGGCCATCAAGGTAGTGGCGTGGGTAAACAACACATTATCATCGGCCATCCCGTGGATCAGGTATAAATCTGAGCTTAAGCCATCTAAGTGCGGGAAGACCGCACTGTTTTCATAGCCCGCTGCATTTTCCTGAGGCAAGCCCATATAACGCTCGGTGTAATGAGTATCGTATAGCATCCAGTCGGTAACGGGCGCTACAGAAACACCGGCAGCAATTTGATCAGAGGCCTTAGATAGCATCATCAAAGTCATATACCCGCCGTAGCTCCAACCAAATACACCAATACGCTCTGGATCAACAAATGGCAGAGTTTTCAGATATTGAATACCCACTAGCTGATCCTGCACTTCTGGATCACCCATATTTTCGTAAATTGGATCTTCAAACTTTTTACCACGACGCTCGGAGCCACGGTTATCCAGGGTGAATACCACAAAGCCCTGCTGCGCCATGTATTGATCGGTCAAACCCCAGCGGCCATCCCAGCGACGCTGCACCTGCTGTGAACCTGGCCCGCCATAAACACGCAGGAACACTGGGTACTTCTTGTTTTTGTTTTGTGGCTCATCAAAACCTTCAGGCTTTAACATTTGGTAATAAAGATCGCCACCTAAGCTGGTATTTAGCTTGCCATACTGAGGCTGCTGCAAGCCTTTAAAATAAGGAAACAGGGCGTGACCATCCTTCACTTGATTAGCAGCTAGATTAGTAATCAATTTACCACTGGCTTCGTGCAAACTCACCTGACTTGGAATCAAATCGTCTGACCAAGAATCAATATAAACGCTGGCATCTTTAGCAAAGCTGACATTATGCCAACCGCGCTTGCTACTGATAGACGTTAGATTTTCACCATTGAAGTCGACACGGTATAACTGTTTTTCCAAGGGTGAAGATTTAGTGCCCGTAAAATAGACCTGCTGCTGTTTTTGATCAACGGCCTCGATCTCATCGACCTGCCAATCACCTTGGGTGATGGTGTTTTTCAACTTACCCTTGGCATCATACAGATACAGATGTTTAAAACCGCTGCGCTCACTGGCCCAAATAAAATCACCATTTTTGAGTGGGCGTAAATCTTCATGTAGATTTACCCAAGTCGGTGATTCCTCACTCAATAGAGTTGTCGGCTTACCGCCTTTTGCGGAATACAGCAATAAATCAAGACGCTGCTGCTTACGATCTTGGCGCTGAACCAAAACACCTGAGCCATCGGCCAACCAGTTGACTCGGGCCAGATAGATATCTTTGTTTTCACCAAGATCCAACTCAATCGGGGCACGCTTATTTTCTGGATCTAAAATCGCCAGGCTGATAAGTACATTGTTAGTACCAGCTCCTGGATAACGCTGTGAAATAACCTCAGTGCGATCAGCGTAGATTTCTGAACGCTTAGCAATTGGCACAGGTGACTCATCAAACTTGGCTGCAACGATGGCATCTTCATTTGGAGACCACCAATAACCCGTCATGCGCTTCATTTCTTCTTGGGCAACAAACTCCGCCATACCCCAAGCTTCATCGCTATTGCTGGTGCGGGTAAGTGGTCTGGCTTTACCACCCTTGGTGCCCGCTACCCAAAGATTACGATCACGAACAAAGGCAACATATTTACTTTTCGGTGACAGCTTAGGATCAGTAGCAAAGCCCTCGCCATTGGTTAGCGCTCGGGTATTCTTCTTGGCAATATCGTACAGGTATAGATCACCTGATAAAGGAAAGAGCAACTGCTGGCCATCGTTTGAAAATTGATAGCTAACAATGCCCGACAAGCTAGAAATACGAGCACGTTCGCGACGAGCCTTTTCTTCATCCGACAGCTCTTCTCCAGCTCCACCACGCAGCTTTAAGGAATCCACCAACATACTGGTTTCACCACTGGCGATATTGTATTGCCAAAGATCCATGCGGCCAGCATCATCTTCCCTGCCCTGCAAAAATGTGGCTCTTTGGCCATCAGGGGAGAGTTTTAAGCTTCGCGGTGCTGTACCCGATAAGTCAGGATCGTCAAATAGACGCTCAATGGTCAAAGGCTCAAACGCCATGGCCTGCACACTGCTCATTAAGCCCACCCCCAATAGCAACTTTTTCATAGCTTTTCCTAGTAATAGATTAACTGGCCGAGCATAGCGCTTGGGGTTTTGGCAGGCAAGCTCCTAGGTAACTTCAGTAAACAAGTTCGTCAAATTTTGGAATCGATACCATTTCTGGCAGATCCGACCGACTGCAATGGCTAAGGTAGGCTCTTCTGGGTACGCAAAAAGCTGGGTCCGTCCAAGCTCGCCTCCTCTTGGATTCGCACCGCCCAGGTGCTCAGCCTTCGGCCTAGCCCAAAATCCCTCCAGGGGATTTGGTCAAGTCGAAGACGACCCGGCAGAGCCTACTTGGTTCACTACAGTCTGCAGGTGATATTCATCCAAGTTACGATGGATTACCCACAAGAGTCAGCAAAGTGGCTTGCCCAGAGGAAGGTTCTTTGTGGAACAATAAAGAGCGAGCGCTGAGAGAGCTAAAAAGACAAGCGTCTTTTTGCTTGGCTTTTTAGGGAACGAAGGAAGCCGGGAGGGCCGCCGCTCGTGGAACAAAGAACCTTCCTCTGGGCAAGTCGCTTTGCGAATTCACGTCACCTCACTTGCCCACTCATCAAGACCTCACAATAACAGGAACAAACTGAGGCCCAGAAAACAATAACCGTCATATCTACTGAAATGCCATTAATTCAAAGCTGTATATACAGAGATATTGCAAGCTAGCCCAAAACAGGCCAAGCTAAGCGCCGAATTAACCTAGGGTGTGCCACTTAGCGGCCATTCTAGCGGGCCCACCGAATTGGAGACCATTATGCAACTGACATTACGTCATACCTGCCTAGCCGCCCTTGTCGCGGTAGGCGTAGGCTGTACAGAAAAAGATCAAACACCAGCCACCGTAACTGTTGAAGACAACCAAGCTGCCGAACAAGCCGCCACCACAGCGGCAGCAGCCATGGAAGAAAAGGCTATCGAATCTGGCGTCGATTATCACTCCTACGCCAACATGCAGGACTATCGCGTACAGCATATCGCCCTAGACCTAGATGTAAATTTCGACAACAAAACCATATCTGGCACCGCAACACTGGATATTGATGCCTTAAACGACAGCGGCAAACCATTGTTGTTGGATACGCGTGCACTGAGCATCAATGCCGTTGACGGTTTAGATGGCCCGCAAACCGCCGCCCTAAAATTCAACATGGGTAAAAAAGACGATCACCTGGGTACCCCACTATCCATCGATTTGGCTGGCCAGAAAAAAATCCGCATTAGCTACAGCACCGCACCAGAAGCGTCCGGTGTTCAATGGCTAACTCCTGAGCAAACTGCCGGTAAAAAGCACCCCTTCTTATTTACCCAGGCTCAAGCTATCCACGCACGTAGCTTTGTACCACTACAGGATTCACCAAAAGCTCGTATCACCTATAGCGCGACTATCCGCACACCAAAAGATTTGCTAGCGGTAATGAGCGCCAATAACGATCCAAAAACCGAGAAAGATGGCGAATACCAGTTTGAAATGCCGCAAAAAGTGCCTTCCTATTTGATCGCACTAGCCGTTGGCGACCTAGAATTTAAAGCCATGGGTGAGCGCACTGGCGTTTATGCAGAGCCGAGCGTTTTAGAAGCTGCCGCCAAGGAGTTTGAAGACACCGAAGCGATGCTGATCGAAACCGAAAAAGTTTATGGCCCATATCGCTGGGATCGCTACGACCTATTGATTTTGCCACCTAGCTTCCCATTTGGCGGCATGGAAAATCCACGTCTAAGCTTTATTACGCCTACCGTCATTGCCGGTGACAAAAGCCTTACCGCTTTGATTGCACATGAACTGGCACACTCTTGGTCTGGTAACTTAGTAACCAATGCTTCTTGGCGCGATCTATGGTTAAACGAAGGTTTCACCACCTACTTAACCAACCGCATCATGCAGTTAATTTACGGTGACGACCGCTACCGCATGGAAATGGCTCTAGGCTACGAAGATCTAAAATCCGACATGGCCGATCTGCCTGACTCTGCCGAGATTATGGCGATTGATTTGCGCGGCAAAGATCCAGATGCGGTATTCTCTAACGTACCTTACGAAAAAGGCTCGCTATTCCTATACGAGTTAGAAAACACCATCGGCCGTGATAACTTCGACAAGTTCCTACGCAGCTATTTCGATCACTTTGCATTCCAGAGTATCACCACAGAAGACTTCTTAGCCTACGTGGAATCTACGCTTATTGCTCAGTACCCAGACAAGCTTTCAAAAGAGCGTTTTGAACAGTGGATCTTCCAGCCAGGCTTATTGGCTGATGCACCTAAGCCTCAATCTCCGGCTTTCGACAATGTCGACAAGCATCGTAACGGTTGGTTAGAAGGCAAGCAGGAACTAGGCGCTATCGACGTTAGCAAGTGGACCAGCCACGAGTGGAAGTACTTCCTAGATGGTATGCCTGAAGCGCTAAGCCAAGAACAAATGGCAGCGTTGGACGGTGCATTTAATCTAACTCAGGCAGGCAACAATGAAGTCGCCCACAGCTGGTTAATGTTGGTTGTGAAGAATGACTACCAGCCGGGCTTTGAACGCGTACACAGCTTCCTTACCAGCATTGGCCGTAACAAATTCTTGCGTCCTTTATACCGAGCTTTAAAAGAGAACGGTAAGCTGGAATTGGCCCGTGAGATCTTTAACGAAGCTAAAGTGGGTTATCACCCATTAAGCGTTAAAGTGAATAGCGCGATTTTGTATCCAGAGCAATAAAGCCCTCACAAATCGCAAACAAAAAAGCCCAGCATGGATAGCCATGCTGGGCTTTTTTTTCGTGCCATAAGACCAGACTCTAGCTTGGAGTAGTGCTTTTCCGCTCCAACGCTGCATCCATGCAGCCACCCGTTCCATCCAGGAGCCTAGTCGCTCCAAACCACTACTCCAAGCTAGAGCCTTACACCTGTGGCCTCTAAAATGAACGAGGCCAAGGATATTACTCACAAACTTCTAAAATCAAACATTCTAGGTTTTCACATCTTCGAGAAACTAAAACGTTAATCAATCTTCTCAATCGTCGTAGTAGCAATAGGCGATTGCACCATACGCTTTTTGCCATCTATGGTGGCGTAGAATACGTAATAGCCTTTTTCTGGAACAGATGTCACCTTGCCATTGCGCACCAAGTAGACCTTATCGTGGCCCGCAATATACACCTTAAAATCACCGCCTAGCATAGTATCCATAGTGCGATTGGCATTGTTGATTTTATCGCAAGCTGCCAATGTCAAAACGGTTATTGCTACCAGGGCTATTCGCTTAAAGTAAGTATTCATATCCTAATCCCTTCTTGTATAGATTCTGTTATTTAATCGCTAGCGCTATTAAAGGCTACGCTTCGGGTTCACCAGCAAATTAGAAAAGATAAAACCTGCAACCAGAGACATCAGAATTAAAAAAGCCTGACTGCCAATTTGATCGGAAGGCACGATTTGTTGACCACTCACCACAGTATTAATACCAATATAAATCTTACTGCCGGGTACCAAGATCACCATGCCTTGCAAGGTCACAACAATAGCGGGCGACTTTAACCAGCGTGCATAAATGTTGCCGTAAACACCCACCGCTAAAGCGCCAAAGAAAGTCCCCAATGCCACACCGAAAACCTCAGCAGCCATGATACTAACGCCATAGGCAATGATGCCGGATAAAATACCCCAGACACCATCACGCAAGCGCGCTTTAAACATAATGACGAGACTCGCTGAAAGCATCAGCACCGCCGTCCAAGAAGTCCACCACGGCAGTGGCGCACTGGCTTGATATGTTACCTCTCCCCAGCATACATAAGCCAAAGCCATGCCTAATACCGCACCGAAATACAGCTTAAACATAAGCATCAGGGCATCCATTACCCGTGCCGTTCCGGAGGTGAGTTCTCGAACGGATAATTCCGCCAAGCCCACAGTTAAAGCCAAGCCCGGTATAAAGGCGATGATGCTGGCTAAAACCACTAAAGATGCATTGAGGTGAAAATCGAGCTGGGAAATACCAACAGCGATAAAGGCCGCTAACATGGCGGATAATGGTTCGAGCGCATCAGCCAAGCGTTTTGAAAACTGCGCGGCGTAGATCAAACCGTATACCAATAAACTGATGCAGAAGGCGACGACAACATCGTCCCAGCTGGTGCCCATTAGCATTGCAAAGGCACCACCGGATACGCCAAAGGCGATGAGGTTTAACCAATGAGGATACGGAGGTGGTCGGCTGGTAATATCTTCCAAACGCGCTAAGGCATCCGCTAGATCGCGCTCGCCATTAATTAACTCATCGACCAATTGATCGGTACGCGCTAAAGAACCCAAGTCGAGCTCGCCGGGTTTTACTCGTACAGTGTAATGATACTCTTGATTGCCTCGCTCGCCCTTCGGCCACAATACAAAGGTTAATGCCGTAGGGGCCACCAGGAAAGAACCCTCTAACTCCATCGCCGCTGCCAGATTATTAAGGTGGGCCTCCAAACGATGGGCAGGCGTACCAAATTTGTGCAGCGCTTTTGCCAAGCGGATCAAAAACTTACGTTTGTTTTTAAACGAAGCGGACGTCATAAGCTAACTCAAACTGATTCTTGCAAGGTTTTGCGAAAGACTGAAACCCCACACTCGCTGCTGTGGGGCCATTGTAACAGTGGCGGCGATTGTAACGAGTTTGCTATAGGGGTCAATGTACTAATGAAAAATCACTGACCAAGGGCCTATTAACACTAGTCAGACATCAATCGTCAGTGAGCCATCCATTAGCTAAAGCTAAATCTATCTGCTCTAGGGCATATGCCCATAAGCGTGGAGCACTATGCTCTAAATACTGATTGCGCTTTAAGACTTTGCTGCGACTCACCTGATGTCGGCGCCAGCTGCCACCTTCATTGTTCATGTTCTGAATCAATGGCAGCAAGCAATCCATCGCCTTCGCAAAGCGCGCATCTGCCGATTCGGCATCTTCATACTCCTGCCATAGAGCCCGATAATCCGCAGCTTGTGAGCTGGGTAGCAGGCCAAATAAGCGATCGGCGGCCTCACTTTCTTTATCTGCTTTGGCCGCAATATCAGCGGCACTGGCGAATGCAAAGGTATCGCCGGCATCGATTTCAACAATATCATGCAAGAGCAACATTAAGCAGGCGCGGTTGATATCAACCGGCTCGCCCACCAAGGGCGCAAACACATGTGCCATTAACGCGATATGCCAGCTATGTTCGGCGCTGTTTTCAAAACGATCACCATCTTCCTTTACCGTCGTTTGACGATATACGGCCTTAAGGCGATCCAACTCTGTGATGAAGGCTAGCTGTTGCTGTAAATGTGCTTCTTGCATAAATCAGGGTCCATAAATAACACTGCCTACAGTGTAGCTTATTTAGCCTACAGATTTCTTACGCTTTGCTAGATTTCAGTTAGCTTTCATCTAGCTTAGGGCCCGGTAAACTGTGGCGTAACACGAAGAAACCTAAGAGCCCCGAAAGCAGAGAACCAAATATAATTCCTAAACGCTCATCAAACAGTAGGTTTACGCCGGTTTCTTCGAAGGCCAAGGAGCCAACAAACAAGCTCATGGTGAAACCCACGCCACATAAACAGGCCGTGCCGTACAGTGCCCACAAATTCATACCCTGGGGAAGCTTCGCCAAACCAGATTTTATCGCCAACCAACATAAGCCAAAGATACCTAACTGCTTGCCCGCAAATAGGCCCAGAGCGATACCCAGCGGTACTGGGTGCAAGAGCTGCTCGAAGCCAATACCCGCTAAGGGCAAGCCCGCGTTGGCGAAGGCGAAAACCGGCAAGATAAAAAAGGCTACTGCACTGTGCAAATCATGCTCTAAATCTTTCGCCGGAGAGCTCCCATCTTTTGCTGTCATGGGAATAAAGAAGGCCAGCAATACACCGGCGAGAGTGGCGTGGACGCCAGATTTAAGCAATGCCACCCACATCACCAAACCGATAGACAAATAAATACTTTTGCTTTCTACGCCGGATTTATTCACCGCGTATAAAATAACAAGGCAGACAGCCGCAATAATTAATGCTGTGGCTGAAATCTTTGCGGTATAGAAAAAGGCGATAATTAAAATCGCACCAATATCATCGATGATCGCCAAAGAGCTCAGAAATATTTTTAAGCTAAGGGGCACTCTAGGTCCTAGCAAGGCCAGGATACCCAAAGCAAAAGCAATATCGGTAGCGGCGGGAATTGCCCAGCCTTTCAACGCGATAGGATCCTGCCAATTTATCGCGGCATAGATTGCCGCTGGAACCAACATCCCACCTATGGCGCCAAGTGCCGGTAAAAGAATATTGGCCGGCTTTGAAAGCTGCCCTTCCAGCAACTCTCGTTTTAGCTCCAACCCTACCATAAAGAAGAAAACCGCCATCAGACCATCATTGATCCACAGCAATAAGGGCTTGGCAATACCGTACTCACCCAACTGGATACTAAAGGGTAATTGAAGAATACCTTGATAGTATTCGTTCAGTGGCGAATTAGCAGCCACCATTGCCAGCACGGAAGCCCCCATTAGCAGCAAACCTGCCAAGGCCTCCATGGAGATAAAGGATTGATCGTCTTTTAAAGAGTTGTAGCTGTTGTGTTCCATGGCTTTCCATTCATTAGGCATATCGCCCCATAGAATGCCTGAAGTTTATGTTTCAGCAGAGGAAAACCGGGCAAATTTTTGTAAATTGCCCCTACTACTTATTTGGATTATTTCGGACCAGCAAAATGCCTACACTAACTCAGTCAATCTATGAGGTTCGAGTGAGTTTACTTGGACTTAAATGACCAAATTTTATCCTACTCAGCCATATTTCAATGAGTTCAAGCTTGTTAGCATAAGGCTATCTAGGAGAGCCCCTCAGACAACTATAAGAATAGTGCGATATGAATACCGCTTGTGAAAGTACAGTAAGGCAGCTCGACATAGACGGCCGCCAACATTCCTTTATCGACCAAGGTGAAGGCCCTGTCGTCATTCTCTTACATGGCTTCCCGGATATTGCCACCACCTGGCAGGCGCAAATTGATGCACTGTTGCTTGCCGGCTATCGTTGTATCGCACCGACCTTACGTGGATATGAAGCAAGCTCGATAAGCCAGAGCTATTTCGTTTTAGATTCGGTGGAAGATATTCGCGCCATTCAAAAGAAGCTGCACATCGACAAGTTTCATCTCATTGGTCACGATTGGGGCGCCATTATTGGCTATGCTTTTGCGGCGCAGTATCCAGACGCCCTTCTTAGCTTAAACTGCCTAGCCATTCCTCATCTTTCGACCTTTAATCAGGGGCTAAAAGAAGTCCCTAAACAACGCCGAAACAGTGCTTACATTGCTTTCTTTCAGCTGCCATGGATATCCGAGTGGTGGTGCCGTCGCAACAATTTTGCGTTTATCGAATGGCTATGGCGACGCTGGTCGCCCAGTTGGGATTTTGCTCAAGGTGATATCGAACCTGTAAAACAGGCACTGTCACAGCCAGAAGTGCTAAAGGCAAGCTTAAGCTACTATCGGCATCTATATCGTAAAGGCCGTGAAGCTAGCCAAGCAGCGAGCATTAAAAAAGTGTCCGCCCCCTGCCAAGTTCTCGCCGGTGAAAACGATGGCTGTATGGACGTACGATTGTTTGAAATTCTACAACGTAAGAAGCCATTTTTGGCCGACTACCAACTGCATATCATTGATGGCGCTGGGCACTTTATGCAAAGAGAACAGCCTGAGAAAATCAACCGCTTAATTTTAGAGTGGATCAAAAAATTTCAAGCCTAAACGCTCGAGGAATTTAGCATCGGCCGTCGATATAAAATCGTTAAAAGAACCACATCCAAAAAGCCACGGCGATCATCAAACTGCCTGAGATTCGATTGAGATATTGCGCCCCATTATCCCTCTCTAAAAGATAACGCAAACTGCGCCCGCCGCTGGCATAAATAGTCATAGAGACAAATTCACAAATCGCAATTAAAACCAATATAGTTAGCAATTGAAACGTTATTGGGCGATCGAAATCCAAAAACGGCGGTAGAATGGAGATATTAAAGGCCCAGGCCTTCGGATTGGAGCAGGCGGTCAGTAAACCCTGCATAAATAGGTCGCCCCGCCCAGGTGATCGAGCCTCACCCTGCACAAAAGCTAACTTGCCTTTGGATAGCCAGCATTGAATTCCGATATAAAAAAGGTAAGCCCCACCGGCAATTTTAATCACCGTAAAGGCCGTGGGCCAGCGCATAAGTAACTGGGCAACCCCTAACACTGCCAACGCTGCCACAGAGATCACACCAAGCAACTCACCGGCCATCATCCACATGGTACGGCGCACGCCAATCGCCATGCCCAAAGTGAGGGCCAGAGTCATACACATTCCTGGGCTAATCGACACCAAGAAAAAGGTGGGTACAAATACCGCTACTAGCGCCCATTCCATCGTATTGAGATCTCAGATTCTGTTGTCTTAAGCACGCTGCAATTGATAATAGCCATTGTGCTGATGCAACTGCAATGGCAGGCCATAAAGCTCACTTAATAGTTCAGCCTTAAGTACTTCGTTTTTAGGAGCATCGGCCATGATTTCTCCATTGCGTAAAAGAATGACTCGCTCTATTTCAGGGATTATCTCTTTAACATGGTGGGTACATAGCAATATGCCCTGCCCTGATCCAGCGTCGTTTGCTGGGCCGTTTTTACAAAGCGCTGACAACTGGTCTAACAACTCATAGCTGGCCTTTACATCAAGGCCGGCTGTGGGCTCATCCAACAATAGCGTTTTGGGCTGGTGAATCATGGCTCTTGCCAACAACACTCGGCGCTGTTGGCCGGTGGATAAATGGTGAAACTTACGTTCAGCCAGCTCCGCCAAACCTAATAACTGTAAGCTCGACAGAGCTTGCTGATAATGATGTTCTTCCAATGGATAATGTTGGTATAGCAAACCGATAGCTCCCACAAAACCAGAAACCACAACTTCCAAGGCAGTACTCACTACATTATAGGAAGCCTGAAGATCATGAGAGACCATACCTATCTGTTGGCGGAGTTCATCAACTTTAACAGTCTCGCTACCATTGATTTTTACATAGCTACCCGCATTCACTTTTGGGTAAAGCTCTCGGCTTAGTAGCTTTAATAGGGTAGATTTCCCTGCGCCATTAGGGCCCAAGATTGCGATTCTTTCGCCTTCTTCAATAGTTAAGTTTAAATCAGTAAACACTTGATGGCTGCCTTGATAGGCGCTCACATTTTTAATTTCTAGCAAGGCGGGCATTGAAGACGTGACCTGAATCGTTTTAAGCAGGCCGCATAGTAACGAATTTTGAAGCTTGCGAACAGCCATCGAGCGCCTACTCTCTTGCAGCGATGGCTGTGCTTGTAGTTGTGCTTGTAGTTGTGATTGTGGTCGTAGTTGTGGTTGTAGTTATAGCTAGCACATAAGCTGATGCCGACTACTGCTGAGCTGACTTAATTTTTTGCGTTAGCATCAGCATGTCCCAACCCTTGATCAATTCAAATTTCATAAATGCCAGCACCCCATGCATTAGAACAAGGACTCTTTCATAGTTCTTCGCTGACTGAGAAAGACGATCGATGGCAGCCAGGTAACCCTGCTGCTCATATACAGCCAATAAATCTACTGCATGCTCCTCGGCGGTTCTAACACGAGCGACAGGCTCATAGCCTAAGGCTTCCACTGTCGCTTCTGCCAAGGTCCATACCGACCAAGGGTTCTGCCCTGAAATTATCTGACCATCTCGCACAACCAACTCTAGATAGTCTGTCCCAGCAACAAAGTTTGCACCCTGTTCGATTAACTTTGACTCCAATAGAAACGGAAATACTTCACGAGCCTCCGGGATCAAAAACAACTCTTCACTATTAGTAAAACTGCTGACTTTTTTATCGGCAATTAGCCAGCTGCCATCACTAAGCTGCACATTAAGCAAGGCTGCTGGACCGTGACATACGGCGGCGATTATTCGGCCAGCTTCATAGAGATCTCTAACAAGGCTTTTTATGGCTTTATGGCCAGGAAAATCAAACATAGTGCCCTTGCCACCGACAAAGTAGACCGCTTGATAGTCCAGCGGATTGATATCATCGATGCGCAGGGTATTTTCCAATTGCTGTTGCACTGAGCTGTCATTGAGAAAGGCATAGTCAAATACCCCCATATCATCACCATCCAAAACCTTTGGGGCATCGCCACCAAGGGGGCTGGCAATGTCTACCTCAAAGCCATTGGCCTGAAACACCCAATAGGCTCGGGCCAGCTCAGTCAACTCATACCCGGTTGACTTTCCACTTGCACCCATCTGATCAACACTGGTCACTACCGCTAGAATCTTTCCTCTGTTTTCGGGCCGAGCTTGATTTAAATAGGGAACATCTTTCACTTCAGCCGTTTTAACTCCCTCGTAATGTGAGGCATCAGGTAATAGGCTAAAAAACCACTTACCGGCTGCAAATACGCTTGCTATCAAAATAGCTAAGACGATCAGAATTTTCTTTAACATGATTTGACTCTCTCTTATCGGCACTTCACCAGGCAAACAGTGAAGAAGAATGAATAGGATAGAGACAGCTTAAAGAGAGGGAGGTGAAATCAGAGTGAAATTCTTACGCTAAATAAACCATCAGCCTGCTGAATTTGATATGTCATTTTCATAGCCTCTAAAACCCTAGCCACTAAATACAAGCCTTGGCCAATGCCCGGACTATCGTCACTTTTTACACCACTATCAAAGAGGTTGGCCGGCATCGCCTTATTACTTTGATTCTGAAATATCAACATACCATCATCCACAACAATGCTTAGCTGATTAGAGTCGCCGTGATACAAGGCATTGTTGATTAGGTTTGTGAATAACAAGGTCAGCAAACTGGCGTTCGCGTTTATTGCTAAATGCTCTGGAACCGCCATATTTAGATCAAGCTCTTTATTGGCCGCCAAGCTGCAATCCATCAATGCTTGCTCCAAAACCGGCGCAAGGTAAATAGATTCTTCTTGCAGGCTTTCTTGACGCGCTAATGCCAGCAAGGTATCGACAGTCTGCTGCATTTGCTGATCAATATGACGCAGCTGTTGAATATCGGATTCCGTTAAAGGACGGCGCTCAGCCAGGGTTAAGGTATTACTCAACACCGTCAATGGCGTACGTAATTCATGGCTAAGATCACTGCTAAAATCTCTCTCCCGCTGTAAGGCCTTAGCCCTTTCCTCAAATGCTTCTGACAAGGTTTGCGATAAATAACCCAGCTCAAACTGTAAGTTTGGCAATGGCTGCTTCTCCTTTACCGCCCCAGCCAATTGCAATACCGGCTTTACTGTTTTCGATGCCATCTTTACGGCAAGTAAAAAGGCCAATAATAAGGTAATCACAAAACCCGCAAGAAATAGCTGCAGTAATACCGGGCTTTTACTCACTACCAGTAAAGCAGAGACCTCAGCAATAAGGAATACCCGCTGCCCACCTACCAGTTGAATCAACTGGTAGTGATAATGGTCATCATCGCTGGTAAAAATTTCATTATCATCAGCAGCCACTTCGACGATCGCTTTGCCGAAGTTGTTTTTAAGGACTTGCTCTAATTCTGCAGCCACATCCAAACCAGAGCTGGGGTGAATGCTCCCAAAACTTAAGCGGCTTTGCGGTAATTGCCCCGTCGCCTTGTGATGCTCTTGAACATAGCTCGCTTCTATTTTTAGCAAGCTGTAAATCATATGATCCTCCACCACATAAGCGATGATCATAGTTAGCGCCAAGTACAGCAGCCCCATGCCAACGGCATAACCCATAAACAACAAAAGAACCTGTTGACGTATACTCTTAATCACTGTCATTTGTTAATTCCAGTTTGTAGCCAAGATTCATCACGGTTTTTAACATCGGTTTATCAAAGGGCTTGTCGAGCGCTTTGCGCAATGAATAAATATGCGATTTCAAGGCATCGCTATCAGGAGGAGAATCCGACCATAATTTGTGGCTAATTAAGGAGCGACTTACCGGCTGCGGATAGCTCTCAACAAGCAAAGCCAGAATTTGAAAGCCAATACTGGTAAGTTTAATGTCCTGCCCTTCACGACTTGCTTTTTGCTGTGATAAGTCCAGCTGCAAACACCCTAAGCTTAGCTGCTGGCTGCGGTGCAATTGATTGCGTCGAGCCAAAGCTTGGCAGCGCAGCAATAGTTCTCGCAAATCAAAGGGCTTACTTAGATAGTCGTCTGCACCCTGTCCAAAGCCAGCGGCTTTATCAGCAAAGCTATCACGTGCTGTTAACATTAAAATGGCGGGTGTTACGCTGGCCTGCTGTTTGATTTGCTCACACACTTCCAAGCCATCGATATCGGGCAAGTTTAAATCAAGCAGCACCACATCGAAGATTTCAGCGGTCGCAAGCTCAATGCCGCGCTTCCCCCGCTCAGCATAATCCAACTCGCAACCATGAGCGCTTAAGAATTCAAGCACCTGTTTTGCGATAGTCGCATTATCTTCAATCAGTAAAATCTTCAAGTCTTCGCAGCCCTTAATCAATCCTTGTACCGGCTACCAGACTACAGCTGATGGGGTGAAATGGAAGTGAAATCTGGAAATTTAAGCGATGCCAGAGCTACTCCACCTCATCGATCAAGGCAATACCGTCCTGAATGCCATGTAAGAACAGGTTACGAAGCCACTTATTCGCATGGTCGTCGTCAGCACTTTTATGCCAGAACAGGTGCCAATTGAGAGCCGGAACATCGAAAGGCAGAGGTAGAATTTTAAAATCCAATTGGCGAGCGAGTCGAATAGGTAATGTCCACACTAAGTCGGTATTGGCGACAATTTTTGCGCCAACCATATAGTGTTGAACCCGCACCTTGATGTTACGGCTCATGCCCATACCGTTTAGGGCATGGTCGACAATACTCTGCCCTTTGCGCCGGCTGGAAACGTTAATATGCCCCAGCGCCAAATACTGCTCCAGGCTTAGTTCATTGCGAACGGCCGGGTGATCGGGACGCACCACACAAACATAGTCCTCTCCGCTTAAAGGCGCATGACAGAGGTTGTTATCAACCACTAATGGCACATCGATAGCAAAATCCAAGCTGCCTGCCGCCAACTCCTTAGCCATATCTTCACGGGGTACGTAATAGCTGGTGAGCGTCATCTTGGGGGCAAGGCGTTGTAAATGAGACATTATTGGAGGCAAGATCAAGGTCTCACCCAAGTCATTCATACTGCAGGCAATGACTTTTTCTGAGCTCTCGGGGTTAAACTTATCGCCTTCTTGAACGCTCATGTTTAATAGCTGCAGGGCCTCGCGAACTCGACCTACTATGTTTTCGGCTACCGGCGTGGGCATCATGCCATCTGGGGTACGTACAAATAGCTGGTCATCAAAGGTTTTACGCAAGCGATTTAGCGCATTACTGACCGCTGGCTGGGTAATACACAGCACCTCTGCCGCCCGAGTAAGGTTTTTCTCGGTGTAGATGGCATCAAACACGACAAATAAATTCAAATCTACCTGGCTCAAGCGCATGCTATGGCTACCCTGTTGTTTCTCATTAGGCCCTTTTAAAAAGATCCTTTTCAATGGAAGGACCTAAACAATAGAACTCGAATAGCGAGCTTTCCTAGCTCTACATTGAGTCCAATCTGGCCAATATACTCTTTAAATTGGCCTTAGATCATAATCACTAAAATTAATAATGCAACATTAAAATAATAAACTTCAATGATAGTGACCACTTCAATATTCTCTTTTCATGGCTTTTGGGCCACTTTCAAAGTGAATCTAGAGTGAGATATGTCTGAATTTTTGTTAGTACGTCACGGTCAAGCCTCCTTTGGCTCGGATAATTATGACCAGCTGTCAGATCTAGGCTGGCAACAAGCCCGCTGGCTAGGTGAGTACTTTCAACAAAAAGACAGACAGTTTGATGACATCATTACTGGCAAATTAGTTCGCCATCGCGAAACCGCACAAGGCATTTGCGAGGGTTTAGGGCTTAATCGAGACGCTTTTACCGAGCACGGCGGCCTTAATGAGTTTGACTTCCACTCGGTGGTTAGTGCTTACCTGCGCCAATTCCCGCAAGAAATGCCCACCGATAAAAGTGATGCACGCCCTTTCTTCAAAATACTCAAAAAGGCTATGGAAGCATGGCGTAATGATGAGCTAAGCGCTCCTGTTCCGGAAAGTTGGGGGCAATTTGAGCAACGAGTCGGTGAAGCCTTGGCTTTTATTCAAGATAACTACACCGGTAAGAAACTTTTAGTCGTCAGCTCTGGTGGCGCCATCGCCATGGCCATGAAACATGTTTTGGGCTATGGCGACGATATGGTTATGAATATCAATATGCAGGTCATTAATTCTAGCGTCAGCCGCTTTGTGTTTAGCCCAAGAAATGTGCGCCTCGCTAGCTTTAACAGTATTCCCCACTTGGATGATAACGATCGAAGTGATGCAGTAACTTATAGTTAATATCAACCTAATTTTATAACGCTCTTATAAAAACAACCTGGAGAAAACCATGGATTTTGAATACAGCGATAAGGTCAAAGATCTAGTACTACGCGTTCGTGCTTTTATGGACGAGCATGTATACCCTAATGAAGGTACCTTCCACGAGCAGGTTAATGCCGATCGCTGGAAAACTCCGCCAATTATGGAAGAGCTAAAAGCCAAGGCCAAAGAAGCCGGCTTGTGGAATTTCTTCTTACCACTTGCCTATGGTGAATACTCCGGTGGTTTAACTAACCTTGAATACGCACCGCTCGCCGAAGAGATGGGCCGCGTTGCTTGGGCGCCAGAAGTTTTTAACTGTGCCGCCCCAGATACTGGCAATATGGAAGTACTCGCCAAGTACGGTAATGAAGAGCAGAAGAAGCAGTGGCTAGAGCCTTTATTGGCCGGCAAGATTCGCTCAGCCTTTGCCATGACCGAGCCAGAAGTAGCCTCTTCTGATGCCACCAATATCGAAACCTCTATCGTTCGTGATGGTGATGAGTACGTTATTAATGGTCGTAAGTTCTACATCTCTGGCGCCTGCCGCGAGAGCTGTGAAATTATGATTGTGATGGGTAAAACTGACCCAGAAAATCCAAACCGCCACATGCAGCAATCTCAAGTTTTGGTGCCGGTAAAAACACCAGGTGTTGAAATCAAACGTCCAATGCATGTATTTGGCTACGATGACGCTCCAGAAGGTCACGCCGAAGTTATCTTCAATAATGTTCGTGTACCCGTTAGCAATATTATTTTGGGCGAAGGCCGCGGTTTCGAAATCGCTCAAGGTCGCTTAGGCCCAGGCCGTATCCACCACTGCATGCGCTCTATCGGTGCTGCACAGCGTGCCCTAGAAATGATGTGCAAACGCGCCAATGAGCGTGTTGCATTTGGTCAGCCGTTGGCTAAAAACCAATCGGTACGTGAAGATATTGCTATGTCGGCCTGCCAGATTGAACAAGCCCGCCTAATGACTTTGAAAGCCGCTTACAAAATGGATAGCGCTGGTAACAAAGACGCTAAAGACTTAATCGCCATGATTAAGATTGTAGCGCCGAATGTTGCACTTGATGTTATTGATCGCGCGATTCAAATGCACGGTGCCGCCGGTGTGAGTCAGGACTTCTTCCTAGCACATATGTGGGCTGGCCAGCGTACGCTTCGCTTGGCTGATGGTCCAGATCAGGTGCACATGATGCAGCTGGGTCGCAACTTGGCTAAAGCACACGCTTAAGCGAAAGCTGTAGAATTAAACAACCGGGGCATGCCCCGGTTTTGTTGTTAAAAGCACGTTGTTAATAACAAGTAGTTAAAAACAAGTAGTTAAAACAAATCGTAAAAAATACGAGGAAATCACCATGGCAGATGTTAGCCAATTAGATGTGGTTAAACTGGCAAGCTATCTAGAAGCCAATATCGAAGGATTCAAAGGCCCTATCAGCGCGGATAAATTTCCCGGCGGCCAGTCCAACCCCACTTTTAAAATTAGCGCCGAGTCTGGCGTTTATGTTTTACGTCGCCAGCCTCCAGGTAAGTTGCTGAAAAGTGCCCACGCCGTTGACCGTGAATACCGCGTGTTGGCTGCCCTTGCCGATACCGACGTGCCAGTAGCCAAGGTTTACCACCTTTGCGAAGATCGAGACATTATTGGCTCTATGTTTTACGTCATGGAATTTTGCGATGGCAATGTACATTGGGATGCCCAGCTACCCGAAGTAGATAATGCCACACGCGGAAAAATGTACGACGAAATGAACCGTGTTCTAGCGGCCCTGCATAGCGTTGATCTAAAAGCTGCTGGCCTAGAAGATTACGGTAAGCCTGGTAATTACTTTGCCCGCCAGCTAGATCGCTGGACCAAGCAATACCGCGCTTCAGAGATGGATAAAATCGAAGAGATGGACCAGCTGATTGATTGGCTTGAAAACAATCAGCCAGAAGATGATGGTCGAGTTTCTTTGGTGCACGGCGACTACCGCTTAGACAATGTGATGTTCGATCAAGACAATCAGAACATTATCGCCGTATTGGACTGGGAGCTTTCCACCCTTGGCCACCCTTATGCCGATCTTGCCTATCAGTGTATGCAGCTACGTATGCCAGGCGCTGGTGATATGAAAGGTTTAATGGGCGTCGATCGCGCTGAGCTGAACATTCCTTCAGAAGAAGAATATGTGGCTCAATACTGCAAGCGTATGGGCATGGATTCAATTCCAAATTGGGAATTTTATATTTCCTTTAGCTACTTCCGCCTAGCGGCCATTATTCAAGGTGTTGCCAAGCGCGCCGCCGACGGTAATGCCTCCAGCAAGAAAGCCGCTGGTATGGGTGCCTATGTAAAACCAATGGCCCAGTTTGCACTGGATACCATTGCAAAAGCATAAGATTAAAGCCAGAAAAATAATTACAAGGAAACGAGAATGAAAGCGATTGTTTGCCACGAGTTTGGCCCACTAGAAAAACTCAGCTATGAAGACGTAGATGCGCCCGCTGCAGGTGCAGGGAATGTCGTTCTGGATATTAAAGCGGCTGGCGTAAACTACCCAGACGGCTTAATGGTACAAGGCTTATATCAAATGAAGCCGCCCTTCCCTTTTACTCCAGGCTCTGAGGTTGCCGGCGTTGTCAGTGAAGTAGGCGATGGTGTAAGCCATGTAAAAGCGGGCGATCGCGTTATCGGTTTCGTCGGTGTTGGCGGCTATGCTGAAAAAGCCCTCTGCCCGGCCACGCACCTAATTCCAATTCCAGATGGCATTAGCGATGAAGAGGCCGCAGGCTTAACCACCGCACACGCTACTGCACACCACGCCCTAAAGCAGCGCGCCAATATACAACCAGGTGAGACCCTGCTAGTAACTGGTGCTGCCGGTGGTACCGGCTTGGCGGCCGTGCAAATTGGTAAGGCTATGGGGGCTACGGTTATTGCCGCTTGCTCCAGTGAAGAGAAATTACAACTGGCCAAAGAAAACGGCGCTGACATTCTTATTAATTACAAAGAGAATGACTTAAAAACCGAGCTAAAAGCGATTAACGATGGCAAAGGTATCGATGTGGTATACGACACTGTTGGTGGCGATGCCTTTGATGCCAGCAGCCGCTGTATGGCGTGGAATGGCCGTTTATTGATTATCGGCTTCGCCTCTGGCGAGATTCCTAAGTTCCCGGTGAATTTAGCCTTGGTAAAAGGTTACTCTGTAGTTGGTGTTTTTTGGGGTTCATTTACAGCCCATCAACCAAAAGACTTTGCCGACAACATGCGTGAGCTTTTGGGCTGGTACCTACAAGGTAAAGTTAAAGTGGTTGTCGATGAGGCGCTGCCACTAAGTGATGCCAAAGCCGCCCTAGAGAAAGTTATGGGCCGTCAGGTAAAAGGCAAGATGGTCCTAGTACCGTAATCACAGTTAAAACCACACACAAGAAAAAGCTGCAATATTAAAAACAACTCCACCCGCGATTTTTGGAGCGTAACATGAGTACAGAATTATTTAATTTAAACGGCAAGATCGCCCTAGTAACAGGCGCCAGCCGTGGCATCGGTGAAGAGATAGCCAAATTACTCGCTGAGCAAGGTGCTCACGTCATGGTGACTTCTCGTAAAAAAGAAGGCTGCCAAAATGTCGTTGATGCTATTACCTCAGCTGGTGGCAGTGCCGAAGCTTTGGCTTGCCACGTAGGCAATATGGAAGACATCAGCAATACCTTCGATTACATTCGTGAGAAACACGGCAAGCTGGATATTCTGGTGAACAATGCTGCAACCAATCCTTATTTTGGCCATGTCTTAGATACCGATTTGGGCGCTTACAATAAGACAGTCGATGTGAATATCCGCGGCTACTTTTTTATGTCGATTGAAGCTGGCAAGCTGATGAAGGAAAACGGCGGCGGCGCCATTGTGAATACAGCCTCTGTGAATGCCATTCACCCCGGCCCTGCGCAAGCGATTTATTCCATCACTAAGGCCGCGGTTGTCAGCATGACCAAAGCCTTCGCCCGTGAATGTGCCGAGTTCGGCATTCGCTGCAATGCACTTCTACCTGGCTTGACCAAAACCAAATTCGCCGGCGCCCTGTTTACCCACGATGAGATCTACCAGATGGCGGTAGATAAGATTCCAATGAAGCGACACGCCGAGCCTCGTGAAATGGCCGGTACCGTTTTGTACTTGGTATCAGATGCATCAAGCTACACCACCGGTGAGTGTATCGTCGTCGACGGCGGTATGATCGTTTAATTTTCAGGCCCGCCTTATGGCTGGCCTTACTAAGAAGATAAGCTATGGATTCATTATTAGATTTTAGCGGCAAAGTTGCCTTAATTACCGGCGCAGCCAGTGGCTTTGGCGCCCTACTAGCGAAAGGTTTGCACGACCGTGGCGCTAAGCTGGTGCTTGGCGATATTAATATTGCCGGCTTAGAAGAAGCCAGTGCAGCCTATGGCGATGATGCCGTATTGCTGCGCAGTGATGTTAGCAAAGAAGAAGATTGCCAAGCACTAGTGCAAGCCGCAGTAGAAAAGTTTGGTCGCTTGGATATTGCCGTAAACAATGCCGGCGTTGGTCATGAAATGCTGGCAACCCACGAGCAAACGGGTGACATTTTTGATCGTCAGTATGAAGTTAATTTGAAGAGCGTTATGTTGGGTATGAAACATCAGATTCCCAGTATGCTAAAAGACGGCGGCGCCATTCTAAATGTTAGCTCCATGGCTGGCATCGGTGGCGCACCTAAGCTTGGCCCCTACGCTGCAGTAAAACACGGCGTAATCGGCCTTACCAAAACCGCTGCAGTGGAATACGCCTCTAAAAACGTACGCGTAAATGCCATCTGCCCATTTTTCTCACCAACCAATATTGGTGCAGGCATGCTAAAAGAAGATGGCGTGGAAGATATGCTAGTTCGCGGCTGCCCAATGCGTCGTTACGGTACCGTACAGGAAATGGTAAATGCCATGATGCTGATCCTATCTCCAGGTAACAGCTATATGACCGGCCAAGCCATCGCTGTAGATGGCGCAGTATCCGCTATCTAACTACTTACCGGGGTCAGATCCCAAGGGATCTGGCCCCATATCGAAGCCGATTAATCTAACAAGCCCACTATTCTTTCCAATTGCTCAATCACCACCCATGGGTCCGTTTCATCATAGAGGTGCGAAGCGTACTTCATTTCAATAGAATCAATATTCTTACCAATTAATTTAAGTTTCTCCTGCGACCGGTCCCAGGAATCACTATACGCATCAACATCTTTATAGCGCATCTTAGTCTGGCGAATGTTCACATGAGGAATTCCACGAGATAGCACAATGACAGGTAAGGTTTCTGAAATTTTGTAAATACTGCTATGCGATGAAGCCTCCGCGAAATCTTCAAAGGAATGCTTACTGCGCTCCCACTCCATGATCCATTCCATGGTTTTCCATGCATCTGGCGACATGGAGGTTTTCATATCTTCATACCAAGACTCGTGAGCAGAATCGATAAAAACTATACCTGAGACCTTAGCAGGATATTTATGGGCATAGGCACGCGCGACAAAGCCACCAAAAGAATGAGGCGCTAGAATGAGCTTTTGTATTCCAATCGCCTCAACAAATCCATTCAGTTCATCCGCCAATGCGGAAATAGGTCGTACCTTGGGGTTTTCATATTTACTCTTCGCTGTTCCAGCACGATCATACATACAGATACGATAGTCATTCGCTGCGGCATTGCGAAAAGTGTTTTTAAAGGTCGAGTAAGCATCCAGTCCCATGCCCGCTACCATCAATACAGTCTGCTTAGCAGACTCCGGCCCTCTACATGCATAAGCAAGTTTATACTTCCCTACCTTTACAAATTGATAATTAGGAGCATCAGCACTGCAGCAGCTGGCAAGTGATATGCAAATAAAACCCAAAAGAACTTTTATCATTTAACAAAGCCGTCAAAGTCAAAACGCTAAAAATACTATAAGGCGCTAGCCTTAGCCTAAATAAGCATCGGGGTCAGATCCCAAGGGATCTGACCCCACTACAAGCCTAGAAGTAGCGCAAAGCAGTGGCTTTACCCCAAAACACTCGATAAGAATAAGCCGTATAAGCCAGAATTACCGGCACCACAATCACCGCACCCCAGAAAATAAAGCCCAAAGCTTCCGGTGCGGCCACCGCATCATAGAGGCTCAAGCGCCCAGGAATAACATCGGGGTAAAAGCTCACTACAATGCCTTGAAAGCAGTTTAGAAAAAGTACCACAGCTAAAACAAAAGGAATCCAACAACCATAGTCATTTTCGGCTGGCACGCGTTTTAGTACCTGATCAGCAAAAAGAAATATCGCAGCACTAATAATCGGGATAACCCACAATAAAAGATTATTAGGAAAGCTGAACCAGCGATCATAAACTTCGGGATTTATCCAAGGATTTACAATACACACCGAGGCAATACCAAGGGCCATTAATAGTCCGCTTAATCGAGCCGCCTTAGCACTGTATTTTTGCAATTCACCTTCGGTTTTCATCACCAACCAGCAAGAGCCGATATAGCTGTATGCTGCGGCCACACCAAAGGCACTAAGCAGTGAAAATACAATCGTCAAGCTATCATCTGAAAAGCCACAAATATATTGCCCCAACATATAGCCCTGAGAGAGCGCAACAATCAAGGAGCCTGCTCGAAAAATATGGTCCCAGAGGTTTTTGTTTTCCATTGCTACCTTAGCTCGAAAATCGAAGGCCACGCCGCGTAGAATTAAACCGCCCAGCATTATAGTTGCGGGCACATAGAGCTCTTGCAGCAGAATATTATAGGCCTCGGGAAAAGCAATCAGCATCAAGCCAATGGCGAGAACTAACCAGGTTTCATTGGCATCCCAAAAAGGTCCGATAGAAGCAATTTGAGTATCACGCATAGCTTCGTCTTGGCGATGCAGGACAATACCGACCCCAAGATCATAGCCGTCTAAGATCGCATAAACCAAAACAGCCAGGGCCATTAGACCAATAAATATTGGGCCTAGGTAGTTAGGATCGATTAATACACCGAGTAGATTCATTTTAGGCTCCTTTATTTGCTTGAGTGTTGCTCGGGGTCAGATCCCATTGGGATCTGACCCCAGTTTCAATACCGCTGTTATTGGTACTTGGCGCTTCCAACTTGGCCGATTTTCTCGCCATCAAAAACACCGTGTGGATATAAGCCACAAGCAAGCCGCCATACAGAACCGCATAGAGAATCAGAGAAAACAGCACATTGCCTTCATGAATAGTGGTAGCGGCCTCAGAGGTCGTCAGCACACCTTGTACCAGAAAAGGCTGCCTTCCAATCTCACTGACATACCAACCCGCCAAGGTCGCTAACCAGCCGGAGAAGCTCATCGCTACCGTCGCTCTGAGCAGCAAGGGGCTGGCCTCACCCTTTCTCCATAGCTGCCAGCTTACGGCCCAGGCAATCAGCAACATCAGTAAACCTGTACCCACCATCACCCGAAAACTCCAAAACACCGGAGCCACTGGTGGGTGCTCACCCTTGAATTCATTCAGTCCTTTGATTTCGCCATTGGCATCATGAGTGAGGATCCAGCTGGCCATATTGGGAATACCAACTTCAAAATGGTTTTCTCTTTTTTCCTCATCAGGTAAAGCAAACAATAATAGATCGGCGCCACGCTCTGTCTCCCACACACCTTCCATCGCAGCCACTTTTGCAGGTTGATGTTCTAGAGTGTTTAAGCCATGCAAATCTCCCACAAAAATCTGCACCGGCACGGCCACTGCCGCTACCATGGCAGCCAGCTTTAAGGTAATTCTAGGTGCGGGTTTGTGATCACCTTTTAACAATCGATAGGCCGATACGCCCATCAATAAGAAACAGGCAGTAATCAGAGAGGCCAATAACATATGGAAGAATCGATAGGGAAAAGATGGGTTAAATATCACCGCCCACCAATCCACAGGAAAAATAACACCATCTCGAATTTCAAAGCCCGTAGGTGTTTGCATCCAAGAATTTAACGCCAATATCCAAAAAGCCGAAGCCGTGGTGCCTAGGGCGACAATGGCGGTAGCAATGGTATGCATACGCGGCGATACACGATCAATACCAAATAACATCACCCCTAAAAAAGTCGCCTCTAGAAAGAAGGCCGTCAGCACTTCGTAGCCCAGTAACGGGCCCGCAATATTGCCGGCCTTTTCCATAAAGCCCGGCCAATTGGTACCAAACTGAAAAGACATGGTAATACCACTGACCACACCCAAAGCAAAAGTTAAGGCAAAGATTTTTACCCAAAAGCGATAACAGCGCATCCAAACTTCATCGCCGGTTTGGTGTAAGCGAATTTTAAAAAACAGCAACGCCCAACACAGTGCGATGGTGATGGTGGGAAACAAGATATGAAAGCTGATATTCAGGGCGAACTGAACCCTCGATAACATAATCGTATCGATCACAATATCCATGATGTACCTCGTGGATTTAAAAAAGCGAGATTTGAAAAGCTGTGGCTTAGAGCGAGAAGGCTACAAAGCCAATCTTAGGAAAGACGTCAGGTATCCGGGCTGCGCAAGGTAAGCTTATCGGTAAACTCCAGCACCTTGCCCATACCACTACCAAGCTTCATTAAGGTCTTCAACTTGCTAGGGGGTATAGTCAGTAACTCATCAGCCCAACCACCACAAAGCTCTAGCAAGTCGTGAATTTCTTGCATTTTCTCCTGGGCATAGACTTCTTGATCGTTACTGGGCTTTTCAAGCAAGGTATCGCGCAGCAGGCTTAGCGTTGGGTCCACTTCTCTGCGACGGCGCTCTTCCAACACTCGAATCGCCATATCCCAGATACTTCCAGCGGCGGTAAAGTACTCCTTACGATCACCAGGAACGCGTTTTTCCTGCAGCAAACGCCAGGATTGCAGCTCCTTTAGGCCCATACTGACATTACCCCGGGAGATATTTAGGGCTTCACTCAAGTCATTGGCGCATAGCGGGTGCTCACTCAGCACGATCAAGGCATACATCTGCCCCACCGTGCGATTAAAGCCCCAACGACTACCCATCTCACCAAAGTGATAAACAAAGGCCTCTATTTGCGGCGTCATGGTCATAAATCAAATCCTTAACTCGGCTAATTTCAGCAAGTTCTGTATTTTCAGAAATTATTGAAAGTTTAGAACTTTAATTGCCCTAGATCAAGTCTTAAGGGGTAAATGATTTATGTGTGAGGCTATGTTCACGCCTATATTCAGGGTCACAGAGGCTAAACCACAGCAGATTTGACCACCCAACAGAGTTAAACCCATTGGCCTATTTTTCAATACCAATTTGAGTAATAGATTGGCGCTGTGAACATCTTCAACAGGCAAGCGCTATGAAACTATTGATACGAGCTCTGATTTTGGTTGGCTTTATAGGCCTTTATGGAAGCCAAGCCAAAGCATCATCTGCACCAAGCCCTACCGCCATTGATATATCTCTTGTAGCTGGCAACACAGTGACTCTTCGTTGGACAGAAAGCCAAGACGACAAAACTGCGCAGAATCACATTGAATATCAAATCTATGTGTTTCAAGAAGGAACTGAGAAAAACTTTAAAGAAGAAAACGCCTACTCTATCGTAGGTGAGAGTCAAATGATTATTGATGAGCTTGCAGTAAACCAACTATACAGTGCTTACATCATATCAATCGATAGCGAGGGAAACCGCTCTCGTAAAAGCGACGCTTTTCATTTTTCAACGGTCTTCGACGACTCTCATGAGTCGACAATTTATGATTTGACTATACAAAGAGTTAAACAATCTTTGGAAGCTCAGTAAATGAAAAGCGACTTGCCGCCCTCATGGGCGGCAAGTCGCTTGATAGATACGCAAAACACTAAAAGTTATACCGCGCACCCAAACTCACCGTTCTAGGCGCCAAATACTGATTGCTGGTCATGCCTAGTGCGTAAGTATCGGTATGACGAGATGAGATCGCATCCTTGTCAAATAAGTTTTGAATGTTTAGCTCGGCATTCCACTGTGCGCCATTGGGCTGGTAGCGGAAGTTGATGTGGCTGATATTGTAGGAATCCACTACGTCTCTTTCTGGTGAATTAAACACACGAGCGAAGTACTCACCGCGGTAGGTGTGGCTAAAGGTTGTTGTTAAGCTGCCCAATTGATCTAGCTCCAATCGGTGACTTAAACGGATATTGGCCACTAAGTCTGGAATCTTCGCTAATTCATTACCCGTTAAATTAACCGCTGTTGCCTCACGGGCTGCATTTACTTCTTCAGTGGAGGCACCGCTGATTTGAAGGCCGGTGGTAGCATTTTCTGCGGTGGCTCGGTCAATAGCATCACGCCCTTCGGTGATTTCTGATTCCATAGCTGTTAGGGTAAAAGCCAAGTTTAGAGTGTCGCTAAGTGCTGCATCAGCTTCAATTTCTAGGCCGTAAATTTCTGCCTTTGGTAGATTAGATGCACCCGCTGCGAATCGGCCAATACCGCTGGATTCAAACAAGTAATCTTCATAATCGTAGTAAAAGGCCGCGGCATTTAAGCGCACACGATTATCCCACCACATATTCTTAGAACCAACTTCATAGGCGGTTACCAACTCTTTATCAAATACTTCTGGGAAGAATCGAGTATCGCTACTGCTGTTAGAGCCGGCCGGTTTCACGCCTGTGGCAATCGACGCATAGAGTAAGTTGTCATCGCTATAGCGATACTCCAAGGCAATTTTACCCGTCACATTATCGGTTTTATTTGCTGGACGACTGGAGATCTTGGCGCGATCAGGTACACAGTTGAAATTACAGCGCTCATCTTGGAACTCATTATTAGTGTGGCGCAGGCCTGCTGTGATCGCAAAGGCTTCGCTAATATTGAAGCTAAGCTGACCAAAGATCGAACGAGATTGAAAATTGCGGTAATCCGCATTAATAAAATCCAAATCCGGATTATTAGCGAATACATTGGGCCCCGCAATTACCTGGCTAATTGGGTTGCCGTCGCGGCCGGCATCAAAGAAGTTACTCGTATTACTGAATACCGTAGTATCCAAGTAGAAGGCACCTAAAACCCAACGCAGCGAGCTATCGTCATTTGAAGTGATATTGATTTCTGCGGTTTTTGATTCATCTTGCTGCTTAAGATCGCTGATAAACTGTGGTAGAGGCGCCTCACCCAGAAGGTCAAGTCGTCCTTCCAATGGCAAAGGTGCAGGATCATTAGCAGTCAAAGAGGTGCGATCAACATCCAGCAAACGCTTCATATCGTATTCTTGATAGCTAAAAATACCACTGACATTAAACAACTCACCATCCCAGTTTAAATGCAAACTGCTGATGTCATTTTCCAGTTTGTAAAACTCTCGAGTGTCATGGGATACCTTGCGAGGATCACTGGATACGGTATCAAAAGTCCCTTTTAGTGCTGGGCCATTGGTATCACTGCGATAAATTTGATGCTGCAGAAGCGCCGAAAGGTTATCGCTAATATCCCAAGCCAGCTGCACCTTTACAGTGTTATCGTTTTCGTCATCTAAGTAAAAGTCATCGAAGTAGACATTTTGCGTATAGCCTTCATGCTCGCGATGAGCCGCCGCCACACGAATTGCGACACTATCAGATAGAGGAACATTGACAGCAGCGCGGATATTTCCCTGATCAAAGTTACCCACAGTGGCATCTACATAGCCGGAAAATTCTTCAAAGTCTGGCTTTTTAGTAACAACATTAATCGCACCGCCTGTGGAACTGTTACCAAACAGAGTGCCATCAGGACCCCGTGTAATTTCCACGCGCTCCACATCGATCATGTCTGCGTTTAAAGCATAGTCATTCGCTAAAAATACACCATCAACATGAAAAGCTACCGCAGGCTTGGTACCGGCGTTATCGGGTATTTCATTACCTACCCCGCGAATAGTGACAGTGCGGCGATAACCCTGCACCGTACTAAACACTACACCAGGAACCTTATCACTCATATCAAAAGGATCAGAGATATTCATAACATCCAATTGGTCGCCCTTTAAGGCGGTAACAGCACTGGCAACATCTTGTAGGTTTTGACTGTGTTTTTGTGCAGTTACGATAATTTCTTCGTAAACAGGATTATTGCTCGCGGCATTCTCTGCGGCAGCTTGCATAGCAATGGCAGAAATGGCACTACTTAGTAACAACTTAGAAAAAACGGATGACGGCTTCACTAGATTAAGTCCTTTGTTATGGTGCGATAGCGTAAAACGCAAAGCAATCTAACAAGGCTTTATGACGGAGCGGTGATGTAAATATGACAATGCAAGCATGCCACTCTTAATGAGAGCGGCATCACGATAGCGGTAGAATTAATAAAACTTTAAAAGAAATTCAATAATATTGAGATAAGGCCAGCACTTAACTTTTTTCAGCCTGGGCTGTTTTAAACGCACTGATTTTTTCCAGCAGCCCATCCTTAGTTTGCGGCCCCAAAAAAACAGGGCTCAACCGTGTGGCCTCACCGGAAGCTTTCGCAGGAATTGTTAATAGATAGGTCATCGGTAAAGCTTTTGCCTGTCTACTCAGCTCAGGGTGAATCGCATTGGGCTCTAGATCACCGGCTAACACAGCAAAGTCGATATTCATATCCTGAATCAAATCATTCAGCTGCTGCCCCTGATGCTTATCAAAGTCGATACCGATTACAGTAATGCCTTCTTCTTTATCAAGCTGATTAAGCTCTGGAATTTCATGGCGACAAGGTTTACACCAATCGGCCCAGTAGTTAATCACTAGGGTTTGCTCGGCCTGCAAATCAATAGATTGGCCACTGGCCAGTGGCAACTTGTTAGCGCTATCACAGCCGCCCAACAGCAGCCCAGCAAGCACAAAGGCGCCACCCAATAGGTTTTTAGAAAATCGCTTAGCTTTCACAAATCTACCTAATCCTTTCACCCGATTGCTTTCTCTACTACTGGGTATCATTAGAGCCATTGCCTTGCTTAGCCTGATGAATAGGAAAAACCCCTTCGTCACTAATTAAGGCATCTTCTTCTGGTAGCTCTAAGGTTTGCGGAACCGTATTAAAGACCTCAGTTAAACAGACATCATATTCCAGCTCTGTTTTTTGATCGATGGCGAGCATTCTGGCGGCCACCGAAGGGAACCAAGGTAGAGACTGCAAGAAACGAGATTCACCCGGCAATTGGCTTTCTACCCCAACCATTCCCGCCAAACTACGTAAACGCACGCGGGAAAGATCTTTACTTAATACATAGTCGCCATTATTAGTTGCCGCGATAATTTGCTGCTGAATTAAGGACTCGCGAATAGTTGCCCATTGACGGCCATCCACCCCCACTTCGGCAGCGTGTCTATCGGTCAAGCTCTCACCTTGCTGCCAACGCTGATGAAAAGCCCACAAAACCAATAGCGCCGCTACCAAATCTGGATAGTGCTGACCTTCTGCCCCCTGAGAGAAAGTAGATAAAACTCGCACTAAAATAGCACCCGATAGCACCAGCATCCACATCACGTAGATCCACACCAGAAACAAAGGCACAACCGCAAAAGCGCCATAAATCACTTCTAAGGAAGTCATCCCTACAACAGTAGCGAACAACTTTTTAACCAGTTCAAAAGCAATCGCGGTAAGCAGACCACCTATCGCCGCATGCTTTAGGTTCACCTTGCAATTGGGTACCGCTACAAACAAAAGTGTAAACGCCGCGGTCGCCAACACAAAAGGTAAAAAGCCCAGTAAGCCCGCAAAGAAGCCTTGAGTTTCTACCCCTTCAAATAATTTTAAAGATAAAAGATAGGTGGTTACGGCCAGGCCCATGCCCAAAAGCAGAGGACCAAGACTTAGCACCGCCCAATACAATAAAAAGTTCGCCAGGCCTTTACGTCCTTCTTTCACTCCCCAGATGGAATTGAAATTACCCTCAATGTTTTTCAGCATTAGATAGGCGGTCACCACCAGCATGATCACACCAACCGAAGTTAAGCTGCGGGCCTGGGAAGAAAAGCCGGATAAGTACTGCTGCACCTCTTGCCCTGTGGAGGGAACGAAGTTATTAAAGATCAGTGCTTGCAGCTGGGATTCCAGGCCAGAGAAAGCGGGAATCACCGAAAACATGGAATAGCTCACCGTCATCATTGGGACGATGGCAAATAAGGTCATATACGTCAGGGCTGCAGCGCTCTTTTGGCACTGTTTATCCTGGTAGTGAAATATGATTTGCTGGATAAAACGCTTTACCGTCTCAATCGTAATCATATTGTCCTCAGCAGTCGTTGTCGTTGGGTATTCACCCCATCGACGGGTAATTGAATAATATCGTTTGCAAATTCCCTTTTTCTAAGCGCCCTTTATATCACGGCAATCTAGTTTTCCCTATGCATGGCGTACACTTAGCACAAGCATTTAGGATTAGTCTTAACTGCCTCATCGACATACAATAGGCAGTTTAGTCCATTAAGCGCAAGCCTACTTAAGCTAGGTGAAGCCTACGTGAGAACCATGTCGCGATTATTGAAGGAATTCGCTATGTACACCATTTATCACAACCCACGCTGTTCAAAATCTCGTCAAACTTTGGCCATTTTGGAAGAAAAGGGCATCAGCCCTGAAATTGTGCTTTATCTAGAGAATACTCCAAACGAAAAAGCGCTGGCCGATATCCTTGCCAAATTAGCAATAAGCCCACGCCAGCTGCTACGCAAGGGCGAAGATGCCTATAAAGAGCTAAATTTGGCCGATGACAGCCACAGCGATAAGGCCTTAATTGAAGCCATGTGCAGCCACCCCAAGCTCATCGAGCGCCCAATCGTGGTTAAGGGTGACAAAGCCGTATTAGGTCGCCCGCCGGAAAATGTCTTAGAGCTGATCTAAACAGCGCCATTTACCCTATAAAGATAACGTTTTAGCCCAAAGCCAACAAAGAGACAGCTATGAGTAAGCCTTATATTCTGGTTTTGTATTACAGTCGCCAAGGCGGCACTTTACAGCTTGCCCAGCAAATCGCACGCGGTATCGAAAGCGAAGGCATTGAAGCCCGCTTAAGAACCGTGCCAGCGGTTTCGGCCACCTGTGAAGCGACAAGCAGCGATATACCAGACAGTGGCGCCCCCTACTGCAGCAAAGAAGATCTCCGTAACTGCGCAGGTCTCGCTTTGGGCAGCCCCACCCGCTTTGGCAATATGGCAGCGCCGCTAAAGTACTTTATCGATCAGAGCAGTGACCTTTGGTTGAATGGTGACTTGATTGACAAGCCAGCTTGTGTGTTTACCTCAAGTGCCAGCCTGCATGGCGGCCAGGAAAGCACCCTGCTAAGCATGATGCTGCCTTTGTTACACCAAGGCATGGTGTTATTGGGTGTGCCTTACTCTCAAAACGAGCTAAGCACCACCCAAACTGGAGGTACGCCTTATGGCGCATCTCACCTAGGCGGTGAAGAAGGCCGCAGCCTAAGTGAAGACGAGGGCCAAATAGCCAAGGCCCAAGGCCAACGCCTGGCCAAACACGCGATAAAGTTATTAGCTAAATGAGTGCGCAAATGAGTGAAAACACCGTCAAAGAAGTTAAGCGCATTGCTAATTTAGATAACAAACTAAGCTGGGGGCTACGCCTACATTGGCTATGCTATGGCGCCTTGATTGCCCTATACAGCTGGCTAAACCTAACCCATGAAAATGGTGCTTGGGGAGTTTGGTTGTTTCAGGTAATGCCGCTATTACTGCCCTTATGGAGCATGTTAAAAGCGAATCACAAAGCCTATAGCTGGTTTTGCTTTATTATTTTGTTCTATTTCACGGCAGCAGTGGTTAGCGTTGGTATGCCAGCGGAACATGTAAGAGGCTACCACTGGCTACAAGTGATACTGAGCATTACGCTGTTTTTTACGGCGATGATGTGCAGCCGCTGGATTCAATACCAAAAGTATTGGCGCGAACACGATAAAAACAGCGCGGCAGAGTAAGCCCTAACAAAGCTTTACTAGAAAGCGCTTGCAGTTAAATTAAACCATTGGCCTGATAGAACAACGTTTGATTTAAGAGATACTTGCCCAAAAGGCAGCCGATTGAGAAGGATCGCATATGACTGAAACCGCTAAACGCCCATTGATACTGCGCCTGCTATCAGGGATCTGGGATGCCATTAATGGCCTGCGCCGAATCGTCCTGAATATTCTATTTTTCTTTTTGCTGATCGCCTTTATTGTGGCCTTGCAGCCCAAAGGGCCCAAGCCCCTCACTGAGAAAACAGCTCTGGTTATTGCACCGTCCGGTTACTTAGTCGATCAGCTCAGCGCCCAAGATCCTTTTGCTCAGCTGATGGGCAACAATAGCCGCAATGAGACCCGCCTACGCGATCTGCAAAAGGCTATCGAAAAAGCCAAAGACGACGACATGATCAACTCGATGGTCTTGGATCTCGGCGGAATGGCAGGTGGTTTAAGTAAGCTAGATGAACTTGGCCAAAGTATTGAAGACTTTAAAAGCACTGGCAAGCCTGTCTATGCGGTTGGCGATTACTACTCACAAAGCCAATACTATCTTGCGGCCTTTGCGGACGAGATTTATCTCAACCCAATGGGCGGTGTAAGCCTAATGGGCTTTGCGTCTTACCGTAATTATTATAAAGACGCGCTGGATAAACTTGCCGTCAATGTGCATGTCTTTAAAGTTGGCCAGTATAAAGATTTTCTAGAGCCTTATATGCGCAATGATATGTCCGAAGCATCGAAAGAGCACAACGGACAATGGCTAAACCAATTATGGGCGCACTATACCCAACGCGTAGAAACACTGCGTGAATTGGAAAACGGCAGCATCAATGCTTTGATCAACAATATGGATGTTCGCTTAGCCGAAGCTAACGGTGATTCCGCCGCATTGGCACTATCAGCGGGCTATGTAGACGAGCTACTGCCACGCCATAAACAACTTGCCAAGCTGCAGGAAAAAGTCGGCAAGAATGAAGACGGCGATGGCTACCGCGGTATCGATAGCGACTCTTATCTTGCCCTTGAGCTTCCCAACTTTAATAGCAAAGAAGACAAAGTCGGCTTAATTGTTGCCAGCGGCACCATCTTAGATGGCGAGCAACCTGAAGGCACTATTGGTGGCGATACCTTGGCAGAATTGATTCGCCAAGCTAAGGAAGAAAAACTCAAAGCCTTGGTACTGCGTGTAGATTCTGGCGGCGGCAGTGCTTTTGCCTCAGAAATTATTCGCCAGCAGCTGCTCGACTTACAAGAAGATATCCCGGTTATTGTTTCCATGGGCAGCGTTGCCGCCTCTGGTGGCTATTGGATCTCGGCAACGAGTGATGAAATTTGGGCTACACCTACCACTATTACCGGCTCCATCGGTGTATTTGGCGCCTTCCCTACCCTTGAAGAAAGCTTAAAGCATTTGGGTATTCATACGGACGGTTTAGGCACTACTTTGCTTGCTGGCAGTATGCGTGTTGATCGCACCCTTAGCCCATTGGCCGAGCGTGTTGTGCAACAAGGTGTTGAACAGGTATACAAACAGTTTCTAGATATCGCAGCTGAAGGCCGTGAAAGCACCCCGGAAGCTATTAATGAAATTGCTCAAGGCCGTGTTTGGAGTGGTGAGCAAGCCTTAGCGAATGGCCTGGTTGATAAACTCGGTGGCCTAAACGATGCCATTAAGGCTGCCGCCGAACGCGCTGAGATCAGCGATTATGATGTT
>JAOXRT010000024.1 GCA_025800365.1 Cellvibrionaceae bacterium | reverse complement strand
CTACCCGAATCGCCTAGAGGCTAGAACACTAATGAAACAGCCAATTGTGGGCTATCACCAAGATGAAGAAAATCATTGGGTAGCTCGATTAGCTTGCGGGCACTTTCAGCATGTCCGTCATGACCCGCCGTGGACAAATCGCCCCTGGGTGACAAGTCCAGATGGCCGCCAGGCTAAGTTAGGATTAATGCTGGATTGCAAAAAATGTGATCGTTCTGAGGCACTCGATTTCGATACCAGAGCTGAAATCTAAAAAGGCGGTTTACTCGATTAAGTTGTCTGCATCACGGGTAAGGATATAGCAACAAAGCATGTTATCCAGATAATCGCAGCCAGCACGAAGTTAAAAATCGAGTAGTTAAACATTTTGCCCCCCAAAGCATTGGGGACAAACCATGCAGCAATAAAAAGCAGCGAGAAGATAGCTAAGCCCAATAAAACTGGCCCAAGCTCAATGACGATCAGGGTTAGGCCTGGAAGATCTGAGCCAAAGTACTCAAAGGTTTCTTTAAAATTAGGTAGGGCGATGTATTGGCTGATGTATATGACAAAAGCCAATACGGAAAACAGCGTCGTCGCCAGCAGTTTAATATAGAGCTTTTTAGGCTCAGATTGTGGAGATAAATTTGGGTCGTTTGCGCTGTAAGCTTTCATATTGCTCGCACCTTGTACCTTGCAGATCGATAGAGAATCACCTCGACCTTTTCTTAAGAATCATCTAAATAAACGATCAAAAAAGACCTAAGCGATAAAACACCGGCATTATGATTCTCGAAACAGGCTCGGGCAAGTCACTGCAAGGAAATCTAAACTATTGGCTTAGCCCTGTGCTTAGCCCCCATAGGTAGAAGGCCAAGCACTGAGCATTACTACTGCAATACTTAGCTCATCATTGCAGGCATTTTTGCGCTCAACTGCCCCTTTAATTCTACCGCAGCACCCGTTAAGGCAAAGCCACGCAGCGCTCCGCTGTCATCCACAAACTCTGCTTTGATATTGATACCTTCACCCATTATCTTCCACTGTCCAGCAAGGTCACGAGGCGGAGGACATACCACGGTTGGGCAAGCTGGCGTTTTAATGGTCACCGGCATCACGCCATAACTGACTGACTGCTCAGGCTCACCGGCTAAATTATTGGCCAGTACTTTGGCACATTGATTGAGTGGCTCAATATAGTAAAGCAGATGGCCATCCACTTGAGCACAATCACCCAAGGCATAAACATCGGGCGCCGATGTTTGTAGTTGGCGATCCACCAAAATTCCACGCTCGGTTGCCAAAGCAGCTTGCTCGGCCAGCTGAACATTGGCTCGCACGCCTATTGCGGAAAGTACAATATCGCAGTTAACTTGAGTTCCATTGCTCAGTGTTGCCGTTAAACCTTCGCTATTGCGATCGATTTTCTCAACCACCGTATTGAAGTGGTGTGTCACACCAAGTTTCGCTAAACCTTGCTGTACCGCATAAGAAGCCTCAATGGGCAATAAGGTGCCCAATACCCTATCCATCGCCTCCACCGCTTCGATGTGGTAGCCGCTTGCCGCTAGATCATTGGCGTACTCAGAACCAATAAGTCCGCCACCAATAATCAATACCCTCGCCTGTTGGCCAAGCCCAGCTAAAGCGGTTCTAAAACGTTGGTAGTCTAATAGATCATTTACTTGATACACCCTATCGAGCGCATTGCCCTGCAAAGGCGCCTGTATACACTGAGCACCAAGGGCCAGCACCAACTTACCGTAAGAAAACGGCTGTCCATTTAGCGTCAGAGTTTTTGACTGGGTATCAATGGCTTCAACATGACTGAAAATACGAATATCCGCACAAAGTTCCGCGGCCATTTGTTCGGCCGTTTTACTTTGTAGATCTTGTGCAGTCTTAGCTTTGCTAAAGCCTGTCGACAACAAGGGCTTGGAATAATAAGCCCCGTCATCTCGACTGATCATGACCAAGGGTGTACGTTGATCTTTTTGTCGCCATTCACGCACCAACTGATAGGCCGCCAAACCCGTACCAATAACAACCAGTGGTTCGCGACTGTAATCGATCTCGTAATCACTCAATACAGCTATGGCCGACTCTTCAGGCTGAGAGTCACCAGATACCAGCTGCATTTCGAAATCATCTTTACCAACACCACACTCAGGGCAAACCCAATCCTCGGGAATATCTTCCCAGCGAGTCCCAGGGGCTATACCATCCTGGGGCCAACCTTTCGCCTCATCATAAATCCAACCACAGACAATACACTCCCAAATACGGAAGCCACCGGACGATTTTGAGCTACTTTCATCAGAGCCCTTGTCATTATTGACTGAGCTTTTATTTGAACTGCCTGCCTCAACCAATGACCCAAAGGCTGCACCTTGAATCACGCTCGCCGAGCCTGCGGCACTGATTTTTGCAGAAGCCATTTGATGCGGATCACTCATCCCAGCAAATTGATTGTGGGCCTGTCCTAAAGAGTCTGTGTCGGCAGGATAAAAGCCACTCTTCGGCGCGCCGCAATCTGGGCAAGCCCATGCCTCTGCTAGATCCTCAAAAGTCGTGCCCGCGGCGATACCATCAGCCAAGCAACCTTGTGCTGCAAGGTACACCCATCCACATTCATAACATTGATGACAATCACTCATGCCATACCTCTTTCTTTCGAATGGTCATCCAATCAGTAACTCTTCAGAGATTGGATTGATGCCAAGTAAAATCAGCGAAACCCCAAATGTTTTACTTTTCTCAGCTACAGGCCGTTATTGCTGCCTGGCAGTATCTCCACATACTGCGATGTTCTCAGCAATAACAGTCGCTGAGAGCGCCGGGTAGTTAAACGTAGGTTTGGATCGAGCCATGGGGTGCATCACAATTAATCAGATCAACACGCTTGCGCTGTATATGGTAACGACCATCAATTAAGCGCAGATGATACTGGCAGGTTCCAGCATACAATTGCTGTTGATCGCGGTAGTACATGACACATTGAAAATTACAGCTTACTTGGCAGTCGCCATTCGTCTCATCGAAACTGGCAATCTGTACATTACCTAAAACATGAGAGCTTCGAATAGTAAAATCTTTTGAATGCGAGCGAGGATTATCGTGATGACGCAAACGAATTTCCATCAAATCGCGATCATCATAAAAAATAGAAATATGGTTGATCGGATCTTCTTGATCAGGAGTAACGGGCATCCAGTAGTCGCCGGTATCGGTAAACAGATCAATCCACTGACGAATCTCCATTCGATCTAACAGGCCTGTTTCGTGATACAAAAATTCTTCGATCTTTTTTAGCCCAGGGCGTTGATATTGACTCATTGTTATTCCCCTTAAGCTTTAATTTTTACGGTTTCAGTATTGGTCATTAGCTGCAGCCAATACTTGTATTGATTACGGAACGGTAGCTCACTGGAACCGGTCGCTTCGATTGAACCATCTTCCTGAGGTTGATCATGATCTTTTTGACGCTCCATGCTTACCCAATCATGCCCATGACTGTGCAAGCCAGCTTGTACACGCTCATAGACCTCAAGATCGTCAGCACCCACAATGGAAGAAGGAGAATTGATCAGGCGCGAATACAATAAGGTACGCTGCAACATTTCATCAGGCGCACCCTTAAGGCGGAAAGTATAGGTTTCGATATCCGTACAATTTACCGAAATTGGGCGTACCACACGAATAGCTTGAATCGCGCCTTTAATGGTAAGCGAAGGGTAATACACCGTGTTATGGCGGGCACAAGAAAATATTTCTTTGGTTTTTTCTTTGCCGTAAGCGGTTTCCATCGCATCTACATAGTCAGGCACAGGTGGGTAGGCACTGTGAATACTCACCTTATTTCCGGAGTAGCTATGGCCGTTCTTGAAGACAACATGGGACATATCTTCAAAGAAGTCATAGGAGCTACCAAATGGGCCAAGAATATGCACCGTCTCAGGAACTTCACTCCCCTCAGGTAAATCTTGGGCATAGCCCTGACAAGCTTCGATGGCCGATTGGTGGGTTGCCATCGGATGCATATTGTCGTTGAGGTTTTCGACAAAGCTCTTCCAGTTACAATCATGGCGATAACGTAGTACGCCGCCGGCCATTTCCAACTCACCTTCAGGTGAACGCTCCACCATATTGTCGATTGAGGTTAAGGAATCACCAAAGTATTCGTGCAAGCCTTCGGCATTAGCATCTAGGTTCACAAACACAAAGCCATGATAAATATCCACCTGGGCGGCAGGGCGTAGATTATATTCCGGATCGTCTGGAGCAAAGCCACTGGTTTCCAGTGTCTTGGTCGGCGGAGTAGCTAATAACTTGCCTTCGGTATCAAAGGTCCAGGCGTGGTAAGGGCAGCGAAAAGCTTTAGCGCAGCCTTTTCCATCACCAACCAACTTAGCGCCTTTATGAGTACAGCGATTGTAAAATACCGAAATATTGTCGTTCTTGCGATTTCGCACCATTAACATGGACTGGGAGCCAATATTAAAGGTTTTATAATCGCCACCATTAGGAACCTCACTGGCATGACCGGCAAAGATCCAGGTACGGCCCCAGACTCGCTCCATTTCTAGGTCAAAGATTTCCTCGTCGGTGTACACCTTGCGATGTACTCTGGCTGGCTCTACTAATTTTTCAATATCTTCTACGGAATAGCTCATGGGGCAACTCCCTATCTCGCTTCACATTAATTTCATTATTTTTATGGTTTGCTAAGTGCTGTTACAAGCAAAGTGCTGTTACAAGCAAAGTGCTTTTACAGACTAAGCGAACCCAAACTTGAACCGCCACAAACAAAGAGAGTTTGTCCGGTGACAAAGCTGTTCTTTTCATCGGCAAAAAAGCTAACTGCTCTAGAAACATCACCAGGTAAACCTGTTCTTTGTACCGGAATACTGGCCGCCAGCTTTTGCATTTTTTCGCTGTTCTCTGGAATCACTTCATGAAACATTTCAGTCGCCGCAATAGGGCCCGGTGCCACAGTATTCACCGTAATACCATACTGACCCAACTCCAGAGCCCAGGTACGTGCCATTCCCATCATTCCTGATTTCGTCGCTGAATAGACACTGCGCGTTTGCAGACCTAAGGCGGCACGGGAGGTAATCAAAATGATGCGACCAAAGCTCGCTTCTTTCATAGCCGGAAGCACAGCCTGAGTGAGGATAATGGTGGCTGCTAAATGTATATTGCTAACGTAATCGAGTTCGTCAAGGGCGACATCTTCAATAAGATTGGCTTTGATGACACCGGCATTGTGAACAAAACGTGTAACATTAAACTGCTCAGCCACCTGCTCTGCTACCGCCTTAGTGGCTTCCCTGTCGGTTAGGTCTACAGCAATATTATGCAATCGCTCTTGCCAAGCTGGGTTCTCAAGCTCAAGTGGGCGGCGAGCCAAGTTGATGACCTGCATGCCCTGCTCTAAAAAATCAGCGCAGATGCTGGCACCAATGCCGGTGCTGCCGCCGGTTACCAAAACACATTCTGTTTTACTCATA
>JAOXRT010000017.1 GCA_025800365.1 Cellvibrionaceae bacterium | reverse complement strand
GGCCAAGGAAAAACCAACTTCCAACCTGTTGAGGGTGATAACTACGAGATCGGTGTCAAAGGCGACTTCTTCGACAAACGCCTAAGCTCAGGTGTAACTCTGTTCCGTTTAGAGCGATCTAACAGCACCCGCTTTGTCCGAAATGATGGGCAATGGCAACTAATTCAACTAGAGGGGGCAAGCTTTAGATCACAAGGTATTGAGTGGGATGCCAGTTTTGCAGTCAACGATCAATGGCTAAGCAACATTAGCTACGCCTTTACTCGTGCTTACGATACTGTTGGAGACAAAGTGCGCGTCCAAACCTCCAACACCCCAAAACATAGTCTAGCTTGGTGGAATACTTACCAACTAACAGGTGATCTAGAAGACTTCCGCCTTGGTGGCGGCGTGCGATTCGAGTCCGAGCGCTACGATGGAAACTATATTCTTGAGGAATATGTTGAAGCGGATATGGGTGTTTACTACGACTCCGATAGCATCAATGCTTCCTTGGTTCTAAGAAACGCTTTTGATAAGAACCGTGCTGAAGCTGGTGCAAACTGGGTAACCGTGCAACCTAACGATCCTCGCTCGGTAAATCTAAGTGTTAGTTACAGCTTTTAACTAACACCTTAGCTAGTGGCAGCGCAGGCCCCTCAAAGGCTTGCGCTGTTTGCGATTAAAAATCGCAAATATTTAAGTAACCTAATACCTACATTTTAGATAAAAATATGATTATTACCGTAGATAGCTTATTAACAACTGAACAAGTTTCCGCTATTAACAAACTCATTGATAGTGGCCACTTCGAAGATGGCCAAAATACTGCCGGCTGGCATGCAAAAACGGTAAAGCAAAATCGACAATGGCAAGGCAATCAAGAACAGCAGGATCAGCTGGATCATTTTCTTAGTATCGCTCTCAGCCAAAATACAAAATTCACTACCGCCAGTTACCCTAAGTACATTCAGCCTTTTATGGTCAGCGAAAGCCAAGATGGCGGCCATTATGGTATGCACACCGATGACGCGTTGATGGGTAAAGAAGGTATCGCTCGCAGCGACTTATCTTGCACTATTTTTTTGAGTGACCCCAAAAGCTATCAAGGCGGTGAACTTCATATGGATTACTTTGGGCAAGGCTTAGAATTTAAGCTTGCCGCTGGTGATGCCATTATTTATCCAAGTACTACCCTGCATGAAGTAAAGCCGGTTATAAACGGCGCCAGAAGAGTTGCCTTAACATGGATAGAAAGCTATGTGCGCGACGCCAGTCAACGTGAAATTCTCTACGATTTGGACTGTGCAAGACGCGATGTAATGCAACAGCAAGGCAAGACAGAAGCTTTCGATAAAATCACTAAAAGTCACGCTAATCTGCTACGTCAATGGGCTGACACCTAATGAAAAAACTGAATGCATATTTTAGATCTTACAATGGCCAGGTGTTGCTACGCCTAATTGCAGCCATTCTTATCGGTTACCTGGCAAGTAATGCGATTGGCGTAGTAATGGCGAAGTCCCTTGATCGGTGGACCAGCCTACACCTGTCTGAAGCAAGCCTATACGCTTCTTTGAGCGCATTTTTCATTTACAGCGTGATCATACTCTGGTCATTCTCGGTGCGTTCTCAGAAGAAACTATGGCGACAGCTATCAGTGCTCACTTTCATTTTCGCAGTTCTGGCTTATGTTATATAGCAGGCTAGATCGACAATTCTAAGAAGCAAATCCCATGAAAAAAGATTTCCGACATTCAATGATCTGGCTGCACACATGGGCAGGCCTAGTGTTTTGCTGGTTGCTCTACTTTATGTTTGTTACCGGCACCTTAGGTTACCTAGATAGCGAGCTTGATAGTTGGATGAAGCCTGAGTTGAGTGCGGCCGAGGAAGTCAGTTTAGAAACTGATCTCAGTGCAGCGGTAACTTATCTTCAAGCTCATGCCGCCGATGCTGAACGTTGGTTTATTTCACCTGCCAATCATCGTGACAACCCACAACTAAGAGTCTCTTGGCGATACCCGAGAAATTCAGAAAAAAGCAACGGTCGAGAGCTTATTAACCGAGATACTGGCGAAGAACTCCATCACAGAGAAACGGCAGGCGGGCAAACCTTATATCGAATGCATTACCGCTTACACTATTTACCGAGCGGTTGGGGCTTTCGCTTAGTGGGGATTTTCACCTTAGCCATGTTCATCGCCCTGCTTACCGGCGTGGTCGCTCACCGTAAATTGTTTAAAGATTTCTTTAGCTTTCGCCCCCAAAAAGGTAAAGCCGCCTGGCTTGATATG
This sequence comes from Cellvibrionaceae bacterium, assembly GCA_025800365.1. Taxonomy (GTDB): domain Bacteria; phylum Pseudomonadota; class Gammaproteobacteria; order Pseudomonadales; family Cellvibrionaceae; genus Pseudoteredinibacter. Next base: position 14,356 of record JAOXRT010000017.1, on the reverse strand, counting down.
CATAATTTAAGCAGTATTGCCTCGCTTCCCTTTCAGCTTATGATTACCTATAGCGGTCTCATCTTCGCTATTAGTACTTGGATGCCCTTTGTTGGCGTAGCGGCCTACGATTTCGATGTCAAATCGCTGCGAGCTGATCTCAATGAATTGCGCGGCCGATCTAGCGTCAAAGCGGCCGGAGAAAGTGCTAACTTGGTTAGTATGGATATATTAAGCCAAAATATTGAAGCCTCCATCAACGACGATGCCTTAGTGCGCTTTATTGAAATTAAAAATCCAAATGATCGCAATGCTAAGATATTCGTCAACACCCACCTGAGTGGTCCAGTTCAAGAGCAAAACAAGCTTCAGTTTGATGGTCGCAGTGGCAAGCTCGAATCAAGCAAAGAGCAAAGTGGAGCCCTGCAAACTCGCAATGTCTTTATTAATTTGCACGAAGGCTTATTTGCCGGGCCGGCTTTAAGGCTCCTCTATATCTTATCCGGAATATTAGGCACTTTGATGGTAGCTACCGGTGCAATTTACTATGCCCAAAAACGCAAACGCCCTACACATGCGCTCAGCAAACAACAGATGTTGGTCGACATCGTAAATGGCGGCACTATTATCGGCCTCCCCATCTCAATTTGCGTTTTTATGATATCCAATCGACTATTGGCAATAGATCTTGATCAGCGAGACGACTGGGAGGTTCACAGTATGTTTTTGGCATGGTTAGCGAGCTTTGTACTGGCTGCCTTTTGGGTAAAAGACGCCATGTGGAAAAAACTCACTCTTGTGCTCAGCATCGCGCTTTTCACCGTACCTATCGTCAACTTTTTCAGTACGAATCGAGGCCTAGGTCAGAGCAGCTGGCAAAACGACACTCTATTTGTTGCGACAGATGTTGTTATGCTTAGCATGGCCGCTATCAGCCTTCTGCTATGGGCCATCTTAAGTAAAAAAGAGCTACGACAACAGAGCCCAATCAGATCCTCAAACACACATAGTGCAGCCGCATAAAGGGAATATCGATGACTATTTTTGCTGTACTGATCATTAGCTGTTTGGGGTTTTCCTGCATGGCCTTTGCAAAGCCAAAACACTGGAAAGTTATCCCTTTTTTGAGTCGATTGCGCCACCCTGGAAAAAGAATCCAAGAACTCATGCAGTACACGGGCGCCATACTACTGATACTGGCGGTTTACACTTGCCAACTGAATTGGGGTTGGGCGCTTGGGCTGTGTTTCTATGCAGGGGCTCTTAGTATCGCATTGTTTTTTGTAAGCTTAGTGATCAGCTACTTCGAGAACACTGTAAAAAACTAGCTTTAGCATAGGGGCGCTCAGGATTTATCAACACACACTGTTCCCCTACCAGAGTGTTTAGCGTTATACAGAGCTTTGTCTGCACGTTGATATAGGCCCACAAAGCTCTCTTTAGGCTGCCACTGCGCCACGCCTATACTGATACTAATTGTAAAATCGGGTTGCCCTTCAAACTTAAGCTGCGTAATGTTTTCGCAAAGCTCAGACATCAGCTTTTTAGCAGCAAGCAGGTTGGTTACAGGTAAAATTATCGCAAACTCTTCGCCGCCCATTCGAGCGACAAAATCTGTTCTTCGCAATCGCTGGGAAAGGAACTCCGCCATTTTCTGCAACACTCGATCACCAAAATCATGGCCATATTTATCGTTAACTTTTTTGAACCAATCCGCATCAGCAATAGCAAGGCATAATTCACTATGATCCCGCTTGGCACGATGCAGCTCATGCTCTATTTTGGAATCAAAGGCTCTGCGATTAGGAAGTTTAGTCAAGGCATCTGTAGTCGCCGCTAGCGCCAAGCGTTTATTAGCCTCTTGCAAGTCTTGAGTACGGGACTTAACTTGTTGTTCCAAACTTTCATTGAGCTCTTGCAAACGCAAGCTCAGGCCTTTTTCTCGGATTAGTAACTTCATATAACCCCAACCGACATACATTACCTGCACCGCTATAAACGTAAACATGGCGATGGCAAAAAGCTCTATATAAGGGTCGGTATTGCGGCGATAGTAGAGAGCGTCTGAGGTTCCCCCAATCAAAATCAGCATTATCCCCACGAAGGGAATCCATTGTTTAAAAGGAAACCTGATCACGTGATAGATCAAAAATACGACATATATCAAGGCAAGCGCGATATATAGCAAGCGCAGCCCATGCCCCAGTAATAGAAACTGATGCAAGTCGACCAGCGGAATGCACAGCAGCAAAAGTATCGGCAATACTGCCAAAACCGCACTAAGAGTTTTCAGTTTAGGCCTAGGCTCGAACACCTCCGGCAATATATGAGCTTGGCCATAAATAAAAATAGCCAATAAGCCTAGAAAGCTAATCCAAGTAAAATAGAAATGACTGACGACGGTTAAGCCAGGAACAAAATAGGCAAGCAAGCTTCCCGTCACTAAAAGGCGTACACCCGCACCTAGTGACATCACCACCGAAAATGCATACATGGCCCGGCGGCTGCGACTAAAGAGCGCTTGAGATGCGGAGTAGATGGCGACCAGCAGGCAGGCTCCTAAAAACAGAATATGCCAAGACCAGCGCTGCATCATTTCGCGATATAAAATATCGGCATTACCCAAAAGCGGAGGCTGAGATGCACCACCGGTTCTAAAGTCTTCGTTGTACAAGTGAATGATGACTTTAGCACCCGGGTACAGTTTTGGCAGCTGCGTGTGAGCGCCATTCATAAGCTTCCCAGCAGCTCGCCCTTTGGGTAATTCAGTTATTGGCTGGCTAGACTCAGGAACAAATTCTGATAAAGTATCGTAGGTCTTAACAATTTTCCCACGCCCATCGTCAACGTAAATGCGATAGGCTGATTGAAAGCGCCCCGGCCACAGAGCTAAACGCTCACTCTCTTTAAGCTCTCCGGAAAGAGATACTTCAGTCCAAAGGCTAATGTAAGCCCGCGGATCTTTTTCAGTAATACCTAAGCTATTTAAGTCCCAGTAACCTGGAATCATATATTTGGCTACTTGGTCGAGATGGTCATGTGAAGATAAGGAGATTTGCCTTGGAGGAATCAGCACACCCGGCACGCCCGACCACTCACCACTAAGTTGGTAATGTTGGCAGGCAGGGGCTATAGCATTAGCTGGCGAGATTGCCCTGCTTTCAGTACAGTCTGCATAAACAAACCGCACAAAAATTGAGCAAAATATAAATAGAACAATATTAACCCAGGGCCTTGATGTACTCATAAGTCTGATTCGCTAGCAAAGCCCTGAATACCTCTGGCCACAAAATACGCCATCACAGTTTAGTCGCTAAAACGAATCTGTACAGTTGAGATACCGAAAATAGAGAAAATTCATTAAGAACGGGATAATCGACCATTCATTCCTATTAGGATCGAGATACTATGCAAGCCCAATTACCCAGTAATAAATTTCTACTTATAGCTGCAGTTTTAAGCTTAATAGCGGCGGCATTGCATATCGCTATTATTGTTGGAGGGCCAGATTGGTATCGTTTCTTTGGCGCAGGCGAAGCTATGGCAAAAATGGCCGAAGCCGGTGAATTACAACCCACCCTAATCACTATAGGGATCGCCACCGTTTTGTTCAGCTGGGGGGGTTATGCATTATCAGCCGCGGGTAGGGCTCCGCGACTGCCCTTAATCAGAACCGCCCTTGTAGTGATTACTACAATCTATTTGTTGCGCGGCCTATCGGTTCTGTTTATCGCGCCGTTCAACACAGAGTTTCAAAGCTCCTTTTGGATTTGGAGTTCAGCCATCTGCACCTTTTATGGTCTTGCCTATGCGATAGGTACTTGGCAGCAGTGGCCTTATTTATCAAGCAAGGGCTAAATTCTATCGATAGAAAAAACGTTTATTTGCTCTAACCCACTTTCAGTAAGCCTATAAACCCATCGAATATTAAAGCTTTCTTCCGAGAGTAATGGGCGAAGCTTTACACCATATTCGCGATCACCGGCCTGGCCTCGCTGATACGCAGGCCTTGGGTCCTGCGCTAATAATTGAGTAATGATTTCTTTCAAACTATCGTCAGCCAACTTTTCAAGAACATTAGCAGCATGTACAGAAAAGCTAACGTCTAATTTAGCAGGAGGCTCTGTGGCAAAGTCGTTGAGTGCTGCCGTTATTGCGTCAGCATAAGGAACATAGGGTTTGATATCGAGGATAGGAGTTTGATCCAATAGATCTAGCCCCGAAACTTCAATGGCAGGATTTTGAAAATCAATACTTTCGATCTTCGCAACCGATAGACCAATTGGATTAGGGCGCACAGGAGAGCGCGTCGCAAACACCCCCATGCTTCGATTCCCCCCCAGCCTAGGTGGTCGCACTTTTGGCCTCCAGGGGGTATCTCGGCTTTCATGAAAGATAAACTGCAGCCAGATGTGGCTACACTGTTCTAAACCCTGCAAGCAATCAGCTTGGGCATACTCACCAATTAGTTCGATGCGGGATCGAATTCCAGGGGCCAGGCCAGGTTGACGGGGGATAGCGAACTTTTCGACATAAGGGGAGCGAACCCTTGCTATAAACTCTAACTCAATTCCCACGCTACACTCTTCTTACTTGCCTGCCCGCCTGCAATTCTAACAGCTCTGCCCCTACAAGGCTTTAAAAAGCCTCTTGGTAATAGGCTTTTGCAATTCGATCACTATACGCCACTAAATTAGCATGGGCTTTGGCATAAGGTGATATCGCCGTTTCACTATTCGACAACACAAGCTGCGCTAACAATCCAAAGGCCGTTGCATCAAAATTACTGGGTGTCTCTCCAAAGAAATACGGCTTGTCTCCCAATAGAACAGCCAAAGCATCAATAGATTGCTTAGCGATTGATAAGATTTCTTCTTCGCTATGGCGCCCCAAACCCTGCTGGTTCAAGGTTTTACGAATACCACGGCGAACGATAATAGGTACTAAGCTTGACAAAGGTGCTGGCAAAGAAGAAAACAAAGCCTCTTTGGTAGCCGGCCAACCGTCTTCACGAATCCAACGCGAATGCACCAAACACCAATACAAATTTTCGTCTAAGGATTTGGTCAGCAAATAAGATTGAGCTTTTTGATCTTCACTAAGCTGCGCTTCTAATGGGGAGTCATAATGTTCATCCAGCGCATTGATAATAGCTTGAGAGTCAGCAATGACTTTGCCATCCCAATTAATGTACGGCAGTTTCCCTTTTGGCGCTTTGCGTAAGTACTCTTGTCCGTCTACCCGCTCAAAATCGATATTGGCCATGCGCATATAGCAGTCCATTTTCAGTACAAAAGAAGACGGGTCCGGCATTCCAAAAGCGCTTCCAAAGCCATACAGTTTGATCATCAAGTTATCCTCGTCTACCCAATAATCCTATTATTGGGATTGCTTAATTTAAGGCTCCGCTGAGCTAATCTGCATTATTCAGAGGTGCCTTAAGTGAGCGGCCATTATTCAACAGCCCCCTGTCAACAGCTGTCAGTAAGGCATTGTCGAATAATGACGCACAACTCCGTTCTTAAGCAAGTTCTCGTAAAACTTGCATGGGCGGGGCCGTGACGACTTTACGGCTTGCCCAAAGTCCCATAGAACAAACGATGATGGCGCCAATTAAGGGGCCAGCTAGCCACAGCTCAGGGTGAGCCTGTAGCGGGGTTTCCAATACCCATTGCTGCATGGCCAATAGCAGCAACTCGGCACCAATCATGGCAAGCAAGCCTGCTAGCGCCCCTAAGCAGATAAACTCTAGGGCGGTGCTGCCTAGAATCCTACGCCGGCTGCTGCCTAGAGCACGTAAAATTCCAGCCTCTTGTAAGCGGTAATCCATGCTGGCATTTACTGCGGCTAGCAGAACCATTACGCCGGCAAGTAACACCAGCACCAAGACCAGCTCTACACCATCACTCACCTGCGCCGTTAAGTTCTGAATCTGTTCAATAACCAGATCCAGCTCCACCACTAATACCGTTGGTGATTGGCGCAATAGCTTGTTGATTACTGGCTTTTGTTGGGCCGGAATATAAACGCTACTGAGATAGGTCGGCGCATAGCTATCTAGGGCACCTGGAGAGAAAAGGAAGTAAAAGTTAGGACGCATACTATCCCACTCTAAGGATCGAATGCTGCTCACCTCCGCTTCTAAAGCCAAGCCGCCAACACTAAACTTCAGCTGATCACCCAGTTTAAGCTTTAGTCTTTGGGCAATTTCTTTCTCTACCGACACAAAGTGCTTTTTGCCGTCTAACTCCAGCTGGGGCCACCACTTTCCTTCTAAGATTTGATTATCATCCGGCAAAGTGTCAGTCCAGCTTAGATTGGCTTCGCGATTCATCACTTCAGCCTGTTCTTTCACTTTATCGCCAGGCTTGCTGTTATTGATCTCCACCAAGCGTGCTCTAACCATTGGAAATAGGCCTTGCAATTCCAATTGCTCATCAGCGAACAATTGTTTGATGGGCTCAACCTCATGCTGGGCAATATTCACCAAAAAGTGGTTTGGTGCTTTCTCTGGCAGCTTGTATCGCCATTCTTCAATCAAACTGGTGCGAACAACAAAAATCACTAGCAACAGCATAATGGCCGTGGCGAATACTAAAATTTGTGCAACCGTCTGGCCTCTATGACGTAATAGGCTCGCCCAAGCTAATCGCCAACTGCTGCCACTTCGGCTGCCCCAAGCCCTACCTAACTTCAACATAAGTAAAGCAATCAAGGCGGCCAAGCTGAGTAACGCAAAAAAGCCTAACATGACCACAGCGGTTAAGATTAAATCTTGGCTGTAGACAGCGACCAAAATAAAGACCGCAATAATTCCTAGTGCCGCCTGCCAAAAGCTAGACACACTGGCTATATGAATATCTCGACGCAAAACACGGATAGGAGGAATCGTGGGCAAATTCCACAAGGGCGGCAGAGCAAAACACAGTAAACACAGTAAACCTGTAAACAGCCCCAAGCCATATGGCAATAGTCCAGCAAAGGCTAAATCCAATGGATACATTGAGCTTACTACCGAAGCAATTAAACGCTGCAATAGCTCACCTAATAACAGTCCACCAACAGAGGCAATAAGCGCTAAAACAAATAACTGTTTTGCATACAAGCTACGGATTTTATTAGCACCGGCACCTAAGCTTTTTAGCAGTGCTACTTGATCCGTATGTCGCCTAGCAAACTGCTGTGCGGCGATCGCTATCGCAAGGCCCGCGAGTAACAAACCTATCATCGCCGCCAAGCCTAAAAATTGCTTGCCCCTGTCTAAGGTTCGCGCCAAACCACGCTGCGAAGATTGCAAATCGATAATACGTTCGTGAGAACTAAACTGCTCTTTGGCGGAATCCAAAAAAGACGTCAATACTGCCTCTTCTCCAGCGAGAAGCCAGTTATAACGGATGCGACTTCCAGGCTGAATAACCTCAGTCGCGGGCACATCATCGATATGCATCATGATGCGTGTACCCAATAAGCTTAAACTATCTCCGCGATCAGGCTCGCGAACGATAACCTTACTGGCGGTAAATTCAGCTTCACCAATAAATAGCTGGCCACCTAGCTCGATACCTAACAGCGGCAATAAACGTGAATCTACCCAAACCTCACCTCTAGGTGGGCCTGATTTAATCTTTTGCAGGGAGTCGCTTTGCTGATTAAAAGGCTCTTCACTGATTTCCAGCTCACCCAGCAATGGATAAGCATCGCTCACCGCTTTGATGTCAGCCAAATACATCGCATCGCCAGCAAAGCTCATGGAGTTAAAACTGAGTGTTTGAGCCTGTTGTAAACCGGCTTTTTCGGCGCTGTCGTACCAGGCAGGAGGTAATTGGCGGGATGAGCGCACTACCCGATCAGCACCTAGAAAGGTATTGCTTTGTTTTATCAAAGCTCCTTCTAAGCGTTGCGTGAAAATGGCGATCGCACTGACAACAGCCACGGCCAGTAGCAAAGCAGCCGCCAATAATCGAAGCTCACCACTGCGCCAATTGCGCCAGAGTAGCTTCAAACTCAACATGGCACGGCCTCCGCTGCAGCGTCAGTTACTTCAAGGCGGCCAGCTTCCAAAGTAATGCGGCGCTCACAGCGAGCGGCTAGGCGTTCTTCGTGGGTCACCAGAACCAAGGTAGTGCCCTGCTCCTGGTTCAATTCAAACAACAGTTCAATGATGGTGGAGCCGGTTTTAGCATCGAGATTACCGGTAGGCTCGTCGGCAAATAAAATCGTCGGCTCATTGGCAAAAGCACGTGCAATGGCAACACGTTGTTGCTCTCCACCAGATAGCTGCTTGGGGTAATGGTTCAAGCGATGCTCCAAGCCAACTCGCTGAAGAAACTTTTCGGCTTGCTGCTGAGCATCCTGATGGCCATGCAACTCTAAGGGCAACATAACGTTTTCTAAGGCTGATAGCCCAGGTAAAAGCTGAAAGGATTGAAACACAAAGCCTACATATTCCGCCCGAAGCGCTGCTCGACCTTCTTCATCAAGGGAACGCATACTTTGCCCTGCCAACTCAACATCACCATGACTGGCCGTATCTAAACCGGCGAGAATACCTAATAAGGTTGATTTACCCGAACCGGAAGCTCCAACAATCGCCAGGCTTTCACCTTTTGCCAGCCCAAAGGAGATTTCTTGCAGTATCTCCAAATCTCCAGCGGCTGTACTCACAACCTTTCCAAGTTCGGTAACCTTTAACATGTACAATTCTCTTATAGTTAACGTTATATAGGGCCTGTCGGCACTAAGGTATTCTGGCAGCAGATCCCTTGCAAGCAAGATGGTTCACACTACTTTACCCAAGGGTACTGGCTAGGATTTCAACATGATTTTAGAATAAAGACTGCTCAAACCGATAAATTGCCAAGCATGCGAGATAAAATGAAAATAGCGCACAGCATTTGCCTACTGATTGCCTTGATGGTCAGTCAACTGACCTTGGCCGATAAAGCCAGCCCCCAAACACAAAATCTATTGGTACTAGGGGACAGCATCAGTGCTGCCTATGGCATGAAGCCCGAAGAAGGCTGGGTCGCACTGTTAGAGGAAAAGTTACAGCAATACGATGTTGGCACCGTTAATGCGAGTATCAGCGGCGAAACGACCGCCGGCGGCCTCGCTAGAATGCCCGCACTGATTGAGAAATACAGCCCCCGCTGGGTAATCGTCGAGCTCGGCGGAAACGACGGTTTGAGGGGCTATCCGATAGGTAAAATGAAGGCCAATCTAGCCAGCATTATTGAACAAAGCCAAGCTGCAAAAGCTCAAGTAGTCCTCATTGGCATGCAAATCCCTCCCAATTACGGTAAGCGTTACACCCGCCTATTTAGCGAAGCCTTCCCTGAATTGGCTGAAAAGTACAATGTCAGTTTGGTGCCTACCTTCTTGGAATCCGTCGCGGTAAAGCCAGATGCAATGCAATCTGACGGTATTCACCCAAATGCCAGTGCTCAGGGCGCCTTGTTAGAAGCCGCCTGGCCCAGCATCTTAGCCATGGTACAGGCGCAATAAAATTCCCAATATTCAGTACCGCTGACGACTAAGCGATAGCTAAGCTTGCGGCTATCGCCACTCCCACTTATCCGCCAAAACCGCTAGAATGCTGGTTTTACGGAATATCGCCATTTATTGGCGTCACATATGAGGTTTGCATGAGCCAATTGCCCCACCCGAGCTTTGAAATGATCCGCAGCGAAGCCGTGGATTCATTAAATATTGTTGTCCACGAATACCGCCACAAGGTCACCGGTGCCCAACATATTCACATCGAAGCCGACAATAGTGAAAACGTTTTCTTGGTGGCTCTGCGCACAGTTCCCGAAGATTCAACCGGTGTCGCCCACATACTTGAACACACCGCTTTATGTGGAAGTAAGAAGTACCCGGTGCGCGATCCATTTTTCATGATGATCCGCCGCTCGCTCAACACTTTTATGAACGCGTTTACCAGTTCAGACTGGACGGCCTACCCCTTTGCCAGCCAAAACCGCAAAGACTTCGATAATTTATTAGACGTTTACCTCGACGCGGTATTTTTCTCACGTCTTGACCCATTGGATTTTGCCCAAGAAGGGCACCGTCTTGAATTCGAAGAAACCCAAAACGCCGACAGTGATTTGGTCTACAAGGGCGTGGTTTACAATGAAATGAAAGGCGCGATGAGCTCCATTCCATCACAGCTGTGGCATACGCTCTGTGAAAAGTTATACCCAACTACCACCTATCATCATAATTCAGGTGGTGACCCGGCCAAGATTACCGAGCTTAGCTATGAAGAGCTGCAAGCCTTCTACCAGAGCCACTATCACCCGAGTAATGCCATTTTCATGACCTTTGGTGATATCCCAGCTCAAGAGCTGCAAGAGAAGTTTGAGCAACAAGCCTTGAGTCAGTTCAGCTCCTTAGACAAAACCATCTCGGTGCCGCCGGAGCAACGCTACAATAGCCCGCAGCACAGTCAGGCCAGCTACCCCTTAGATGATCCAGAAGCCGATCTAAATGATAAAACCCATATCGTAATGAGCTGGCTGCTTGGCAAAAGTACCGATCTTGCGGCCACACTCGAAGCCCAGTTACTGTCGAGTTTATTGTTTGATAACAGTGCCTCGCCTTTGCAGCAAGCTTTGGAAACGACTGATCTTGGCAGTGCGCCGTCTCCGCTTTGCGGACTCGATGATTCCCAATTTGAACTGAGTTTCTGCTGTGGTATCGAAGGCAGCAACCCAGAGCAGACCCAAGCCCTTGAAGATTTGGTGATGAATGTTTTACGTCAGCTCGCTGAAAACGGTCTACCACAAGAGCAGGTTGAGGCTTCCTTACATCAATTAGAGCTGCAACAACGTGAGATTGGCGGTGATAGCTACCCCTATGGCTTGCAGTTAATTTTAACGGGGCTTACTGCGGCCACCCACCGTGGCGATGTACTGGCGCTATTAAATCTTGAGCCAGCACTTGCCGAGCTTAGAGCAAAGGCAGAGCAAGCCGACTTCGTACAGAACTTAGCGCGTCGCTTGCTGTTGGATAATCAACATCGTGTCACTCTCACCATGTCACCTGACCCGAAGTTGGCGCAGCAAGAGCTTGAAGCTGAAAAGCAGAAACTTGCGGACATCAAAGCTCAACTAAACGAAGAAGAAAAGCAGGCGATTATCGATCAGAGCCTTGCCTTATTAGAGCGTCAGAACCAACAAGATGATGCATCGATTTTACCGAAAGTAGGCATTGCTGATGTTCCTGCTAGCAGCCAATATCCAAGCCCCATCAAAGACACTATTGGCGACCTACCCTATAACCGCTACGCAGCCGGTACCAATGGCTTGGTGTATCAACAAATAATTATTCAAACCCCACAGTTGGATGAAGAGCTAATTTCTTTGTTGCCATACTACTGCATGGCGCTTACCGAGTTAGGCGTTGGAGAGCTGGATTATTTGCAAAGCCAAATGAAGCAGTCACAGATCGTCGGTTCTATGTCAGCGTTTTCTAGCGTGCGCGGTACAGTCAATGATAGCCAAGAGATTAATGCTTATATCACTTTGTCTGCCAAGGCTTTAAGTAGAAACCATAAGGCTCTTTGCGAGTTGATGTTGGACACCTTACAAAATGTTCGCTTTGATGAGCTGCAGCGACTACAAGAACTCGTGGCGCATGCGAGAGCGCGTATGCAACAAAGCGTAACCGGCAACGGGCATAGCTTGGCTATGACAGCCGCCAGTGCTGGTATTAGTCCTTGCGCTAATTTAACCCATCGCCTAACGGGTTTAGCCGGTATTCAAGCAATTAAAAACTTGGATGATAGCTTTGCCGACGAAGCGGCCTTGAAGCTATTTGCTGCCCGATTACAAGAGATCCATAAAAAAGTTCTCGCTGCTAGTAAGCAATACCTACTGGTTAGCGAAAAGGATTCCTTGGCTTCACTTAGCGATAATTTGCAAGCACTATGGCCAAAACATCAAGAGGCGGGGAATAGCTCTCTGTCTCTTGCTAAACAGGATTCACGCATTCAGCAAGCTTGGACGACTAACACCCAAGTTAACTTCTGTGCGAAAGCCTACCCAACCGTTGCATCCGGCCATCAAGATGCGGCAGCGCTATCTGTGTTGGGTGGTTTTCTGCGTAATGGCTTTTTGCATAGAGCCATCCGCGAACAAGGTGGTGCTTACGGTGGTGGCGCCAGCCAGGATAACAATATCGCATCGTTTAGATTCTATTCTTATCGCGATCCTCGTTTTAGCGAAACATTGGATGACTTTAATAAGGCGCTCGACTGGCTTGCCAACACGGAGCACGATGAGCAGGCGCTGGAAGAAGCCATTCTAGGTGTGATTAGCGCTATCGATAAGCCAAGTTCACCTGCGGGCGAAGCCAAACAGGATTTTCATGCTCGACTTCATGGCCGCAGCCCTGAGGTCCGCGAGGACTTCAGACAGCGTATATTAAAAGTAACGATTGCCGATTTGCAGCGCGTAGCCCAAAGTTATTTAAAACCCGAGCGGGCCTCTACCGTTGTTATCTGCCCGCCAGCTGGCGAAGAGACCGCCACTCAACTTGGCTTAGAAATTATCAACCTTTAATAAATAGCTAACAGATAAGTAAGCGCCCGCCTAGCGGGCGCAAGCTCACCATCAAGCAGTAGGAACCCCAATGTTTATTCATCAACTAGAGCCGCGCTTTGCTGAGACGGATGCACTTGGCCACATAAGCAATACGATTTTCCCGATTTGGTTTGAAGATGCTCGTACGCCCGTATTTAAAATCTTCAACCCAGAAATGGATGTACACAATTGGACCTTGATTTTAGCAAGGCAGGAAATCGACCACACAGCCCAGACCTTTATCGGTAAGAGCGTGAGTATTCAAACGGGATTAGGCAAGATCGGAAATTCTTCATTTGAAGTGATTCAAATTGCCGAGCAAGATGGTCAGGTCATCGCCAAGGGTAAAGCCGTTCTGGTTCATTTTGACTATGAGCTCCAAAAGGCCAGCCCTATTCCTGATGACATCAGAGCTCAGCTTGAAGCCCACAAAGTTTAATTGCGCAATACTTAAAGCTTAGAGCAAAAGTGAGAGCAAAAAAATAGCTGCCATTGGCAGCTATTTTTTGTTTGAGAAAGTTTGCTTTAAGGCAAGCGTACCTGAAACAGGCCTCCTCCATAGGCGCCGCCATTAGCAATACTTAAGCTACCACAATCACCCTGTTTAGTGTGTAGCTCTGCAATTCTTCGACTGCAAAAGAAATCAAGCTGTGTACTATTAAATTGTTCAGGTAGTTTTTGCAACTGGGCCTGCTCCAGCATAAATTTTGGGTAGCCACTGCCGTCATCTGAAATCGAAATAAGTAACTGCCCTTCGTCTTCTATCGCCGATAGTTTAATACGACCTTGACTATAACGCGCGCAATTCACCAGTGTTTTGTAAATCAATGAAGCAATCAGCTCGCTATCAAAATACCAATTGAAGTCCTCATCGCACTCCAACTCCACCTCAACGCCTCGAATCTGCAAAAGAGAATCACAATTAGCCAATTGTTCCTGCAAGATATCAATCAAATAGTGCTCATCGATTTGAGGAACCAGATCATTATTAGAAAGCTTGTGAAAAATCTGAAGTTGAAAAATTTCAGTATTGAGCCTAGCCGCCTCATAATGCAACGTCGCATGAGTTTGCTTTTGAGTATCGCCAAGGTTTTCCTGAAGATCAGTAATCACATCAAGCGAGCTCAGCAGCATGCTTAAGGAACTTTTCATATCCTGCACACTGGCCGCTAAAACCTGAGGAAAACTAATATTATCATTACTCATGTGTAGATCCTGTATCACTGAGGGCCCTTATACTGTTTTATTCAAATGAAGCCCGATGGCTACCCTGACTGATTGAACGGCAAATATCACGTAACTGCCTGAAACGCTCAAATTGAGGATTATCCATTTCGATTCTAGCTTCCGCCGCTTGCAGCACTTTTTCACAGTGTTGCATTCTCTCCGTGCTAAAGCCAAAGGCCTTAATATGCCCTGTATAGGCCTGCACTAGGTTGAGCATAATACCTACGTGATTAGGGAATAACTGCCGTGCTTGCACAAAGCAATTGATTGCATCTTCGTAAAGGTGATTCTTATAAAAGCTAATCCCTTCACGGTTAATATCCTTAACCTTCGCTCGGTTCTCTTCACTAAGAGGCTCATCCAGAAGCACATCGAGTTTTTCTAATGCTTTTTGATCTTTTTCGTAGAGTCTTACCAGCTCATTGAGGCATTGTTTGGCGCGGGTGTTCTCCCCCAAATCGAATAAGGCGTACACCCGATCCAATTCAGTCTCAAATTCTTGTCTGCGGCCATCTGCGCCCATATAGCCTTCTGTTTGGCTGAGCACTTCTTTTGCCTTTTTA
>JAOXRT010000006.1 GCA_025800365.1 Cellvibrionaceae bacterium | reverse complement strand
AGGGGTTAAAGCTCGCGGCTCCGAAGTGGGGTCAGAGCCTACAAGGCTCCGACCCCTGAAGTAATTCAACAAACTTTGGGGTCAGAACCTGCAGGGCTCCGAGCCCGGCCGGCGGCGTGGTTTTCGCCGCTGCCGTTTATTTTGAAGTAGCGCGGCTTACTAGCAAGATACTGATAAATGAAAATACAAACGCTGGGATTAATTCATACAAGCCCCATAAATCTTGCTTAAACTGAGCCCAAATAATTACCGTTAAACCACCAACAATAACACCCGCTAAAGCACCGTGTTTGTTCATGCCTTTCCAATACAGGCTCAACAAAATAGCCGGGCCTAAAGAGGCGCCTAGGCCAGCCCAAGCATAAGACACCACATCCAATACTTTGCTGTTTTTATCCATCGCCAATAGAACTGCCAAGATAGATAAGCCCGCCACGGCATATTGCCCGATACGTAAACGCTGCTCTGGGCTCAGTGGCTCTTTTCGGATCACTGGATAGAGATCTTCAGCCAGCGCAGAAGAGCTCACTAACAACTGGGAATCCACTGTACTCATAATCGCCGCTAAGATCGCCGCTAACAAGATTCCGGCAACAAAAGGATGGAAGAGGGCGCTAACCAAAGCCATAAAGATTTTTTCGCTATCTTCAATCGGCGTGGCGAATTGAACATTACCGGCAAGGCCAATAAGAATAGCGCCTACAAAGATAAAGAAGGTCCACACTAAGGCAATGCTAGTGGCACTTTTCACCTGATCTGCAGAGGCGATAGCTTTAAAGCGAGCCAAAATATGAGGTTGACCGAAATAACCTAGGCCCCAACCCATTAAACTAATAATGGCGATAGCGCTTAATGCCTCACCGTTTTTATCAGTCCAAGGGTTCAACATATTCGGGTTAATTTTATCGATCTCGGCAAAGAAAGGATCAATACCACCCGCATTATTCATAACCGCGATGGGCACCATTAACAGTGCCGCAGACATCAGCAAACCTTGGAATACATCCGTCCAGGAAACCGCTAAGAAACCTCCAAACAAGGTATAAAAGATAACGATGGCGGTGCCTACAATAACGGCCCAGTAATAGTCTAAACCAAATACCGCTTCAAACAGTTTGCCGCCACCGATCAGTCCGGCTGCGACATAAAACAAGAAGAACAATAAAATAAAGATAGAGGCAATCGCCTGTAGAACGCGTCCGTTTGGATCAAATTTTTGCTGTAAATATTTTGGTAGGGTCACAACATCCAGCTCTTGGCTGGCTTGTCGTAATGGCTTGGCGCATAGCATCCAGTTAGCTGCCACGCCGATTAACAAACCAAGGGCAATCCAGAGATTATCTAGGCCAGATAGGTAGGCAGCCCCGGGTAGCCCAAGAAGCACCCAGCCACTCATATCTGAGGCGCCAGCACTGATAGCGGCAACAAAAGGCGATAGATTACGCCCGCCTAAAAAGTAATCGCTAGCATTGCGGGTTTTAAGCCAAGCGTAGATGCCAATACCGAGAATGACGGCCAAATACAGCACAAATGTGATAATGACGGCGGAGTTGAGTTCTAGCATAAGAATAGAGCTTTTATAGTTAGTGTGGACTCTTTTTACTTGCCGAGCTGGCAAATGTCCAGCTTGGAAAACGGCTTCCTAAGATTCGTTGGGGGGCAGGCTTGATTTAAGGGCTTTATAAGCTCAGAGGGGGCTGTAGCGGCAAGATATAGGGTTTCATCAGGCAGAGGCAACAATCTTCTAGCAACTTGGTTATAATGGCGCCGATTTTCAAGGTATAGGGCCTAGGCTAGGGCTGAAGTGCTGTACAGGTTTATTTTTTAGAAAGGTCAGTAAGATGAGTGATGCCCCAAAGCGCAACCGTCGTTTGCGTAAGAAATTGTACTTGGATGAGTTTGCCATCCAGGGTTTTGAGTTTGCTTGTGATGTTAAAGAAGCGTCTCAGGAAGAATACGATCAGTTCTTCGATGCATTGGTTGAAGTGATTGGTTCTCGTGATTTGTACGTTAATTTGGGTGATTGCGATGGCCGTTTCTACGGTATCGTAACCTCTGGTGAGCGTTATGCTTCGGCTACTGAAGAAGATATCGCGGCGGTTAAAGCGACCTTGGATGCTCAAGCGATTGCCGAGAACGTTGAAGTTGGCGGTTTGATCGATGCCTTCTATGGCGAGCGTCAGTTGGCCAAATGATATAGGAGCCAGAAGCTATCGCTTCTGGCTTTAAGAAAAGCGGCTCCGATATGGGGTCAGAACCCTTGGGTTCTGACCCCGGTTTCGGGGCCGTTTTTGTTTGTGCTGTATTGGGATCTGTCGAAGCTTGCTGGGTTTGGCTTGATGTTGGTTTGGCTTGATGTTGGTGTGAAAGTTGAGCGGTGGTTTTGAGTGAGGAGGCTTCGATGTGGGGTCAGAACCTTTTGGGTTCTGACCCCGTTAGGTATTAGGAGAATAGATTTTGATGCATCTGGCGCAGCTCTACTTTTCTGACTTTGCCTGTTCCTGTCATTGGTAGGGCTTCGGCGATAAAGACTTTCTTCGGTACTTCAAAGCCACCTAGCTCCTGCTTACAGTGATTAATAATGGCTTCTTCATCCAATTCTTTCTCGCCACTTGGTACAACACAGGCGCACACGGCTTCGCCCCAGTGAGGATGAGGCACACCAAATGCGGCGGCCTGCATAATGCCACCAAACGATAGCAGCGACTGCTCAACCTTCATGGAAGATACATTCTCGCCACCGGATTTAATGGTGTCTTTTTTGCGATCCACAAACAGCAATTGACCTTCTTTATCGATCAAACCTAAATCGCCACTGTGATGCCAGCCAAATTGGCTCGCTTCGGCTGAAGCTTCTGGGTTTTTATAGTAACCGCTCATGGCCTGAGCACCGCGCCATACGATTTCGCCGATTTCACCTTGTGCTACTTCATTGCCTTCGTCATCGATAACAGCTTGCTCAACTGTCGCTACCGGCTTACCCCAGTAATTACCCTCACCAAATTCGGTAGGGCTTTTATCTAGGAACAAGCAAGCGGCTGGGGCAAATTCGGTTTGGCCGCTACCGAGATGCATTTTACAGCCGAATACATCACGTACTCTTTGCAAGCTCTTGGCATCCATTGGGGCCATGGCGTAAATGCCCAAATCAAATGAAGAAAGATCGCGTTCTTCCACACCCGGGTAAGCGGTAAGGGCGTTCCACATCATTGGCAACAGTGTGGCGTTATCTACCTTGTCTTTTTCGATGGCATCCAAAGCGGCCGCTGGATCAAAGCTGCTATGAATAACGATGCTGCCACGACGTAGCAGGGTTGGGAATGACATGGATAGTGCAGCACAGTGGAACAGTGGCAAGATGAGCAGCATACAGCCGCCTTCTTTTACTTCAAGTTCTAGCGCACCGGTTAATGCGGCAATCATCAAGGCTAGGTGAGAAGTTTCTACGGCCTTGGGGCGAGATGTGGTGCCTGAGGTATAAATCATATGGGCGGTGTCGCGATCATTGATCACGCGATCAAGAATTTCCGCTTCGCTTTGACCGTCAATCAAGGCATCCATACTGCAATCGGCATCACCCTGTTCGGCACCGATTTGTACGCTTAAGCGGATCGCATCATTGCCTGCCATTGCTGGGCGAATGATATCGGCTAGAATATCTTCGTAAACCACGGCAACGGTTTCGCTGTGCTCCAGGTTGTAACGAATATCATCGGCACCCTGCATAAAGTTAATGGGCACAACCACAACGCCAAGTTTATAACAGGCAAAGTAGGTAACAACCATATCGCTACGGTTACTGGAAACTAAGGCAAGCTTTTCACCTTGCTTAATGCCTTTAGCTATCAGGCCGTGGGCCATTTGGTTTACTCGGCTGTTAAGCTGAGCAAAGGTATATTCGCGTCGCTCACCACCTAGGAAATCAACTAGTGCCAGTTGATCGCCACTATCACGGCTGCGGCGGCGTAGCATATCGCCCATGGCGACGCGTTCAATGATATTTTGGTTTAGGCTGCTGTCGGTCATCGCGTTTGGCTCCGTTATTATATGTATTTGTCTTTTCTAACTTTTCACAGTTCGAGCAACATCTGTTAAAAGCAAAAAGCCCGAGCGCCATTAAACGCTCGGGTTTTGTTTTGTAGCCTGCAAAAGAAATTACTTAAGCGTCTACAAATAGATCCATAAATAGATCGGTACACTCTGGGTCATTCAAATATTTATTGAAATCTTCATAACCACGTTCGCGTAGAATATCTTCATCAATGATCGTCTCGCCGCTTAGTTGCTTGCTGTCACTGATAAGAATTTCATAAGCGGCATCGGCCATAATCTCCGGTGTGCGAGATTTGGCAAGTAGGCTGTTATCGATGGCAAACTCTACCGCCGCTGTTGCGATAGTGGTTTTAGGCCATAGACAGTTAGCCGCTACACCATCAGCGCGTAGTTCTTCGGCGATACCCAATGTCATTAGTGACATGGAGTATTTAGTCACGGTATAAGGAATATGCCCGCCTAGCCAATGCTTATTTAAATTAATCGGTGGCGACAAGGTAATGATGTGACCGTTATCGGATTTCTTTAAATGAGGAATAGCCGCTTTTGAGCAAAGTAGGGTGCCTCGGGTATTAATGCTATGCATTAAATCGAAGCGCTTTGACTCAGTGGCTTGCACATTCGTTAGGTTGATCGCGCTAGCATTATTGATTAGTGCATCGATACCACCAAATTCAGCGACGGCTTTATCCATCGCTTCATTGATTAGGGCTTCGTCGCGTACATCAACTTTTAAGGCTAAAGCTTGGCCGCCAGCCGCACGCACTTCCTCGGCTACCGTATGAATAGTGCCTGGTAGCTTTGGGTGCGGCTCATCACTTTTTGCAGCGATGACAATATTGGCGCCATCTTTGGCAGCTCGTAAGGCGATCTCGCGGCCAATGCCCCGGCTAGCGCCGGTGATAAAAATCGTTTTACCTTTTAGATTCGACATGGTGACCTTGCTCCTTACTCTTCATTGGGCTGAACTTCAGCCAGTAATTGTTTGGATTTCACCTGATCGCCAGCCTGAACATTAATGCTGGTTATTACTCCATCGACATCGGCTTTCATGGGGTGTTCCATCTTCATGGCTTCCATTACCATGATCAAGTCACCTTTTTGAACGCTGTCACCTACATTGGCTTTAATGTCGACGATAGCGCCGTCCATTACTGCCTTAATTTGCCCCGAGCCTGCTTGGTCAGCACCTAGAGCAGGTAAGCGTGAGATATCTTCAAAATACAAATCGCCATTGTCACTGGCCAAATATAAGTTACCGCTTTCTACCGCAAACCAGCAGCTTTGTTGCACGCCGTCGCGGCTAAACAAGGCACGGTTATCTTCGATACTGATTAGCTCTAGATTGTTAACCGTTGCGGCTTCTTGCTCGGCTTGTAGGATCACTACTTCACCGGCGATGGTGCTGCCACGGCTATTGCTGCGCAGAGTAACATCGGCAATATTTTCAGCTTGGCGTAGCTTGTAGTTGCCACTGTGATGCTCAAAGCTACTCCAGTTTGAGCGGCTATCGTGTTGTGCACTATTGCTGGCCGATAAAATCATGCTGGCCAACGCCCAATCTTCGCTGCTCGCATTAAGAGCTTGCATACTAGCATCTTCAGCAAAATGATCTGCCAAGAAAGCGGTGGTTGCACCGCCGGCTTTAAAGATGTTGTTATCAATAACTTTGGCTAAGAAGTGGCGGTTATTTTCAACACCAAACAATACGGAATCTTCTAGCATGCGCTTTAGGCGGCGGGTGGCGTCGGCGCGATCTTCGCCCCAAGCAATCATCTTAGCTAGCATAGGGTCATAATGAGGTGATACGGTTTGACCGTCAGCCAACATATGATCACAGCGCAGGCCATCGCCATCGGCTTGACGCCATAGAGCAACATCACCGGTTTGCGGCAGGAAGTTTTGGCGCGGATCTTCAGCGTATAAGCGAACTTCCATGGCATGGCCATTCAGCTGAATCTCGTCTTGGCTCTTCGGTAGTGTTTCACCGGCCGCTACTTTAATTTGCCAAGCTACCAAATCGGTGCCAGTAATTAATTCGGTAACCGGGTGCTCAACCTGCAAACGTGTATTCATCTCTAGGAAGTAGAAGTTGCGCTCGTGGTCTACTAGGAACTCTACTGTACCCGCTCCAACATAGTCACAAGCTTGTGCGGTTCGAACCGCCGCTTCACCCATGGCTTTACGCAACTCAGGCGTAACGAAAGGAGAGGGAGCTTCTTCCACAACCTTTTGGTGGCGACGCTGGATAGAGCAGTCACGCTCACCTAGGTAAACACAGTTGCCATGCTTGTCAGCAAACACTTGAATTTCAATATGGCGTGGCTCAACAATGGCTTTTTCTAAAATAATTTCGCCATTACCAAAAGCGTTTTCCGCTTCAGAGCGAGCTGAACCAATCAGTTCGCGCATTTCGGCTTCGCTATGGGCGATACGCATTCCGCGACCACCACCACCGGCGGTGGCTTTGATCATTACTGGGTAGCCAATTTCATTAGCTTCGCGCACCATAGTGTCGTCGCTTTGATCGCTGCCGCTATAACCCGGAATACAAGGCACGCCGGCTTCCAGCATAGCCAATTTTGCTTGGCGTTTATTGCCCATCATGTCGATAGCTTTTACCGGTGGGCCGATAAAAGTAACACCAGCGGCGCTACAGGCATCAGCAAACTCAGCGTTTTCTGACATAAAGCCATAGCCTGGGTGGACTGCATCAGCGCCGCTGCGCTTAACGGCATCCAAAATGGCCGGCATATTTAAATAGGATTGGCCGACTTCAGCAGGGCCAATGCAAACGGCTTTATCAGCCGCTTGAACGTGCAGGGCATTGGCATCGGCTTCTGAGTAGACCGCTACAGTGCGATAGCCCAAAGACTTGGCGGTGCGAATAACACGGCAGGCAATCTCGCCGCGGTTTGCCACCAAGATAGTATTAATTGCGTTTTGTTCAGACATAATCTTCACTCTACGTGAGTTGTTCTTTACAGTGCTTCAATAAAAAGTTTGTCTATATACTTTTACTCAGCCCACTTTGGCTTGCGCTTTTCGACAAAAGCCATGGTGCCTTCCGGCCCTTCACCTTGGGTCACTGCATCACTAAATTTGCGGGCAGCATCATCAAGTAGGGCTTCGTGGTCTTCTTTACCAACCCGTAATAACAAGGCTTTGGTAACGGCATTGGCTTCAGGGGCGCACTGCTTCACTTGCTGCACTGCAGCTTCAATTTGCGCTTCAAAATGCGCATCATCTTGGGCAACACTGTGCACAATGCCTAGCTCTTTAGCTTCCTCGGCTTTAATGCGCACATTAAATAGCGCCAAGCGGCGAGCTTGGGTTAAACCAATCCGCGCTGCTACAAACGGAGCGATCTGTGCTGGCGGTAAACCCATACTGGTTTCTGGCAAGGCAAAACGTGCGCTTGGGTGGGCAATGCCCCAATCCGAAATACATGCCAAGCCAAAACCACCACCCATTACTGCGCCTTCTAGGGCCGTAATTAATACTTGGGGAATTTGATTAGCAAGGGTGATCATCTTGCCGAAGTGGCGATTTAATTTAAAAAAGGCATCAGGATCGCCAGCTGCAGCAGCTTCGCCCGCACCAGACATATCCTTTAAATCACCGCCGGCACAAAAATGACCTTCAGCGCCACGAAATACCACGGCGCGAATATCGCGACGTGGTTTAAGGGCTTCGAATACCGCCATCATTTCCGACACCATGCTTAAGGTCATGGCGTTGCGGCGTTCTGGGCGGTTAATGGTCATGTACAAAACATGATCTTGCTGCTCAACAATCAGTTCTTTGCACTGTGGTAGTTCAGTACTCATGTTCGTCTCCAGCTTTATTTTTTATGACGTGGTGAGATATCCATAAGCTTGGTGATAATGCCAAGC
>JAOXRT010000003.1 GCA_025800365.1 Cellvibrionaceae bacterium | reverse complement strand
AGAATATGCGCTGGGGCTGCTTTCCGAGGACGAGCGGCAGACCTTCGAAGACACGCTGGCCCGCAGCCCGGATCTGCAGCAGGATCTGGTGGCCTGGAACGAATATCTGGTGACCTTCACCGAAAACCTGCCCACACGCGCCCCGGCCCCCACACTGCTGGCCCGGATCGAAGCGCAGGCCTTTGGCGGCAAACGCAAGACGCTGTGGCAATTGGTGCTGCCCTATCTGATCGGCGGCGTGCTGGGCGCGGGGCTGCTTTGGGTGGCGCTGCAATCGGGTGTACTGACGCAGCTCAACTAAGTCTCGTCTCGCTTTGCCACCACCGCTTAGACCAGCCCCCGCCCATGGGGGCTGTCGGGGGAACGCAAAAAAAACAGGATACTCCGAATGGCAGCTGAAAATAGTTTGAAAGAAGTGATTTTCAAACAGAGAAGCACAAGCTGGCGATTGCGCTTGGGTCTGATCTTGGCCGTCGTTTTTCTACTTATTGCGGCCCTATCCGTCACGCTCAGGGCGCCTGCTTTGGAATATGTAGCTATTCCAACAGCTTTCTTTTCATTCTATTTTTTAGTCTTCCGGCTTTTGTTTCGAAGTATGGGGCGCAACGCATACAAACATAAATTTAGCGAATCCGAGAGGGAAAGAGCCCGAAAATATGCGATACCTCGCTACCTTCTTGATTTGGATTTTGAAGATGTGAAGTAGGGTCAGGATGAATGCATCCTGACCCTAGGTACTACGCTTAGCTCCCTCTGGGGTGGGGCTGAGGCCGCTTAACAAGACTGTGCGGATACAATGATCCACATTCCTATATAACACTGAGCGCGAAGGGAGCGCCTTCGAAATGCTCAGGTGCAGTTGATTGGGGTTCTGCATAGGTTCGATCTTTGCTAAGGGGGTGAGCACCAGCACACTACAGCGTCATCGGAGTTCTAGAAAATGTCAAAACATTCTGTCCGAAAGAAAGCAATTTCTTATGTATGCGCACATATACTTGTGTGCTTTTCAATATTTGTGTTTCCAGCGGAGCAGGGCGGGCCATGGTATTTGATTTCTGTTTTTGTCGTAACGTTTGGCCCTTTAGGATTTTTCTTCGAAATTTCACTGTTAGACAGACGTGAGGAATAATTGTCTATAAGGGGCATAATTCAATATCTCAAAAGTATAACGGCAAACCATCCTTGAAATCGAGGTCGATATTTGTCTGAAAAACGCGCATATTTGGTGCCGTTATCATCGTTCATAGGGCTTTTACTTTGGGGAAACTTCTATGAAAACCTCTCACTGGTGTTTAGTTTGATAACAATTGTTCTATGCTTAATCATTTTGTTTTCCAAAGATTAGACTGGATATATAACTGACTGCCTCGGAAAATTCTGAAAACCCCCGTAATTTGAAGATGGAGAATTCGTGCAGTTCTTATCTGAAGAGCAAAAGAATGCCATCAGAAAAGATAGTGAATTTTGAGCATGCTGTGACACCCTACCACTCGCTACGTTCGGCTGCTGACAGTATCAGAGCGTTCGAATTCGCGGTGACTTCCGAACTTGCTGCCATGACCAAAACAAAGGGTGTAGTGAAGTTTATTTCAGGGAAGAGGCTACCAACAGAAAGCAAGGGAATCCCGAAATACGCTAGGGACGCATTCATAACAGAGGTGCTGGAGCGGGAGGACTGCCAGAGAAACAATCGCGTCAAAAGCAGCCCCCGAACCGGGACTGTTGCATTAATTCCCTGATGCTGAGTTGTTGAAGTTGAGCGCCTTTTTTCAAGCATGTG
>JAOXRT010000303.1 GCA_025800365.1 Cellvibrionaceae bacterium | reverse complement strand
GGGGACCTGGGGTAGAGGCGGTAGTTTTTATCGGGCTTGCGCCCTCGTTCCTCGCGGCTCGCCACTCGCAAAATGGCGCCCGGCGCCCATGTTTTCGGATCGCGATGAACCAGACTGATAGAAAGAGACTGCTCGCAGTCTATCTTCAGTTTCGAGGAAAGCGTTGGCGCGTTATCCCCGGCGGGGATTCCATTGTGAAAGTGGCGGGGATATGATGCTCGCCAGAAATTTTGAATTAAGGCCCTAAGGGAGACCAATCTGGGGGTGGCTCAAGCATTTTCTACCCGCTTACGAGCAACCCTAAAAGTTACGTTGATAGCTAAAAATTTTACCGACACCCGTAGGAGAGAATATGAGCACCCCGCCCCTTTCAATTGTGAGTCCCCCCTCCGAGCGCGTTAGCCATTAGACTGAAAGCCCCCTTTTATTTCACTAAGAGACCCTTTGGTATTCTATAAGAGGAATGGGCCCTCAATGAGGGATGGGCAATAAGGCTTCCTGATCAGAGAAGAGCAAACAACATACCTTCTCCCCAACTTCCGCACTGGCCAAACGACAGACCGCTGGCTCGTCGCCGAGATAGAGGCGTCGGATATCTGAGCGAGCACATCGAACTGATGGTCCAGGCCTTTTTCGAGCATCGGGATTTCTGATTGTCTCGCAAGTTCTCACGCCAAAGTGCAACAGGGAAACTGGTGAGCTCGTTGTACAAGCATCTTCGGAAGATACTAAGTTTAGTCAGGTGAATTATTAAAGGAAGTTGTAAAGACAATCCAGCTCCTGCAGAAGTTGCTGTTGCTGAGCGCGTGTGAGAAGACCTGGGTCTAGATATACCTCACCAACCTGTACGAAAGAAGGCTCCACATACTTGGCA
>JAOXRT010000301.1 GCA_025800365.1 Cellvibrionaceae bacterium | reverse complement strand
GACATGGAGCCGCCAACGTAGGGGGATTACGGAAGCAGTGGATTAGACGCATTTGATCTGCAAGATTTAGAGCGAGCTCAGCCGAGGTACGAGGTATGTTTTTGAATTTAAACGAGGTGATTTAGTTAAATTCGTTTTCTTACGAATATATTGCGCAATCCAGCCATTCTGTTTGGAGCCCACTTGGCCAAAGAGCTGGTCTAGCAAGCCCTTTCCGTGCTGCTCGCCAAGCCACTGCACGTAGATAGGTGCGCTTCCTTACTGCTTTGCTGCAAGTGCAATAAGTGGTCTAAAAAATGATCTCAAGGAATCTGCGCCTATAAGTGGATGATCAAGGCAATAGGGGGGTTTTCAGTTTTTTCAACGACACCTTGTTAAAAAAAGATCCGGACTCTTAAGCAATCAAATTAATGCGTCTAATCCACTGTTTCCGTAATCCCCCTACGTTGGCGGCTCCATGTCGGTTGCCTAGCACTGATTTATATGCCAGCAGCCTTGGTGCCTTGAAGATAAGTTTGGAAGAAATCGAATATAGAATGACAGGCCGGCATGTTTGGAGTTGGAATACCTCTCTTCATGCAGTGGCAAAAACCTATTCCATCTAACTTGACAGGAAGTATTATGATCGCTGCGCCATTCTCATGGCAGCCTTCGAAGGGCAGCTATCCTCAGCAGCCTTTGAAAATAGCCTCAGCCTTCAAGAGCCAGCCATCCTCAGCAGCTTGTCAGTTTTTCAAGCTTAAGGGACTAGCGCTTACTTGGATGATCAATCTAGACGGGC
>JAOXRT010000283.1 GCA_025800365.1 Cellvibrionaceae bacterium | reverse complement strand
TTAGGCTTTGGTGCCGATATGCGCGATTACTCTATTTTGCGCGAAATGCTCGATCATCTAAATATTCACGCTCTAAAACTGATGACCAATAACCCTCGTAAAGTGAAAGCGCTTAATGAGCTAGGGGTAAATGTGGTAGAGCGTATCCCTCACGAAACCGGTCGTAATCCCCATAATGCGAAGTACCTTGAGACTAAGAAGGGTAAGCTGGGGCACTTGCTTGAGGGTGAGGATGAGGCCTAAGTTGCCGCGATAGTTGAGAATAATAGTGGAAGTGATTTATTGAGGATTGCTTTTGAGAAGAATCTTAACTTTTATAAAGTTGGCCAAGGATAAGATTTTGGGCTTTGTATTCTTTACTGTCGTTTTTTCAATTCTGATTGTGGCAATGCTTAATCCGGCTACTTCTCAATACGGCTGCAACTCGAACGGCTGTGCCTCTTTAATGGGAGGGGTAGCCATTTTTCCGCTAACTATGATGGTGATTAGCTTTCTTGCCTTGGTAGAAGATTGGAAGCTGCCCCGGCTGTCTACAGCTTATTATCGTAAAAGGTAACTGCGTAGAGAGAATTTAGATCGTTTGTTTTCTGATATGCTTTATCTCGGTTCGGAGTTTGAGCTAGGACCAGATGGCCCTAGCTC
>JAOXRT010000282.1 GCA_025800365.1 Cellvibrionaceae bacterium | reverse complement strand
TAGCTAGGTCAAATTGCTCAGTTTGGATTGCAGCAAGTCCAGCTCCGGCTATCGCTTTTGCATAGTTTGGCTGTTGTTTAATAGCCGCAGTAAAGTAGTCCATCGCCAGCTTTGGTTTAGTTAACTGCAACGATAACTGACCAAGAAAATAATTCATCGCTGCACTTGGTGTTTCGCCATTTAGTTCTTGTTTAAGTTGCTGGAACAGCGCTTTGAAATTCTTTTGCTCTAATTCCTTTTGCAGCATAGGCACCAGTTTTTGCTCCGAGCTTTTCAACATTGGCGTATGGCTTAGATCGAAATTATGTACTTGCTCAACCAATAATTCTGGTTGAGTAAAGTTGATGCTCACCTTAGCGTAACTCGAAGACGCCAATAGCAGGCATAACATAGCGCAAGGCTTGATGATGGTTTTCACTAATTTTTTCATTATTCTTTTAGCTCTAAAGGCCAAATAAATTCGGCTTTAACTAACTTCCCATGTCGCTTTGGCGGAGTGAACTTTGCCGATCGAACCACAGCAACTAGGGCTTTGTTTAACTCTGGGTATGGGTTTTCTTTGATGCCTTTGAGCAATACTCGACCGTAGGTATCGATTTGCACATGAAGCTTTACCAGTACTTTGGTCACGCCTTTGCGCTTTAGCTCGGATGGGATAGTGATTTGCAAAGGTGTTAATTGCCTTGGCAAGGAGTCTAGGTCGCTAAGTCCAAAACTCGCTGTATCAAATTCCACAGACTCTTTACTAAAGTCAGGCGTCGATAAGGCTTTTTTCTGCACCGATAAAACTGGTTTAGTTGCCTGCATATTAATTTTAGACAGCTTCAGACTAGGACCGTCACCAGCTATACGAACATCCAATTTAGGTGCACTTTGAACCTGCTCAACCACTTCCATCGGTGGCGGCGGAGGAGGTAATTGCACAGTAGT
>JAOXRT010000278.1 GCA_025800365.1 Cellvibrionaceae bacterium | reverse complement strand
ACGATAGAATTAGAAACCCGATCGTGTGACCGATACCCTCCCCTCCACGCAAATGCTACACCGTAGTGTCGGTCGTCGCGAACAATGGGGCGCATGTTGCCCGAGAGACTCGCGAGGCCCTAAAACAACAACTCTCGGAGTCGACTTCCGTCGGCTCTTATAGTGCGAATAATGAGCTTCGACACCCGATCGGATCGTTCGAGGCCATCTCGGTGATCCGATATGAACAGCTCCTACTGCAAAAGTCGGTCTGATATTCACCAACGGTGGTCCAACTAGTGACACATGCGAAGCGCGACACCGAAGTTATCGTTTTCTTTGTTTCGGAAATGATTAAAATAAAACTAGTTATGGCATGCATGGCATGATGCAGCCGGAGGCGGGCATATCAAAACGCATTTATCGATATTAAAAGTGATAAATCGCCGCTCTATTCCCGGCCTGGCAGGCCGCTAAACTTGCAGCTTTAATGCCATCGGTTCAGTTTTTACAGCGAAGAATCTGAGCTCAGAGCACGTGCAACTGTGGCGACAGCTACCGGTCACCTAATGTTAAGCCTATGGGAGCTACGGTCACGCGCCACGCGCTATTGAGGAACCGCACTGTGCTGATACCATGCCTAAGCAACGTATGCAGCCAGACGCTACCGTGTGGTACCAATTTTGTTTCGCTGTGTGATTTAGTTTAGGAGATATCCTTTGAAAACATACATAGATACATACATGATCTCGGCCCGTTTTCCATCGCTTGTTGGACTCCGGCTTCGCGCCTTCGGCGCGAAGCCTCCGTCTGAATTATAGTCCTTTTTTAATTTGGACTTTACTGTAAGGAACTTTTCGAATGACTCACGTGTTTTTCACCATGGCTGCTATATAATAAATTTGCTGAATAATTGCGGTTTCAAAGAAGTAGGTACATATAAGTAACGTACATATGAGTAACGAAACGTAAC
>JAOXRT010000241.1 GCA_025800365.1 Cellvibrionaceae bacterium | reverse complement strand
TACATTACCCTCCTGCTCTATGTGATAATCCCTTGCAGTGGTAGATCATAAACTCGGAGACAAATAGAGTATCAACCAGGCCCAAGTTCAATCTCTAAACAGCTTCATAGTACATACCTGCAACCTGAAACATCCATTTAGGGTTGTTGCAGTACGGTTGACCCTTATGTTAAGAAACCTTATTAGATAAGAAACTAGAGTCTCGAGCAGGAGCTAAGTAAATTACTGAGACTCTGGGACCGCAAAACGAACTTTTATGAATATGGAATTGAGGTTTTGAATTTTGAATATCCCAATTGTGGGATCCGGTCACCCTCCATTCAGCAGAGAAATGAGGTTGGGATCTACATTTACCAAAAACCCGGCAAAAGTCCAAATTCATTCAAATAGTCCTATTAGAAAGCCAATTCCAGTAAAACAATGAATCCGCTCATGGAGGTTCAAGGGGACACTTAGTCTGGCCAGCTGCATTAAAAATTAAAAGGCTCACCATACCAAAAAATCAAAAAATCATCAATTTTATCCATACATGATCTTCTTTTTGATGGATTTTCAATTGAAGCCGTAAGTTCTTCAAGCTCCGCAATTTGGGAAGCCAAAACGAAAAAAATCTGGTGGTGTTGCTTCTTCTCATCCCAAGAGATTAGTGGCCAGTAGCTCACATTTATTAGGCCAAAAAAAAGGCAACTTTCAAGCAACAACCCTGGCTAGGGAACTTATTCACCATGGGACGATCCTCCTAGTAGAGAACTGCTGCTGCCTTTATTGGGTGATCGAAAGAAGTTTAGAAGTCTAACTTCCGACAATATGGAGGGCTGAAAAGCAGAGTAGCACAGCAGTCAAGTCAGTAGAAAGAAGATCAGCACGCGAGTAGAGTCACTAGAAAGAAGAGTCGCGAGTCCCGGCGATTTTCAGGAGGTGGCACGCCAGCAATGGCACCAGTACCTAGCACTTTTTGCCCTGGGTGAAAGCACGACAGCAGCCAAGACAAAAACAGAAGTGGAAAGACTTACGCGGTGGTGGATTCGAGCCGCCACATATTTCTAATACCTATGAGCTGAAGTCAGAGCCCAGCGCCTCATCCAGGAGCTCATGGGTCCTTTGCTTATAGGAGGGGGGCTTTGCAAATCCGGGCAACAAATGTGGCAGGCAGGGGCAGCAAAGGAAAATTCCTACCGCAGCACCGTAGGATTTTTGGGCGGGCGGCTGTTTCGGGAGGGCTAGCTGCACAGAACGCGGGTCCTGGCTTCTTTCCTGTGGTGCGGGGTGCTTTGCAGAGCAGGACGCAGGCAAAAAATTCCTATCGCGGCGTAAGAAGATTTTAGGCGCGGCAGCTTCTTCAGAGGCCTAGCTGCACAGAACGCGGGTCCTGGCTTCTTTCCTGTGGTGCGGGGTGCTTTGCAGAGCGTGAGCAGGACACAGGCAAAAAATTCCTATCGCGGCGTAATAGGATTTTAGGCGCGGCAGCTTCTTCAGAGGCTTAGCTGGATAGAGCGCGGGTCCTGGGCTCTTTCCTGTGGTGTGGGGTGCTTTGCAGAGCGTGAGCAGACAATTCCTACCGCGGCGTAGTAGGATTTTAGGCGCGGCAGCTTCAGGAGCACAGAGCGCGGGTCTTGGGCTCTTTCCTGTGGTGAAGGGTGCCTTACAAGCGTGAGCAGGGCGCAGGCGAAAAATTCCTACCGCTGCATAATAGGATTTTGGTGCAGGCAGGGGCCAGATATTCCTGCCGCTGCCTGGGGGCAATATAGTCCAAACATTGA
>JAOXRT010000231.1 GCA_025800365.1 Cellvibrionaceae bacterium | reverse complement strand
GTTCTTGACACCAAGTTCTGGTTGGCGACACACGTCATCACCATCACGCTCGGCTATACCGCCACATTCCTTGCCGGTGGAATCGCCGTAATCTGGATATTGGGTCGTTTGATTGGTAAGCTCGGACAAAAGGCCGACCTCGACTTCAGCCGTGCGATTTACGGTCTGCTATGCTACGCACTACTTTTAAGTTTTGTGGGAACTGTCTTAGGTGGACTTTGGGCCGATGACTCCTGGGGACGCTTTTGGGGTTGGGACCCGAAAGAGAACGGCGCATTAATGATTGTAATCTGGTGTGCCATCGTGCTACATGCCCGACTCGGCGGCATGATCAGCTTTCGAGGATTAGCAGCGACTGCTGTAATTGGTAACATCATCACCTGTTTCAGCTGGTTTGGTGTAAATCTACTCGGTGTTGGCTTGCACTCATACGGTTTCACCGACAGCGGCTTTAAATGGGTAGTGATCTTCTCCATCGTCAACCTGATCTTCGCCACCCTCTGCATGCTTCCGCTACCATGTTGGAAACGCGTAAGCCGAAAACCATTAACCGAAATAGTAGAACTACGCTTCTAAAGCATAAAAGCTAATAACCTAGGTTTTATTCTCGTATTCGTGTCTATTGGTGTGCATTCGTGGTTCTAATTTAGCTCTTCTTTTAGCTTGTCGAGGAAGCCTTGGCAGGCGTCTTCTAATAGGTCTAGAACGAGTTCAAAACCTTTTGAGCCGCCGTAATATGGATCTGGCACTTCGTTGTAGTCGAAACGACTGCAGTAAT
>JAOXRT010000207.1 GCA_025800365.1 Cellvibrionaceae bacterium | reverse complement strand
GTGTGGTTGAGAAAGTTCGCCAGTATGCCCGCGGTAAAGCCCCATATCTCGTAACCGTCGTAATGCCAAACGGGTGCCCAAAAGCGCCCCATAGAACCATCAAAGATATCGGTGCGGCTGCGGTTAGCATCATCTAAGAAGAAGCTTACCGGGACATTGAATATCGCATCTAATTCATCAAAATTAGGCGTTAGCGGTTGATCCTTGGGAACAACACCCACAAATGGTGTGACATGAATACCGAAACGGGTTTTGGCGGAGGGCAAACTAGCGAGTACTTCGACCTGCTCTGGGGGTAAGCCAATCTCTTCATGGCTCTCCCGTAGGGCGGTTTCCATCAAGCTGTTATCGGTTTCATCCCATTTACCGCCGGGAAAGGCTACCTGACCGGAGTGACTATTGAGGTGCTCTGCGCGCTTGGTTAGGACAATTTCTGGCTCAGTTGGGTGATCAGTGAGCGCCAACAAGACTGCCGCTTGTCGGTTAGTTGTCCCTGTTTCTTGGCTAATTGGGCTTTCTTCAAGGCCAGACCGCAGGCGCTTAAGCATAGTGTCCTCAACAATAAAAAGATGCCTAAGAGTATAAACCCATTTCCCTGAATATGCTCTAAATCCGCGCCATTTCTGGCCTCAAGCTAGACGTTTAATAATCAACCACATGTCGGTTAAAGGGAATTTTCCCTTACGCCTTAGTTCAAAATGACAGAAAATCAAATAAGAAAGACATATTTTTATAAAAAGAAGATATAGGCGCCAGGCTATCCAGCCGAAAACGAGCTTGCTAACATGCAGCCAGCGTCAAAAAAACAACAATATTCAAAACACCCAAGACCATTGGTTTGCAAGCGCAGTATTTTTGACGGGGAAAGGTAGTCTGCAAACGCTTTTACAGGAGTTAGCTTTATGAGTAGTCAAACTAACACATCGAGCACGGAGCTCAGCTTCGACGAACTGAAAGACTTAGCAGTAAACGACCCAGCCGCTTTTGAGGCTTATCGTAGCAGTCAAATTGAAGCCGCTATTAGTAGTGCTCCAAGCCATATGCAGCGTCGCTTACGGGGCATCCAATTCCAAGTTGATGCCCAGCGCCAACTACACAACAATCCTATGGGCTCATGCGTTAAGGTTTACGAGATGATGCAAAAATCTCTTGGCGAACTTAGCCAAATCTTAAATGAGCAAACCGGTAAGGCCGAAATCAGTCCAGCCCCAATGGCTGAGAATGCAAAGGTTTTAAGCTTCCCGGGTTAATGCAATTGGGTGGCTATGCCACCCACAATCCCTTCACGACCAACTTTCGCCCATTTCAACCCTAAACTTGCCTCGCCACTTCGGTATAATTCACTGATTGTCGAAGAAGAGAGTAAGTTATGAACCATTGCAGCCACTGCGGCGAAAAAGTGACCTTGATTATCCCACCAGGGGATGACCGCGAACGCCACGTGTGCAACAGCTGCGACACCATCCATTACAGTAACCCTCGCATTATTGCAGGCTGCTTACCTATTCACGAAGACAAAGTACTGCTGTGCCGCCGCGCTATTGAGCCGCGCTACGATAAGTGGACTTTACCCGCCGGTTTTATGGAAAACGGCGAAACCACTGAAGAAGGCGCTTTGCGTGAAGCCTGGGAAGAAGCCAGGGCTAAAATAGCCGTAGACAGTCTATACACCATGTTCAGCCTGCCCCAGATAAACCAAGTTCACCTGTTTTACCGTGGGCAGCTAAGCTCGCTAGATTTTGAGCCCGGCCCAGAGTCATTAGAAGTTCGCTTGTTTAGTGAAGATGAGGTTCCCTGGGATGATTTAGCGTTTATGGTTGTCGGCAAAACCCTTAAGCATTACTTCAATGACCGCCAAAGCGGGCAATACCCTGTGCGCAGCGAAGATCTTGTGCACCCCAAAGGGCGAGACTGGAAACCGCCCAAGCCGGCGCGCTACACCCTTGGTAATACTGGCCCAGTAAATCCAGACGCCTAAGCCTACAAACTAGGGCCTGCTAACAAGGCCAATTGGATTCTTTGCAACAAGTAACGGAAATAAGCGGGAAGCTGGACAGCTATTAAAAGTCCAGCAGCTCAATCACATCATAAGCAGGCTCTTCATAGGGATGGGCAGTCTTTAAGGCGCTTATGGCCGCCTTAATGTATTCGGAGCTACACAACACTTCTACTTTATACTCCTCCACCTGGCTTAGCTCACCAGAGCAACCAATGTAGGGGGAAGCCTTATCATTCGGGCGAAACTGCCCCTGCCCTAAAGTTTGCCAACAGCAATGCTCATAATCCCCCTGCTGCCCAGCACCCGCTGCAAAAACAGCCTCTTTAACCGCATTCAAGTGATCGCTAGGGACAAAAAAGCTGAGTTTGTAATTGTGGCGCATGGTAGATTCCATCAAAAATGCTGAACTTGGCCTGGGCAATAGCCCAGCTTCAAGGGCTGTTATATCATAGGCGGCCTTTTGATCGAGCTATTTACCCCCTATGTTGTTATTTGTCGATGAACTGACCAATGTTGATTTCAGCTACCTGCACCCTAGCCGCGGCTTATTGGGTGAAACATGGCTGGCAAGCACCGAACTGGATGGCGCCCTTGATGAACAGGGCATGGTCTGTGACTTCGGCATTGTGAAAAAAACACTGCGCAACTGGCTGGATGAAATACTGGATCACTGCCTTTTGGTACCAAGGCACAGCCCAAACTTAAGCCTATTAGAAGAAGGCGAGTACATCAGCTTGCGCTGGAAATTTGGAGATAAAGAACTGAGCTGCCGCTCTCCAGCACAGGCGATTACCCTAATTGACGCCGAAGAAATCGACGCAAGCAGCGTGGCCAAGTGGAGTATCGAACAACTTAGAGCCCTGCTCCCCGATACTATTGAACGCCTAAGCCTAGAATTCGAGCCCGAGCAGCTGGGCGACAACGCTTTTTACCACTACAGCCATGGCTTAAAAAAGCACGCCGGTAACTGCCAGCGCATTGCTCATGGCCATCGCTCTCGCATCCAAATTTGGCGCGACGGCGAGCGCGATAAAGTTCTGGAAACTCAATGGTCTGAGCGCTGGTGTGATATTTACTTAGGCAGTGACTTTGATGTCAGCAAACGTAGCGACACCCAACTCAGCTTTGCCTACCAAAGCGCCCAAGGTAACTTTGATATTAGCTTGCCAGCGACGTGCTGTGAGCTACTTCCCACCGACACCACTGTAGAATGGATTGCTTGCTATATCGCCGAGCAGCTAAAAAAGACAGCGCCAGACAGCCAATTCAAAGTACGCGCTTTTGAGGGCATCGGTAAGGGTGCCGTCTATCAAATATAGCTTTGCCGAAAGAACCTCGGTAAGCACAGCCCTAGGTCAGCAAATGGCTAGGGCCAAACAATAAAAACAATGAGTAAACAAGAATGAGCGAAATCAGCGAAACTAAAGAAGAGAGCCCAGCAATTATTAGCGAGGGTAATGGTGAGGATAGCCGAGCCCCCAGTCTCTTTGATGCCATTATCCCTGCCTTGGTGTTGATGGGCTTACTGTCTGCCTCGGTATATTTTTATGGCGACAGCTCCTCAAGTGGCGCCAACCAGATCGCTTTAATTCTTACCGCTGCGGTCGCTGCCATCATCGGCATTAAGAACGGTTACAGCTGGGACGAAATCGAAGATGGAATCAAATCCGGTATCGTTATCGCCTTAAAGGCCATCATGATTTTATTTTCGGTGGGCAGTCTTATTGGCGCTTGGATTATGTCTGGCACCGTGCCCTCAATGATTTATTATGCGGTACAGCTACTCGACCCAGCTTGGTTTTACCCTGCGGCCTGCTTAATCTGTGCAATTGTAGCTCTATGTATTGGCAGCTCTTGGACGGTTGCAGGTACCATCGGTATTGGCTTTATTGGCGCTGCCACTGTGCTTGATCTCTCCCTAGCCGCAACCGCCGGTGCGGTTATTTCTGGCGCTTATTTTGGCGATAAAATGTCGCCACTATCTGACACCACTAACTTAGCGGCTGCGGCGGCAAACACCGATCTATTCACTCATATTCGCCACATGCTGTGGACGACTACGCCAAGCTTTATTATCGCTCTTATTCTATTTACTTGGGTTGGCAGCCAACACACTAGTGGCGGCGAGCTGGATACTCTAAATAGCACCATGCAGGCTCTGGAAGGTCAGTTCACCATTGGCTTGTATTTGCTGCTGCCATTAGCTGTTGTTTTTGCATTGGCCTACAAGCAGTTCCCGGTGCTACCTAGCATCTGGGCTGGCATCATGCTGGGCTTGGTGTTTGCGGTAATCTTTCAAGCTGATAGCGTCATTGCAATGGGCGCCAGCGAGAATTTAGGTGATGCTCTGCAGATGCTTAAAGGCAGCTGGACGGTATTATTTGACGGCTATAAATCCACTACTGGCGATAGCAATATCGACGATCTGCTTAGCCGTGGCGGTATGAGCTCCATGCTAAATACCGTTTGGTTGATTATCTGTGCGATGATCTTCTCCGCCATTATGGAAAAGACCGGCATTCTAGCGCGCTTGGTAAATAGTCTGATTAACCTAGCCTCAAATACGGGTAGCCTTATTTTCACTACCGTCTGCACTGGCATTGGTGTGAACCTTGTTTCTTCAGATCAATATATTGCCGTTGTGATTCCTGGCCGTATGTACCAACTTGAGTTTGAAAAGCGTGGCTTGGCGCCGCAAAATCTGTCTCGAGCCATCGAGGACAGTGCCACTATCACTTCACCTTTGATCCCATGGAACACTTGCGGTGTATTTATGGCAGGCACCTTAGGAGTTGCCACATTTGCCTATCTACCCTTTTGCTTCTTTAATTTGTTAAGCCCGGTGATTACCACTATCTATGGTTTCACTAACTTCAAAATTACTCCGCTAGAGCAGGCGCAGGCATAACTAAAGTCAGATACCGAAAGCCGCTAAAAGCGGCTTTTAGTTCACGGTAAAACCGACCAGAGCCTAGCTTGAGGTAGTGCTTTTCCGCTCCAACGCTGCATCCATGCAGCCACCCGTTCCATCCAGGAGCCTAGTCGCTCCAAATCACTACCTCAAGCTAGACTCTTACTAAGGTGGTTTCAGCAATGAAATGTATCTTGCTAAGACACCCTCCACTCAGAATTCGACTTCGCTTCTACTTAAAAAACAAAAGCTAATCTCGACTTGTTAAAGAGCGCCTCTCAAAGAGCAAACTCGAGCCTAATAGCTGGGAGTTACTCAAGATCTGTAGAACCACTTTTTAGCCGTATTTTTGTTTTCTAGTCGCCACTAATCGGCCCCCAACAATCCGTGTTTTTATCCGCATACATTGTTGACCCACATCAACACCTCAATAGCTAGCAGGCCGATAATAAAGCCAAACAAAAGGTTCTTCTTTTCAAACTAGCTGAGGAAATATCATGAATATTGAGAAGCACGATTTAGTTCACGAACTACCAGAATACCGCGATCAAATTCACGATCTAAAAATGAATGACCGCCACTTTGCCAAACTGTTTAAGGAGTATCACGAGCTA
>JAOXRT010000204.1 GCA_025800365.1 Cellvibrionaceae bacterium | reverse complement strand
ATCAATGCTAATACGAAAAGTGCTAGAAAAGATGTCCGAAATTACTGAGATAGAATACTGAGATAGACTACTGAAATAGATTGCTTTGAAGAAGGGGAGGAGCTGTGGCTTTGACGCTTACCACAGCTTGGCAAAGAGGAGATCTACTAAATGCTTTTGTCTAATTCAGTTTCAAGAGCTTCCGCTTTTTGAAATTTCTCGAGGCTGGCCAAAAAGTCATAGTATGCCTTTAGGTTCGGGAACATCGCCAATGCGCCGCCGCGATGTAGGGCATCCACAATAAAGCTCATCATAATATCGGCGCCCG
This sequence comes from Cellvibrionaceae bacterium, assembly GCA_025800365.1. Lineage (GTDB taxonomy): Bacteria > Pseudomonadota > Gammaproteobacteria > Pseudomonadales > Cellvibrionaceae > Pseudoteredinibacter. The sequence goes on along the minus strand of JAOXRT010000204.1, from coordinate 80,102 downwards.
TGAGCTGGCCTCCGACAAGATAGCCTGCTGTTGCGCGTTGGTTAAAGAAGGTCATAACCTTGGCGACTTCTACCTGCGCATACTGATCCAGCATATTCATCTTGGCACCGTCTTTTTCAACAAACATTTTGAGTAACAGAGGTAAGATGGCTGAACTTTCGGCAAAGTGCATCCACTGTAAGTATTCAATATAGTCGTCGCTGCCTGCATCAGGAATCATGTCAGGGCGATATTGTTGGCATAGATACTCGGTGATAGCGCCAGATTCGGCAATAACGCGGCCATTGTGCTCAATAACGGGCGATTTGCCTAAGGAGTGAATGGCCTTCAGCTCAGGAGGGGCTAAATTACTTTGGGCGTCGCGCTGATAGGCCTCAATGCGATACTCGACACCGAGCTCTTCTAGCAACCAGATAATGCGCTTGGAGCGAGATTTATTTAGATGATGCAAAACGATCATGGTAACTCCTTTATTATTGTTATCGTTTTGTAATGGCTGCTAAGCAAAGAGCTCACTTAGCAGCCGTATAGCTTGAGTTTAGTGCTTATATTCCGCTTTGAACAATAAAGCGTATAAAGCCGGTACAAAGCCAAGGGTTAATAGACTGCCCACAACAATACCGAAGGCAATTACGATACCCATACCGCTCCATAAACTACCGCCAAACAAGATTAACGGAATCAAACCCAGTGCAGTAGTGCAGGTAGTGACCAAAATAGGGCGCATACGAGCCTCGCAGGCAGCTTGAATAGAATCCAGAATGGAATCTTGCTTGGCTCTTTCTTCCTCTATTCGTTCAATAAGTACGATACCATTATTAATGATAATACCTGCAAGGCTGAATAGGCCAAGCATACACATAAAGCCAAAGCTTTCACCGGTAATAAATAAGCCAAAGCTAGCACCGATTAAACACAGTGGAATAGTGGCCAAAATAACTGCAGGGCGTCGGGCTGAGTTAAATTGCAGCACTAGTAAGATCACAATGCCCATCAAGCAGGCAGGCATATATTCAAACAGCGCAGCATTGGCCGTGTCGCTATCTGCTACATCACCGGCGAGCTCTAGCCGGTGCCCAGCAGGCATTTCAAAGTTATCCAACATTGGTTGAATATTCTCTAGCAGGGTTGCAGCTGGCCAGCTCTGATGTTTGGCGCTGAGTTCGATAGTGCGCTCTAAATTACGTCGACGAATCTGGCTCGGCTCGATAACGGCATCGATCTCAACGACTTGCAGCAGCGGTACAAAACTCTGATTGGTCGGCGACATAATAGTTATCTGTCGCAAAGAATCTAAGCTACTGCGTTTGTCTTGGTCAGCACGCATGCGAATCGGGATAACCTTATCGCCTTCACGATAGTCGCTAACATCCATACCAGAGAAATGCGCTTGCAGAGCATTGGCGATCAGGCTGCTGTCTAGGCCCGCACGGCGAGCACGAGACTGATCAACCTTCACAATAATTTTTGCCACTGGGCTTTCCCAGTCATTATGGATGCTCTTCATATTGGGGATTTTACGAAGCTCATCAACCAGCGTATTCGCTTTTTCTTGCAGTACTTCTTTATTGGGGCCAATCAAGCGAAGCGCTAGGCCCTTACCGCCACCGCCACCAACGCCAAGCTTTTCAATTCGAGCGCGAGCATCGGGCAGTTGGGTGAGGGCAAAATCGCGCGCACGACGAGCAATTTCATCAATCCCCTCAGCTTGTTTTGCAGTAACCACGAAAAAGGCCGCGTTGGGAGCCGGGTCTGGTGGTGACAGTGATTGAATAAAACGAGGGCCGCCATCACCAATATAGGCGGTAGCGGAAACAAGCTCTGGGTTTTGTTCTTTATCGGCCAACCAATCACTAAATGTTTGAGTGACTTGCTGAGTTTTACGAATGTCAGTACCGGCAGGTAAATCCAGATACACCACAAACTGATTGCTAGAGCTGGGAGGGAAGAAATCTTTTGGAATCAAACCCATCAGTACAATCGACATGGCGAACAGCGCCACCATGGCTAGCAAAAATAGTTTTCTAAAATGCAGGATTTGAGAAAGCAATACGCTATAAGCAGACTGCATACGACTCACGATTGCACTTACCATCGCGTCTAGGGCTGATTGCTTTTTAGCTTTCTTATCGCCAATAAATTTCGCATACAGCATCGGTAAGGCATAAATACTTAATAGCCATGAAGATAGCAGCGTTAAAATAATTACCTGACTCAAAGAGCTGATGTATTCGCCAGCTTGGTTATCAGCCAACATTAATGGCATAAAGGCAAGAATGGTTGTTAAGGATGAGCTTAGTAAGGGAATAGATAAGCTTCTAGCGGCATCAATAGCGGCATCATACATGGTTTCGCCATTATCGATGCGGCGTTTAATATCCTCGGCCATCACAATGCCGTTATCCACCAATAAGCCGAGAGCAATAATTACCGCCGCGATGGAAACGATTTGAAGCTCAACGCCCCAAGCATTCATACCAATAAGGCTTAGCAGAATTGTCAGTGGTACAAGGCTGCCTACAAGCAGACCTAAACGCAGCCCAAGGAAAACCATGACTACAGCAAGCACTACTAATACGGTTTGAAATAAGTTGCTGAGAGCTTCGTTGATCTGCTTGTCGACTACTGCTGGTTGGTAGTTGACTCGTTTGAGCTCTAAGCCTGCCGGTAATAGCAAACGTTGTTGCTCGGCTTGGGTATCTACCTGCTTAGCAAATTCAGCAATGGCCGTGTTTGGAATCTGAGAGATGCCAAGAATGACAGCGGTTTTGCCATTAAAGGTTACCGGCGATGATGGTGGATCTTGATAGCCGCGCTCGACATCAACGAGATCTCGCAGGTACACCATGCTTTCGCTGTTAGGTAGCTTCACTAAAGTGTTTTTAATGTCTTCCACGCTTTGGTAGGTGCCGGTAGGCTCAATAACAAAGCGATCACCATCGGCTTCGATAATGCCTGCAGGTAGAATAACATTTTGATTTTTCAGTTCGTTGGTAATCTGGCTACTCTGCAACTGGTTTTGCAGTAACTTGGCTTCGTTAAAGTTAAGCCAAATGCGTTCTTCCTGAATCCCATGCAAGGTAACTCGAGCCACCAAAGGTAGGGCATTGAATTCGTCCTGCAGGCTGCGTGCTACTTCGCGTAGTTCCGCATGGCTGTAATCAGTGCCCGTTAAGGCCAGTGTGATTGGCGCTACGCGACCATAGTCGTCATTCACGAAAGGGCCTTGGGTGCCGCTTGGTAAGCTACCTGCAATATCCTTCATCTTATTGCGCAGCTTTTGCCAAATCGGCGCCACATCAGTGTAGCGGTCGTGAACGCTTACATTGATGATCGCCTTACCTGTGCGAATGCTTACGGTAATGTCTTTAACCTCTTCGAGCTCTTTAATTTTTTTCTCGATAGGTTTGACGATAAGGTTTTCCATCCGTGATGGAGACATGCCTTCAAAGTTTGCTACAACGGAGGCAACTCGAATTACGATCTGTGGTTCTTCACGGCTGGGAAAACCAGAGTAAAGAAACAGTCCAAACAAAATAATGGCCGCCAGAATAAACTGGCTAAAGCGCTGTCGGTCTAAGCCGAATCGGGTAATAAAATCCATGGTGATCGCCTCGCTAACTTATTGCTCTTGGCGCCACTTGGGCTCCCATAAGGTGACTTCTTGACCTGCAAATAAAAACGGCAGGCCGGCAGAGGCAATCTTGTCGCCTTTATTTAAGCCTTTTAGTACTTCAACGCTGTTGTCACGCAGGTCGCCTAGCTGTACTTCACGCTTTTCTAATTTGGAGCTTGCTGGGTTAAACAGCAAGACACTGGCGAAGCGGTTATCTGCTTTGTTAACACCACTTTCAGAAAGGGCCGCAATAGGAATCATATAAATTGGACTGTCTTGGCTTTCAGCGCGGAACGAAAAAGTCACATTCGCCGTCATGCCAGCGCGAAGAGCTGAGGTGTCTCCGTTTAACTGCACTTTTACTGGGAATGAACTGCCCGCTTCAACTTGCGAGCCGATGCTGGAAACTTGGCCTTCCATGCTTACCTCACTAAGGGCAGGAAAGTCCGCACTCACAAGCTGCCCATATTCGATATAGGGCATCATGCTTTCAGCTGCTGGAACTTTAATTTTAAAGCCGGTATCGCCCTGCAGCTGGAATACAGTATTGCCGGTTTGTACACTTTGGAAGGGCTCTAGGTTGCGGTTGTTAATGGTGCCAGCGAAAGGCGCACGCAATTTAGTGCGCTCCAATTTTCGTTGCGCGTCTTGCACTCTGTCTTCTGCAACCTTTACTTGGCTATTGGCCGCATCAGCGGCGGCTTGCAGCTTGTCGATGGTGGCTTGGGCGACCAGCTTTTTGCTAAACAATTGCTGGTTACGCTTTAACTCAGCGCTGCTGTTTTGCTGCTCGGCGCGGGCTTGATTTAACTGTGCTTGGGCAGAGCTTAAAGATGTTCTGTAATCCTTTGGGTCTAGCTCGGCCAATACTTGATCTTTACTGACCAGATCACCTTGCTTTACTAATACCTTGGCAACTTTGCCGTCTACTCGAAAGCTAAGGTCGGTTTTGTCAGACGGTTCAACAATGCCAGTAACTTTTCTTACACTACCAGTCGATTCTTCGCCAACATTAAAATACTTAATGGCTTTTGGTGGCGTTAGCAGTGGCGCTTCTTGTTTTTCCGCGCAGCCCATCAATGCGATTGTAGCCGCTAGGGCCAGCCCGCTGAGCTTGATGAATCGTGAGTGTTTTTCAAAAGATTGCATGAGTCCCATGAATGTCTCCAAAAATAAATTGCGGGCTAGGCCAAGTTTAGTTCTTCTTAGCGTAATAGCTAAGGCAGCATTGCTAGTGATTTTTCGGTTGCGCTAAACGGCCGCTGAGGAAGGCCCCTAAAAACCGCGCAATTGTAGTGCTTTTATCTTTGTACTTGGGTTAAGTAAGGTTATTTTTTAAAGCCCTACCCCCAAGGTGGTAGGGTTTTCTTAGATATTGTTGTTTAGGGCGAATAACAAAGCTACAAACCGATACGTATAACTTGAGTATCTGGGTCCCGGCTTAGATTCGCTTCATCTAATTTATTCAAGTAACTTTGCCAAAGGCCTTCATGATCTCGTCCAAGCTCAGCTAAATAGGCCCAGCTATATATCCCCGAGTCGTGACCGTCATCAAATGTTATACGGATAGCGTAGTGGCCGTTGGCCTCGATATCGGTGATGGCAACATGTTGTTTGCCGTGCTGTAAAACCTCTTGGCCTGGGCCATGGCCTTTTACCTCCGCCGAGGGCGAATGGACCCGTAGAAATTCAGCGCTAAAGCGATAGCTCTGCTGACTAAAGATAACTTCCAACTCTTGGCTGCGGCGGTGGAATTCTATTTTTTTAGGGGCTTGATGCATATTCGTGTCTTCTACAGTGCCTTCCCGTCAGCTCTTGGGCTGCTGAGGTAAGGGATGAATTCAATGGCGAAACAAAGCAGGGCTAAGCTCCAGCAAAAGGCGGCACCGTCCCAAAGTGCAGGGTTGGGCCATATACTCGCGGCTAATCTCAATACAACCGCTAGCAGCATTAGGCAATAGCTGCTTAGCATTAAGCGACTGCACTCTAGTTTGCGCCCGCTATGCCCAAGGCTGACACGCCCGATAAAACCGATGGTCATCATACCGATACAAAGTACAGCTGCACTGTGTATCCAAAAGCTATTGGCAATTAAATGATACTGGCTGGCAGCCTTGCTGATATAGCTAATGGCTAGGCCTAGGTAGGCAATATGCAGTACCCACAACATTGGCTTGCGCCACAAGGCCGTGCCTTGCCAGCCTAACCAGGCCCATATAATTACGGCGGCAAATATTAGGCTGCTAGCAGCTTGTATTAGTTTGATATCCAATAGAGTGTTGATCAGCAGTTGTGATATTCCCACTGCAAGCAATATCAACGGCTGATTTGGAAAGCTTCTCGGTTCTACGGCCGCTTGGGTGCCATTGCGAGTAAACATCGGCATAACCCGAGCACCGATGATGGTAATCAGCATCAGTACAAGTTCTAATGCAAATAAGATAGGAGTGCTGGGGTTAATCTCGATCTGTTGATGTATTGCTAAGTGGTACAAGAGGTTGCAGATAAAGAACGCGCTTAGAATGGGGATAAACAGCAGGTTGCGCCAATTCTTACTGCGAATGATTGGTACTGCTAAACATATAGCGAGGGCGGGGATAAAGGTTAGGTCAATAATGCTCAACCAAAGAGAGGGCGCTAGCATCATGCTTAGCGGTCGTGGAAGCAGCCAAAGAGTGACTAAGCCCAATAACAGTGGGCCTCGTGCGGTATCGAGGCCTGCCCAATTTCTTACTGCGGTTAATAAAAAGCCCGCCACAATGGCGATCGCATAAGCAAATATCATCTCGTGGGCATGCCAGCTAAAGATATTCGCTAAGGGGAGCTCAAATGTGCCGCGATAAACAAATACCCAGCTCAGCATCAATAGAGCACCGATGAGGCTGCCAAGGGCAAAGAATGGCCGAAAGCCAACGCTCAGGAGAATTGTTGAAAAACCAGGATTGGAAGGTGTTGGTTCCTGGAGCTGGATCAGGGACATAGTACGATCCTCAGAGTTATACCTTGCTACTTTATCATGGCCTCAGTAAAGCACAATCACGGGGTTGTGCTTATTGTTATGGCGCAAGAAGTAAGCATTCACATCGAAGCGAATGACTATAACCATCTGTTTCTTGGGGATATTCTAGGTTGGTAAGAGCAAAGGGGAAAGAAAAAGCCCCTGGAGCTTAATAGCATCAAGGGCGAAAGGAGCATGTTGTTATTTAAACATAAATCGTCGCCTGGGTCATTCAGCGAATACTGTTAAATTGGACATTAATTGTAGGTACCTTAGATGGTATTTCTTTGGTTGATGCAATTATTGGACAGTGCTGAGCTTAAAGAGACTCATTCGCTTTAAGCTGGCTGTTATAGTGCATGCTGCTTGAGTGTTTTATTTAATGGGGGAAAGTGGGTGGCTACAAATGCGTAAGCTGAATCAAATCATTTCAATCTGCATATTACAGCTTTGCTTTAGTAGCACCGTGAATGCTATCGCGGCGCCAAACATAGTATTAATTGTGGCTGACTATATGGGCTACAGCGATATAGAACCTTATGGTGCTAAAGATATTAGAACGCCGTCATTGAGCGCGATTGCCCAGCAAGGGGTTCAATTTAACAGTCATTACAGCTCAGCCCCTAAATGCATCCCAGCGCGCGCTTCTTTGATGAGTGGCTTATATCCGCGAAAAGCCTTTAAAAAAGGTCGTGGCTTTGTGGCCGAGAGAAACACTGTACTTAAGGGGCTTAAAGACGCTAATTACAGAACAGCCCTAATTGGGAAATGGCATCTTGGGCTATCTGACGGGCGCCACCCCAATGACCATGGTTTTGATTATTTTCTGGGCTATAACTCTTGGACGCTCTCTCGCCACAGTCATCAAACTTCTGATGGTGAAAACGGCCTGTACGAAAATAAAGTCCCAGTTGAAAGGGCTGCTTATTTAAGTGATCTGTTTAGTGAGGCGGCGCAGGAGTTTATCGCGGCTAAGAGCGAACGCCCCTTTTTTCTTTATCTTTCTTACAGTGCAGGTTTGCCGCCATATCAAGGGCCAGACTTAGCGCCGGAGCATTGGGATAGTGGCTGGGATGCTAGAGAGGCCAAGAGGTCTGCGTATGTGGCAATGATTGAAAGAATGGATCAAGGGATTGCTAAAGTTATGCAGCAGTTAGATCAGCGGGGCCTCAGCGATAATACCTTGCTGATATTTACCTATGATCATGGCGGAAGGCATTTCGCAAATTCGGGTCCGCTTTTCCATGGTTTTGATACTTTATGGGAAGGTGGTATTCGCGTTCCCTTACTAATGCGCTGGCCAAATAAGCTGGAAGCCGGGAAGAAAGTAAGTGAGCCAAGCATTATTATGGATATCAGTGCTTCTATTCTCGATGCAGCGGAACAAAACAAGTTGATTGAGAGTACTGACGGAAAAAGTTTGTTGCTAAAAGATAGGGAGCCCTTTTTCGATAGGGCGATATTTTGGAAAAATAAGTCGATGAAAGCCGCTAGAAAAGGGCGCTGGAAATACCTTCAAGATGGCTATACGCAGTTTCTATTTGATGTCAGTACAGATCCGGGTGAACGTAATAATTTGTTTTACAGTCGTCAAAGCAAATTGAAAGAGTTAAGTGAGCTATGGGATGCTTGGGAGCAGTCACAGCTCAGCGATTAGCTGCGATTGTTCGCAATTCTCTAGGGGAACATATGGAAGACTTGGGTGAAGGATTATTTAAAAGCATTTTGCGAATTATTGGATTGTTTTTTCGCGGCTTGCTGTGGGTGCTAATTAACAGCTGGGATTTATGTCTTGAAAGGCCTGGCTGGTATATCGGCTGGCCAGTTTGTCGTCTGCTTAGCTTGGGGCGCTTACCAAAAGAAGCCTGGGGCGAGCCAGATAGAGCCAGTGATAAATGCCAGGCTTTGGTAGCGATTATAGGCTTAATTGCCATATTTATTGTCGTTGTTGGCATTTCCTCCTTGCTTGGAGCGTCAGCTCTTAACTAAACAATACTTTTGTTTCCCTGTTAGCCTCATCATAATTAACTCTTTATATAAACCATAATAAGAACTAAGGCAGTGTATGGGCTCCCTCTATATCCAATATGAGTACTGGTTTTCCGCTTTCCAATTAATTACCGCGATGGTCGGTATGGGGGCAACGCTAACCCCGAAAGATTTTAAAGAATTAATGCTGGAGCCCAAGGCTGTTAGTAGTGGTACGGCGATTCAAATTTTAGTTGTGCCGGCGATTGCATGGTTATTTATCTCGGCTTTTGGTTTGGCTGGCGGTGTCGCCGTTGGTTTGGCCTTAATTGCCTCCGTTCCTGGCGGTTCGACCTCGAATATCTTTACGCATTTTGCTCGAGGAAATATTGCCTTATCCGTCGCGATAACTGCCGTGACGACTTTAGCCTGCTTATTTACCACTCCCTTCATTTTAGATTTGCTCATTGCCAACTATATGCCAGCAGAGTTTGTGATGCCCAAGGCGCACATTATGAAAGAGATTGCGCTGACCCTGTTATTGCCACTGGCATTGGGGATGCTCTATTTGAAGTTGTTTCCCTCCACTGCTGAGCAGTTTTCAAAATGGGCGATTCGAGCTTCGATGTTTGGCTTGCTTATGATCGTGGTCGGGGCATCGGCTTCTGGGCGCCTAGATTTAGAGGTGTTTGGCTATTTCAATGTATTTCTGATCGTATTCTTTATATTGGCGATGGGGGTGGTCAGCTGGCTGATCTCTTGGGGCTTGCTAAGGCTCTCCCATGCTGATGCCACAGCCGTTGATATGGAAGTGGTAGTGCGTAATATCAATCTTGGCTTGATGCTAAAAGCCTTGCTGTTCCCAGCAGTGCTAGGGCAGGTTGACCCGGTAGGGGACATGGTATTGTTGGCGCTGTTGCTGTACGGTGGTTTGCAGATGTTTGTGGCTGCTGCTTTGATCGCACTGCGACGATCTACTGCACCGGTGAATCATTAAGGATTTAAGGAGCTCTATATGAAATATCTATTGGCACAAGCAAATATTGCTAAATTTCGTTTACCTCAAGAGCATCCGGTAAATGCAGATTTTGTTAATAATCTAGATCGGGTTAATGCGATTGCTGAAGAGCAGCAAGGCTTTGTATGGCGCTTTACCGGTGATGGTAATGATGCCATGGATGTGCAAGCCTTTGACGATCCAAATATTGCCTTAAATATGTCGGTATGGACCGATGTGAAATCTCTGGTGAATTTTGTTTATCGCAATCAGGATCACAGAGATATCATGCGTCGACGTAAAGAGTGGTTCGATAAAATCGACTTTCATATGGTGCTGTGGTGGATAGAAGAGGGGCGCATGCCGACACCAGAGGAGGCAAAGATTAGGCTTGAGCTACTCAAGTGCAACGGCCCTAGCTATGCAGCCTTCACCTTTAAACAACCTTTTGCGCCACCGACGGGAGAGTTGGTTGAAGCATTTCAGGATCGTTGTGCTTGAAAAGTGGGACTTTTGTGAAACTTTTGCTGGTCGCTGTTTGAGAGTTTTTTGAGGGCTTGGAGTGAGGCTTTGCTTGGTAGATTGAGTAGGAAGCACAGCCCCCGTGTATTCCTCTGTCATAAGTACTAGGTTTAGCTCTTGTTTTACTGGTGTTTATTCTGTCTTCTATTGGCTGTTATCTAGCAATTAAGCACTTCTAGCTAGAAGTGTTGTCTTGTGCTTGCTGTTCCTTTATTGTTGATGCCCACCTTGGCGTTACTGTCTGTACTGTCTGTTGCTGATTTGCTTAAGGGGGTAAAGTGCAAACACTCGCTCCGTACTGATATTGTGAGTTGAGACGGGAGTTTGTTTGCAAGTGAAAATATGAAATGGAAGTTGCTAGTATGAGATTTTTAGTTTTGTTGTTGTGCCTAGGCTCAGTTTCTTTATATGCAGAGGAAAATGAAACTGAAATTGATAAGTATGATGATTTGATGCTTGCCTTGGATTTGGCCAGGATTATCCATAGTCCAAAAATTCACGAGGACATGATCAATCAGATTGTGGACGATGTGATCAGTGGGACTCCTCACATGGAGCCGTTTCGTAAAGTGTTCCATGAATTTTATAGCGAATATATCCATTATGATTTTGTCATTGAAGATGTGGCGCTTATTTACTCTGAGCTATTTGACAAGGATGACTTGGCTGAACTAAAGAAATTTCACACTTCGGAGGTAGGCAAGAAGTTTAATAAGAATGCTAGCGCTATTCAAAAGTCCATGTTGACGGCAAATATGGAGCGTATGGCGAATAGTATGCAGTACTTGCAGCCGATGCTTGAAGAGGAGGCTGAGCGTCTTAAATCTTTGAGTGATGCTAGCAAAAACTGATTATGCTTTTAAAATAAGTGTCGGAAGTCTTTGTTAACGTAATAGGGCAGCTTTAGCTGCCCTATTACGTTGGGAGCCGATTATTGGCGACCAATAAAATAACGTGACTTAGATTTTCTTCCTGAGATAGTCCTCTAAGGACCCTGCTTACCTAAGGTGGAGTTGATTTTTTCGGAGCGCTCGTTTGCTTCGAATGGTGTTTTTACAATCTTGAGAATATCATCATCGTCGATGTTAAGTTCTGAGCTTTCAGTAAATCGTCGAGATTTTTGCTATTGGATAAGTGAGTGATTGGATTTATCAAAGTCCGCTCGAAGTCAGTGGTGCTCAAGACTACAGGTCCTATGAATAAGAACCATAGAGTTGGCGCTACCGCTAACCGTTATAGGGCAATTTTTCTTCCCCTGCCCTTTTTCTGTGCTTCTCTCTAAATATTTTAATATCTGCTGACGGATAAATACCTAGCTGTGGGCTGTTGTAGCGAAAAAAGCTATAGCAAGGCTACTTGGAACGAACCTTGCTGTGTGGCAGCTAGAAGCTGTTAGATAAAGTGAGAAACGTAAATGTCCTCAGCAAAAGCCACCAAGGTGCTGTTGATCGAACGAGATCAAGCAAAAGCCAAAGTGGTACTAGAAGCATTGGATTGCTCTAGCTATGACGTTAAGCATCTAAGCTGTATTGGAATCTCCCTGCTAAAGGAGATTGATCATGTAGAGCCTGATCTCATTCTTATGGACGTGGAGTCCCCGAGTAGAGATGTCATCGAAAATCTAAATTATATTTCGCAGTTGAATCCTAAGCCTGTAGTTATGTTCTCTGAAGATGAGGATCAAAACACCATTTCAGAATTGGTGAGATCTGGTGTGAGCGCCTATGTCATTGGGGATGTGAATGCTGAAAGGGTTCGTTCAGTGATAAGTGTAGCAATTGCGAGATTTCAAGAGTTTCAACAGTTAAAAAATGAGCTGAAGCAAACCAAGAATCTACTGAATGGCCAAAAGGTAATCAACAAAGCCAAAACCTGGCTAATGGCGAAGAAGCAGCTGAGTGAAGAGCAGGCCTATCACCGCATGAGAAAGATGGCGATGGATAATGGCCAAAAGATGGAAGAAGTGGCCAAAAATATTTTATCTATCGCTTCGGTGTTAGAGGACTAGTAATTGGAGAAACCAAATTGACTGAAAAATCTGTATTGCAGTTGGGTATTATGCCATTGACTGATAGCGCCCCATTTGTTGTTGCACAGGAATGTGGCTTCTTCAATCGGTATGGGCTTGAAGTGCAGCTTTGTATGCAGAATTCATGGTCTACCCTGAGGGAAAAACTCTATGCTGGAATACTCGACGCTGCTCAGCTATTAGCGCCCATGCCGCTAGCTGAAAATATCAAGCTAAACGAGGGCTCTCGGCTTATTACACCCATGGTGCTCAGTCGCAATGGGAACGCTATCTCTATCTCAAATGATCTCCAGCATGAGATATGTCGCCTCAATGGCAAAACAGAATTGCTGCAGCCGTTATCGGCGAGGGTATTGGAAAAGCTGCTGGCCGAAGATGGCGAGCGCTGCTTACGCTTTGCCGCGGTTCATCCTTATAGCTGCCACTATTATCAATTATTGAGTTGGTTTAGAAGTTTTGATGTTTCCTTGGAAAGAATCGAGATCATTATTTTACCACCATCACAGATGGTAACAGCTTTGCAGTGCGGTGATATTGATGGCTTTTGCGTTAGTAGTCCGTGGAACACCAAGGCCGTTCGGAGTGGCAATGCATGCACAGTGCTGACAGCTACTGATGTCTGGCCGAATTTTCCAGAAAAAGTACTGGGTTTGCTTGATTGTTGGTATGAAAGCAAGCCAGACACTTGCTATGCATTGATGGCTGCATTGCGGGATAGCTGTCAGTGGTTAAGCAGTAGCGCCAATCGATTGGAGGCGGCGCGGATTTTATCGCGTCAAGACTATTTAGATTTGTCTTTAGATGTAGTGGCGCCATCATTGCTTGGGGCTAGTTTGGGCAATGAGCAAAAGCAAGCTCGCCAGGTCCCGCAGTATAATCAATTTCTTAGTATCGAAAACCAATCAGATTTCAGTCCTTTGGCCTCCTACGGTGACTGGCTATTGGTGCAAATGCAAAGAGCAGGTCAAATAAAAAGTCGAAATGACTTTTCTGATGTCGTAGGAAAGGCCTATCGTGAAGACATTTATGAGCGGGCTTGGAAGGTTTATGCCTGATACTTGTGCGGCATGCACAGTGTTGGTTCAAAATTAGCTCATGTATCTAAGTAAAGTTTAATAAGAATCAGCAAAATCGGGGTTTGGAAAAGTTGGCATCGACTTTGCAAATCTAATAATTATCTCATGATGTTTATAGTCACAACGAGTGTGAAGAGAGTGCCAAGCCTTTATTGACTCGGTTTAACTCTACTAAACAGGCCACTTCAGACGAAAGAAACTTAGTGTGCAAATGAGCTAAAGCTACAACGTTGTAGTGAATTCACAGTCTTACGATATTTCGGCATCGAAGCCCACAGAACACCATCCTTGGCGGTGTTCTGTGGGCTTTTTTTTTGGAGAATTTATATGTTACTTAAACAGTTGAGTCGCTTGGTGAAAAGTGCCGCAATTATTGGTGGCGCTTGTTTTGCGGCAAACAGTGCAGTGGCACAAAAGTTAGGCTACCCAGAAAAAGAAGAGCTGCGCTTTGGTTTTATTAAGTTAACGGATATGGCGCCAATAGCCATTGCTTATGAAAAAGGTTACTTCGAGGACGAAGGGCTATATGTCACCATCGAGGCGCAAGCCAACTGGAAAGTTCTACTAGATGGTGTGATTGATGGACGCTTAGATGGTGCCCACATGCTGGCTGGACAGCCTATTGCGGCAACCATTGGTTATGGTACGAAAGCCAATATCATTACTCCATTTTCAATGGACTTAAACGGTAATGGCATCACCGTTTCCAATGAGATTTGGGAACAAATGAAACCCAATATTCCGAAAATGGCTGACGGCAGGCCTCAGCATCCGATTAAGGCGGATGCCTTAAAGCCAGTGGTGGATAAATATAATGCAGCTGGAAAGCCCTTTAATATGGGGATGGTGTTCCCAGTTTCCACCCACAACTATGAATTACGTTACTGGCTTGCCGCTGGCGGTATTCATCCTGGATTTTATGCGCCGCACAAAGGTGACACCTCGGGGAAAATTGATGCTGAGGCTTTATTATCCGTAACACCACCGCCACAAATGCCAGCCACTTTAGAAGCAGGAACCATCTATGGCTATTGCGTAGGTGAACCTTGGAATCAGCAGGCCGTGTTTAAAGGTATTGGTGTTCCAGTTATCACTGATTATGAAATCTGGAAAAACAACCCAGAGAAGGTCTTCGGTATTACTGAAGCTTTTGCAGAGAAATACCCCAATACCACTATACGCTTAACGCGCGCGCTGATTCGCGCCGCAAAATGGTTAGATGAAAACAATAATGCTAACCGCCCGGAAGCGGTAAAAATTCTGTCGCAGTCGAATTACGTTGGTGCCGATTATGATGTAATCGCCAATAGCATGACGGGTACTTTCGAATATGAAAAAGGCGATAAGCGAAAGGTGCCCGACTTCAATGTGTTCTTCCGCTATAACGCGACCTATCCATATTACTCTGATGCGATTTGGTATTTAACCCAGATGCGCCGTTGGGGGCAGATCAGCGAAGACAAACCTGACAGTTGGTACAAAGATATTGCCAGGAAAGTCTATCGCCCAGATATCTACCAAAAGGCTGCTGAATCGTTGATCGATGAAAAACTGGCTATGGCCTCAGAGTTTCCTGATTTTTCAAACGAGACAGGTTTTCGTGCGCCACAAAAGCATTTTATCGATAACTTAGTTTACGACGGTAATACGCCGAACGACTACATCAATAAATTTGCGATTGGCTTGAAACAAGGCGACGCCCTATAGGGCGCGCTGTAATGTCTCGATATATGTGGGTGGGCACACTATGATTTCGGTAATTCGCCAGTTGGCGCAAGACGGTGAGGAGCGGTTCAGCTTTGCTCTGGTTCTTGCTCTATTTCAAAATTTTTTAAAGGCACTGCTATTGCCGGGCTTGGGTATTGTGGGCTTTTTATTGCTGTGGTCGATGGCCGCCAGCAGCATCAATACCTCCTTAGGTGCGTTTCCAGGGCCGAAGGCAGTTGCCGAACAGTTGCAAAATCTCTATCTCGAGCATCAACAAGAGCGTGAGAAAGAAGCCGCGTTTTATCAGCGACAAGAAGAACGCAATGCCAAGCGTTTAGCTCAAGATCCAAACTACCCTGCGAAGATCAGGCCTTATACCGGTAAGGAAACCTTTCTAGATCAAATCGCTACCAGCTTAATTACCGTAATGAGTGGCTTTCTGTTGGCGGTGCTTGTTGCGATTCCGCTAGGCATTGCCATTGGTTTAAGTGAGAAACTCAACACCGCGGTTAACCCAGTGATACAAATTTTTAAGCCGGTATCGCCGCTGGCCTGGTTGCCTTTGGTAACTATGGTGGTAAGTGCGGTTTATGTCAGTTCAGATCCTATGTTTGCTAAATCGTTTATCGTTTCTTTGGTTACGGTAACGCTCTGTTGTCTTTGGCCCATGGTGATCAATACCTCGGTGGGTGTGGCATCACTGAACAAAGATTGGGTCAATGTCAGTAAGGTTTTGCGTTTGCCGGCGTTCAGTCATGTTAGAAAGATTGTTATACCTGCTTCTATTCCTGCGATATTTACCGGCATGCGTTTATCGCTGGGTATTGCTTGGATGGTGCTTATCGCTGCAGAAATGCTGGCGCAGAATCCAGGGCTGGGTAAGTTTGTTTGGGATGAGTTTCAAAATGGCAGTTCACAATCTCTGAGTCGGATTATGACCGCTGTTCTGGTGATTGGCGTTATCGGATTTTTATTAGATCGCAGTATGTTGCAACTGCAGCGCGCCTTGTCTTGGGATAAATCAACGGAGTTAAGGTAATGCAAGCGTTTCTAGATATCAGCAATATCGACATGGTGTTCCCTACGCCTAAAGGAGACTTTACTGCGCTTAAATCGGTCGACTTAAAAATTAAGCAAGGTGAATTTATTTCACTGATTGGTCATTCAGGCTGCGGAAAATCAACCGTGTTAAATGTGGTGGCGGGTTTGTATCAAGCCAGTATGGGGGGCGTCATTTTAGATGGTAAAGAGGTCAACGAACCGGGCCCAGAGCGTGCGGTGGTGTTCCAAAATCACTCTTTGCTGCCCTGGCTTACGGCCTACGAAAATGTCGAGCTGGCGGTAAAACAAGTTTTTGCCGGCAAGATGAGTAAAGCCGAAATGGCCGAGTGGATCGAGCATAACTTGCGCTTAGTGCATATGGAGCACGCCATGCATAAAAGGCCCGATGAAATATCTGGGGGCATGAAGCAGCGTGTTGGGATCGCAAGGGCCTTATCTATGCAGCCGCAAGTGCTGTTGATGGATGAGCCTTTTGGTGCGCTGGACGCCCTAACTCGCGCGCATATGCAAGATTCACTAATGGAAATCCAGGATGAGCTCAATAATACCGTGATCATGATTACCCATGATGTTGATGAGGCCGTTTTGCTTTCTGATCGCATCGTTATGATGACTAATGGGCCAGCAGCAACCATCGGTGAAATTCTAGAAGTCAATCTCGAGCGGCCACGCAATCGCCTGGCGCTAGCCGAAGATCGTGAATACAACCATCTTCGCTCAGCAGTGCTAACGTTTCTATATGAGAAACAACGAAAAGTAGAGCCAATTAAAGCCAAGGATAAATCCAGGGTAGCTCTTAGCAATGCTTCATGATGAAAAATTAGGAATCCATTATGCAAAAGATCAAGAATGTAAAATCAAAGTTTTTGCTGTCTGTATTGGCCAGTGTGTGCAGTGTCAATGTAATAGCTGAAGAGATTGTCAAAGCCAATATTGATATGCGCATGCGTTATGAGAGCGTCGACCAGAGCAATGCCCTGCAAGATGCAGATGCTTTGACTTTGCGAACGCGAGTCAGTGTTAGCACAAAGGCCGTTGAAGGGTTTTCGGCGCATATTGACATGGAAGACTCTAGATCTCTATTTGGCGTGGATGATTACAACAATACCCTTGGGGATAATCGTCAGTTTTCCGTGATTGCTGATCCGGAAGCCACAGAAGTCGATCAGGCATTTGTGCAATACAAAAACAAAGGGTTCAAAGCAAAAATTGGCCGACAGGTAATGACCTATGATGGTCATCGTTTCGTTGGGCATGTGGGCTTTAGACAAGATAGGCAAACCTTTGACGGGCTCAGTCTGTCTTATCAAGCCAATAAAGACCTCAGCTTAAATTATGCCTATATCGGCAAGCGCAATCGTATATTTTCTGATGAAAAAGATATTGATTCAAAAGATCACTTGATCAACATCGCCTACCAGACACCCATCGGTAAGTTGGTGGCTTATAGCTATATGCTCGAACTTGATCAAGGTAATGGCGCCACTAATGACAGTTATGGCTTTAGCTTTAAAGGTAAGCAAAGCTTCGATGACATAAAGTTTCTCTACGATCTGGAATACGCAATGCAAACTCAAAAGGCCGCCGGCTTAGATTTCGATGCAGATTATCAAAAGCTTGAACTTGGAGTGCAGGCATCAGGCCTTACGGCAAAATTGGGTTATGAGCTTTTAGGCTCTGACGGCGGGCAATATGGTTTCTCAACGCCGCTTGCTACGCTGCATAAATTTAATGGATGGACAGATCAATTCCTTGGGACCCCAAAGCAAGGCCTAGAAGACGTGTATGTGTCGCTGGCAGGTAAAGTCGATAGCGCAAAATGGATGGTGGTTTACCACGATTTCTCTGCTGATGAATCGAGCCCTGGGCTTAATGATCTAGGTAGCGAGTTAGGCGTTCAAGTGGTGATGCCCTTCGCAAAGAAATATTCAGTGGGCCTCAAATACGCGACTTATGAAGCCGGTGATGTGGCTGCTGGAAAAGTTGATACCGATAAATTATGGCTGTGGCTTGGCGCTAAATTCTAAAGCCAGAAGCCGTAAAAGAAATTTAGCCTGGGAGTAAACATGAAAAGTAATAATATTCTTGTGGTGGGCAACGGCATGGTTGGCCATCACCTTGTTGAGAATGTCATCAAAAATAACCCGGATGCGAGTGTTACCGTACTCTCGGCTGAGCCCCGTTTGGCTTACGACCGTGTACATTTGTCGGAGTATTTTGCGGGTAAAACCGCCGATGATCTCGCTTTATGCGATGCCGACCTCTATCAACAATGGCAGGTTAAATTTCATTGTAACAGCAAGGTTAAAACCATTGACCGTGTTTTTAAATCAGTGACCACTGAGTCCGGTGAGGTCTACCGCTACGATAAGTTAGTGCTGGCAACCGGCTCTTACCCCTTTGTACCCCCCATTCCTGGTGGCGATCAAGATCATTGTTTGGTGTATCGCACTATAGAAGATTTAGAAGCGATCTCTGCTTCGGCGGCGCAAAGCAAGGTCGGGGTTGTAGTTGGTGGTGGCTTATTGGGTTTAGAGGCCGCTAATGCTCTCAAGCAGCTAGGTTTGGAGACACATGTGGTGGAATTTGCACCACAGTTGATGGCCGTGCAGCTTGATGCAGCCGGTGGTGATTTACTTAAAGAAAAAATTGCCGAGCTTGGTGTGTCGGTGCATACCTCTAAAGCTACCGAAAAAATCATCGCCGGAGACAGTTGTCGTTACAAAATGTGTTTCGCCGATGGCAGCGAACTAGAAACCGATTTGATTCTATTCTCAGCGGGGATTCGCCCCCATGATGAACTGGCAAAATGTTGTGAGCTTGAAGTGGGGCCGCGCGGTGGTATCGTCGTCAACGATGCCTGCCAAACTTCCGATTCCAGTATCTATGCGGTGGGTGAGTGCGCTTTGTGGCAGCAGCGCATTTATGGCTTGGTTGCCCCTGGCTATCAAATGGCGAAGGTGGCTGCTGCGCAGCTAACCCAGGCCAGCGAGCAGCCTTTGTTTAGCGGCGCGGATATGAGCACTAAGCTAAAACTGATGGGGGTTGATGTGGGTTCCATCGGTGATGCCCACGGCAATACCGAAGGTAGTCTTAGCTATACCTATGAAAATCAGCCCGAATCTATTTACAAAAAAATCGTTGTCAGTGCCGATCGTAAAAAACTTTTGGGCGCCGTATTAGTCGGTGATTGCAGTGACTACGATAATTTACTGCAGTATTGCTTGAATTCCATCGAGCTTCCGGATGCACCTGAAGCCTTGATTCTACCGATAGCCGAAGGCGCGCCGACACTGGGGGTTGATGCCCTGCCAGACTCAGCTTCCATATGCTCCTGTCATAATGTTTCTAAGGCCGATGTGATCGCGGCTATCGACGGCGGTGCCTGTGATATTGGGGCGGTCAAAGATTGCACCAAGGCGAGTACCGGCTGTGGCGGTTGCTCGGCACTATTAAAGAAAGTTGTCGATACGACTTTAGAGCAGCGTGGCGTTGAAGTTAGCAGCGATATCTGCGAGCACTTTGCCTTTAGTCGCCAAGAGCTGTTTGACATTGTGCGGGTCGAGCAAATCAAGAGCTTTGATGACTTACTCGACCGCCATGGTAAAGGCATGGGTTGTGATATATGTAAGCCAGCAGTGAGTTCAATTTTTGCTTCGCAATGGAATGAATATATCTTGGCTGAACAACATGTGCCCTTGCAAGACACCAATGATACTTATCTTGCGAATATGCAAAAAGACGGCAGCTATTCCGTTGTCCCTCGTATTGCCGGAGGTGAAATTACGCCGGAGAAGCTCATTGTGCTTGGTCAAGTCGCTAAGAAATACGATCTCTACACAAAGATTACCGGTGGCCAACGAGTCGATTTATTTGGCGCACGCTTAGAACAGCTGCCACCTATTTGGGCCGAGTTAATTGAAGCGGGTTTCGAAACTGGGCATGCCTACGGTAAATCACTGCGCACGGTAAAATCCTGTGTGGGTGAAAGCTGGTGTCGCTATGGTGTGCAAGACAGCGTGGCAATGGCTATCTATCTGGAGAATCGCTATAAGGGGCTGCGTGCACCCCATAAAATTAAAATGGCAGTATCTGGCTGTACCCGTGAATGCGCTGAAGCACAGAGTAAAGATGTTGGGGTGATCGCCACGGAAAATGGTTGGAATCTTTATGTCTGTGGTAATGGTGGAATGCGCCCGCGCCATGCCGATTTATTTGCCACGGATCTCGATGATGAAACCCTAATTCGTTATATCGATCGTATGCTGATGTTCTATGTGCGCACCGCCGATCGGCTGCAGCGCACATCCGTATGGATGGAGAACCTAGAAGGCGGCTTGGATTATCTGCAGCAAGTAGTAATCAAAGATTCCCTAGGCCTTGCCAATGAATTAGAAAAGCAAATGACGCACATAGTAGGCGCCTACCAATGCGAATGGAAAACCACTCTTGAAAATCCAGAGGCACTCAAGCGCTTTAGATCCTTTGTGAACAGTGATGAGCCTGATGACAGTATTCAGTTTATTCGGGTACGCGAACAAATATCTCCTCGCTCAACGGTCATTGCGAGTGAGGATGAACCTGAAAAAGAATTCGCTTAGGAGAGTAGATGATGAATGCTGATCAGTGGATTGATGTATGTACGCGAGCCGATTTGGTTAAGGATTCGGGTATCTGTGTACGCCTTGGCAATGCCCAAGTAGCTATTTTTCAAGTCACGCGAGGGGAGCAAGAACTGTATGCGATTGGGAATTTTGACCCCATTGGTGCTGCGAATGTAATGAGCCGGGGCATGATTGGTTCGGTATCAGATGAACCTGTGGTCGCCTCCCCGTTGTACAAGCAGCGTTTCTCCTTATTGAGTGGCCAGTGCTTGGATGACAGTGATGTCCAGCTGACTGTCTACCCGGTACGTTTGCTGGGCGATGTGGTTCAACTAGCGGCAGCGATGGAGCCCTAATGAATAATCCCGGGGCGATTATTGCCAGAGAGGCCTCTGCTTTGGCGCAAACTGTCTGTGCTTATTGTGGTGTAGGCTGTGGTGTTGATATTGAGTTTGAGGAGGGCGTGCCAAAATCTTTGCGGGGTACGCCCGAGCACCCAGCGAATTATGGCCGGCTGTGTGTAAAAGGGCAGCATCTGCTGGAAACGATAGGTCATGAGGATCGCTTATTGCAGCCAATGGTTAACAAGCAGGCTGTGACTTGGCCTGAGGCTGTGGACAAAGTAGCCAATGAATTTAAATCGATTATTGAAACGCATGGCCCTGATGCTGTGGCGTTTTATGTATCCGGGCAAATCCTTACAGAAGATTATTATCTCGCCAACAAATTAATGAAGGGCTATATCGGATCGGCCAATATCGATACTAATTCACGCCTGTGTATGTCTTCGGCTGTCTCGGCGTATAAGCGTGCTTTTGGTGAGGACGTAGTGCCTTGCAGTTATGAAGATTTAGAGGGTACTGATTTACTGGTGCTGATTGGCTCCAATGCGGCCTGGACCCATCCGGTCTTATATCAGCGCATGGAACGTGCGAAACGCTTACGCCCTGAGATGAAAGTGGTGCTTATTGATCCGCGGCGCAGCCCAAGCGCTGAGCTTGCCGATCTACATTTGCCTCTGGCTCCCGGCAGTGATGCAGCTTTATACAATGGCTTGCTTGATTACTTATCCCAGTGGGGTGGTTTAGATGAGGCGTTTATCTCAAACCACTGTGAAAATTTTATAGAGGCTTTGCAAGCGGCCAGTGAATGGAGCTTGAGTAAAACCGCGCAATACTGTGGCCTTGCCGAATCAGATTTGGAGCGCTTTTATCAGCTGTTTTTGCATGCTGATAAAGCCATTAGTTTTTATTCGATGGGTATTAATCAATCTTCTTCGGGCACCGATAAATGTCAGAGTATTATTAATGCCCACCTGGCCTCGGGCAAAATACTGCGTGAGGGCTGCGGGCCATTTTCAATTACCGGTCAGCCCAATGCGATGGGTGGGCGTGAGGTAGGTGGCTTAGCCAATCAATTGGCGGCCCATATGGATATCCAAAATCCCAGCCATCGTGACACAGTGCAGCGCTACTGGGGCTCACCCGCCATGGCAAGCAAGCCGGGGAAAATGGCCGTTGATCTATTTGACGATATAGCGGCAGGCAAAATAAAAGCGCTTTGGGTGATGGCGACCAATCCGTTGGTCAGTATGCCAAATCGCCCCAAAATTGTTGAAGCGCTAGAGGCTCTGGATTTGCTGGTGGTCTCTGAATGTGCCAGCAATAGCGATATGTTGGATTATGCTGATGTGCTGCTCCCGGCGAGTGCCTGGTTGGAAAAAAACGGTACAGTGACAAATTCCGAACGCCTGATATCCCGTCAGCGTGGTTTGATTTCGCCGCCTGGTGAAGCGAAACACGACTGGAAGATTATCAGCGAAGTAGCCCAGGCGATGGGTTTTAAAGGCTTTGATTATCAGCACCCAGCTGAGGTGTTTAACGAGTGGGCAGGTTTAACGGCTTTTGAAAATAATGGCCAACGCCAGCTCGATCTCTCGGCTTTGCAGGGTTTAAGCATTACTCAGTATGATCAGTTTAAACCACGCCGATGGCCTTTTAATGAGCGTCAGGAAAGTAAAAGAGCATTTAAAGACGCTCGCTTCAGTACGGCTTCGAAGAAAGCTAAGCTTTATGCCGTGCAGCCCCGCAAACCAGTACAGATTTCCAGTGCTGAATTTCCTTGGCTGATAAACTCTGGGCGCATTCGTGATCAATGGCATACCATGACCCGCAGCGGCAAATCCGCGTCCTTAAGCGGGCACATCGATCGCCCCTATATTTATCTAGCAAAAAAAGATGCTGAAAAATTAAAACTTAAGGCCGGAGACATATTGCGCGCTCGATCCAAGCTGGGCTCGGTAACGGCCTTTGCGCAGATATCAGAGGCGATGTGCGAAGGGCAGTGTTTTATGCCTATTCATTGGTCGAAACAGTTTGCCTCTTCGGCCAATGTGAGCAATCTCTATGACAGCGTTGTCGATCCCCTGTCAGGGCAGCCCGAATTAAAACAGGCTGCGGTGGCGCTAAGTAAAGTCAGTTATGTATCTCATATACAAATCTATAGTCGCCGCCCTTTGGATTTAGGGGCGCTGCCTGCGGATAGTTTTTATCTAAAAAGCCGTGGTGAGGCAGGCTTTCACTATTATCTGGCAATGAATCAAGAGCTTGATCGAGCCGTCGCCCTGATTAAGAAATTAAGCGAAGGCGATGCTCAGTGGTTCGGTCACCGTTTGCTTAACAGTGAAAATATTTACTGTCTTCGTGAAGAGCAGTGTGAGCTGCTTGCTTTCGTATCAAATCAGCACGTGAAATTACCTAAGGCTTGGCTTGAAGAGCTAATGTTGGCCAAGGGCAGTAATCCACAAAGCCTTAATTCCGTGCTATTGGCCAAACCCGAGCAGAGCTTTTTAAAAGGACGCAAAGTATGCAGCTGTTTTAGTGTGCATGAAAAAACCATAGTCGATGAGATTGCTAAGGGTGCTGCTTCAGTAGTTGCTCTAGGAGAGCGTCTGTCCTGTGGTACGAATTGTGGATCATGTAAAACTGAATTGTCTGCGTTGCTTAAACAGCATGCTAGACCGCAAGATCAAATAGCCAGTGTCAACGTTTAGAGGTCATTATGAGGCAAATTAATACCGCGAAATTTACCATTTCTGGTTCGACTGTGCGGGATCATTTGGGTAGTGGCGGTGGGCAGGTATATTTTGTGGGCTCAGGCTGTGGAGATCCAGAGTTATTAACGCTAAAAGCCCACCGTGTTTTACAAGGCGCTGATGTGATCTTGTATGACGCTTTGGTGAATGATGCTTTGTATCAGTATTTTCCAAAACAGGCAGAGGCTATTTATGTAGGCAAACGTTGCGCACAGCATAGTCTTTCTCAAGCGGAGATTGGTAATCTCATTTTGAAAAAAGCCAAGGAAGGAAAAACTGTTCTGCGTCTAAAAGGTGGAGACCCTAGCGTCTTTGCGCGCTTGGCCGAAGAAACAGAGTTGCTTAGCGAGCACGGTATTCCCTTTGTAATTATTCCTGGGGTAACTGCAGCGAGTGGCTGCGCAGCATACTCTGGTATCCCATTAACCCATCGTGATTGCGCGCAGTCATTAACCTTTGTTACTGCGCAGCGTAAACAAGATGGCAGCCCTGTGGATTGGAAAGCTTTGGCACAACAGCGCGGCACATTGGTTTTTTACATGGGGCTATCAAAGGTCATGGAAATCGCTGAGCAGTTAATTCGAGCTGGAATGCCTAACGAAACGGCTATGGCGATAGTCGATAATGGTTCATTGGCTCAGCAGAAAGTGATTTGCAGTACATTAGGGGGCATGGAGAGTGACATGCAACATCAGGAGTTGTTAGGGCCGGCGGTGATATTGGTTGGAGAAGTGGTGAATAAAAGGCAGCAGGTTTCCCTCTCAATGTTAGCGGAAGATTACCAGCGCAGCTGCCAAGTGCTGTCGCTGGCATTGTAGTTCCCGCTCTGGCAGTGCATGCACTGCCTTTTTTTATCTTGTAAGCTTGTGAGCTTACAAGATAAAACGGCTGAGGTCTTCGTCTTGTGCTAACTCACCAAGCGCTTTGCTAACGTAATTCGCATCAATATTGAGTGGGCCTTGCGTGTCGCTAGCGTCAAAGGAAATTTCTTCCAATAAACGCTCTAATACAGTGTGCAGACGTCGGGCGCCGATATTTTCAGTGCGCTCGTTTACATCGAATGCCGTTTCCGCAATCTTACGAATACCGTCATCACTAAAGTTAAGCTCTAGGCCTTCAGTAGCCAGTAGGGCCTTTTGCTGCTCGGTAAGAGAAGCATTTGGCTCTACTAAGATGCGCTCGAAGTCGGCAGCGCTCAGGGCTTCAAGTTCTACGCGTATGGGTAGGCGGCCTTGCAGTTCTGGAATGAGATCCGAAGGCTTGGATAGGTGGAATGCGCCGGAGGCAACAAACAAAATGTGATCGGTTTTGATCATGCCATGTTTGGTGCTAACGGTGCAGCCTTCAATTAACGGTAGCAAGTCGCGTTGTACACCTTCGCGGGAAACATCACCGCCAGAGTTTTCTTGGCGCTTGGCAACTTTATCGATCTCGTCAATAAAAACGATACCGTTTTGCTCGGCGGCAGCGATAGCTTTGGCTTTAACTTCTTCTTCGTTAATAAGCTTGGCGGCTTCTTCGTCCTGCAGCTGCTTTAATGCTTGCTTGACGGTGAGTTTGGTCTTTTTGGTTTTTCCTGTGTTCATCGAGGAAAACATATTTTGCAACTGGCTGGTCATGTCTTCCATGCCAGGAGGCGCCATAATTTCTACGCCTACCGGGGTAGCAGAAAGCTCGAGCTCAATTTCCTTGTCATCCAGCTCACCTTCGCGCAGCTTTTTGCGGAAGATTTGGCGGGTGCCAGTTTCAGCTTTTTCGCTCAGATCTTCGCCGCGTGCTGGAGGTAGTAGAGCATCCAAAATACGATCTTCAGCGGCCTCGAAAGCGCGGTGCTCAACTTTGGTTTTTTCCTGCTCGCGATACATCTTGATCGACATATCGACTAGGTCGCGAACAATAGATTCAACATCGCGGCCGACATAGCCCACTTCAGTAAACTTGGTGGCTTCTACTTTAATAAATGGCGCGTTAGCTAGCTTGGCGAGACGACGGGCAATTTCGGTTTTACCCACGCCTGTTGGACCAATCATCAAAATGTTTTTTGGGGTAATTTCGTTACGCAACTCTTCGTCGAGCTGCATGCGGCGCCAGCGATTGCGCAGAGCAATGGCGACAGCGCGTTTGGCATCTTTTTGACCGATGATGTGTTTGTCCAGCTCGTGAACAATTTCTCTAGGTGTCATTTGGGACATGGTCTTACTCAGTATTCCAGTTCTTCAATGGTATGGTTCTGGTTGGTGTACACGCAGATGTCACCAGCAATCTTTAAGCCTTGCTTAACGATGTCGATAGCTTCCATCTCTGTGTTATCCAGCAATGCGCGGGCGGCTGATTGAGCAAAGGGGCCGCCAGAGCCAATAGCGATCAGATCGTCTTCCGGCTGAATCACATCGCCATTACCTGTAATGATTAAAGAAGCTTCTTCATTGGCGACGGCCAATAGAGCTTCAAGTTTGCGCAGGGCTCGGTCTGAGCGCCAGTCTTTGGCCAGCTCAACGGCGGCTCTTACCAGTTGCCCATTGTGGGCTTCTAGCTTGGCTTCAAAGCGCTCAAAAAGAGTGAATGCATCTGCAGTGCCACCAGCAAAACCAGCGATAACCTTGCCGCCGTGTAAACGGCGGACTTTACGAGCATTACCTTTCATTACGGTATTGCCCATTGATACTTGACCGTCGCCGCCAATAACTACTTTGCCATTGCGACGAGCGGATAGAATAGTTGTGCCTCGATATTGTTCCACGGGACGTCCTTCTAAGGGGGTTGATTGCCAAAAAAGCTTGGCGATTACCCCTTTAAGTATGGGCAATATTGTGGCTTTTCAAGCGCTAAAGGACTTGTGCTGTGCAAAGGAAGGTAAATTGATGCGGAGCTATTTGGCTGCGTGACGGTGGGTTTGGGTGTCACGCAGCAATGCTGGCTGTCTATTTTCGTGCTTCGCGCTCGATGACTAAGGTTTCGATACCCTGGCTGATGAGCTTGCCGCGAGTATTGGCCAGCTTCGACTTGCTCGCATAAGGGCCAACTAAGACGCGATGCCAAATGCTGCCATTACGAACTTTTACTTCTTCAACTTGGCTGTCGAAGCCAGACAATGCCAGTTTGGCATGTAGGCGATCCGCATCTTTAGCGCTGCGAAAAGAGCCGACTTGCAGTAAAAATTCCATATCTTTCTGCTGGCGTAGACCGCCGCCATCGTAGCTGTCTGGCGACTTTTCTACGACAACTTCAGACTCTTTTAACAGTTCGTAAAAGTCGAAGCGCGGTTGTGGGATGCTCTTTTCTTCGGCGGCGGGCTGTTTACTGCTCGCCTGTTTAGTTGTCTCGCCTTGAGGAGTGGGGATAACGCCACTAAGGAATAATAAGAATGTAGCAAGACTGCCCAGCAGGCCACCGCTAAGAAACCATAGCCAGCCGCTAGCGCTACGGCTCTGTGCTTTTTTACTGCTGCGACGCTTATTGCCGCCTGCCGTAGCTCGAGAGTTTGAGTTGCTACGTGAATTACTGCGGGTGCTTGTGCTGCGCTTTTTCTTGGCGAAATCCTGGCTCATAGGGTCCTTGAACTGCTTACTAACTACCGAGCGGCCCGTCTCTGATGGAGCCGCGAAAACCCGACATTCTACATCATGTCTAGAGGATCGACATCAAGGGAACAGCGAATGTGGTTTGGCAATTTGCTTTGATCCAGGTATTGACCAACTAAGTTCAGTATTTGTTGCATATGGCGGCGGCTTTCGCAGTTAAATTGCAGTTGGTAGCGATACATTTGTTTGCGCTTTTCCATTGGGGCGGCAAATGGGCCCAGGTAGATTCGCTCCGGTGTTGGGGCGGCGTATTGCTCGAGCCATTGACGCATATTTTGCAAAAAGGACTCTGCCTGCAAGCCATCACGGGCATCACAATGAAGCAGGGCCAGATGTCTATAAGGTGGCATATAAGCTAATTGCCGTTCTCGCAATATCTGTCGCGCAAACAGGTGGTAGCCCTTATGCAGCAGAGTCTCCAGCAAGGGGTGATCTTTATTGTGGCTTTGGATGATGACTTTGCCGGGCTTTTCAGCGCGTCCCGCCCGCCCAGCTACCTGCGTAATCAGCTGGCCCATTCTTTCTGGGCCACGAAAGTCACCGCTGAAAAGGCCGCCATCGGCATCCACAATAACGACAAGAGTGACATTGGGAAAGTGATGGCCCTTGGCCAACATCTGAGTGCCTAGCAAAATACAGGGTTGGCCTTGATCGACTTCCTGTAATAGTTCATGCATGGCCTGTTTTTTACGGGTGCTATCACGGTCGATACGGATGATCTGGCTGTCAGGGAAATGCTCTTGCAGGGTTTCTTCACTGCGTTGAGTGCCATAGCCTTGGCTAATTAATTCGCGACTAAAGCAATCTGGGCATTGGTGAGGTTGCGCCATGCTGGCTTCGCAATGGTGACAGCGCATTTGATGCTGGGCTTTGTGCAGCGTCATTCTGGCGCTGCAGTGACGACACTCTGCCACCCAGCCGCAATTGTGGCAGATCAGGCTGGGGGCGAATCCACGCCGGTTTAAAAAAACTAAAACCTGATTTCCCGCGGCTAGAGTATTTGCGATGGCATCTAGGCTGTTTTGGCTGAGGCCGCCGATCAAGGTTTTTTGCTTGATGTCTTCAACACTGATGGCTGGTGGCTTGGCGGCACCTGCGCGGCGGGTAAGCCGTAAATGTTCGTAACGACCCTGTATGGCATTGTGCAAGCTTTCTAAGCTCGGAGTTGCAGTGCCCAATATGATGGGGATATTGGCTTTTTTCGCTCTAAATATCGCTAGGTCTCTGCCTGAATAGCGCACCCCATCTTGTTGCTTGAACGAGAGATCATGCTCTTCGTCAATGATGATAATTCCTGGCCGGTAGAGCGGTGTGAAAATTGCTGAGCGGGTGCCAATGATAATGCCGGCTTGGCCTGTCTTGGCCATGCCCCAGGCTTGCAATCGCTCTTTATCATTAAGGCCAGAATGAATCGCAACGATCGGGCATTTAAAGCGGTTTTGAAAGCGCCCAAGGGTTTGCGGTGTGAGTCCAATTTCAGGAATTAATACCAGGGCTTGGCGGCCTTCGCGCAGTACTTCAGCGATAGCTTGTAAATACACCTCTGTCTTGCCACTGCCTGTCGTCCCTTCGAGCAGGTAGCAGGCAAATTGCTGATAACGAAGTTGCTCCA
Source organism: Cellvibrionaceae bacterium (assembly GCA_025800365.1). Taxonomy (GTDB): domain Bacteria; phylum Pseudomonadota; class Gammaproteobacteria; order Pseudomonadales; family Cellvibrionaceae; genus Pseudoteredinibacter. The sequence goes on along the minus strand of JAOXRT010000204.1, from coordinate 51,236 downwards.
GCGCGGCCTCTTGTTCCTCGTTTAATGGCAATGGCGCTTGTTTTTGCTGTTCACCCGCAGCAATGGTGGGGAGCTCCTCGCTATGCCAGTTCAGCAGGCCTTTATCCTGCATGGCTTTGACCACGGCGTTGCTGATGCAGAGTCTTTTTAGGTCGGTTTTATCAAGCTTTCCTTCTTCTTGTAATGCGCTAAGTAAAGCGGCCTGCTTGCGTGCCTTGCTGAGCCCACCAACAGGCAGCCCTAAGCCCTCTTGGCTTAACTGGAGGTATTCGTGCTTTGGCAAGCTCACTGCCTCGCCTTGGCGGAGGAGTTTCGGCAGAGCCGTGCTATAGGCCTCCCCAATTGGACATTGATAATAGTTGCTGCAAAAAGCTAGTAGTTGGCGAATTTCTTCGGGTACTAGGCTGTCATCATCCAGTGCTGGGCCAGCGTTTTTGAGCTTGGCTAGGTTCTGCTCGCTTTGATGGCTTTGCTCAATGACAACCCCGATCAGTTGGCGGGGCCCGAATGGCACTTTTACTCTGGCGCCGATGGGGTAATCTTGTCCCGCTTCGCCGATATAATCGAAGAGCCTGCGCAGCGGTACGGGGAGGGCAACCCTAATAATACAGTGTAGATGGCTTGGGTCTGGCATGGCGTTGTTTGGGGTACCCTTGAGTAACGATCTGGACACCAACGAGCTAGTCCGGGTGTCTTGCTTGCTATGGTTGTATTAGCTGTGGTTGCATTATAAGGAGCAGAGGCTGTTTTATTCCAATCTGAATGGGTATTTCCTCTAGGCTTGGCCGATATTGGGCTAAAGCTCTATTTTTGCTTGCGTTCTGGCCTTGTTCTGTTAGTATGCGCCGTCTATTTTTTGGCCGCTGCGGCTGGCCTAAAAGCGCTTTATAGGGTTTCCGTGCTTAGCGATGACTGAGTGGCGGGAACAAGATTAATTAATGAGGCACACTATGAAAGCTGATATCCATCCGAATTACGGTGAGATTACCGCTACTTGTTCTTGCGGTAACACCATCAAGACTGGCTCTACTTTGGGCAAAGACCTACACTTGGACGTATGTTCAGAGTGTCACCCTTTCTACACTGGTAAGCAGAAAGTTGTTGATACCGGTGGTCGTATCGATCGCTTTAAGAAGCGTTTCGGTAGCCGCATCAAGAAGTAATTCTTGTAAGCAGCCGGCAGCAAATTTATTTGCTGCAAGAAAAACCCTTTGTGAGATTCACAAAGGGTTTTTTTATGCCTTGAAAAACGTTTTCTTGTTTTATCTTATGAGTTTGATGCCCTGCTTTAGGGGTGAGAAATGCCTGCTCTCTTATCTGTAAGCTAATGTTTTTTCAGTTATTTTGCGCTTGTCTATTTATCTTCCTGACTAATATTGATTATTGCTCGTTCAAATAATGCGGCATTTAGGCCAATTTAACCTAGCTATAGGGCTATTTAATGTAATCAATGGTCGCTAACACCGCGATTGTGGTTACAATTGTTATTGATGGCTTTATATGCTGGGAGTATGCTTCCTAGACCTGTCTGAAAAGCCGTCAGAGCTTCGCGGGAAATAATTACAATATTCAGCAATAGTGAACAGGTGTCATAGTGCACTTGCCTGTCGCTTTGCAAACACAAACATAGCAATAGTGGTTGGGACCATGTCAAACGATTTGAAAAAAGCGGCGCTGGATTATCACGCCTTCCCCCGTCCCGGAAAGCTCAGTATCGAATTGAGTACTTCGGCGGAAACCCAAGAAGATCTTTCATTGGCTTATAGCCCAGGTGTGGCGGAGCCAGTTCGCGAAATTGCCAAAGATGCAGAGAACGCTTTTAAGTACACCTTAAAAGGTAACCTAGTCGCGGTTATTACCGATGGTAGCGCCATTTTAGGTTTGGGTAATTTGGGCCCATTGGCGAGTAAGCCGGTAATGGAAGGCAAGAGCCTACTGTTTAAGCGTTTCGCTGGTATTGATTCGGTAGATGTTGAAGTCGACGCAGAATCACCCGAAGCCTTTATTGATACAGTTGAGCGAATCGCCAATACCTATGGCGGTATTAACCTAGAAGATATTAAAGCGCCAGAATGCTTTGTGATTGAGAAAACCTTGATCGAGCGTTGTCAGGTGCCAATTTTCCATGATGACCAGCACGGTACAGCGATTGTTACTGTGGCCGGCATGATGAATGCTTTAGAGATTCAGGGTAAAACGATTTCTGAGGCCAAAATTGTTTGTTTGGGTGCTGGTGCTGCAGCACAGGCCTGCTGCAAACTGATGATCAGTGCGGGTGCTCAGCCTGAAAATATCACCATGCTGGACAGTAAGGGTGTTATTTACGCAGGCCGCGATCACCTAAACGAATACAAAGAAGTTTTTGCGCATGAAACTGATGCAAGAACTTTAGATGATGCTATCGAGGGTGCTGATGCATTCTTGGGGGTGTCTGGCCCTAATCTACTGTCTGCGGATCAGTTGAAATCAATGGCAGATCGCCCAGTGGTTTTTGCTTGCTCTAACCCAGATCCTGAGATTGATCCGAAGCTAGCGAATGCTGCCCGTGATGATTTGATCATGGCGACAGGTCGTTCGGATTACCCGAACCAAGTAAACAATGTTTTGTGCTTCCCGTTCTTATTCCGTGGCACCCTTGATGTGCGCGCCAAGGCGATTAATGAGGAAATGAAGCTTGCTGCTGTTGAAGCTATTCGCGAATTGGCGAAGCAGCCAGTGCCGGAGGAAGTGTCTGCCGCTTACGGTGGCGCAGATTTAAGCTTTGGCCGAGAGTATATTTTGCCTAAGCCAACCGATGAGCGTTTGTTGGGTGCGGTAGCTGCCGCGGTTGCTCAGGCTGCGGTTGATACCGGAGTGGCTCGATTGCCTTACCCTTCGCATTATCCGCTTAGGTCGATGGCTGATATTAAGTAAGTCTATGCTTTGGTAGCCGCTTTTAGTGGCTACTTTTAATTGGCTGTTCTAAAGTTAAAAGCCCGACAAGATAAGTAGTTCTTATCTTGTCGGGCTTTTTTGTTTTTGCTGTCTTTTAAAACAATTCTTCTGGCAGCGCCTCATCGCTCTCACTATTGCCAATACTTTCTTGGCGCAAAAGCTCAGGAGCGTTTTCTGTCCTAAAACTTTCGTATATAGCGCCAATGGTATTGATGTTGGCACGCTCACCTGTCTTGGGATCGATGCGTACGGTGATAATCCCTTCGGGTTGCGGGCGTTTGCTCTCCGGTACATCTTTAAGGGCGGTGCGCATGTAATCAATCCAAATAGGTAGTGCGGCTGAGCCACCGTATTCGCGGCGACCTAGCATCAGGTTTTGATCGAAGCCGAGCCAAGTAGTTACTGCTAACTCGCTGTTGTAGCCAGAGAACCAGGCATCGCGAGGGCCGTTGGTGGTTCCTGTTTTACCTGCTAGGTCATTGCGCCCTAAGCTTTTGGCTGCAGTACCAGTGCCTTTGCGGATGACATCTTGCAGCATAGAGTTTATTAGATAAGCAACCTGAGGGCTGAGCACTCTTTCGGCTGGATTAGCTGGCGCTACAAATGCAGGCTCGGTAATGTTTTCTGCGCTTTCTTCTGTAGCGGGTATGTTTTCTCCGAGGGCGGCCAGTTCAGAAGCAAGCTCGGCGGCTAGTTCAGCATCCAATAGATTGTTGTTTGTGGCTGCTGCGTTGGTTTCGTTTTGATCGGTGGTTTCGTCTTGAGCCTTAGCTTGTTCGCTGTCCTGGGTTGCTAAAGTTTCTCCATCAATGCCCGTTTCTGATTGGGCAAGTTCTAGGTCGCTCTCGGCCAAGGCCATTTGTTCACATCGAGGGCAGGCTGTCGCAGGGTTGGCTTGGTAAATAACTTCATCATTCACATCAACCATGCTGCTCAATAGGTAGGGCTCAACCTTGAAACCGCCATTGGCAAATACCGCATAACCGGTAGCAATTTCTAATGGGGTAAGCGCATAACTACCGAGAGCTAATGAAAGGTCCTTGGGTAATAGCGCTGGCTCAAAACCAAATCGGTCCATGCCTTTGATTGCATTGCGAATGCCAATATTGCGTAAGACTCGAATGGAAACTAGGTTGCGCGAGCGGTATAGCGCTTGTCGCAATCGAGTCGGTCCGTAGAATTTGCCACCATCATTTTCGGGGCGCCAGGTACTTTCAAGATTGGCGTCTTCAAACACAATGGGTGCATCGTTAATAATGCTGGCGGGTGTCATGCCATGCTCTAGTGCGGTGGTATACACAAATGGCTTGAAGTTTGAGCCAGGCTGGCGCTTGGCTTGGGTGACGCGGTTAAAGTGGCTTTGTGCGAAGTCGAAACCGCCAACCATGGAAATAATGGCGCCATCCGTGGGGTTCAAGGCAATAAGTGCGGCTTGGGCTTTTGGCACCTGGCTAAAGCGCCAGCTACCTTCGTCTTCTGGGCGTAGGCGAACAACATCGCCGACACTGACAATGTCAGAGGCAAGCTTTGGTCTGGGGCCGCGAGCATTCTCTGTTTTGAAGGCTCTGGCTTGGCGCAGCCCTTGTTCCCACTCAATATCTACAATATCGCCGGTCGCTAGTAATGCTCTAATCTGTTGCTCGAAAACTTGCACCACGACGGCCGGCTCTAGGCCGCCGTAGCGGCTTAGGTTTTCAAGAGCCCCTTGCCAAGCAGCTAGGTCTAGATTGTTAAAATCTGTAACGTCAGTGACACTTGGGTCGATAAAACTGGCTGGCCAGTGCTGTTCTGGGCCGCGAAAACCTTTGCGTTGATCATAGGCAATCAAGCCGTCGATCACGGCTTGTTGGGCGCGTTCTTGCAGTTTGCTGTTGATGGTGGTGTACACCCTGAGGCCATCGGTGTAAGCGCCATTACCATAGATGTCGATTGCCTGGCGGCGGGCCATTTCGGCGACATAGGGGGCGTGATAATCAACCTTGATGCCGTGCACGCTGGCCGTTACGGGTTCATTGATGGTGGCGTCATAGAGGTTTTGGTCGATATAGCCTAATGAGAGCATGCGGCCAAGAATCCAATTGCGGCGAATTAGCGCCCTTTCTGGGTTGGCAATTGGGTTAAATGTGGATGGCGCTTTAGGTAATCCTGCAATCATTGCTAATTGAGCTAAACTTAATTCACTCAAGGGTTTACCATAGTAAACTTCAGCCGCTGCATTAATACCGTAGGCGCGGTTGCCTAAAAAGATAACATTGACGTAAAGCTCTAGAATTTCTTCTTTGCTGAGCTCGCGCTCAATTTGCAAGGCCAGCAAGATTTCATTGAATTTACGGGCAAAGGTTTGCTGGCGAGTTAGGAAGAAGTTACGGGCCACCTGCATAGTAATAGTGCTGCCGCCCGATTGAATATGGCCGGAGCTGACAATTTGTGAAGCCGCGCGGAGTAGTCCGCGAATTGAGACGCCATTGTGGGAGTAAAATTGGTCGTCTTCGGCCGCTAACAGAGCTTTAGTGTAAAGCTCTGGTATATCTGGGTGTCGGATGGGGGTACGGCGCTTTTCGCCAAATTCTCCGATTAGTAAACCGTCGCTGGAATAAACCCTCAGCGGGGTTTGTAGTTTTACGTGCCGAAGACTCTCAACTGAGGGTAATTTCGGGCTTAAATACAGGTAAAACGCGGCTAGTCCTGCAATAATGGCACCGCTGCCACATACGGCTAGCCAGAAGGTAAGGCGGAAGAGAGAATTTCGCATGTATTTAGTTCTTAAACGGTAATAGTCGGCAATTTGCCAAGAAAGGGGCATTATAAGTGCTTTTTAAGCCATTACCTATGACAAAGGTTGTTGCAGCACACAGTTCAAGTGCTATAACATGATTATCTCATAAGTCACGGATATTGATTGAAAAAATGGGCATTCTGGGATTCTTGGAGTCCAAGGCCAAGCCACTCATTGGTCTGGATATAAGCTCCACCGCTGTGAAATTGCTGGAATTTAGCCGGCAAGGGGACAGTTATCGCGTGGAAAGCTACGCCGTGAAAGCCTTGCCGCCTGGCTCGGTGGTGGAAAAAAACATCAATGATCCTGATGGGGTTGCCGATGCGGTTAGGGCCGTGGTTCAGCAATCCAAGAGCAAAGAGAAGCTCGCCGCTGTTGCGGTTGCGGGGTCTGCGGTAATCACTAAGCTTATCGAAATGCCTACCGGGCTATCTGAAGATGCCCTGGAAACCCAAATCTCCCTGGAAGCAGATCAATATATTCCCTACCCGTTGGAAGAAGTTTCCATCGATTTTGAAATTCAAGGGGTGTCCCAAAATAACCCGGAGCAAATGGAAGTTTTGTTGGCGGCTTGTCGACGTGAAAATGTCGATTTACGTGTCGATGTGCTAGAGAAGGCAGATTTAACCGCGAAAGTGGTCGATGTTGAGGCCTACACTATGGAGCGTGCTTTCTCATTGATTGCTGAGCAGCTTGAGCATCAGGACGGTCAGGTTGTGGCAATGGTTGATATTGGCGCCACCATGACGACTCTCAGTGTGCTGGTGGACGGCAAAACAGTGTACACCCGCGAGCAATTATTTGGTGGTAAGCAGCAAACTGAAGAAATTCAACGACGCTATGGTTTATCCGCAGAAGAAGCGGGCCTTGCTAAAAAGCAAGGAGGTTTGCCTGATGATTATGAGTCTGAGGTGCTTGAGCCATTTAAGGATGCTGTTGTTCAGCAAGTAACTCGCTCTTTACAGTTCTTCTTCTCTTCGAGCCAATACAATGATGTTGATCTAATTGTTCTAGCTGGTGGTGTTGCTGCACTTGAAGGCTTGGGTGATTTGATCGAAGAGAAAATTGGCACCATGACCATGGTGGCAAACCCATTTGCCAATATGTCGGTATCGCCGCGAGTGAATGCGACGGCTCTAGCCAATGATGCGCCAGCATTGATGATTGCAGCAGGCTTGGCGATGAGGGAGTATGAGTAATGGCGAATATTAACTTACTACCTTGGCGCGACGAATACCGAGCGCGTCGTAAACAAGAATATCTAACTATTTTAACTGGGGTGGTTATTCTTGCCTCTGCTTTAGCCTATTTTTGGGTCTCTTCTGTGCAAGCTGATATTAATGCGCAGAATCAGCGCAATAAAATGCTGAACGATGAGATAGGTATTTTGCAAAGCAAGGTTTCGGAGATTAAAGAGCTCAAAAAACGCCGCTCTGAGTTATTAGAGCGTATGAGAGTTATTCAGGAATTACAGGGCTTGCGTCCAGTCATTGTTCGAGCCTTTGATGAATATGTTCGCATGGTGCCCGACGGCATTTATATCGTTAGCATGAAGCGCAATGGCAATACCATTAGTATGGAAGGTGTCACGGAGTCTAATAACCGAGTCTCCACTTTTATGCGAAACTTGGAGAGTTCGGCGTGGTTTCAGGACCCTAATTTAAACTCGGTTACAGCTAAGCCTGAACTGGGAGAGCAAGCTAGTGAGTTTAGTATGACAGTCGAGGCGGCCATTCCAAAGAAAGATGAGTCGGAGGACGGTAAATAATGTCTGGCATTTCCGATTTTATGGATCAGTTGCAAAGCTTTGATCTTGCAGAGTTAGATTTTGAAAGAATAGGTGTCTGGCCATTAGCGGGACGTATTTTTGTAGCGGTAATCGCCATTTCGATTGTCTTTGGCGTTACTTATTACGCTTTTATTAGTGATTTAAAGGTCAGCCTCGAAAATCGGATTTCCGAGGAGGCTACCCTCAAAGCAAGCTTTGAACGAAAGGCTTTTGAGTCTGCAAACTTGATAGCTTATCGCAAGCAAATGAAGGAGATGGAAGATTCATTTGGCGCTTTGCTAAAACAGTTGCCCAGTGATACTGAAGTTCCTGGTCTGTTGGAAGATATTGATGAAAAAGGAAGTGAGAGCGGGTTAACTATCTCTAGTATTGAGCTCCAGCAAGAAAAGTCAGAAGAATTTTACGTGGAGTTGCCCATTTCGATTACGGTGAGTGGTGGCTATCACGATCTCGGTGGTTTTGTGAGTGGGGTGGCGGGTATGCCGCGAATTGTTACTCTGCACGATTATGATATCACCAGCGGCGAGCGCGGCGAGCTGACAATGAATATTATTGCTAAAACTTACCGCTATAAGAGTCAGGACGATTAAGCATGGTGCGATATACAGTTTTAATCATGGCCTTGTTTGCATTTGGTGGTTGCTCATTTGAGGAGCAGCATCAAGATTTACGCGATTATATTGAAGAGACCAAGCGCCGCCCTCGCGGTCGTATTGAACCACTGCCTGAGTTTCGCCCATATAAAGCTTTTAGCTATGCAGCCATTAAGTTGCGTAGTCCGTTTGAGCGCTTAAAAGAAGAACAGCAGCAAGAATTTGTGGGCAATTCTGTGGGTGTTGAGCCTGACTTTAATCGAGAAAAAGAGTTTCTTGAGGGGTTCGCTTTAATGGCTCTAAAGATGGTTGGAACCATCGAAAAAGATAATGTGTTATGGGCTCTAGTTTCCGATGGTGAAGGCGGAGTTTATCGAGTTTCCACTGGCAACTATGTCGGTAAAAATCATGGCAGGGTAATTAATACCAGCCATGGACAGTTAGATATTGTAGAAATTATTCCAGATAACTTGGGTGGTTGGGTTGAGCGCCCCCGAGTTCTCAAACTAGAGGAAGAATAAGGAATTGACTATGTTTTCGCTGCTTAGATCCATAAGCCTTGTAAAAGGGCGCCTCGCGGTTACTGCGTTGCTTGCCTCTTTGGCGACTTCCTCCTTTGCGAGCAAGCTCACCGACATTCAGTTTGCTGAATTACCCGGGCAAAGATTTGAAATAAAGCTCAAATTTGATGAGCAGCCTGATACGCCCAAAGGTTACACCATTGAAAAACCAGCTCGTGTTGTGCTGGACTTTCCAGGGGTTGAAAGTCTGCTGACTCAAAAGAAATTCCCGGTCGCTTTTGACTCTGCAAACAGTGTTGTAGTTCTTTCGAGCGGCGGCCGTACTCGCATGATCGTCAATCTAAATGAGCTGGTAAATTACTCAACTCGCGTAGCTGGCTCAGATGTAATTGTAGAGATGGGCAGTGGTAGTGGAGCAGGGGATTATATTAAACGTGGCTCTAGCATGGCGGCTGCATTGTCCAATGACTCGGATGAAGGTGAAGCAGAGTACGCCAGCGCAATTACCTCCCTAGATTTTAGGCGTGGTGAAGATGGTGAAGGCAAAATTGTTCTAAATCTCTCTGACCCTAACGTGAATATTGACGCTAATTCTAATGGTGGCAAGCTAACTCTGAACTTTGACGGTGTTTCTATTCCTGCTGACCTGCGACGTCGTCTGGATGTAGTGGATTTCGCAACGCCTGTTTCTTTTATTGATACCAGCTATGATGGTGGCAGCACCAAAGTTATTATTGAAACTAGCCGTGAATATGATTACTTGGCATATCAGGCTGACGATCAATACGTAGTATCTGTTAAGCCCTTAACTCGTGCTGAGCGTGAAGAGCGCAAAAAGCAGTTCGAGTTTGTAGGTAAAAAGCTCTCTTTAAATTTCCAGAATATCGAAGTGCGCTCAGTGCTTCAGCTAATCGCTGATATTACCGATTTGAATTTGGTGGCAAGTGATACCGTCGGCGGCAGTATTACTCTGCGTTTAGATAATGTGCCTTGGGATCAGGCCTTGAGCCTTGTTTTGAAAACTAAAGGCTTGGATAAGCGTCAGGTCGGTAATGTATTGATGGTTGCTCCGGCGGCTGAAATTGCTGAACGTGAGCGTCTGGAGCTGGAAACGCAGAAACAATTGGAAGAATTAGCCCCGCTCCGCACTGAATATATTCGGGTCCGCTATGCCAATGCTCGCGAGCTATTTAAATTGTTCAATCAGCGGGATACAGGTGAGGGCAGTGGTAGTAATCAGGATGGCAATTCGACAGGGAGTATTCTTTCTGAGCGCGGCCAAGCTATTGTAGATGAAAGAACCAATTCAATTATTCTTACTGATACTGAAGAAAAGATTCAAGAGTTCCGTAAGTTAATTTCACAGGTAGATATTCCTGTGCGTCAGGTACTTATTGAGGCTCGCATTGTTGTGGCCAACACCGACTATCGTAAGGAGTTGGGTGTGCGTTGGCAGGCTGTTGGACGCCATCAAATCCGTTCGACTACTCAGCGAACGCCTGTGCTGGACGGTAATGGTAATGCGACCTTTGACTCAAATGGTCAGCAGATATTTCGCACTCAAACTATTAGCCAGCGAAGCGGCTTATTTTCTGGATCAACAGAAGCATTCTCTGCCGATAACTTTGATGAGAATGGTATTTGGACGCCGACCATTGATCAAGCCAATATGGTTGACTTGGGTGTCGCCAATCCATTCGGTTCAATCGCGATGTGGTTGAGTTCCGATAACGGTTCTTTAGGGCTAGAGCTGAGCGCGCTGGAAGACTCTGGCTTTGCGGAAATTGTATCTCAGCCAAAAGTCATTACAGGTGATAAACAAATTGCCTTTATTGAATCAGGTAAAGAGCTTCCATATCAGGAAGCATCCGCTAGTGGTGCCACAGCAGTTTCTTTCCGTCAAGCGGTGTTGAAGCTTGAGGTAACTCCGCAAATTACACCTGATGATCGCATTATTATGGATCTGTTGGTGAAGCAGGATTCGCTATCGGGTGAAGAGAGTAATATTCCAATTATCGACGTGAACCGTTTGGAAACCGAGGTGCTAGTTGATAATGGCCAGACCGTCGTCTTGGGCGGTATTTTCCAGGATCAGGTAACTAAGGGTACCAGCAAGGTGCCTGTGCTAGGCGATATTCCCTACTTAGGTCGTCTATTTAAAAAGGATCTACAGGTCCGTAACAAACGAGAGTTGCTGATCTTTATTACTCCTAAGATTTTGGCGCAGAGCTATACCGAATAATTGCTTGTGAAGAGTATCGTTTTAGTCGGCCCCATGGGGGTCGGCAAATCCACTATCGGGCGCCTTTTGGCGTCCGCCTTGCAGCGCGATTTTTACGACACGGATAAGTTGATTGAAGATCGCGCTGGCGCCGATATTTCCTGGATATTTGATATTGAAGGCGAAGATGGCTTTCGTGTGCGCGAAAGTAACACTCTTGCCGAGCTTTGTATGCAAGATGATTTAGTTATCGCAACCGGTGGCGGTATCATCATGCGAGAAGAGAATCGAAAGCTGCTCAATAAATACGGTCACGTGGTTTATTTAACCGCCTCAGTAAATCAGCTGGTGCGCCGTACCGATAAAGATAAAAAGCGCCCTCTTTTACAGGTCGATGACCCCAAGCAAAAAATCATTGAATTGTTGGAGTTGCGTGACCCCCTTTACCGAGAAGTTGCCGACTTTATTATCGAAACAGACGGTAAGACTCCTAAGCAGGTAGCTGAGACGCTGGTCCAAGAAGTCTGAATCAGGCTTGCTGTTTATTGTTCTTGTAAGTTTTCTGGTATTCTTTGTCGGCTAATCTTTATTGCCGGATTTAACCATGCGTACCTTAAAAGTCGATCTAGCTGATCGCAGTTACCCAATTTATATTGGCCCAGATACTCTCGCTGATGAGTCCCTGCTTGCTCCCCATATTAAAGGTAAGCAGGTCTGCTTAGTGACCAATACCACCTTGGCGAAATTATTACTGCCAAAACTTAAGCCCGCACTGCAGAAATATGATTACACCGAGGTAATACTACCTGACGGTGAAGCCTTTAAAACACTGGATACCTTGAACCTAATCTTTGATGAGCTATTGCAGGCGCGTCATACGCGAAAAACGACCTTGTTGGCACTGGGTGGTGGTGTCGTCGGTGATATGACCGGATTCGCGGCTGCCTGTTATCAGCGTGGTGTGGATTTTATTCAGTTGCCAACAACACTTTTATCTCAAGTGGATTCTAGCGTTGGTGGTAAGACGGCGGTTAACCATGCTCTGGGTAAAAATATGATCGGGGCTTTTTATCAGCCTAATTGTGTGATTGCTGATAGCGCGGTTTTGCAGCAGCTTCCAGCAAGGGAGTTGGCCGCTGGTTTGGCAGAGGTGATCAAGTATGGTTTGATTGCTGACGAGTCTTTTTATGGCTGGCTGGAAGACAATATGCCGGCTTTGAATGCGGGCGATCAACAGGCCTTAAGTTATGCTATCGAACGCTCCTGCCAAATTAAAGCAGATGTCGTTGCCGAGGACGAGCGAGAGTCTGGTCTGCGAGCTATCTTAAACCTAGGTCACACCTTTGGGCATGCAATCGAAACCCACATGGGCTATGGAGAATATTTGCACGGTGAGGCGGTAGCTATTGGTATGCAGATGGCCGTAACTCTATCGGCCGCCAAGGGCTGGGTAGATGCTGATCTTATCGATAGAAATAAGAAGCTCAGCGTGGCGGCAAATTTACCGGTAACGACTCCTGCAGCAATGAAAGCTGAGGAGTTCTTACCGTTGATGGCGGTGGATAAAAAGGTTTTGGATGGTCGTTTACGTTTGGTGTTATTGTCTAAGTTGGGCAAAGCCGTAGTAACTGAAGATGTGAGCAATGAAGAGCTGATAGCAACTATTGAGGCTTGTCGCATCTGAATTCATAATTGAGGTGGACATATTAAAGTCGAAGCAGGGGGTTGAGTGGATACTCTGGCCGAATATTTAGATTACTATGGTTTTAGCGCGGAGCCGTTTGTAGGGAAAGGTGGCTTTTTCTCGACTGCTGAGCGTGCCGAGCTGTTAGACCAGATAGAACACTGGTGTGATTTCGGCTCTGGCATCATAGTTGTCGAAGGTGAAGCGGGTATTGGTAAGACTTCTCTGCTGCAAGAGTTTTCAAAGCGTTGTGATAACGGGGCGTTGATATCACAGTTGGACGGCCCGGTGCTTGCCGGCCTTGATCAAATGCTTATGTTGCTGGCTGCTGAACTAGGTGTGGATCTCGTCGAGGGGCAGACCTCAGGAGCGATGCTTGGGCATCTACGTAAACATGTTAAGTCCTCGGCTCGCTCTATGTTTGTCTTGGTCGACCAAGCTCATAAGCTGGATGATCGAGCGCTGCTAGCTTTAATGGGCCTGCTGCAAGGGCAGCAGGCCGGTGATCTTGGGCTCAATGTGGTGGTGTTTGCCGAGCCTGGATTGGCGGAACGTTTAAGCAAGTTTGATGTGGCTGATGTAATCGTTAATCAGAAGTCTATGGTGCGATTTACTGAATCCGAGTTGGCCAGTTATATTCATCATCAATTGGCAGCGGCAAGCTATGATGGCCCTGAGCTTTTCAGTGATATGGAGCTGAAAGAGCTATTCAAGGCCTCTGCAGGGCTGCCAGCGCAAATTGACGTGCTAAGTCAAAACCTTCTAATCAACCGCCTTTACAACAATCCCACAGCGAAGAAGGGTTTTCCCGCCTGGCATGTTTTGGGTGTTGGTGCCTTGCTTTCAGTTCTGGCTACCGCTTTTGTCTATCGAGCTGAGTTGGAACAGTGGTGGCAAGACAGGAATACCAATCAGCCCGATTCCGTGCAGGCTGAATTGGTCGCCGAGACAGCTTCTGCAGAAGCACAAAGCTCGAGTGTTTCGCGGGCCGATGAGGCTTTGTCTGATACGCAAGAGGCCAAAGCTGAGTTTATCGATGATGCAGAAAACCTCATCAATGAAGCTCTTACACCTTCTGAGCCGACCATTACTCGAAGTGAAGAGCCGGTAAATGAAGAGCCACTTAATGTGGAAGAGGTTAATAGTAGTGTCACGCTTGAACAACAAACAGAAGCCTTGCCTGCGCAATCCGAGCCCGAAACTGTAGCCGGTGGTGCTGAAAAAACGGCTCAAGAGGCGCAAGAAGCTGTAGATCTTGCTGAGGCTGCTCAGCAAACCCAAGCTATAGAGCCGGCGTCTTTGTCGCCAGAAGAGAATAAAGCAACAGTTGCCGCTGGGCTGCCCAGCGATGAACCGTTAGAGGATGTTAGTTCTATAGCCTTGGCTACGGTAAACGAATTACAAGATAGCCAAATCGATTACTCAGGGTATAGCCAAGAAGAGCTGGCACAAATAGGCATGGACCCTGCTTTTGACTTAAGCGTTTTTACCGACGATGAGCAGTATCTGCTGCGTTTGCCGGACAGTGCTTATGTCTTGCAACTTATTGCTGTTCGAACCACCGAGCAGGTGGAGAAATTTATGCGGGTTCAATCGAATCGTGCTGATCTCAAAATATTTAACCGCGAGCGCGATGGCAAATCTTGGTATGTGATTGTTCAACCGGGCTTCGATACTTGGGAGCAAGTTGAAGAGGCGCAGAATAAACTGCCATCAAGGCAGCGAAGTGGCGGGGCCTGGGCCAGATCTCTAAAAATCATTAAGGCAGATATACGTTCTTTTAGGGGCATTTAGCAGCATATTTGCGAACTTTGCCCGATCATGGCCGAACATTCCATTAGTTCGACTTGCTTATTTCTAAGTCTACAGTTAATATTCAGCGCCCAAATGCCATCAAAGCCCCTCTCCTAAGGGGCTTTTTTGTCTGGGAAGCACAGTTTTGTGCTGGTATCAGCCCACCGTAAAACATTAGAGGCTGAACCAGTAATGCACTCATCGCGCGGAATAGTGAATTAGCGGTGTCTTAATATTGAGGCGCTACTGATATTAGAAAGAAGCGAGCATTCCGCCATAGCAAGAAGAGAGACAGAGCATGACTACTGGACTCTATCGTTTAGACGAATTTAAAGACAACTGCGGTTTTGGCCTAATCGCAAACACCAAAGGACAGGTGAGCCATAGCCTACTAGAGTCGGCTATTGAAGCATTAACATGTATGACCCACCGTGGTGGTATTGCCGCTGATGGCCTTACCGGTGACGGCTGTGGCCTATTAATGCAAAAGCCAGATAGCTTTTTGCGTACTATTGCCGAAGAAAACGGTTTTGAGCTGAGCGCCAACTACGGTATTGGCTCGGTAATGCTAAGCCAAGATCCTATTTTGGCCCAGGCTGCCCGTGATGCCGTCACGGCTGAAATTGAAGCAGAAGGCCTGAGTGTTGCCGGCTGGCGTGAAGTTCCCGTCGATAAATCCTGTTTAGGTCCTATCGCTCTTGAAAGCTTGCCTAGCTTCTATCAGGTCTTTGTAAACGCTGAATGTTCATTGCCAGCGCTAAATGCCAAATTGTATATGGCACGTCGCCGCGCAGATAAAGCCTTAAAGGACGATAAGGCTTTCTATATATCCAGTCTGTCTTCTTCGGTCTTGTCCTACAAGGGCTTGATGATGCCGAAGGATATCCCGACCTTTTATAAAGACTTGGCTGATGAGCGCCTTGAAACCGCTATTGTGGTTTTCCACCAGCGTTTCTCTACCAACACTATGCCGCAGTGGAACTTGGCTCAGCCCTTCCGTATGTTGGCGCATAATGGTGAGATCAACACCATTATGGGTAACCGTAACTGGGCCCGTGCGCGTACGCCTAAATTCCAATCTGAATTACTTCCAAACCTGGCCGAAGTGGCGCCAGTGGTGAATACCGAAGGTTCGGATTCTTCTAGCTTGGATAATATGTTGGAAGTGTTGGTGTTGGGTGGTTTGCCACTGCACCATGCTTTACGCATGTTGGTGCCGCCAGCCTGGCACAATGTAGAGTCTATCGACCCTGAAGAGCGCGCCTACTACCAGTATATTTCAATGCATATCGAGCCCTGGGACGGTCCAGCAGGCTTGGTAATGACCGACGGCCGCTATGCAGTGTGTACGCTAGACCGAAATGGCTTGCGTCCTTCTCGCTGGGTGTTAACGGACGATGATGTCATCACTGTTGCTTCTGAAGTGGGTGTGCATGGTTATCAGCCAGAAAATGTTGTTGCCAAAGGCCGTTTAGGGCCTGGTGATATGTTGTCGATCGACACCGAAAGCGGTGAGATTCTCGACACTGATGAAATTAATGAGCAGCTAAAAACCCGTCAGCCATATCGCAAGTGGCTGAAAGAGGGCAACCTTAAAATTGAAGCGACTTTGGAAGCAGAAGCTTACGAAGAAGGCATGCCTCGTGAAGAGTTGCCGCGCTATATGAAAATGTTCCAGCTTAGCTTTGAAGAGCGTGATCAAGTATTGCGCCCACTGGCTGAGCTGGGTCAGGAAGCCACAGGCTCAATGGGTGACGACACCCCGATGGCCGTACTTTCTGGCAAGACTCGTAATCTATTTGATTATTTCCGCCAGCAGTTTGCCCAGGTAACCAACCCTCCAATCGATCCATTGCGTGAAGCGATTGTAATGTCTTTGGGTACTCAGCTTGGTCGCGAACTTAATGTCTTTGCGGAAACGCCATCGCACGGCAAACGTATTAATTTACGTAGCCCGGTATTATCGCCGCGTAAGTTTTACACCATTCGTGAGATGGACAATAAAGATTACCGGACCCAGCAATTTACTCTGCGCTACGATCCTGCAACTCACAGCTTGAAAGAGGCCATCGTTAAATTATGTGACGATGTTGAAGCCGCTGTACGCGAAGGTGCGGTGATCGTAATTCTAAGTGATGGTTACCCTGAGCAAGGCATGGGCATGATCCATTCCTTGTTAGCAACAGGTGCGGTACACCACCGTTTGATCAACGCGGGTTTGCGTTGCGATTCAAATATTATTACCAAAACTGCTTACGCCCGCGACTCGCATCAGATCGCTACCTTAATTGGTTACGGTGCTTCGGCGGTTTACCCATATCTGAGTTATCAGGTGCTATCGGATTTGATTCACACTGGCGAACTGCTAGTGGATCACGATACCGCGCTGAAGAACTATCGTAAGGGTATTAATAAAGGCTTGATGAAGATCCTATCGAAGATGGGCATCTCCACCATTGGTTCATACCGTGGTGCACAGCTGTTTGAAATTATCGGCCTTAACGAAGAAATTGTGGATCTGTGTTTTAAAGGCACGCCATCGCGTATTAAAGGTGCGAGCTTCGAACATTTGCAGGCTGAGCAAGAAGCACTGGATACCATTGCTTGGATTGATCGCAAGTCGATCGAGCCTGGTGGTTTGTTGAAATATGTTCACGGCCAGGAATACCACGCCTTTAACCCAGATGTTGTGCAAACTTTGCAGCAGGCGGTTAAGACTGGTGATTACAGCGTTTGGAAAAAATACGCTGGTCTCGTGAATGAGCGCCCAGTGGCAACGCTGCGTGATATGCTAAAACTCAAAGACGCCAAGCCGATTCCTTTGGATGAAGTCGAGCCGATGGAAAACATCGTGGCGCGCTTTGATTCGGCAGCTATGTCATTAGGTGCCTTATCACCTGAAGCACATGAAGCTTTAGCCGAAGCCATGAACACCTTAGGTGGTCGCTCTAACTCTGGTGAAGGTGGCGAAGATCCGAAGCGTTTTGGTACCAATAAAGTATCGAAGATTAAACAAATTGCCTCTGGTCGCTTTGGTGTTACACCTCACTATTTGGTAAATGCTGAAGTACTCCAAATTAAAGTAGCCCAGGGTGCGAAGCCCGGTGAAGGTGGTCAGCTACCTGGCGGAAAGGTAAACGATTTGATTGCTACCTTGCGCTACTCGGTGCCGGGTGTGACTTTGATCTCTCCACCGCCGCACCACGATATTTATTCCATTGAAGATCTGGCTCAGCTGATTTTCGATTTGAAGCAGGTTAACCCTGATGCTTTGATCAGTGTGAAACTGGTATCGCGCCCTGGCGTGGGTACCATTGCTGCCGGTGTTGCAAAAGCCTATGCCGATTTAATTACTATCTCGGGTTACGACGGTGGTACTGCGGCATCGCCTTTAACCTCGATTCGTTATGCCGGTTCGCCTTGGGAATTAGGTCTTTCTGAAACTCATCAAACTCTGCGAGCTAATGACTTGCGCGGTAATGTGCGTGTACAAACCGATGGTGGTTTGAAGTCGGGTTTGGATGTGGTCAAAGCCGCAATCTTGGGTGCAGAAACTTTTGGTTTCGGTACTGCACCAATGGTTGCCTTGGGTTGTAAATATCTACGCATTTGTCACTTGAACAACTGTGCCACCGGTGTCGCCACTCAAAACGAAGCGCTGCGCCGTGATCACTACATCGGCACAGTTGAAATGGCCATGAACTTCTTCCGCTTTGTTGCTGAAGAAGCCCGTGAGTGGATGGCTGCTCTAGGTGTACGTAGCTTGGAAGAATTAATCGGCCAAGTGAATCGCATGGAAATTGACGAAGCCAAGACCGATAAGCAAGCGGCCTTGGATTTAAGCCCGATTATTCATACGGATGATTACCTAGAAACCAAACCGCAATTCTGTCAGGTGGCGCAGAACGACCCTTATGATAAAGGTGAGCTGGCCGAGCAAATGGTAAGCGATATGATCGCTAGCATCGAAGCGAAAGAAGGCGGTGAGTTTGAATTTAAGATCACCAACTGCGATCGCTCAATCGGTGCTCGTGTGTCGGGTGAAATTGCCAAGCGCTATGGCAACCAGGGTATGTCTGACAAGCCTGTTACCGTTAAGTTAAATGGCGTAGCTGGTCAGTCGCTGGGTGTTTGGAACGCAGGCGGTTTGAATATCTACCTAGAAGGTGATGCCAACGATTACGTCGGTAAGGGCATGGCTGGCGGTAAGCTGGTATTAATGCCACCCGAGGGCAGCGCCTTTAAATCGAAAGAAACCTCCATCATGGGTAACACCTGTTTATACGGTGCCACCGGTGGTGAAGTTTTCGCGGCCGGCCAGGCTGGTGAGCGCTTAGCCGTTCGTAACTCCGGTGCTCAGGTTGTTGTTGAAGGTGCTGGTGATCACTGCTGTGAATATATGACTGGCGGTGTGGTTGCAGTGCTCGGTCAAACCGGCGTGAACTTTGGCGCGGGTATGACGGGCGGCTTTGCCTATGTATTAGATTTGGATCGCGGTTTTGTCGACCGCTTTAATAATGAGCTGGTGGAAATTCGTCGCATTGGTGGCGAAAACTACGAAGATCATCGTAACCACCTACGTAACTTGATCGCTCAGCACGCCGAGGAAACCGGCAGTGAGTGGAGCCAAGAGTTGTACGAGGACTTCGACGATTATGTCGGTAAGTTCTGGCTCGTGAAGCCTAAGGCTGCCAGTTTGGGCAGCTTGTTGGCGCAAACCCAATCTGATACAGAATAAGCGGAGGGATCATCATGAAAAACCCTAACGCCAAACAAGAACGATTAAGTAATAATTTTCAGTTTATCGACGTGGGTCGTAACGACCCGCAGAAGAAGCCGATTCATACCCGCAAAACTCAATACGTGGAAATTTATGAATCCTTCACTGAAAAAGAAGTGAGCAACCAGGCCCACCGCTGCTTGGAGTGTGGTAACCCATACTGTGAGTGGAAGTGCCCGGTACACAACTTTATTCCAAACTGGTTAAAGCTGATCAGCGAAGGCAATATTTTTGAAGCCGCTGAGTTGAGTCACCAAACCAATACCTTGCCTGAGGTTTGCGGCCGAGTATGTCCGCAGGATCGCTTGTGTGAAGGTGCCTGTACACTCAATGATGGCTTTGGTGCAGTAACTATTGGTAATGCCGAAAAATATATTACCGATACCGCTTTCGCCATGGGCTGGCGTCCAGATATGTCCAAGGTTGTTTGGACCAATAAAAAAGTGGCCGTGATTGGCGCGGGCCCCGCAGGTTTGGGCTGTGCCGATGTATTGGTGCGCAATGGCGTTAAGCCAGTTGTATTTGATAAATACCCAGAGATCGGTGGCCTGCTAACTTTTGGTATTCCGGAATTTAAGCTGGAGAAATCAGTACTGACTCGCCGTCGCGAAATCTTTACTGAGATGGGTGTGGAATTCCGCCTTGAAACCGAGATCGGCAAAGACATCAGCATGGAGCAATTGCTGGAAGACTACGATGCAGTATTTATGGGTATGGGTACTTATAAATATATGAAAGGTGGCTTCCCTGGTGAAGATCTGCCAGGCGTTTACGATGCCCTGCCTTTTTTGGTTTCCAGCGTAAATCGTAATCTGGGCTTCGAGAAAAATGTCGATGACTACATTTCAGTAGCTGGCAAGCGAGTTGTGGTTTTAGGTGGTGGTGATACCGCTATGGACTGTAACCGTACCTCAATCCGTCAACAGGCGCGCAGCGTGACGTGTGCCTACCGTCGTGATGAGGCCAATATGCCAGGTTCGGTTCGCGAAGTTGCCAATGCCAAAGAAGAGGGGGTTAATTTCCTCTTCAATCGTCAGCCGGTTGAGATTGTTGGTGATGGCAAGGTTGAAGGCATTAAAGTAGTCACCACCGAGTTGGGTGAGCCCGATGAAAATGGTCGCCGCCGTCCGCAGCCTATTGAAGGCTCCGAGGAAGTGATTCCTGCCGACGTGGTGCTGATTGCCTTCGGTTTCCAGCCTAATCCAGCCGATTGGATTGCCGAAAATGGTGTAGCGATCAATAGCTGGGGTGGTGTTGAAGCCGCTGAAGAGCAACAGTATAAATTCCAGACCAGTAATCCTAAGGTATTTGCCGGTGGTGATATGGTGCGTGGCTCTGACTTGGTTGTGACCGCGATTTGGGAAGGGCGCCAAGCTGCTGAAGGTATTTTGGATTACCTGCAGGTTTAAGCTCGTTTTATAGCGAGATTGAAAGGGGGCTTAGGCTCCCTTTTTGCTTTTTAATAAAAGAAAAATAGTGCTGGATTACTATCACTTCACAAAAGCTGATATGTTAAATTGAGCTCAGCTTATCACCTCAAACAAAACAAGGATTAGTTATATGCCGAAACATTGTCAAGAATGTAAAAGTGAATTGAGCAGCGGTCAAATTCGTTGTGGCCAATGTGGATTGATTCAAGAAGAATTTGTTTACAAAAGTCGAGTTGCTGCCGCAACTCTCGCTATTGTGGCAGGGATGTTTGGTCTTCATCGCTTTTACCTGGGTAAGTGGTGGGGCGTGTTCTATTTGCTGTTCTTTTGGACGTATATTCCAGCATTGATTGGCTTGATTGAGGGGATTGTTTTCCTAGCCACTGATCAAAAAAATTGGAACGCTAAGTACAACCAAGGCTTATCCGCAGGTAGTGAGCGTGGGGGAGTGGTTATTTTCGTTCTATTTTTGCCAATGTTTGCAGTGTTTGGGATATTGGCAGCTGTCGCAATACCTGCGTATCACGACTATACCTTGCGGACAAAGGTTGTGGCGGCGCATGCTGAAGCCAAGGCGATAATCCCATTGGTAGAGGAATTCGCTTTTGAAAATGAGCGTTGGCCAATGACAGAGGATTTGCAGTTGCCGGCATTGAATAATCCACTCTTGGCTGAGCGTAGAGTGGAAGAGGGCGATATTATAATTAATATGGCCAAAGACACTGGGATTAGCGGCTCGTTTATTTATCAATCAAACAGTACAAATACCGGGATTAAGTGGTCTTGTGCAGAGTCGACAATTGAAGCTAAATACCTTCCGCAGGAGTGCCGTCAGTAGCCAATTGGTCTATTTTTAGATTTAACGCCTCTTATCAGAACTGTTTTTGGAAATTTTAAAAGGAGCTTAGGCTCCTTTTTTTATTGGAGGCTTTATGCTGGATTTGCGCCTAAAGGTCTTGGAATTTCATTGCTGAAGAGCTAGATCTTCTAAATTAGACTGCCCTAAAGTATGGTGAGGTTGGCGCGTAAATATTCAAATTCAAGCCGGCTGTCACTTTTTGGGGCAGTCATAGCCAATATTGTCTATACCATATTAACTCAATAGCCCTAGTTTTCTTCGGATTATTTAATGCGGCGAGAGCGGTTCCTAATAGATGTTGTGATTGGGCATTACACAATAACTGCTGGTCAGGGGTAGTACTTTTAGCAATTAAATTAATACCAGCTTAGAAATTTAGCGCTGGTGTGCATTTGAACGAGGTGCTTTACGGATGAAAAAGTTCGATATCAAAACCATGGTGCTGGGTGTTATCGCTGCCAGTATTCTTCTTCTATTACTAGCTTCCCTTTTTTCTACCTACAAGCTTAGAACTGACTTGGAGAAGTTTGGGGATCTGTTATCTCATGAAGTTGCTGCTATCCATGGTGCAGATCGGGTAAACATCGAATTTAAGCGCCAAGTGCAAGAGTGGAAAAATGTACTTATCCGTGGTGCCGACGATGGGCAGAGAGAAAAATATTGGGGAAAGTTTCTAAAACAGGAAGAGAGCGTTCAAAAAATTTCTAAGCAACTTGTCACTCTTTTGGATTTTGATCCTAAGCTACAGGGTCAGGTTCGAGAGTTTCTCGCAGAGCATGAAAAAATGGGGCAGGCTTATCGTACAGGCTTTGAAGAGTTTGTTGCCTCTGGCTACAGTCATCGTGCAGGTGATGTGGCCGTAAAAGGTATCGATAGAGCCCCATCGAAACTGCTTGATGAAATTTCAAAACAGGTAAACGCTGTCGCCAAAAAGAGCAGTGATGCAACCGTGGCTGAGTCTGAATTAGTCGTTATTTATGCTGTCGCTTTAACGCTGCTAACAGGTGCCCTGGTAATGTTTGGCAGTTATACAATTTTACAGCGAGAAGTTCTAAAGCCTCTTCGTAACACCGCAAGTAACATCAGTGATCTATCGAAAGGTGATTTGTCGATAGAGGTTCCTCGTAGTGGGAGAGGCGAGATTGGTTTGCTAAACAAGGCGACGTCAGAACTAACCATGCAGATGCGAGACTTGATGTCATCTCTCAATAAAACTTCTGTTGCTCTGAATGAAACAGCTAACAAGTTTGAACAACAATCGAATAGACAATCCCAGGCAAGTGAGGAACAGGTTGCCCAGTCTACTCAAGCATCCCATGAAATCAGTACTTTGGTAGCCAGCGCAGAATGCGCTTTTGATACAGCCAGTCATACCAAGGAAATGACAGAAACTACGCTCGAAAAAGCCGAGCAAGCTAGCTCAGTCGTTGATCATGTGGACAGCCTAATGAAAGCTCTTCAGCAAGATATTTTGCATGCCGATCAATCGGTAAGTGCCTTGTCAGAGAGGGTAGTGCGTGTAGATGAAGTGATGAGCGTTATTCAGGGAATCGCAGAGCAAACGAATTTGTTGGCGTTAAATGCGGCAATTGAAGCAGCGCGTGCTGGGGATCAGGGGCGAGGCTTTGCGGTGGTTGCTGATGAGGTTCGTGGCTTAGCCCAAAAAACCCAACAGTCCACTCAGGAGATTGCTTCAATACTGGAAGATTTGCGTAAAGGCTCTGAGTCAAGTGTGCAGGCAATGAAAGTTGGCCAGGAAAAAACCAACTTTGCAGCTGAGAAAACTAATGAAATTGCTTCTTTATGGCAGGGTTTGTCCGGGGATATATCCAATATCTCAGAAAAAAACGTAGAGCTTAACCTCTCTGCATCAAAACAAAGTGAAGCCGCTAGTGGTGTAGAAGCATTTATCGAAAAACTAAAGACAGATGCCGTGATGCAAAATCAGCTAGCAGCCGAACAATTACAGGCCAGTGGAGAACTGCAGGAGCTCTCCACGGCGATTAGCGAAAAGATCGCCTATTACAGAGTTTAGGTGATTCGCCACTTAGCGTAAAAATGCCTGTATTAGAGAACGACTTTCTTCATCGGCTTCTTGGTTTGCTTGCGGGTCGCCATCTAAGGGTATCGAGGCGTCCAGCAAGTGACCTGCGTTAGGGTAGTGATGATGCACACATTTCTTATCGCCTTTGCTCTGGCGAGCTTTCTTACAGATTAAGTCGGCCATTGTTTTTGATGGCCAGACACTGTCCTTCCCGCCACTAAATAGTAATAAATCCGCCTGACTCTGTTCGAGGTCGATTTCTGCTTTTTCTACAGCCACGGTATCTGTGAGCGAGTTGCTATAAAGGTCGACCAGGCTACGAATATTGCCGTTAGCTTTGTAAGGAACATAAGGCAAGGGTTGATCGCCCATTGTCCAGCTTGAGTTAGGAAAGCTCTTTCCTGGTACGATACCAGGCCACACAACATGGCTTGGTGCTATCGCGACAACTTTACGTATTCTTTCATCCAGCGTAGAAAGTAACAGGGCAGCCTCGGCGCCTTTAGACCAACCAACAACCGCTAACTCTTTGCTGTGGTTCTTTTCAAGCAACCATGTTTTTGCGGGCTCAAAATACTCCAGTGGAATAGCCTCCAGGTGCTTTGGCAACTTGGCTTCCTTGTAATAAGCCAAAGCCAATACGGGGTGCCCTAACTGGGATATTTTTTCAGCCAGAACCTTGGGGATACCAGAGCCTGAACCCTCCAAAACCAAAACTGGCGTTTTGTCCTGATCACCTGGGTAATAGTTTGCGACGAAGTTTTGTTCTTGTATTGCGGTAGGTAGCGGTGCAGCTAGTGCTTTTACCGACAAGCTAGTTAGCAATGTGATTATGGTTTTATACATTGAAATGCCTTCACTATGATCTTTCCCATTTAGACGAGGCAAAATCAGAATTAGCGCACTGCAAACAAATTCTTGTGTTCCTCTAGCAATCCACACCTGGGAAATTAAAAATTAAGTCATTAGCTATTTTCAGTACAAATATTGCTCAAGGAAGTAGTTTGTCGTAGCTCTGTCGTAGAACTGGCGGGTCCTTACAAAGTAAATTTTCCTTGTAGATTAATCACTTAAGGTAGGCCAGAATATGGAGATGAAAATTAATCAACAAAGCCTTAAAAGGCTACGCACTGATAAACTATGGTCCCAAGAACAGCTTGCACAGGCGTCGGGGCTCAGTTTACGTACTATTCAAAGAGTGGAAAGCAGTGGCAATGCGTCTATGGATTCGCTCGCGGCTATCGCCTCGGCTTTGGAAGCAGATAAAGACGAATTGCTGCAAGAGGATGTTCGTTTTAAAGAGTATCGTCACACACAATATGCTTATTTCTTTTGGGCAATAAGCTCGATACTGCTCAGTGTTTATATATCGGCATGGGAGAGAACCACCATCGGCTCTCATATCGTAATTGGGGCAGTACTGATTGTTTTGGTGGTTTTATTCTTTAGTCTGTCTATCTGTGTCAGCGAGGACAAGTTGAGTTGGCATTTCGGCCCACGCTTTTGGAAAAAAGAGCTTCCCATCGCTGACATAGCCAGTTGTGAGGTGGTTAGAAATAATGTCTTAATGGGCTGGGGTATTCGCATGCTGAGCGATGGCTGGATGTACAACGTTTCTGGCTTGTTGGCGGTAGAAATACGGCTTAAATCTGGCTCGGCGATCCGCTTGGGCAGCGATGAGCCCAATTATTTAAAAGAAGCCATCGACGGGGCGATTGCCCTGCACAATAGCAGGGCGGCTTGAGTTTATTGCTGGCAATCTTTGCAAGTATTGATACCAACAAGCTTATAGAGCGGGCAAAAGCCGACTAAGCCGGTTAATAGCGGTATGAGGCCAATATAAGCCCACGGGCTTTGTGGCCCAATAAAGGCTAAGTTTAGGACGGCTAGGCCAACAATAACTCGAATTGCGCGATCGATAGTGCCTTCATTTTTCATGCTAGTCTTCTCCAATAGCCTGTGAACAAGACCAATCCTAGGCCGCTTAGTGACGTGCTTCAGTGACAAAGTCACATTGCCTTGGGGTTTTTGAGGGTTGTCTTAAAGCAGGGTGATTTTCCCTCTGGAAAGCTCTATCAGGCCCTCTAGTTCTAGCGTCTTTAACTGCCGGCTAATGACTTCTCTAGATGAGCCAATGTCGACGGCAATTTCCTGGTGGGTAAGCGTTAGTTGAGAGTTTTGCTGTTCTTCACTTCGATTTTGTAGATATTTCCACAGGCGTGGCTTTAAGGCTGTTAGTGTTACCGATTCAATTTGCGCCATTAGCTGGTAAAGGCGTTCGCTGAAGCCACGGAAAACGGCCTCTTGAAAGCTCTGCTGGCTTGCGATTAAGCGGCGAAATTCAGCTTTGGGGACAACAGTCGCTGAAATATCCGTTTCACAGATGACCTCAGCTGGAAATGGGTCCTGGCCCAGTAAGCATGCAGTGCTTAGTACACAAAATTGCTCCGGCTCAATCCTATAGAGCAATAGCTCACGCCCCTCTGGGCTGCGTGCAATAACCTTTAAGCGACCGCTGGCTAATATCAGGGCGTCATTGCAAGCCTGACCTTGGCTAAGTAGCACTGAGCCTGCAGGAGCTTCAAATTGAGGGTGCTGGCTAAGATAAGTGGGAATCACCTTGGGGCCTTCTAGCTGATGGACTATTGATCTACTGGACTATTGATCTAGTGGACAGGGGCAAAGTTAGCTTTTCAGAGAAGTGAAGTTGATGCGATATATCAAAGGTTTCACTAAAAACAAGAAATCAGACAGCTAAAGCCTTAGCTATCTGACTTTTAAGTTGTAAGGCTCTAAGCGATAGCGCCTGCTTCTCGCAATGCCGCAATTGCGGCGCTGTCATAACCGAGTTGCTGCAATACTTCTTCGGTATTGGCGCCAATCGGTAGGCCGGCGTTACGGTATTCGGTTTGTGAACCGCTGAATTTTATGGGGCTGGCAATCTGGCGCAGCTGCTGGCCATCGGCTGCAGGAATCTCGATATACATACCACGCTCTTGGAAGTGTGGGTGCTGTTCGGTTTCGCCAAGGTCTAGCACCGGCTCTACACAGGCATCTAAAGCTGCGAAGATTTCGCTCCATTCGGCAAAACTCTTTTGCTTAAATGCCGCAATCAAATCTTGTTTTAGCTCAGCCTGTACATCAGGGCTGTAGTTCATTGCGCGTTCAAACCAATCTGCTTTGCCCAGGGCTTCACACAATTGCTTGCAGAATTGCGGCTCTAAGCTGCCCACAGAAATATGGCGGCCGTCAGAGGTTTCATAGTAGTCGTAGAAAATACCGCCGTTTAGCATGGTGCCAGAAAGTTCTGGGGCCTTATCACCTGCTAAATGGCCTGCACCAGCCGTAGTGCTAAGTGCAAGAGCAGCATCGCTCATGCTGATATCGATGTGCTGGCCTTTGCCGTTACTGTGACGCTCAATCACGGCCGCCAGAATACCCATTACGGCATGGTGAGTGCCGCCGGCGATATCTGCAATTTGAGTGCCGGATAAAATAGGCCCGCTGTCTTTGCGGCCGCTATAGCTGGCAAGACCTGCTAGTGCTAAATAGTTAATATCGTGACCCGCCCGGTCTTTAAGGGGGCCGGTTTGGCCATAGCCGGTAATGGAGCAATAAATCAACTCAGGCTTTTCAGCACTTAGGGTTTGATAATCTAAACCAAGGCGCTGCATTACACCGGGGCGAAATTGCTCTAATACAATATCGTATTCTTGTAGCAGCTTTTTAACGATGGCTGTAGATTCAGGCTGTTTCAAGTCAAGAGCGATACACTGTTTATTGCGATTGATACTGCCATGGCCCGCAGAGATTTCACCGACCATAGGTGGCGCAAAGCGCAGTAAGTCTGGGCGTGTTGGTGACTCGATGCGTAAAACTTCGGCGCCCATATCGGCTAATAATTGGGTCGCATAAGGTCCTGGCAAAAGGGTTGAAAAATCTAGAATTTTTAATCCGCTTAATGGGCCGCTCATGGAGAACTCCTGAATCGAAAATACGGTTGTCTTTATGTAAACGGCTACCCAATGGGTAGCCGAAAACAAATAGCTATATTATTCAGCACCATTTCCGTGATGCCATATACTCAATTAGTCGAGTAGGGTACGACCAATGATTAACTTCATAATCTCATTGGTACCGGCATAGATTTTTTGTATTCGTGCATCGGCATAGGCACGGGCAACTGGATATTCCCACATATAGCCATAGCCACCATGCAACTGTAAACACTCATCGATAACCTTGCACTGCAAATCGGTGCTAAGTAGTTTTAGCTTTGCAGCTGTTGGTACATCCAGCTTGCCTTCTACGTGAAGCTCTAAGCAGCGGTCAACAAAAACCTGAGCCGATGTAATTTCGGTATCAAGCTCGGCCAGTTTAAATTGAGTGTTTTGGAAGGTAGCTACAGAGCGGCCAAAAGCCTTTCGCTCTTTCACGTATTCAACAGTTTGATCTAGGATAGAGCGAGCGCTGGCGATGGCGTTAACACCTACAGATAAGCGTTCTTGCGGTAGCTCTTGCATCAGGTAGATAAAGCCCATGCCTTCTTCACCTAACAGGTTACCCTTTGGTACGCGCACATCTTGGAAGAATAGCTCGGAGGTATCCTGAGCTTTCATGCCGATTTTTTCAAGGTTAGTGCCCTTTTCAAAACCTGGCGTGCCAGCTTCAACCAAAATTAAGCTGGTGCCTTTGGCGCCAGCATCTGGATCGGTTTTGGCAACGACGATCACAACGTCAGCGTGCTGACCGTTGGTGATAAAGGTTTTAGAGCCGTTAATGACCCACTCATCGCCATCGAGTACGGCCGAGGTTTTTACACCCTGTAAGTCAGAACCAGCACCAGGCTCAGTCATAGCGATGGCGGTAACCATTTCCCCGCTGACAAACTTAGGCATGTATTTCTGCTTAAGTTCTTCGCTGCCGTAATTCAAAATGTAAGGCACGCCGATATCAGAGTGTAAGCCCCAGCCAATGCCAGAAAGACCTGCGCGAGAAACTTCTTCATCCACAATGGCGTTATAACGAAAATCTACGCCTACGCCGCCGTATTCTTCCGGCACAGTGGGAGCAAGAAAGCCTTGCTCGCCAGCCTTATTCCAAAGGGCGCGATCGACCTGACCGTCTTTTTCCCACTGGGCGTGATAGGGTGCGGCTTCAACTTCTAAAAACTTACGGACACTTTCGCGAAACAGCTCGTGCTCCGCTTCATAGACTGTTCTTGGGATCATAATTCTTTCTCAAATCTTAAATAGGGGTGATGAACTATTGAAAAGCCTTTCAATAGTAATAGCCCGACAGAGTCGGGCTATTTAGGCTTGCGGGATAGGCAAGCGCGTTTAGCTGTCTTGGAAAACTTCACCTTTTTCAGCCATGTCTACCAAGTAGGCTGGTGGAGTAAAGCGATCACCATATTTATCAGCTAGCTCTTGGGCACGAGTCACAAAGTTTTTCAAACCGGTTTGGTTGATAAACTGTAAAACGCCGCCTGTCCAAACTGGATAGCCAATACCCATAATTGAACCAATATTAGCATCGCGTACACTGGTTAGAACCTTCTCTTCGTAGCAGCGAGCGGTTTCTACAGCTTCGATATAGAGCATGCGATCCTTGATGTCTTGCAGTGGAATCTGCGCATCAGCTTTGTAGAACTGATCTAGGCCAGACCACAGCTTTTTCTTGCCATTCTCTGGGTAATCGTAGAAACCACCACCGGTAGATTTACCCGCACGATCTTGCTCTAGCATTGCATCAGATGTGGCATCGGCTGGGTGGGCGGTGTAGCTCTCACCAGCAGCTTCCATATCGGCAATGGTTTGCTTGCGAACTTTCGCTGAAAGGGTCAGGGTAACCTCATCCATTACCGCCAATGGACCAACTGGGTAGCCGGATAGAAATGCGGCATTTTCAACAGATACCGGGCTAACACCTTCACCCACCATAGCAATACCTTCTTGGGTGAAGGTACCAAATACGCGAGAGGTGAAGAAGCCGCGGCTATCATTAACAACGATAGGCGTTTTGGCAATTTGCTGTACATAATCGTAAGCACGCGCCAGAGTTTCATCGTTAGTTTTTTCGCCGCAGATAATTTCAACCAAAGGCATTTTATCTACTGGTGAGAAGAAGTGTAGGCCAATAAATTGATCTGGACGCTCTGAGGCTTCTGCCAATCCAGTAATTGGCAAGGTAGAAGTGTTAGACGCAAATACGGCATCGCTAGCGATTTGTGCTTCGGCTTCTTTAGTTACCGTCGCTTTTAGGCCGCGCTCTTCAAATACGGCTTCAATAATTAAATCGCAGCCCTGAAGGTCTTCGGCGTTAGCTGTTGCTTTGATCAATGCAAGGATGCCATCACGCTTTTCTTCGCTCATGCGGCCGCGCTTAACTTTTTTGTTAAGCAGAGTCTCTGAGTAGGCCTTACCTTTTTCAGCGTTCTCCTGGCTAACGTCTTTTAGCACAACTTCAATGCCTTTGATGGCAGAAGAGTAAGCAATACCTGCGCCCATCATGCCAGCGCCTAGGATGCCCACTTTCTTAACAGGTTTTTGCTCGAAGCCATCAGGGCGACCGCGGCCGGCTTTAATTTCATTAAGCTGGAACCAGAAAGTGCCGATCATATTTTTACTGATCTGGCCGGTGGTCAAGGTGGTGAAGTAGCGAGTCTCGATGCGAGTTGCGGTATCAAAGTCTACCTGCAGACCTTCAACCATGGTGCACATGATAGCTTCTGGAGCTGGCAAAACACCTTTGGTTTGATTGCGTAGCATAGCCGGTGCTATCGGTAGCATTTGCGCCAGTGCAGGGCTGCTTGGCTTGCCGCCAGGTACCTTGTAGCCTTTAACGTCGTAAGGCTGGGTGCACTCTGGATTCGCTTTAATAAAGGCCTTGGCTTTTTCCAGCATTTCTTCTGGAGTATCCACGATGTCGTGAATCAAGCCCAACTCTTGGCCTTTTTCTGGTTTGAACTGCTTGCCTTCAAGCAAATAAGGCATGGCGCCTTGCAAGCCTAGTAGGCGAGTCATACGGATTACACCGCCGCCGCCAGGTAGTAGGCCTAGAGTTACTTCAGGCAGGCCTAGCATTACGCCTTTCGATAGTGCGATACGATGGTGACAAGAAAGGGCGATTTCCCATCCGCCGCCTAAGGCTGCGCCATTAATACAGGCCACTACAGGTTTGCCCATAGTTTCCAGTTTGCGCATAGCTTTTTTTAGGGCTTCAACTTCATCAAAGAATTGCTGGGCATCGCTAGGCTGCACTTGGATTAGTGCGGTTAGGTCACCACCGGCGAAAAAGGTTTTCTTTTTCGAGCGAACGATAACACCGTCCCAACTTTCTTCAGCTTCTAGCTGCTTTATGAATTCAAAAAAATCGGCTTGGAAGGCGGCATCCATTACATTGGCCGAACCATCCTTGCGATCCAAAATCATGTGGACAATATTGTCACTGTCTTTTTCAAATTGTACTGAGCTCATAATTTTTCTCTCTTGGCTGTCTGTTGCTACAGCTAATTAATCTGGATGAGTGTTTACACAGTCGTGTTTACACACGCTCGATGATGGTGGCGATACCCATGCCGCCGCCTACACATAGGCAAGCTAGGCCGCGTTTCAAATCACGAGCTTCAAGCTCATCCAGCAAGGTACCCAAAATCATGGCGCCAGTGGCACCCAGTGGGTGACCCATTGCGATAGAGCCGCCGTTTACGTTGACGATGCTTTCATCTAGATCTAAATCTTTGATCAGGCGTAGTGCAACTGATGCAAAGGCTTCATTAATTTCTACTAGGTCTAAGTCTTTTGCTTCTAGACCGGCAATCTTCAGTGCTTTCTTAGCCGCTGGGCCAGGGCCTGTTAGCATGATGGTTGGGTCGGTACCTACAACCGCAGTAGCAGTAATCTTAGCGCGCGGCTTTAAGTTGTACTTATCAGCCATTTCTTGGCTACCGATTAACATGGCAGCAGCGCCATCTACGATACCCGATGAGTTACCAGGGCCATGTACGTGGTTGATCTGCTCGATGTCGTGGTACTTTTCACGTGCCACGCCGTCGAAGCCCATTTCACCGATACCGGCGAAAGATGGATTCAAGCCAGCCAGTGTTTCTACGGTAGTTTCAGGGCGAATAAATTCATCACGATCTAAAATGGTTAAGCCGTTTTGATCTTTTACTGGAATGATGGATTTATCAAAAGCACCACGCTCCCATGCGGCGGCCGCTTTTTTGTGAGATTCAGCTGCAAACGCATCTACATCAGTACGGCTGTAGCCGTCGATAGTGGCGATAAGGTCGGCGCCAATACCTTGTGGCATAAAGCCTGTGAACATATTGGTTTCTGGATCGCAAGCCCAGGCACCTCCATCGCTACCCATAGGTACGCGAGACATAGATTCAACACCACCGGCAACGACTAGCTGCTCAAAACCAGAACGCACTTTTTGGGCGGCCATATTGACAGCTTCTAGACCAGAGGCGCAGAAACGGTTTAGGGTAACACCGGCAACATCGTCATCCCAGCCAGCAGCCAGAGCGGCAGTTTTGGCGATATCAGAGCCTTGATCGCCGACAGCAGAAACACAGCCCATTACAATGTCGTCTACATCTTTGCTGTCAAAGCCATTGCGCTCTTGTAGGGCGTTTAACAGTTGTACCAATAGGGATACAGGTTTTACTTCATGTAGGCTGCCGCTCGCCTTGCCGCGTCCACGCGGGGTGCGAATGGCATCAAAAATAAAGGCTTCATTGCTCATGAGCTTATCTCTTTTTGCTGTTCTAAATAGATTGAGATGCGAAGCTCTGCTGGAGAGCAGAGGCTATTAACATCGGTGTGCTATACAGCTTAGGTCATACACGGCGCAGAACAATGACCAAAGTTTTCAAGCGAGTGGGAGAAAATGTCAGCGGATGGTGATTGGCATAGGGCCATAAGGCCAAACTATAGGTGAGCGCTTGCTCGGCTTTGAATATGCGTTGCCGCTGATGTTAGCGGCAAGTCTCGCGATAAGCGCCGGGAGTCATACCGGTCCATTTTTTAAAGGCGCGGTTAAAAGCGCTGGGCTCAGAAAAGCCCATAATGGCGGCAATATCATTAATAGGTGTGTTTAATCGCGCCAAGTGATAGGTGGCGGTATCGCGGCGCACAGCATCCTTGATTTCTTGATAGGCATTGCCTTCTTCCTTTAGGCGCCTGCGCAAGGTTTGAGTGGTCATATGCAGTCGGTCGGCAACTACCTCAAAGGGTAAATTCTCGACGCAATCGCTGGACTGCAGCATGCCGCGGATACGGGCGGTTAAGCTATTGTCGCTCTTATAGCGCGTGAGTAGGCACTCTGGTGCATTGGCTAAGAATTCACTGAGGGTTTGCGGGTCTTGGGCTACTGGGCGTTCTAAAAAGCGTCGACTGAACACAACGCTATTCTCGGATTGATTAAAGTAGCTGCGACAGGCAAATAGATCCTGAAACTCGTCGGCATAACTGGGCGCAGGGAAGGTAAAATTTATGCGCTCAAGGAGGATTGGGCGGTCAATCATCCAGCTGGTCCAGCGAATCCAGATAATCATCATGGAGACAATAAACCATACTGGGTCGAGCTTATGTGGGTTGTCGTACATAAAGCTCAGGGTGGCTTCTTCGCCTTGTTCCCCTAAGGCAAAGCCCATTTCATCATGACACACTCGAGCGTGGCGAATGCTTCGCAACAGTACCCGTCGCAGATTTGGACAAGTAATGGTTGAATGGCACTGTAGCGAGAAGTAGCCCTGGCGTAAGGGGGTAGACAGAAAACCGGCCGATTCATCGTCCATTGCTGCCCAAGTCGCTTTGATTAACTTGCCAAACTCATCATTTGGTAGCTGAGTGCTATTATCCGGCAGGGCGCTAAGGTCGATATCCAAATCCTTCATGATTTGGTCAATATCGATACCCTGTTGGCGCGGGCCGTTGAGCATTGACTGTAATAAATCTAGTGGAATGCCGGGTTTTGTTTTCATGGGGGTATATTAGCACAGGCGCAGATGAATTTGACGGCAGATCAATGCCGATGTACAAAAGTCTTAAGGGTATCAATTTTATTGTCAGTAATCGTCATTGGGCCGTCATGCAAAATTGCATAAGCTCAATGCAATAAAATAGGCCAGCTTTGCTTTCTCGTTGGCTGTATAACAGATAAACATTAAAAATATAATCTAATAGCACATAAGATCAAGCTCACATAAAAAGGCAGACACATGACCAGCGCGATGTTTGAAGAGACCACACCCCTGCAACAACTCTATAAGCGAGAGAGTAACTCCCCGGATCAACTGTATTTGCGACAGTCGGTAAATGGCGAATGGGTGGACTATAGCTGGAAAGAGTTTGGCCAGCAGGCCCGTAAAATCGCCAGCTACTTAAAGCAGCAAGGCTATGAAGATGGCGATCGTGTCGCTATCCACGCTAAAAACTGCGCGGAATGGTTAATGGTGGATATGGGGATAATGTTGGCGGGCTTGGTCAGCGTTCCGCTGTATCCCGGTCAACCAGAAAGCTCGATGCGCTATTGCATGGAGCATAGTGAAACCAAAGCGATTTTTATGGGGGCTACTGACAATCCAGGAGCTTTAGATGGCTCAATACCGGAGGGTGTTCGCCGTATCGGTATTTGGGGTAATGGTTTGGCCGCCGATGATACTACCGCGAAAATCTTTGAAGACTGTGAGCCTTTAGCTGAAAACCCTGAGTTCGGACTGGATAAATTATTTACCATTATGTACACCTCCGGTACCACGGGTAATCCAAAAGGCGTGATGCACACTTATGCTTCGGTAGCCTTTACTGTGCCCCGTATGATGGCAGAAGAAAAATACGGTACGGAAGATCGCTTCTTCTCTTATTTGCCGCTTTCCCATGCGGCTGAACGTATTATTGTCAGCATGGTGAGTATCTACAGTGGTGCCGTTGTTCATTTTGGTGAGGGCTTAGAAACCTTTGTGCGTGATTTAAATCGCGTTAAGCCAACCATCTTCTTTTCCGTTCCTCGTTTATGGAAGAAGTTTAAAGAAGGTGTCGATACAAAAATGTCACCGGCTAAACAAAAAATTCTATTCAATATTCCAATTTTGGGCGGCATCCTTAAGCGTAAGGTGATCGCAGGATTAGGTCTTGACCAAGCGCGTAAGTGCATCACGGGCTCTGCGCCAACACCGGTTGATTTGCAAGAGTGGTATGTAAATCTCGGTTTGCCATTGATGGATGGCTACGGAATGACAGAGAACTTTATTTACGGCTGTATTTGCCGTGATACGCCAATTCCAGGCTCGGTTGGCAAACCTTACTCTGATAACGAAGTGAAAATTGGGGAAGGCAACGAGATCCTATTTAAGAGTGGCGCGTTAATGGCTGGCTACTATTTAGAGCCAGAAAAAACTGCTGAAGTATTGCGCGATGGTTATTACCACACAGGTGATACCGGCTATCTTGATGACAATGGTAATCTTTATGTAACTGGCCGCTTAAGCGAAGTGTTCAAAACCTCGAAGGGCAAATTTGTTAAACCAACTACCTTAGAGACACGTTTTGGCAATACCAAGGTTTTTGGTCAAATGTGCATCATCGGCCACGGCATGGATCAGCCGGTTTTATTGGCTGGCTTGGCAGAAGGTGTCGATGGCTCTGATAGGGCTGCATTGGAAGCAACAATTGCCGAAGAGCTAGCAGCAATTAATGCTGGACTCCCGCCACATGAATGCATTAATAATGTATTTATCGTAGCTGAAGAATGGACTATCGAAAATGAGCTCTTAACACCAACTATGAAGATGAAGCGTAATGATATTGACGCTGAATATCGTAAATGGGTTGAGCAGGCTGTTGAAAGCAATGGTGCGCAGCAGGTGCATTGGCAGTCGGCATAAGTCGATAGTCTAGATTTCAAAATGGCCCGCTTTATAGTGGCGGGCTATTTCTCTGCTTATCGCTTCAGGCTGGAGATATTATTTTAATCGACAGCCCTTTTTCTCTTCCCATCCCCGCTAAATGCCTGAAATAGGTGAAATTGCTATTCAGGTAAAGTTCTGAAGTAAGTAAATTGCTTTAAGTGTTTAGTATGCCCTTGTCGAGCTGCTTGGTTTAATTTAAGTATTTTGCCTAGTTGACGCCTATATCTTTCTGCAGTGTAAACTCGCTGGCAACCTTCTGAAAAAATTCAGCAATATCCTCCTATAAGGTTTTCCATGCTATTACGTTTTTTGCTATGTGCGGTATTCGTACTTTCATTCTCTCATTCGCAGGCAAATGATTTTACTTTTGGCCCGGCCCATGTTGTTACGGGTTGCGAGGGGGCCTGTCCTAAGCATATTACTATTCCAAGTGAAAACAACGGTGTTCAGGTAACCGCGATTGCTGATCGTGCTTTTTACAACTGGGGGATTGAGTCTGTCCTTATACCTGAGGGGGTAGAGGTGGTGGGCCGGTCAGCCTTTTCGGAAAATCGCTTGAATAACCTTGAGTTACCGGACAGTGTCTTAAGGATAGCTTGGGGCGCATTTAGCAGAAACAGCATTAAGTCGCTAAAGCTTTCCAGAAGTACAACTGAGCTTGGTGGCCATGCATTTTTTGGGAATGAACTGAATTCGATCTCTATTCCGGATAGCTTGGGGGAAATCGGTGAGTCTGCGTTTGCTTACAATAATCTGGCTTCGGTAGTACTTCCCGAATCAATTGTGTCAATTGGTGCTAATGCGTTTAAAGAAAATAGTATTACGTCTATTACAATTCCTAATTCTGTAAGCGAAATTGGTGCGGGAGCCTTTATGGGCAATGAGTTAGAAATTGTGGACATTCCACCCTCAATTACTCGTATTAAGCCTTATGTCTTTGAAAATAATAATTTGACATCACTAATACTTCATGATGATTTGATCGAGATAGAAGACTCAGCATTTGCAGATAACGAGCTGACTTCGATTGCTTTTCCCGCAGATTTGCAGGTTATAGGTAATAACGCGTTTTACAGGAATAAGCTTGCAAATGTGAGTGTTCCAGGCTCTGTGAAGAAGCTTGGGAGTGGTGCTTTTGCAAATAACCTCCTGGAGCATGTGACGCTTTTCGAAGGTACCGTTGAGATAGCGGATAGAGCCTTTGAAATAAATAAAATATCCACTTTGAGCTTGCCTATTAGCATAGAGTTTATCGGACAAGGGGCTTTTTTAGGAAATCGCTTGACGTCGATAATTTTACCTCCCAATCTTTCGGTGGTCAGTCCTGAAGTCTTCTCCTTTAACCAGTTGGGCTCGATTGCTATTCCTGACTCGATTGTTTTTATAGGGCGTTCAGCATTTTCCGGAAACAAACTTACGGCTTTAGAAATCCCTGGTGGTGTAAGTCAGATTGGTGAGGGGGCCTTTAAAAATAATAATTTAGAAACAGTTGTTATTATGGAAGGGGTTGAAGAAATCGGGAAAGATGCCTTTTCCATGAATCAAATAGAATCGCTTACTTTGCCTGTTGGCCTAAAAGTTATTGCCGATGGGGCGTTTTTTCGAAACCAGCTGTCTTCTATTGCCATCCCAGAAACAGTTACTGATATAGGCTGGAATACTTTTCGTGAAAACAGATTGTCTAATCTGATCTTAAGTGAAGAGCTTGAAAATATCGGTGGTTATGCTTTTTCCAATAATCAGTTAACGTCAGTTCTAATTCCGAAGAATGTTGAATCAATTGATGCTTATGCATTTTCCTATAACGAGTTGACGGATGTCACTTTTGAGGGCGATAGGCCCTGGCTAGGAGGCGACCCGTTTGAGGGAAATTCAGAGCTTAATCATATCTATTATCTGAAAGGTAGAGTTGGTTGGCCTGGGGATAGGGTAGGAAATATATTGCCTAGTCTAGAGTCAGCTACTAAACCTAAACCCCCATTGCCTCCTTCTGGAGGGGAGAGTGTAGGAACTACTTATAAAATCTTAGACCATGAGGATGTGCTGTTCGAAAGCTTTTCTCAGAAAGTTACGGTTTTCGATATCAATATTTACGCCGCTCCTGGCATAGAGCAAAGAAAGATTCAGCATGTGGCTAATGTTCTAGCGCAGTATGTAGATAATGATGAAGATGGTGTTGCTGATATGCCTAATGTGCTGCGAACAATTAAGGGTGAAAAGGCTGCTGTAGTGATTTGGCAAGATTTTCGAGACCTTGAGGAATTGCAGCTGAGTAATAATGGCGAGTTTCAAATACAAGCTCTTTCGGAAGAAGATATAAACTATGAATGGAATTCTGGGAGTCGCGAGGGGTTTGACTTCACTTTAGAAGTTGCTCTGAGACTTCTAGTTTCATCTGGATATACAAAAACCTATCCACGTATCTTCGGTGGTGAAGCTGGCAGTCGTATCGCAGAGTCAATGGACAGAGCAAGAGGGGGGTACTTTATTGAGGTGCCGGCCAGATACCCGGAAGGCGCTTGGTATACGGAATTTGACAAGCATTGTAATTACCAATGCATGGTGTCTGGTTATATGTATTGGACATTAAGTACTTTGCTCAACGCTCATTCAAGCCGGGCAAGCGAGATTGATGACCGCTGGAAACTAAACACTCCAGATAAACTAAAAACAGTAGATCCCCAGATAGCTAGTCTAATAGCTAGGCCTATGTTTAACCTACCCAAGTTATTGCCAACAGGAAACTACCAGCCCAGTAAATCTAAGGCAGCTAAAGTCAATTCGAGTAAGGTGTCCGGTACTTGGTTTGCCCCAGAAGAATCAGGTCACGGTATTATGTTGCAGGTTTTTGATACTTCTTTAGGCTCTCTGGGATTGACTATGACCTGGTATACCTTTGATAGTGAAGGTAGGCAGCAATGGTTCTATGGGGATAGTCCGGCAATGGTGGCTGCTGGTGGTGGTGGTGGGACACATTGCGCTGTTGAAAAGGGAAATTATTTTTCTACTTTTCCAGTTCTGTCTCGATCTGGCCCTGGGTTTGTGGACGAGTTTAAGCCTGCAGATGTCGTAGTTCAGAATTGGGGTGTAATAAGCGTTTGTTTCAACGAGGCTGAAGATGCTGTTTCGCTTAGCTATATGAATGAGGTGCAGGAAGGGCAGTATTTAATGAGGCGTTTAACACGGATCTCTGAAACAACTGGATCCGTAAATGATGAATTAGCGGGCCTAAGTGGCACTTGGTACCAGCCTAACAAAAGCGGACAAGGCCTATATCTCGAAATGATTGAGCGTACTGGTGGTCAATTGGGCGTCAATCTATCTTGGTACGGTTTTCGAGAAGGGCGACCAATGTACTTTTTGGGGGCGCTCGATGAATTGCCTTCAACTACAGCTACAATAAGCATCCCTATCTATGAAACTTCTGGCGCTAAGTTTGGTGCCGCATTTAACCCCAGTGAAGTTAATCGGGATACTTGGGGAGACTTAATAATTGAGCGTATTTCTTGCAATGAGCTAAGGCTGCGCTTTGAGGGTAATGAAAAGGAGGTCGACGAAACTGTGTATCGTTTGTCTTCGGTATCAGGAAAGGCTTGTCACTAACCCCCTAGTGATTTAGGGCAGTTCGACCTAATTATTCGAACTGCCCGGTTGCTAACTTTAAGCTTTGCGAATTTCCTTCACGCCATCTTCTCCGCCTAGTAACAACACATCCGCCGAGCGCTCAGCAAACAAACCATTGGTCACTACGCCAACAATGCCATTAATAGCACGCTCTAACTCGGCAGGTTTTTCAATCTGCATATTGTGCACATCGAGAATTACATTGCCGTTGTCGGTAAGTACGCCCTGGCGGTAAACCGGATCGCCGCCAAGCTTAACCAGCTCTCTTGCGACATGGGAGCGGGCCATGGGAATGACTTCAACTGGTAGAGGGAACTGCCCTAAGCAATCAACCCAGAAGAATGGGCTATCGAAAACGAGCTGTTAACGCTAACTATGAAGATGAGACATAGTGATATTAACGCTGAGTGTCGTAAATGGGTTGAGCAGGCTGTTGAAAGCAATGGTGCGCAGCAGGTGCATTGGCAGGTGCGTTAGTAGGTCTGCTTGTATCTATAATGGCCTCCGGTCGTTCGATCGAGGCCATTTGTCGACATGCCAATTTACAATATTTACGTTCCCTTCTTCTTTTTGTAGTTTTCTACCCTTACACTAGCCTCTATTTGATGCTTGCAGTGGCTTTAGGCCTCTAGATCAATGTCGTTAAGTTTGTGCATCAGAGTGTAAGTTATCTCAGCAACAGGCAGAATTTATTAGTTACTTGGATTGGCAGTCAGGCTGCAAAGAGGGATTTTTAGCTATGAGTAGTCGTTTTCTCCTTGGTTTCACCATATTGTTATTCTCTACATTTTCATGCGCTCAATCTTTTACTTTTGGTCCGGCTAATGTTGTTACAGGTTGCGACCAAGGATGTCCTGGCGGGAAAGATATTCAAATACCTAATGATAATGAGGGGGTTCAGATTACAGAAATAGCTGAGAAGGCTTTTAGTCAGGCTGAGCTTAAATCAGTTGTTTTGCCTTCTACTATTGTAAGGATTGGAAAAAACGCCTTTTCCGAAAATCAGTTGGAATCGATTAACCTGCCTGCGAGCTTGAGTGATATTGGCGAAGCTGCATTTTCTAAAAATCAACTGACGTCAATTTCAATTCCTGGTACTGTTACTACTATAAGAGCCTCGCTGTTCTCCCATAACAAGCTTTCTTCGCTAGTGATTCCTTCAGGAGTGGAGAAAATTGAAAGTGCAGCGTTTCAAAATAACGAGCTGAGTTCGATAGTAATTCCACAAACGGTAAATGATATTGGTGAATCAGCATTCTCTAGAAATCAGCTGACATCGGTATCAATTCCTGGTGCTGTTACAGTTATAAGTGCCTCGCTATTCTCTTATAATAAATTAACTTCGCTGCTTATCCCCGAAGGTGTAGTAAAGATTGAAGATTATGCATTCCAGCATAACGAACTTAGCTCGGTAGAGATTCCACAGTCGGTAAATGAAATAGGGAAGCAGGCTTTTTACTTTAACTCCTTAAGCTCAGTTGATCTTCCTGATGCTCTAACGGTAATAGAGTCGGCTTCTTTTTATAAAAATCAGCTGGCCTCTATTAGTATTCCGCAAGGGGTGACCGCAATTGGCGATCATGCCTTTGCCCTAAACAAGATTAGCTCATTGGAGATTTCCTCTTCAGTTCAGAGTATTGGCGAAAAGTCGTTTTGGCACAATAAATTGAGTGTTGTTAATATCCCGGACTCAGTTAGTTTTATTGATGTCGCAGCTTTTTCCAATAATCAACTGCAAAGTGTAACCCTACCTGATCAGATAACAGAAATCAGGGCGGGGGTTTTTTATTCTAATCAGTTAAGCTCTATAGATCTTCCTTCTTCGATCGTAGAGATCGGAAATTCGGCCTTCGCTAGAAATAAATTTTCCACTATAAATTTGCCTTCAGGCTTGCAGAGGCTTGGGGCTGGGGCTTTTAAGGAAAATCGCTTACTTGCTATAGATATTCCTTCTGGAATTGAAATTATTGAAAGCAATGTCTTTTCTAACAATGAGTTGGCCTCGGTGGTCATTCCTGAAGGAGTTGTCGAAATAGGTATTGCTGCCTTTTTAAATAATAAGCTTGAAGATGTAAGGATACCAGCGTCAGCGAAACTGATTCGTCATAGTGCCTTCGCTTTTAATCGTTTGCTAAATATTACAATCCCGGAAGGGGTGGAAAGCATTGAAAGTCATGCCTTTAGTAGAAATACGTTGCTTTCGATTGTTATCCCTAGTTCAGTAAATTTTATAGATAATAATGTCTTCTCTTTTAACAAACTAAGTTGGGTCGTATTTGAAGGAGATAGACCAGATCTGGAAGGGAACCTGTTTAGTGATAATGCAGAACTAAAAGATATCTACTATAGAGAAGGGCGGGGTGGTTGGCCGGGTGACGAATTGCAGGGAATAACCCCAGAACTATTATTAACCAGTGTTCCACCCGGCCCAGTACCTGTTGGATCGAACTTTACTATCAATCGTCATAGTGAAGCTTTGTTTGTTGATATGCCGAAAAAGGCTGTTGTTTTCGATATTGATGTTTACGCAACAGATAATGTAGAAGAGGAAGATATTCATCATGTTGCTAATGTGTTGGCGAAATATCTAGATAATGATCAAGATGGGGTGCTTGATCAACCTAATGTATGGCGAGAAATGAAGAAATCTAATCCTGCTCTTGTGATTTGGGATAATCAATCGCAATGGGAGAGTGTTCAGCAGTCAGTGCAAGGTGAGCGGCAATTACGGGGGCTCTTTATTGACGATGTGAATCGCGGCTGGAGCCCTGGCAGGGCTGGCGGCTTTGATGGTAGTCACGAGGTAATCTTAAGGCTAATTTCTTCATTGGGTTATAGTAAAACCTACCCGAATATATTCGGGTATCAAGCCGGTAGTTTATTGGCTAGTGCAATGGATAATGCTCGAGGGGGATATTTTGAGGTGGCACCAACTGTATATGCTAAAGATGCCTGGTTTACGGACACTAATAAAAATTGTTCATATTCGTGTATGGTATCTAACTACATGTTTTGGACATTGAGTAGTAAGTTAGGTGCACATATTGAGCGTGCTGAGGAAGTAAAAGATCAATGGAAACTCTACACGCCAGGGAGGTTAACGACGACGGATGTCGGGATAACTGCCTTGTTAGAGCAAGAAGCTTTCAATTTACCTAAATTCTTGCCTGATGGTTTCTATACGGCTGAGCAGGTCGGCAAGCCAAAATTGGATCCGTATAAGTTGTCCGGTACTTGGTATGACCCAAGTGAATCTGGGCACGGCATTATGCTGCAAGTTTTCGACAGTGGGGCAGAAACTTTAGGTCTAACCATGACATGGTTCACCTTTAATGAAATTGGTGAACAGCAGTGGTTTTACGGTGATAGCCAGCAGTTGCTGGCAGGCTATGGTGACAGCGGCTGTTATTCCAGCGATGGTAATTATTTTGCTACATTTCCAACATTATCTCGATTTGGTGGGGATTTTATAGATGGTTATAAACCTGATTCTGTAAGCACATCACCTTGGGGCGCGCTCAGCGTTTGCTATGACAAATCTGAAGATAAGGTCAATTTAAGATATTTAAAATCGGATAGCGAAGCTTCTTATTCAATGACGCGTTTGACGCAGGCCTCAAAAACATTTGGGACATCTAACGATACTTTGGCGGCTCTTACAGGAACCTGGTTTAATCCCAGTAAAGGCGGTCAGGGCTTGTACTTAGAAGTAATTGAACGAAGCGGCGGCCAACTTGGTGCGAATTTAGCGTGGTATGGTTTTCGAGAAAAAAAGCAAATGTACTTCCTAGGAGCGGTCAATGAGCTGCCGGATTCAGGTGGCACCATGACCATTCCGGTTTATGAAACCTCAGGTGCGAAATTTGGCGATGATTTTAATCCAAGTGATGTACAGCGAAGCAACTGGGGGCGGCTGCATATTGAGCGTGTTAGCTGCAACGAGATTAACCTTCGCTTCGAAGGCGCAGACAGGGATATTAGCG
The DNA here is from genome assembly GCA_025800365.1 of Cellvibrionaceae bacterium. Taxonomy (GTDB): domain Bacteria; phylum Pseudomonadota; class Gammaproteobacteria; order Pseudomonadales; family Cellvibrionaceae; genus Pseudoteredinibacter. Next base: position 8,284 of record JAOXRT010000204.1, on the reverse strand, counting down.
AGACACTTCGCCGGCTATCTTCTATATCCGGTGCAAGCTGCCATTAGCTGGAGGGTGTAGATCGATTGGGGGTTCGATCTACACCAAGTTCTGAGGTGATTACTTGCTAGGAGCCGCGAATCGACCTTACGCCTTCGGTACCCCCCAACAACAAAACATCCGCCGAGCGCTCAGCAAACAAACCATTGGTCACTACGCCAACAATGTTATTAATAGCACGCTCTAACTCTGCAGGATTTTCAATCCGCATATTGTGAACATCGAGAATCACATTGCCGTTGTCGGTAAGTACGCCCTGGCGGTAAACCGGATCGCCGCCAAGCTTAACCAACTCTCTTGCGACATGGGAACGGGCCATGGGAATGACTTCGACTGGTAGAGGGAATTGCCCTAAACAGTCAACCCATTTGCTGCTGTCTGCAATACAAACAAACTCATCGGCAACAGCTGCAACAATCTTTTCGCGAGTCAGTGCAGCGCCGCCACCTTTAATGAGGGCAAGCTCTGGATTGCTTTCATCGGCACCATCCACATAAACAGCCATTTCACTGACTTCATTGAGGTCGAATACGGTGATGCCGTGGCCTTGTAAGCGCTCGGCGGTAGCTTCAGAGCTGGCTACTGCACCTTGGAAGTCACCTTTAATCTCAGCCAAATAGTCAATAAAGAAGTTAGCGGTAGATCCTGTGCCAACACCTACAATCGAGTGGGCATCAAGTTTTGGCCGTATATAGTCAACGGCAGCTTTGGCAACCGCCTGCTTTAGCTGGTCTTGGTTCATGAGGGTCTCATCAAGGTCGGGTATCGGAAAGGTCGCCATTATACTCCCAGCTCTATTTACTGTGAACAGCTCTGGCAAGGCATCTTGGCCGTTCGGCGGGCCTTATTTGTGATAATCTAGCTTGGATTTTTGAATAACAATTAAGGAATTTAGCAATGAGACGTAGCGATTGGATAAAGAAGCTGGCCTTACCGGCCATGTTGTCCTCAGTAGCTTTGGCTGCTGTCTTACCTGCCCATGCAGGTCTGGATTTGGCAACCATTGATGCCGAAGCAAAAGCCTTGGAGGCCAAGGTGATCAAGTGGCGCCGTCACCTTCACGAGCACCCAGAGTTATCCAATCAAGAGCACAAAACTGCAGCTTATATTGCTAAACACCTTAAGGCCCTTGGCTTTGACGAGGTGCAAGAAGGTGTGGCTAAAACCGGTGTGGTAGGAGTTTTGGTTGGTGGTAAGCCTGGTCCAGTCGTTGCTCTGCGTTCGGATATGGATGCTTTACCTGTTACTGAGGAAACAGGTCTGCCCTTTGCTTCAAAAGCGAAAGGTATGTTTAAAGATAAAGAAGTGGGTGTGATGCACGCCTGTGGCCACGATGGTCATATGTCGATTTTGATGGGGGTTGCTGAGTTATTGGCTAAGCACCGCGAAGATTTGCCGGGTACGGTGAAATTTATTTTCCAGCCAGCTGAAGAGGGCATGGAAGGTATTGATACCTGGGGTGCTAAACAAATGGTGGAAGAGGGAGTCCTCAAAGGTAAGTATGCACCAGAAGTTATTTTTGGTTTGCACATATTCCCCTTTCCAGCCGGCAGTTTAGCGTATCGAGCTGAAGGTTTTATGGCAGCACAAGATCGTTTTGAGCTTACTATTCAAGGTAAGCAAACCCATGGCTCGGCACCTTGGTCGGGGGTAGACCCGATCACTACAGCAGGCCAAGTGGTCACCGCGATTCAATTGATTCCCGCTCGCCAGCTTCCAATTACTGAAGCGCCGGCTGTCGTTTCAGTCGGGTCTATTCATGGTGGTGTTCGCAATAATATCATTCCTGATAAAGTTGATATGGAAGGTACTATTCGTACTTATGATGTAAAAATGCGCGAGACCTTGCATAAACATTTACACCGCACTGTAGAGAATATTTCGGCGGCTTCGGGTGCAACAGCAGACCTAGAAATCGTCCCCGGTTACCCTGTTACTTTTAATGATCCTGAGCTAACTCGACAGATGCTGCCTACTTTGGAAAAAGTATCTCCTGGTAAAGTAATGGAAATTAAGCCGATTACGGCAGCAGAAGACTTCTCTTATTTTCAGCAGCAAATCCCGGGCTTATTTATTGGCTTGGGCGCGGGTAAACCAGGTGCAGCTTATAACCACTCTCCGAAATTTGATTTAGATGAGGCGGCCTTGAAGACTGGTGTGAAAGCATTAAGTGCCTTGACCTTGGACTATATGAACAGCAAATAACAAAGCTTTGTAGCAGCATGGCGCATTTGGGATGCGCTATGCTGTGTTTTCTTGTCGCAATTCCTGTCTGATTAAATCGAACCATTCTTCGCTGTCGAGTGCATAACTATAAAGATGCCCCTGTGCCATATCACAGCCTTGTTCCCGGAGGAATTGCTCTTGTTCTTTCGATTGGACACCTTCGCAGATCACTTCCATAGATAAACTCTTGGCGATAGCGATAATGGTTTTCACCAGCTCGCGATTATGTTTTTTCTCGATGGCGCTGATAAAAGACTTGTCGATTTTAATAATATCGATAGGCAGCTTGGCTAGATAGCTTAGGGATGAAAAACCGGTGCCAAAATCATCGAGTGCAATTTTGATTCCTTTTTGTCTGCACCACTGCAAATTAGCTACTGCTTGGGGTTCATTATTGATAAGTACGTGTTCGGTAAGCTCAATGCCAACCGTGCGGCAGGGGATGCCGTGTTTATCCAGCATGCGCTGCACTGTGTGCTGAAAATCTTTGTGGTTTATCGTAGCGGCAGAAAGGTTTGCGAAGGTTCTCGGAGGTTTTATTCCGCGTATTATATAATTTTTAATGTTTTTAAACATTTGGCTGGTCACCCAAAAGTCCAGCATCAACATGCTTTGTTGTTGCTCGAGGATTGGGATAAATTCCGCAGGGGATATCTCGCCAAGCTGCTTGTGCTGCCATCTTAATAGTGACTCGCTGCCGCATACTTCGGAAGAACCTAGGCGAAATTGTGGCTGAAAAATCAGCTTTAGCTCGCCGGCCTGTAAAGCCCTTTTTAAATCCTGAGCGATAAAGTGTACGCGGTGGGTGTTGCGATTAAGTTCTGGGTCAAAATAAAAGAAACCATTGCCTCCATTTGCCTTCGCTTGAGCTAAAGCTGCATCGCCATGCTTTAGCAGCGTTCCCGCATCTTCTCCATCATGGGGTGAAATGGCAATGCCGATACTGGCAGTGACTTTTTCTGGACCTTCAAGCAAATGCAATTCTTCTGAGAGAGTACTTAAGAGTCGATTGGCGATATTTGAGATTTGCTGGCTACCTTCCGGTAGATTGAAAGCAAGAACATAGACGTCGCCGCCGAAGCGAGCTTTTAAATCTTGCACGCTTACTGATGAAAGAATTCGGTCGGCGATGCGCTTTAGTATTTGATCGCCAATCTCATGCCCATATTGACTATTTACCAGCTTGAACTTGTCGATGCCGATAAACATGACAGCTGTTGATAAATCCAATTGCTGGCTGATCTTCATGCTTTGCTGCAATAACGAGTGCATTAGCTGTCGGTTCGGGAGCTTAGTTAACTGATCATAGTATTCCAGCTCATGCATTTGCTGTTGCTGCTGCTTAGCGCCCTCCATGCTGTGGTCGATACAATAGAGTTCGATCTCGCCCTGTGGTGATTGAATAACGATTTGGGTAGTTTGAATCTGCAGCTTTTGATCTTGGCGGTTAACTCGAATGCACTTTCTATTAGGGGCAACGCCGGTTTTTGATAGCCATTTTTGTAAAACGGATGGAAATCCTGCTCTTTGGTTTTGGGGGATTAGTAGCTCCCCCATGGTTTTACCGCGAGCTTGGGCTAGGCTGTAACCGTATAAGTCTCTACATGCTTCGTTCCAATAAATAACTCGCCCTTCTTTGTCATAGCCTTGCACGGCAAGGTGCGGCAGTTGCATGAGTAGCTTCAGTATTCCCTGTTCGTCATTGGCAGGAGGCGGTAATTGAGACTCTGGGGTGCTAACAAAAATACCGGCAGTCATTGAGAGCTGTTCTTGAATAAGATAGCTAAATACATCGCTACCTTGGCACTTTTGCAGGCCGCTTTGATTCGGGTTTTTGAGTAGGTGCCTGAGGCAAGGCGGAGTATCGGCAGAAAAAATAGAGGCACTTTGCTCAAGCTTTAACAGTCGCTTGGCCGTTTCGTTGACAAATAGGCACCCAGGGCTGGCCTGGTAAACCCAAATGCCAACCGGTCCGTCAATAATTATGTCGAATGCACCCTGTGACAAGCCTGGAAATATCGAGTCAAAGAATTCTTCATTCTCAGGCAGTGTCAGCGTCCAGCTGTTCAATGCTTGCACCCTTTTTAGGAGTGGATATCCTTCAAGCACTACGCTCTAGGCCAATAAACCCTAATTCCTTGCCCAGATGCTGCTTTGGCATCTTACGCCAAAGGCTCCCTTGTCTTATAATTTGTCACCATTATTAGCTAATTTTTGATCAGTTGTCGAGCCTTATGCCAGAGAGTTACGTAAAAAGAATACTAGATGCCCGCATCTACGATGTGGCCCGTGAAACCCAATTGGATGAGGCACCTCTGATTTCGGCTCGAATTAACAATAATGTGCTGATTAAAAGGGAAGACTTACAACCTGTTTTTTCCTTTAAAATTCGTGGCGCTTTTAACAAATTAAGATTGTTAAGTGATGAGGAAAAAGCTCGTGGTGTGATTGCTGCTTCGGCAGGTAACCATGCTCAGGGCCTTGCGCTGAGTGCTAAAGCCTTAGGGGTAAAAGCTACAATTGTCATGCCTAAGACAACACCGGCTATTAAAGTGGATGCCGTGCGCCGTCGTGGTGCAAAAGTGGTGCTCCATGGTGATGCCTATGACGGTGCTGCTGCTCATGCAAATAAGTTGGTGGAGGAGCAGGGGCTGACCTATATCCACCCATTCGATGACCCTGATGTCATTGCCGGCCAGGGCACGGTAGCAATGGAGATCCTGCGCCAGCATCCAGCTAAGATCGATGCCATTTATATCCCAGTAGGTGGCGGCGGCCTATGTGCTGGTATGGCGGCCTATATCAAATACGTTCGCCCCGAAATCAAGGTTTACGCGGTAGAGCCAGAAGATGCTGCCTGCCTAAAGCTAGCTATGGAAAAGGGCCGCAGAGCCACTTTGTCTGAGGTGGGTATTTTTGCGGATGGTGTGGCGGTAGCGCAGATTGGTAAAGAAACTTATCGCGTGCTCAAAGATAGCGTTGATGGTGTGATCACAGCCAATGCCGATGAGATGTGTGCGGCGATAAAAGACATCTTTGAAGATACCCGCTCAATCGCTGAGCCTGCGGGTGCATTATCTTTAGCTGGCTTGAAAAAACATGTCGCTGAGCAGGGTTGGGAAGATAAAACCGTAATAGCCATTGCCAGTGGAGCGAATACTAACTTTGATCGTCTGCGTTATATTTCTGAACGTACCGAGATTGGTGAAAAGCGTGAAGCAATGTTGACGGTGACTCTACCTGAGAAGGCTGGGGCATTTCGTAAGTTAAGTCGGGCTATTGGTCGTCGTGGCATTACTGAATTTAACTATCGCTATGGCTCCCATGAGCAGGCCCATGTTTTGGTTGGTGTTCAGGTGCTTGATGATGAAGGGCGTCATGAGTTGGTCGCCGAGCTGCGCGACAAAGGCTATGAAGTCTGTGATATGACCGATAATGAGATGGCTAAATTGCATGTTCGCCATATGGTAGGAGGCCATGCTCCTCAAGTCGAAAATGAGCGTCTATTTAGCTTTGAGTTCCCTGAGCGTCCTGGTGCTATGGATAACTTCCTGAGTAAAACCGCGAGCCGTTGGAATATCTCCTTATTTCACTACCGTAACCACGGTGCAGCCTATGGACGAGTACTGGTCGGCCTTCAAGTACCTAAAGAAGACAATAAGGAGCTGTTGGCCTTATTGGATAGTTTGGAGTATCGCTATAGTGAAGAAACCGATAGCGAGGCCTATCGTTACTTCTTGAGCTAGTCATCGCTCCTGTGCACTTGCCCCTAAGCTTTTGTGCTAAGGATAGATCTGTTTATTGCTTGACCTTTCTGGGGCGCGCGAGTACTGTGCGCCCCCTGCTTTGGTGCCTGCCAGTCCTTTCATATGGGCTTGGGTAGGTTAAACGGGAAGCTTGGTGCGCCAATTTTTTTGGCTATTCCAGCGCTGCCCCCGCAACGGTGAAACGGCATTTGTCGTTAAGCCCGATACCGGCCTTCGCAGAGTCTAAATATTAACGATGAAGCGGAGGGCTTTATCAGTGAACGTCGAGTGCCGCCACTTAGCTTAGCACTTGTCCGAGCCTGTTCCCTCCCTCAGTCCGAGAGTTTGATTGAGGATCTATAATGCAATTTTCTAAGTTACTTTTCGCCAAATCTGTTTTGGCGCTGGCCGTTACGGCCAATGCTCACGCTGCTAAAGAAAGCAAAATTGAAGAAATGATTGTTGTGGCTAACCGCATTGAAGTGCCGCTTCGACAGCAATCGGCGGCTGTCAGTGTCGTCGATGCGGCAACTATTGAGCTACGCGGTCACGCAAGTCTAATGGATGTTCTGCGCAGTGAGCCTGCGATTAATGTTAGCAACTCTGGCGGGGCAGGTAAGGCCTCAGCATTGCGTATTCGCGGTGAGGAAGGTTACCGCACCAAGGTATTCATCGATGGCATCGATGTGTCTGACCCTACCGGTACTCAAATTGGCCCACAGATTCAGCATATTAGCAGCGCCGGTATATCACGAGTAGAGATTCTTCGTGGTGCACAAGGCTTGGTTTACGGTGCTGATGCTGGTGGTGTTATCTTGATTGATAGCCGCTCCAATAAAGCTGGCTTAAGTGGCGCACTTCAAGCTGAAGTTGGGCGTTACGATACTCAGAATTGGGCGGCTAATGTGGCTGTACGTGAACAACAGGGTGATATTAGCCTTGCTGTTTCAAAGCAAGATACCGATGGTTTTAACGCTCGCACTATCGATACCACTGGCGAGCTCGATGGTTATGAAAATACCACCGCTCATGTTCATGGCGGTTTGAATTTCGCTGATGGCTGGCGTGTAAGCGCTACCTTGCGAGATGTGGACTCTAGCGCGGGCTACGATGGTTTTAGCTCCACGAGCAACCATGTTAACTTTGCTAACTATGAGCAGCGTGCAGGTCGCTTTGCACTTAGTAAAAAAGGTAAACAATGGGACCATGAGCTGGCCTATAGTAAGAATGAAACTCAGCGCGAAAATATCACCGATTTTCCCTTTGAGGCTGATGGCGAAATCGAAGAATTACAATACCTAGGTGCCTGGAAAGGCGAGCAGAATACCTTGGTGTTTGGTGTCGAACGCGAGACTCAGGAAGACACTCTAAACAAAAAAGAGCGAGACCAAGATTCGGCATTTGTTGATTGGCAATGGCAAAATGACAATAAGTTGTTTATCAATGCGGGTGTACGACATGACGATAATGATGACTTTGGTACGCACAATAGTTATCGCTTAGGGGTTGCCTACTTAATCCCAACCGCTTTGGGTGAGTTAAAGCTGAAAAGCAGCTGGGGAACAGGCTTCCGTGCACCTAGCTTGTCTGAGCTGGCCTACAATCGCCGTGAATTTGCGCCACCATCAATCCTAGAAGTCAATCTGCAAGAAGAAAAAACCGATAGCTACGATCTAGGTGTTCAGCTGTTCCTAGAGGGTGGCGGTCAGCTAGAAGTCGTGTACTTTGATCAAACGGTAGAAAACGAAATCTACTTCGATCTGCAGGCCTTTAGTGGTTACCTGCAGGGTAATGGCGAAAGCCGATCTAAAGGTGTCGAGCTAAGTTTCCAAAAAGATCTTAGCGAGCAGCTGTATGTATACAGTAATGCTACCTATAACGATACCGAAACTGTGCCTAATAGCGCCGGCGTAAGAGAGCAGCGCCTGCGTCGTCCTAGAGTGTTATTTAACGCCGGTTTAGATTATCGTTTTTGGGATAATAGCGTGGTATTTAGCAGTAACTTCCGTCACGTGGCAGGCCAACGCGATAGTTCGGTCGAGCTTGATGACTACCAAGTCCTAGATGTATCGTTACGTTGGACAGCGACCGAGCATATTGATTTGTTTGTGCGAGCTGAAAATGCCTTTGATGAAAACTATCAAGAGGTTAGTAGCTATAACTCTTCAGGCGCGGCGGTTTACGCGGGCTTTAAATTAAGCTTGTAGGGTTTTAGAAGGACGAGTAAGTATGGGGTATAGAAGGTATGCATAGAGAAACCGCAAAGCGAACTC
>JAOXRT010000200.1 GCA_025800365.1 Cellvibrionaceae bacterium | reverse complement strand
ATTTCGACCATATGGCTCCAATACCTTATACATTGCTTTGGTCGCTAATCCAGTAGTACGGGGTAGGCAACCTTAGGCAAGGATTTTCGCCCATTTGCGCCTATTGTATTGTTTCTAAAAGTCATTTACTGAAAAAAAATAGAAAATTCTGTTCCTAATCGGACCATTCCGAAGTGAATATAAGTGATTCCTTAACAAATATAAACCGATTCGAATGGTGGATAGTATTGCAGGAACTCTAGCGAACTACGTAGGCATTGCCTACCTTGCCTACATGGGAGAACCGCCCCTGGTGGGGGGCACTTGGCCACGATGCCTTGAGCCACCCACCAAATTTGAACACAATCGGTCCAGCCGTTCCCGAGATGTAGAAGACGGCACCTGCACGTGCTGCACGTGCGCACGTGCAGTGACAACCCATCCGGATCGAGCGGAATGGTTGCAGCTGGTCGGCACCTAACTACGTACCAAGTTATAGCTCAATCGGCCCAGTCGTTGAAGAGTTATTACGTGATCACTGGTACCGACACCCGTCACGTGGCACGTGCCATGCGCCGTGGTGGGCACCTGCGTGAGTCGGTGACTGCCCGTTACGGTAATAGAAGGGTTGGAGTAAGTCAACAAAGAAGACCGCGTTCCATTCGGACTGGCGGTTGTGAAGTTATAAGCCCCTCAAAACACCGAAATCCCCATAGACAACAATGCTTAAGGTGTCGCGGGACGGCTACGTAAGATGGCGCCTGGTCGGTTTCATCAAATCGGCTGCGCTGCGGGTCCAGTTAGTATTATCATGGATGAAGCACCTGGATCGGCCACCGGCGGCTTCTGGGCGTAGCGGGGCGACCGCCCTGCCACCTATAGGAGAGAAATCGCGGAGATAGGAGATCGCCGGCGTCCCTCCATTGGTTAACATTGTGAGGTGGGGGTACTAGACAGTCGACAAGCGTTTTTATATTATTATTCGGTCGAGTTGAAGGGTTTGCTGTGTGTTATCGGCATGTAAGGGATGGCAAGCATCCGGTGAGTTAGTTGGTTTTGTGAAATTAAAATTAGTTTAGCTAAAATTCTATCAGATACTATACTGTGGCAAACATGGCGCACGTTAATATGGTTTTCTTCATTACAATAATATTCAATTCAAATGATTTTTTTTGCCACTAGTGTGTTGTAGTAGTGCTATTAATTGCTGCCGGTCATTTATTGAACAGTTTTTTATTCCGAAAAGGTATTTATCGCCATTTTCCCCGGACCCATTTTCCCCAGTGTTCATTTGTCGTATAATAGTTCATAGAATTTAAGCAAAACTAATTTGAATTTCACAAAACTAACTATCTCGCCTGATGCTTGCCACCCTCT
>JAOXRT010000170.1 GCA_025800365.1 Cellvibrionaceae bacterium | reverse complement strand
GATGATTCCTTTGCCACATCCAAGCCCGAGAAATAACCGATGGTTAAAACAGCAGCCATGGTTTGAAAAAGATTTTATTCCTTTATTCCAACAGCGGCTGTCGAAAATAACTCCCTAGTAAGTCTCCGGCACAGATTTTTTAAGGATATAAGCCAGCAATGGCTTCGGTAAAATTCTCGCAAGGCGAATTAAGCTTGCCGTAACAAAAGGGAACAACACATCGTTCTTTTCTTTTTCAATGCCGCGAATCATATATTGGGCGGCTGCTTGTTCTGTGATTTCAAAAGGGGCGGGAATGCCATCATCAGCCACCCTTTCAGTCGCGACAAAGCCAGGGTAGAGCGAGATAAACTTTAAGCCCGCGTCGGCCAATTCGATACGACAACTGTCCATCAGTATTCGGCAAGCGGCTTTTGCGGCGCTGTAGGGCCCTTGCATGGGTAGGCCAATAAATCCGGCTAGTGAGTTGGTGTGGGCAATGGTGCCATAGCCTTGGCTTTTCATGAGTGCAATAAGTGGAATAAGAAAGTTCACCAAGCTTTGATAGTTTAAGGCTAGGTTTTGCTGTACCTCGTCAACACTGACATGGTTCATATTAAAAGATGGGCCATCTCCAACATTCAATAAAGCCAGGTCGAGAGCTTTGCCTTGTGAGGCAATTTTGCCGATCAGCTCTTGAGCTTGCTGCTGATTTAGTGCGTCTATGATATGAAATTCGGCAGTGGAACCATTGCCTTCAATGTCCTGAACCAGCGATACAAGTAAATCTTCGCGGCGAGCGCAAATAATCAGGTGATTATTTCGCTTGCTTAACTCCACGGCGAATGCTCGCCCAATACCTGAGGAAGCGCCGACGACTAAAATATTTTTATTATTGAGCTGCATAGGAATCCCTTTGTATTAATGCTAGTTATAACTAACATTGTGGTTTCAGGCAACCTCGAATTGATGGTTTTGATAATGGATTCAAAGTCTAAGTCGATTTTGGAAGAGGGTTGGAAAGCGATTTAAAAAGTGAATCGGCGCAATCCTTATTGTAAAAGAAACCCAATTGCACATGCGCCCCTTCAAACTGAGATGGAGAAAAGCTTAGCTTTTCGTAGAGTTGCTGCTCTTCAAGTTTTAGATGAATACTGTAATTATCACCAAAGGCATAGTCCACGCGCTTGTTTAGAAGCATTCGCAAGCCTTGACGAATACTGTCTACCATAACAAGTTCAGCTCCGGCGTCTGTTAGGCTTTGATGGACTGGGCCAAAATCTAAGCTGCGTAAAATGGCAACCCTTTTATTGTTGAGAATGCTAATTTTATCCCAAGAAAAATACTCTTTTTGCTTAAGCTGATAGAGACCAAGTTCTACTTTTTCATCAGAAAGTGATTGAAAGATGGCGTGGCTGTTGTCCGTTTTTGGTGGGTAAAAAGAAAGGCACCAATCTGTGCCTGCAATAATTCGCTGTGCTCTTGCTGGAGGAAGAAATACTGGCTGAATAGGCTGTTTGATTTTGAAGTGTTCTTTTGCGTAACGCCTAAATAGCTGCATTAAATAGCCATTCTCAGGTATATCTTCACTGATTAAGGGCGGATACTCCATGGTCATGATAGTGTTGTTGGGCCCCTGTGCGGATACTGTATTGTTGCCGCAGATTAGGCCAAAGAACGCTAGGGCAGTGCGGGTTAAAGATATAGCCATTTTAAAATGCCTAGGCGCAGAAAATTAGAATAACGTTACCTTAGAGTATATATGATCAAAAGTGGCTATCTATATTTTTTACCTATAAAAAAGGAGGGCGATAGGCCCTCCTTAATATTTCCTAATTAAGAGATTGGCTTACTTGCTGGCCCAATCCTTAAAGGTTTTACCTGATTCGGCTAGCTCTTTCAGTAACTTGGATGGTGCCCAATACTGATCACCATGTTGCTTGGCAAACTCGCTAATGCGTGCATAGATTTTGTCTAAGCCGATATGATCGGCGTAGTGCATTGGGCCGCCACGATAAGCTGGGAAGCCATAGCCAAAGCAGTATACGACATCAATATCACTTGGGCGTTGGGCAATGCCTTCTTCCAAAATCTTAGCGCCTTCGTTAATCCAAGCGTAGGTTAAGCGCTCTAGAATCTCTTCGTCGCTGATGGCTCGGCGTTCAATACCTTGAGCCTTGGCTTGTTCTTCAACAACTTTCATTACTTCTGGATCATTAATGCGAGCGCGGGTTTGGGCGTCGTATTTGTAATAACCGGAGCCGGACTTCTGACCTAGGCGTCCCATCTCTACTAGAGCGTCGGCAATACAATAAGTCTTTGGCTCACCTTTTTGTTCGTCGCTTAAGGCTTGGCGTGCTTTATAGCCGATATCTAAACCGGCCAAATCACCCACAGCTAGAGGCCCCATGGCCATGCCCCATTTTTGCATTACGCTGTCGATTTGCTCGGGGCTTGCGCCTTCAATCAAACACAATTGGGCTTCACGACCATAAGGGCGCAACATGCGGTTGCCGATAAAGCCGTAACAGTTACCTGCCAAAACCGGCACCTTGCCAATCTTCTTGGCTAGCTTCATTGAGGTTGCAATCACGTCATCAGCACTGTCGCTGCCGCGCACAACTTCAAGCAGTTTCATTACATTGGCAGGGCTAAAGAAGTGCAAGCCGATAACATCTTGTGGACGCTTGGTGGCATTGGCGATGGCATCGATATCTTGGTAAGAGGTATTGGTCGCTAGAATGGCGCCTTGCTTACAGACACTGTCTAGCTTGGTGAAGACTTCTTTTTTGATGTCGACATTTTCGAAAACGGCTTCGATCACTAGGTCAGCATCACCTAGGTCTTCATAGTTTGTGGTGCCGCTGATCACGCTTAAGCATTTGGCCTTTTGGGCTTCGCTCATTTTGCCTTTGCTTACGGTAATGCTGTAGTTTTTATCAATAATGGCCATGCCGCGATCTAGGCCTTCTTGATTAATCTCCAGCATGGTAACCGGAATACCGACATTGGCGAAGTTCATGGCAATGCCGCCGCCCATGGTGCCGGCACCAATAATACCAACGCGCTTGATATCACGAAGCTCTGTGTCTTTTGCTAAACCGATTACCTTGGCCGCTTCACGCTCGGCAAAGAACATATGACGCATCGCAGAGGATTGCGGGCCTTGCATCAATTCTACAAAGAGCTCCCGTTCGGTTGCCAAGCCTTTATCCATATCCTGGCCGACCGCAGCTTCAACACAGCGGATAATATTCTGCGGAGCAAGCTGGCCGCGAAAGCGCTTAGCCGCTTTTTTGCGTGCCGCTTCGAATACTTCTGGGCCTGCTTGGCTGGCTGGAATTTCGATGTCGCGCACGCGCTTAAGCTGTGCCTTATCGGCGGCAAGAGATTTAGCAAAGGCAATCGCGCCTAGCTCTAAATCGCCTTCAACCACAACATCAATAAGATTCATCTTTTCGGCTTTTTTGGCCGCTACCGGGTTGCCGCTGGTGATCATATCCAACGCGGCTTCAACACCGGCTAGGCGAGGGGTGCGCTGGGTGCCGCCAGCACCTGGTAACAAGCCCAGTTTAACTTCTGGTAAACCAACTTTGGCGCTGTCTAGTGCAACACGATAATGGCAGGCTAGGGCAGTCTCAAAACCACCGCCCAGTGCGGTGCCATGAATAGCCGCCACCACAATCTTGTTAGAACTCTCAATAACATTGAGCATATCTGGTAAAGAAGGTGCTTTTGGTGGCTTGCCAAATTCGGTGATGTCCGCGCCCGCAATAAAGGTGCGACCTTCGCAAATGATCACAATAGCCTTGCTGTCATCTTTTTGAGCTTTCTTGATGGCTTTGCAGATGCCATCTCGTAAGGCGTGTGATAGGGCGTTTACGGGTGGGTTATTGAGTCGAATAACACCAACACCGTCAATAATTTCATATTGGGTAACGGACATGAAAAACTCCTGCTTGGGGGTTCTTGGGTAATGCCTGCCATTTTACTTTATGTGTAACTAAAATGGCATGCCTTTACGAGCAAATTTGTTCTAGAGGCACTAACAGTGGCGATCTTTCTTCTTGTATAGCGGCGCACAGAGGGCAGCTTGTCATTCCTGGGCTGTGTTTAGCCGCAACAAATTGAAGCGCTAAAGCGTGTAATGCTAAGAAGAATACCAGTGACGATAAATGCCGAGATCTACCGAAGTGTATAAATTCCAGGGTGATAATTTTATGACAAGCTGGAGATTACTCCAACTTGCCATGATGAGTTTTTCAGCATGAAGTAATGATTTTTTCGGCGTCATGCTAGTGCTTAAAAAACCATCAAAACCACCCTGGTTTAAGCTCGCCTTATTTAATTGCAATGGTTAAGGCATAGCCTTGCAGTGCTTCCTCTAGATCTTTAACACGTGAGGCGTCGGCTACCTCTATGCTAGTGGTTAAACCTTTCTCAGTATCATGGATACACTCAACGCGAGCTTGAATGCCTAGTTCGGCTAAACGCTCCAATAAAACTGTCTCCGTTGCCATACGGCGTAGCTCTGGCTTAAAGATTTTGCCGACGGCGGTAAGTGGGATTTCTTCCAGCACGGTGATGCGTTTGGGTACGGCTGCTCGCTCAGAGATGGTGTCTGCCGCATAGGCCATCATTTCTTCTTCGTCGTAGCTGGCACCAGGATGAAGGGTGATGTAGACCACCGGCAACTCGCCAGCATAGTCATCGGGCTGGCCAACAGCGACAGCCTGCGCCACGCTTGGGTGTTTAAGCAATGGGTCTTCAATAATAACCGGGTCAATATTATGACCGCCGCGGATAATAAGATCTTTTGCACGCCCGGTTAGATACAAAAAGCCATCTTCGTCCTCATAGCCCAAATCGCCCGTGTTAAACCAGCCGTCCACCCAAGCTTTCTCGTTATCGCTATCCTCAAGATAACCGGCAAATATATTGGGTCCGCGACTCAGTACCACACCCACTTCGCCGGCCTCGCAGCGTCGAGTTAGTTTATTGCCGTCGATATGACCAATAATGCGCTCTGCATATGGAATGCGCAGGCCGGTAGCACCAATCGGTGGTGGCTTTTTATAGCTGGTTACCGACAGCATCACAGTGGTTTCCGTCATGCCATAGCCATTCAAAATGGTGCAACCAAAACGCTCTTCAAAGTTTTTCTTGAGTTGTACGGGAAGTGGGGCAGCGCCACTGAGAACTTCCGTCAAGCAGCTGATATCGGCGTCGCCTACAGGAACTTCGTAAATCAGTGACAAAATGGTCGGTACACAGGGGAAAGCGCTGAATTGGAAACGCTCGATATGATGCCAGAAGTTTTCGATGACATTGGGGTTTCTAAATCCGCTAGGGGTCATGATGACAATATTAAGACCCGCGGCGATGGCGCCAATACCGGAAACCATCAAGCCGTATATATGGAACATCGGTAGTGCGGCAAAGACATTCTCTCGTGGCCGGTCACTTACGCGATCTTTATAGAACTGGGCAATAAAGGCAAAGTTGGCGTGGCTGATCTGGGCCACTTTTGGACGACCCGTGGTACCGCCGGTGTGCATGTAGCAGGCGATATCTTCGCCTTTAAATTCTCGCTCACTGTCTAAGCTTTCAGCGTTTTGCAGCTCCAATTGCTCGTTGAAATCGCTTACCTGAACCGACAAATCATCGGGAATAGGGTCGGTAATGCCTGGTAGTGAAATCAATACTAGGTGTTCAATTTGAGGGCTGAGCTCCAGTACCGCCTTGGTAGTTTCCCATAAGTGTGGTGCTGATGGCATTGGCGCCATAGCTACGAAGACTTTTGAGCCAGTCACTTCAATAATTTCCGCAATATGACGGGGCTCTAGCAAGGGGTTTAATGGGCTAGCGATGCCGGCACATTGAGCGCCCCAAATTGCGTAAACGGTGTGGGGTAGAGTAGGCAGCATGATGGAAACCGCATCGTTACTGCCAACACCTAGCTTATTGAATAGATTGGCAGTTTGATGCAAGCGAGCCAAAAACTGTTGGTAGGTGACAGGGATAGCCATGTCATCTTTCACGCCGGTGGGTAGAAACTCCATCACCTTATCTTCGGCGTAGTCGCGACAAGCCTGTGTGATGATGGCGTAGGTGTCGCGCCAAGGGTAGCGCTGCTCTACCGGTGTTTTTTCAAACTCAATGGTATCTGCCAGGGTCAGTACATCGGCTACAGATTGTAGCTTGCTCATAATGTCGCCTCTATTGTTTATTATTTGTACGCTTCAAGGTGCTATTTTCATAATAGGGAAGTTTTATACCACTCCTTGGTTTTTTGTTCCACTGTGCGGAACATTGTTTTATGATTATGCGGTAAAGGCATCATTTAAAAAAACAATATAAAAGACCATCGCAAGGAGTTTTGGGTGAGCAGCTATTCACCAACTTTGTACGAGTTTGATAGAGATACCGAGCTGACTCTGATAGAGCAGCAATTGAATCGCCGTATTTATGCGTTGGAAGTCAGTGATCGCTGGTCATTTGGCAATGCGCCCAATGGTGGCTATATGGCCGCTTTATTAGCCAAGGCGGGGCGTTTAGCTCTGCCTGATCACCCGGACCCAATCTCTGCCACGACTCAATTTATTCAGCCAGCAAAACCAGCCAGAGCTGAAATTGAAGTGCGCTTATTGCGTGTGGGTGGGCGCTTAAGCCAAACCACAATTGAGTTGCAGCAAGATGGACAGATTTGTGCCCAGGCGACGGTAGTGTTTTCAAATTTAACGAAGCTAACAGGCGTTAGCCATTTCCAGGGCGATCGACCCAGCTTGCCTACCCTCGAAAGTTGCCAAGCAGTCACCGGTGCTAATGCGAGCTTTCGCGATCGGGTAGATGCGCGCTTTTTTCCAGATTGCGCGCCATTTTGGCCGGGCGGAGGCAGCGATACAATGAGCAATGCCGGTTGGATCCAGATGGCCGATGGGCGTCCAAATGATGCCTTAAGCTTGTTGGTGTTTGCCGATGCCTTTCCCCGAGCGGTGGCAATGCGCAGCGGGAAAGTGGGATGGATTCCAACTGTCGATATGACGGTGCAAATACTCCAAGCACCGGCTGAGGGGCATGTCGCCTGTTTGTTTAATACCCGCAAAATTCACGGCGGCATCTTAGAAGAGCAGGGTGAATTATGGGATAGCGAGGGCAATTTAGTGGCTTTGTGTCGACAATCAGCCGTGCCTAGAATTCCGCAGGAAGCAGCGCTTTGGGCAGATGATGCTGCAGACTTGGCGGCATCTTCTGCCAGCAAAACTTATTGATGCTGGCAGCTAGTTTTTAATAGCGAATCAGGGTCGCCTCAACATTACGAACCATACGTTTTAGCTGAGGCGCGACTTCTTGCTCTAAAAATTCTTTCGATAATCGATACGCTGGCCCGCCGGCATTAAAGCTATAAATTTGATTGCCAACCAATAAAGGTACTGAAACACCATTAATATCTTTATCCCATGAGCCGAAGCCTGTGCAATAGCCTTTTTGTTCATAGCTATCGATAGCGGCTTGGATTCCGTCGCGTAATTCTGGCCAATTCTCAGGGTTACGTTTTTCGATATAGTGCAAAAAGTACTCACGCTCATTATGTGGCAATAGGGTGAGGTAGGCTTTGCCAAGGGCCGAATTGGCAAGCGGCACACGATCACCAACTTCATTGCGAAAGGTCATCACGTTAGCTGGCGCGCAGTATTCAAGATAAATCATTTTGAGTCGGTCGCGATCGGCCAGGCCAACCGCTGTGCCGGTATTATTGGCCAGCTCCTGCATGAGGGGTTTGGCTAATTGGCGAATAGCTAAGTTAGCGGTAAAGGCATAGCCCAGTGCCAGTACGCCACTGCCTAACTGGTACTTCTCTAGCCGCTCAGAGTAAACCAGATAGCCTAACTTGGTTAAGGTATAGGTTAATCGAGAAACGCTGGATTTTGGTAAGCCTGTTCTTTGTGCAATGTCTTGATTGCCTAAAAAACCATCGCCGGGCTGAAAAGCCCGTAATACATCCAAGCCGCGCGCAAGGGCGTTGATAAATTTTCGATCGGGTTCCTCGTCGTGCAATACATCACTGGGAAGGCTGTAAATATTATCGGCGCTTGGCTTGTCCACTTTTTAATCTTCTTTGTTGTGGCTTGGATATGATCGGAGTAGGGCGTATCGCGTCACTGTACTAGGGGAATACTAGCAGCCTAATTCCGAAAGGGGATTATAGGTGACTATAAATAATGATTATAGTCCCAGACTGTAATTGGGCTACAATAGCTTTGCATTTACTCTATTCGCTATTCTATTCACCGTCAGTCTGCTCGAAGCACAGATGATCGTTGTTTTCTAAAAGTCCAAGTTTTATGTCTAGCCCCAAACCCTTTGCTCAATTAAATCCGGAAGTCGCATCCGATATACAGCTCATTTTCTTTGATGTTGATGGTACTTTGCTGGATAGCTCGGGGCACTATAGCGCTGAGCTACAGCAGTCCTTAGTAATGTTGCGAGCGAGAGGCTTTAAATTGGCGATTGCTTCTGGACGTCCCCCTTTCGCCTGTCAGTTTTTGATCGATGAATTGGGCTTGATCGACACAGGCCTATTTTATACCGGTGGCCTGCTGTATCGAGCGGCAAATAAGCGGTCAATTGCTCAACATAATCTAGCCCTCAACGACGCCCGAACCTTGTTTGCCGAAGCCCAAGAGCTGGGGCTTTATTTCGAGCTCTATGATGATCGGCAGTTTATCGTCGACCCTAAGCACATCACCGCGCCTGAAATACTGACCGAGCACAGCAAGCAGTTGCGGGTACAGCCGCGTCAAACGGATATTCAGGAATTATTGGATTCGCGTGCTGATAATGGTGTGCATTCATCACCCTGGTTAAAAGTCCTGCTGGGGGAGGACTCTAAGCAGAGCAGTTTGCTCGAGGATATAGAAAGACGCTTCCAGCATTTGCACTTTGCATATGCCAAGTTGCCAGCTTACCCAAGTTGGCGCTTTGCCAGTGTTATCCCCAAGGCGGCTGATAAGCACTTGGCTTTCGATGCCTTGCTGAAGCACTACGGTCTGACTGCACAAAATGTTATGGCTTTTGGTGATGCGGGCTCCGATAAAGTCTTTTTGCGGCGTGCAGGCTTGGGGGTGGCTATGGGGAACGCGGCTGCCGATGTGCAGGCCTGCGCCGATGTTGTTTGCCCGAGTTCCGATGAAAATGGTGTCGCCTTGGCGCTAGGCCACTTTTTTGGCAAACCTTGCTAGCCGCCGATGGGCCAGAATTACACTATCCTTGTCTCAGTCTTAGATCAGCCCTTACCTACCTTTAGGTAGGCAAGGGCTGCTTTATTTAATGGCTCTTTCAACGCTTACTCATTAGCGGGAAGTGGCCTATAATGCGCAGCTTATTGGCGCTGACTATGACGGCGCCAGCAGCTTGTTATTAGGCTGTCCTTAGTAGGTTCTAAAGTGAGACTATGATTAAAGTCGGTTTTAAAAAGCGTTCCCTGTTTATTTCTTTGTTGTTGGGCTCTTTGGCGTTTATCGCCGCAGCGATATTTGGTTGGGATCTGCCAGTAGATAAAGCGCTAAACTTTTTAATAATGACCGTGCTGTTGCTGGCAATTGTTGTGGCGGCAGCCTTTTGTACTATTGTTGTGATTAAGCTGATTCGACGTTTATTTAAATAGAGTATTTAAGGAATATTAAGCTTGAGAAGCCCAGATACAACCTGTGTACCAACAGCTTATGCGAGAGCATTATTGCAGGCTGCTGAAGAAAAAGGCTGTGATATTGATCGGCTGTTGAATGATCTAGCGATTGACCGACAAGAGCTGGAAGATGCTTTGTATTTTTCCGCCGTAAAATATGGCCAGCTTTATCAGCAGGTCATGATCGTTATGCAAGATGAGCTGTTTGGCATGATCAGCTCGGGCAAAGTGCGTTTGGGATCTTTTCGAATGCTTTGCTATGCCGTTCTGTCTTGTAATACCTTACGACAAGCAATTAGTCGTGCCGCCGAATTCAGTGAAGTTGCTCGTGGATTTATCGTTCGAGGTGAGCTGCAAGAAGACGGTGACAAGGCCCAAGTCGTTATGCGACGAATTAATGGACCTGAAGGGGAAGGGGCCGCGGATCTAATCGCCAACTCTAGCCCTGACAAGATTCGTACTACCATGGCAGTGTGGCATCGCTTTAACTGCTGGCTAATCGGCCAAGAAATTCCTCTCAGTGCATTGTGTTTTACATTCAATTGCCCTGAAGAGTTTCAGGTGCTCGCCGAAAGTTACCCCGCAGAATTATACTTCGATCAGTCCGAAAACCTGCTGGAATTTCCAGCTGAGTATTTAGATTATCCCTTGGTGCAAAATCGCGAAACCCTGTTTGATTTTTTACGCTCCGGCCCTTACCACCTGGTCATTAATGACAGTGCTCAGCGAAGTTTAAAGGCTAAAGTACGCGCTATTCTTTCAAAAGATGTTAGTGATGCAATGCCGAGTGCGGAAGAAGTGGCGTCGCGTTTAAATCTATCGGTGACAACATTGCGCCGCAAGCTTCAGGCTGAAGATACCTCTTATCAAAAGCTTAAAGATGAGTGTCGAATGGAAGCGGCGTTTCACTATTTAAGTTGTCCAGATTTAAACAACGCCTGTATTGCTGAACGTTTAGGTTTTGACGAAAGTAGCGCCTTCTTCCGCGCCTTCAAAAAGTGGACGGGCGTAACGCCTGGTGATTACCGTAAGCAACTCGCCAATCACAAGCCTGCCAAATAGGCGGGCTTTAAAACCCCTTGTTTAATAACCCCATCTTATCTGGGGCTTGTTATTTCTCACGGTTTTTATTGCCGGACTTTATATAGCGACTGATTATTGATTCCGCTAAATAAAGTTCTTTATCTGATCGCTTAGTCGAACCGAATTATCAAAAGCACTCTCGTATCAACTTTCAAAAAGATCTCAAAACATCAACTGAAGGGAAGCCCTATACCCTATGCCGCTCTGCTGTAGAGCTTTTGTGTAACATTTGGCTGTTGCCAGGCTGTCACTTCTGGCCCGATTTGTCAGCCAAACTGGTCAGTCTGGCTATTGTTGGAAATCGGGCTTTCGGCGATTCTCACTCACCATAGAAACCCTATAAATTCTTAACCGAGGTTAACATGGCCGAATATAAAGCCCCGATGCGTGAAATACAGTTTGTTATGAACGAACTGTTGGACTTTCCAGCTCATTACCAGTCTCTACCAGGCTGCGAAGATGCCACTACCGACGTAGTATCAGCAATTATCGAAGAGTCCGCAAAGTTCTGCGAAAACGTATTGGCACCGCTAAACAAAGTAGGTGATGAAGAAGGTTGTAAGTGGGAAGATGGTGTTGTTACCACTCCTACTGGCTTTAAGGAAGCTTACCAGCAGTTTGTTGAAGCTGGCTGGCCTTCGATGACCGCGGACGTTAACTACGGTGGTCAAGGTTTACCTGGCTCTCTAGGTATTGTTCTTTCAGAGATGCAAGGCTGTGCCAACTGGGCTTGGGGTATGTACCCTGGTCTTTCTCACGGTGCGATCAACACCGTTGAAGAGCATGGTAGTCAAGAGCAGAAGCAAGTTTATTTGACCAAGATGATCGAAGGTTCTTGGACTGGCACCATGTGTCTGACTGAGCCACATTGTGGTACTGATCTTGGTATGTTGCGTACCAAAGCCGAGCCAAATGCCGACGGAAGCTACGCGGTAAGCGGTACTAAGATTTTCATCTCAGCCGGTGAGCATGATATGGCTGAGAACATCGTACACATCGTTTTGGCACGCCTCCCGGATGCACCAGCAGGTACCAAGGGTATCTCGCTATTTATCGTTCCTAAAATGAATGTTGATGCCGATGGCGAAGTGGCTGATCGCAATGGCGTGCACTGTGGCTCAATCGAGCACAAAATGGGTATCCATGGTAATGCCACCTGTGTGATGAACTTCGACAACGCTAAAGGTTATTTGATTGGTGAGCCAAACAAAGGCTTGATGGCGATGTTCACCTTTATGAACACCGCTCGCTTGGGTACTGCGGTACAGGGCTTGGCCCATGCCGAAGTGGGTTACCAGAAGTCTCTAGATTACGCTCGCGAGCGTTTGCAGATGCGTTCTCTATCAGGAGTTAAAAACCCTGAAGGCCCTGCAGATCCAATTATTGTACACCCAGATGTTCGTCGCATGTTGTTGACTCAGAAGGCCTTCGCTGAAGGTGGCCGTATGATGATTTACTACGGTGCGCACCTTGTAGACATCATGCAGCACTCTGAAGATGAAGAAGCTCGTAAAGCGGCTGATGACATGTTGTCTTTCATCACTCCAATTGCTAAAGCCTTCTTAACCGAAACCGGTTTTGAATCTGCCAACCTTGGCTTACAGTGCTTCGGTGGTCATGGCTTTATCTCTGAGTGGGGCATGGAGCAAAACGTTCGCGACTGTCGTATCTCCATGTTGTACGAAGGCACTACAGGTATTCAGGCTCTCGACCTGTTAGGCCGTAAGGTTCTAGGTTCTGGTGGTGAGCTGCTGAAGGGCTATACCAAAATGGTTCACAAATTCTGCCAGGCCAATGCTGATGTTGAAGGCATGCAAGAATTTATCGCGCCATTGCAACAAGCCAATAATGAGCTGGGTGAGCTAACCATGCACATCGGCGGTAAAGCGATGGAGAATGCCGATGAAGTTGGTGCGGCTTCGGTCGATTACCTAATGTACTCAGGCTATGCCATGTTGGGCTATTTCTGGGCTTTGGCCGCTAAAAAAGCACAAGATACTTTGGCTGCGGGAACTACTGATGAAGAGTTCTACAAAGCGAAAATTGCAACAGCACGTTTCTACTTCGAGCGTATCTTGCCGCGTACCAGCAGTTTGGCGATTACCATTAAGTCTGGTTTGAACAACTTGATGGAGTTGGATCAAGAACACTTCGCCTTTTAATTTCAATAAATTTGAAAGAGTTTGAAGTAAATCTGAAGTGAAGTTGGAGTAGACATGAGCCCATTTGATGGCTTACGAGAAGAACTGATCGCAAATTTCAATCGCGAAGCGGCCGCTGATTTAACGGAAGTGGTACAGTTTGAAATTTCTGATGCAGGGAATTACTTTTTAGTCATGGATAAGGGCGAGTGTCATATACAGGGAGGGGAGCATGAATCCCCTTCAGTTTGTATTAGTATGGACTCCGAAACCCTGTTAGATATTTTGGCCGGTAAATTTAGTGGTATGCAGGCTTTTATGTTTGGCAAGGTGAAAGCCGAAGGTGATCAACGTTTGGCGGCAATGATCGATAGCTTGTTTGTGCCTGAGCGTGCAGCTAAGCGATCTTCGCAGAATTAGTTGGCGCTTGAATTTAAAGGATCACTTCGGTGGTCCTTTTTTGCTATGTGGCTAGGCAAATTTTCCATGTGGCTAGGCACAATACTCTTGCTGCGATAATAAAAATTAACAAACAACACAATAAAAATAGAATAAAGTTAAGGCATTAAAACAACGATATTTAAATGCCTTTAGTACGGAATAGAGGACGCGATTGTGAACCAAGATAAACGCACGATTATTGATGTGCTAGACGACGTATTCAAGAAATACGCCGCAAATAAAGCTTTTAGTTGTATGGGGCAGACACTGACCTATGGCGATCTCGATCGTTTAAGTGCTCAGTTTGCAAGCTACTTACAGAATCATACCAATCTCGAAGAAGGCGATAGAATCGCCATTCAACTGCCGAATGTGTTGCAATATCCCGTAGTTGTTTATGGCGCAATTCGTGCTGGTCTAGTGGTGGTTAACACCAACCCATTGTATACCGCTCGTGAAGTAAAGCATCAGTTTAACGATTCTGGCGCAAAAGCCTTAGTGGTTTTATCCAATATTGCCGATGTAGCGGCCAAGGTGATTGACGAAACCCAGGTTGAGCAGGTTATCGTTACTGATATTGCCGATATGCACCCGCCGCTTAAGCGCACCATTATGAACTTTGCGGTGAAGCATCTTAAGAAGATGGTGCCTGAATTCCGTTTCCCTAATCAGCTAAGCTTGCGTGATGCTTTGGCCAAAGGTTCTGCCCCTTATAAGCCAGTGGTAAAAGACATTAACGATGTTGCTGTACTGCAATATACCGGCGGTACTACCGGTGTAGCCAAAGGTGCCATGCTAACCCACAACAACCTTGTGGCGAATATGGAACAGCTGTTGGCCCATGTTGGAGATGATATTCAAGAAGGGGTTGAGTGTGCTATCGCCCCCTTACCGCTTTATCACATCTATGCATTCACTTCGAACTGTATGGCTTTGGCCATGACTGGTAACCACAGTGTTTTAATTCCTAATCCACGTGATATCCCTGCATTTATCAACGAAGTTAAAAAGCACAAATTTACTTCTTTGGTAGGTATTAATACCTTGTTTACCGCTCTGGCGCGTAATCCGGAATTTAGAAAAATTGATTTATCTTCCCTACGCCATACTGCCTCTGGTGGCATGGCCTTAACTGAAGATGCTGCAAACCAATGGCAGGAGCTTACTGGCGTTATGCCTGCTGAGGGTTACGGTCTAACCGAAACCAGCCCTGTGGTATCTTCAAACCCATCCCATGCGATTCAGCGTGGTACTGTGGGTACGCCTGTTCCAGGGACAGAAGTAAAAGTTGTCGATGGCGATGGTAATAGTCAGCCCGCGGGACAGCCTGGTGAGCTTTGCGTTAAGGGTCCGCAGGTAATGAAGGGCTATTGGCAGCGCCCTGAGGCAACCGCTGAAGTGCTTAGTGAAGATGGTTGGTTGAGAACCGGTGATATGGCCGTGATTCAGGAAGATGGCTATATTCGCATTGTAGATCGCAAGAAGGATATGATTATTGTTTCCGGCTTTAATGTATTCCCGAATGAAATTGAAGATGTTATCTGCCAGCATCCACAAGTTGTCGAAGCCGCCGCTATCGGTGTCGAAGATGAAAAATCAGGTGAAGTAGTGAAGCTGTTCTTAGTTCGCGATGGCGATCTGAGTGAGAAGCAGGTTATTGATTATTGTCGCGAAAACCTAACGGCTTACAAGGTACCTAAGCATATTGAGTTTCGAGATGAATTGCCAAAAACGGCTGTAGGTAAAATTTTACGTAAAGACTTACGCTAGTAGCTCGTTTTTAATCGCTCGCAATCACTTATTGTTTAAGTGATTGCGAGCGAGATTTCCTTAGCTTATTCAGAGCTGCCCTAAGCTAACAGCACTTTATCCAAGCGCTGTTTTTTCCGATTTACTTCTTAAACTGCGCAAAGTAATCCATTAGATCTTTCATGGCAGCTTGTGAATCTAGATCCACTTTTTGAGAAATCGGATCTTCTCGCATTAGTTTGTTCCATGCCTTAAGGGCAGGGTATTCGTCTAGCGGTTTCCAATCATAGATTTTAGCGGCCACCATATTTCCAACTACTAGAGCATAACGTACGAAGATATCAGCGGCGGTCATTTTGTCGCCCATTAAATAGGGGGAGCACTGACATAGAGTGTCTAGCGCCTTAAATCCCTTCTCCATAAGTGGGCGGGCTTCTTGATAGGCGGTTTCACAGCGTGGATTTCCAATCAGTACTTCAGGGTTATTGCGACGTGCAGGCAACTCAATATAAAGCTCTGCTACCTTCATTATTTCGCGGCACTTTGCCTTTTCAAAGGCGTTTTCGGGGAAAAACTTGGGGCCTTCCAAGCCGTCGACATAATCCATAATAATGTCGGTTTCTGAAATGGCACCTTTCTCTGTACCGAGTGCAGGTACTTTACCAAGAGGATGAATTTCTAAATAGGCCGGATCTTGGCTAGGGAATTCTTTAACTTCTTCGAATGTTAAACCTTTGGCAAGTAGTAGGTGCTTTACAGCGTTGTAATAGTTACTTGCACAAAATCCATACAGTTTCATATCGCGCCTTCTTTTCGTAAAGGGAGTGTGATTTAGCCGATAGTGACAGCTTATGCCGCTTTGCTGGCATCATTGGCCAGAAAGCTGAGGCCAAAAAAAGGCCTCAGCTTTTATAAAGGATTTAAGAAGGATTTGCTAGCGCTACTGTGCCAGCTCTAACTTGGGGCAGTGGAATTCTTGTAGCGGGATTGGGCAAACTGAATCGTTTTGTGGTTCTACCGATATGAGTTTTACTGGGAAACCCCACAAGCGATGAACATGCTTAAGAACTTCGTCTGCGCTTTCATCAAGTGGTTTGCGCTCATGGCGAATATGATGCAAAGTCAGTGATCTATCACCACGAATATTCGCATTATAGACTTGTATATTGGGTTCCCGATTTTGCAGATTGTATTGGTTGCCCATGGCCTCGCGCAGAGATTGATAACCGGATTCATCGTGTATGGCAGAGATTTCCAGCTCTGAATCCTTATCATCGTCTACTAAGCTAAAGAGTTTAAAGTCACGCATTAGTTTTGGTGATAAGTATTGCAAAATAAAGCTTTCGTCTTTAAAGTCTCTCATTGCAGCGTGCAGATTCTCGAGCCAATCCTTACCCGCTAGTTCTGGGAACCAATGGCGGTCTTCATCAGTAGGGTTTTCACTAATCCTGCGAATATCAGACATCATCGCAAAGCCCAAAGCATATGGGTTGATACCATTGTAATAGGGAGTGTCGAATCCAGGCTGCATAATGACGCCGCTATGGGACTGCAAGAACTCCAGCATAAAGCCGTCGTTTACTAGGCCTCTATCGTATAAGGTGTTCAATAGAGTGTAATGCCAGTAGGTGGCCCAGCCTTCATTCATAACCTGAGTTTGGCGTTGGGGGTAAAAATACTGGGCGGTCTTGCGAACGATGCGCACGATTTCTCGTTGCCAGGGCTCTAATAAAGGCGCATTCTTTTCAATGAAGTAGAGTAAGTTTTCCTGGGGTTCACTAGGAAAGAGGGGCTCTTCTTGGTAGTTGCTATTTTTCTCTGACTCTGGAATGGTGCGCCACAACTCATTCACCTGTTGCTGTAATAGGGCTTCACGTTCTTTTTGGCGATTAGCTTCTTCAGCAGCTGAAATAGGATAGGGGCGACGATAGCGGTCAACTCCATAATTCATTAAGGCGTGACAAGAATCCAATAGCTCTTCCACTTGGCTTACGCCATAGCGCTGCTCGCACTCTGCAATGTAGTTTTTGGAGAACAGCAAGTAATCAATAATGGAATCCGCATCTGTCCAACTGCGGAACATATAATTGCCTTTAAAAAAAGAGTTATGACCATAGCTTGCATGAGCAATAACCAAAGCCTGCATGGTCATGCTGTTTTCTTCCATAAGGTAGGCAATACAAGGATTGGAATTAATAACGATCTCGTAGGCCAAACCCATTTGGCCACGACGATAGGACTGTTCGACGTTTATAAACTGTTTACCGTAACTCCAGTGGTGGTAGCCCAAGGGCATGCCGGCACTGGCATAGGCATCCATCATCTGCTCAGAGCTGATGATCTCGATTTGATTGGGATAAGTATCCAGTTGAAATTCTTTGGCTATTTTACCTATTTCCTGGTCATAGCGCTCTATGAGCTCAAAAGTCCACTCTGAGCTGGTCGAAATATAGTTGCTGTTATTCATGATGCGGCCCCCATATTCTCTTGCCCTAGCTTACGCTGAAATAACTCACGAAAAACAGGGTAGATATCAGCGGCGGTTCGAATATTTTGCATGGCGAAAACGTCGTTGAATTGACCTTGAATTTGCTGATACTCGTGCCATAAAGACTGATGATCTTGCTCGGTAATCTCGATATAGGAAAAGTGTTGTACTTTTTCGAGCAGACCGTTAGCTAGTATTGTGGAGCAATTACTGGAGTCGTCATTCCAGTTGTCGCCATCTGAAGCTTGTGCGCCATAGATATTCCATTGGGCAGGGGGGTAGCGTTTGTCGACGATTTCCTGCATGAGCTTAAGAGCACTAGATACGATGGTGCCACCAGTTTCTCTGGAGTAGAAAAATTCTTGTTCATCAACTTCTTTAGCGCTGGTGTGATGGCGAATAAAAACGACGTCGGTGTGTTCGTAATTTCTTTGCAAAAACAGATATAGCAATATAAAAAAGCGTTTCGCAATATCTTTAATGCCCTGGGTCATTGAGCCTGAAACATCCATTAGGCAAAACATTACGGCCTGGGAGCGTGGTACAGGCTGCTTAACATGCAGGTTGTACTTGATATCGAAATCATCAAGCCAAGGGATACGCTTTAGGCGGCCTTTGATGTGTTGAATTTCGTCTTCGAGTTGTAGTTGGCGTTCGCTGTCAGGAACAGGGGCCAGCATGAGCTGCTGCAGTTCGGCTTCTAAAGCTCTTAATCGCCTTCTGTCTTTACCGCCCAGCGCCATACGCCTTGCCGAGGCCGAGCGCATACTGCGAACAATATTGATCTGGCCGGGATTACCGACATCGGCAACCCCGGCCCGATGAGTTTTGTATTCTACATCGCCCATTAAATGACGTTTTACCAGATTAGGCAGTTCCAGATCTTCGAACATGAAATCGAGAAATTCGCTTTGGCTGATTTCAAATACAAAATCATCCATGCCTTCGCCGCTATTGCTGGCTTGGCCTGGCCCTGAGCCTTGACCAGCACCGCCTTCCGGGCGCTTAAAGCGGTCGCCGCTGATAAACTCCTTGTTACCAGGGAGTACCTGTTCTTGGAAGCCGCCTTTTCCATGACGAAATACGGGTTCATCAGTATCTTTTCTAGGGATGCTGATTTTTTCGCCTTTATTAATGTCCGTTATCGAGCGATCGCCCACGGCTTTTTCTACCGATTGTTTGATCTGCTTGCGGTAGCGCTCTAAAAACCGCTGGCGATTTACCAGACTTTTTTGCTTGCCGTTTAAGCGACGATCGATAACATAATTCATAAAAGATCCTTATGACATTGCTAAACCCTATATTTCTTGAGCTGTATCTATCACTGTGATTTTCTAACTCTCAAATACCACTCCGACAGCAAGCGAACTTGCTTCTCGGTATAGCCGCGATCAATCATGCGAGCAACAAAATCTTGGTGCTTCTTCTGATCATTGGCCGAGGCCTTGGTGTTAAATGAAATAACAGGGAGCAAGTCTTCGGTATTTGAGAACATTTTCTTCTCAATCACGCGGCGAAGCTTCTCGTAGCTGTTCCACAATGGGTTTTGTCCATTATTGTTAGCTCTTGCGCGCAGCACAAAGTTAACAATCTCGTTACGGAAGTCTTTAGGGTTGCTAATTCCGGCGGGCTTCTCGATTTTCTCCAGCTCCTCATTGAGCGAGGCGCGATCAAGTATTTCACCAGTTTCTGGGTCGCGATATTCTTGATCCTGTATCCAGAAATCGGCATAGGTGACATAGCGATCAAAGATATTTTGACCATATTCAGTATAGGATTCCAGGTAAGCGGTTTGGATTTCTTTGCCAATAAATTCTACGTATTTCGGCGCTAAGAACTCCTTAATAAAAGAAAGGTATTTCGCCTGAATTTCTTCTGGAAATTGTTCCTGCTCAATTTGTTGTTCCAATACATAAAGCAGGTGTACAGGGTTGGCCGCGACTTCAGTGGCGTCAAAGTTAAAGACCTTGGAGAGAATTTTAAAGGCAAAGCGGGTAGATAGACCGTCCATGCCTTCATTCACGCCGGCAATGTCGCGATATTCCTGGATAGATTTCGCCTTAGGGTCCGTATCTTTCAAGTTTTGGCCATCATAAACCTTCATTTTTGAATAGAGGTTAGAGTTTTCTGGCTCTTTTAAGCGAGATAGTACGGAGAATTGGGCCAGCATCTTCAGGGTATCTGGTGCGCAAGGGGCTTCCGATAGTGAGCTGTTTTCAATCAACTTATGATAAATTTCAATCTCTTCGGTAAGGCGTAAGCAATAGGGCACCTTAACGATATAGATTCGATCTAAAAATGCTTCATTGTTTTTATTGTTGCGGAATGTCTGCCACTCTGACTCATTTGAGTGCGCCAGTATCACGCCTTCATAGGGGATTGCCCCTAGACCCTCGGTGCTGTTGTAGTTGCCTTCTTGGGTGGCGGTTAATAGTGGGTGCAAAACCTTGATGGGGGCCTTGAACATTTCCACAAATTCCATTAGCCCTTGGTTGGCACGGCATAAGCCACCGGAATAGCTATAAGCGTCGGTATCATTTTGAGGAAAGTCTTCCAGTTTACGAATATCGACTTTACCTACTAACGACGAGATATCCTGGTTATTCTCATCGCCGGGTTCAGTTTTTGAAATGGCAATTTGATTTAAGATCGAAGGCTTGAGCTTTACGACCTTAAATTGGCTGATATCGCCATTATATTCTCGCAGGCGCTTTGCTGCCCATGGTGACATGATGGTGCCTAAGTAGCGCTTAGGTATACCGTATTCTTCTTGCAGAATATCGGCATCTTCACCTGGGTCAAATAAACCCAGCGGTGATTCAAATACGGGAGAGCCTTTTAAGCAGTATATTGGCTCTTTTTCCATAAGGGCTTTTAGGCGCTCAGCCAGTGAGGACTTACCACCGCCCACTGGACCTAGCAGATAGAGTATTTGCTTCTTTTCTTCTAAACCTTGAGCGGAGTGTCGAAAGAAGGCGACGATCTGTTCGATGCACTCTTCCATTCCGAAGAATTCTTCAAAAGCGCTGTAGCGCTTGATAACTTTGTTGGAGAAGATCCGGCTGAGCCTTGGATCAAGAGATGTGTCAATCAATTCTGGCTCGCCGACGGCATTGAGCAAACGCTCAGCAGCTGTGGCGTAGACACTTTTGTCTTGCTTACATAAATCTAAGTATTCTTGAATGCTTAGCTCTTCTTCTTGGCCAGCATCGTAACGGTCTTGAAAGTGGTTGAAAATGCCCATCTTACTGTCCTCCGCTCTGAGGGGAGTTTTGGCAAATCACCCGAGAGCAAAATTAGTGTAAAGAAACAAGAAACATACTTTTTAAAACACTCTTTCCAATAAAGATTACTACGTGAAAAAACATCCGAAAATGCCGTTCATAAGTTTCAGCATTTACTACTAACTGTCATGATTAAACGCCTTTTTATTTGCAAAGGCAATTACCACTGGTAAAAATATTGTTAAGCGAACTATTAACTAAGACCACTTACTAAGAAAAAAAGTTGCTTAGTAATTAATGTAGTTGAAGTTTTTTGCATCTGTAAAGCTCGCTTAAAGATCCGTGCTAAATAATTGACGCCTATTAGTAGCATAGTTTGATATGTAGCATAGTTCGTGCCATAGAATGTAAAGTTTTTGTTTTATTATAATCTTTACAAAATTTTGATATTTTTTATAGGCTATATCGAATTTGCTTGATATAGCCTTTGAATTATCCGCCCGTCGATATCATTTGATGATGTATAAACTAAATGCAAGCCCGAAGCTTTATGCTGGTTTAAATAATGTCGTTTGTGGCGCCAGAGACTAGTATTCATCGCATCAAATCAATGGCAAAAAGATATCGAAGAATGCTGTCGGTATATAAATCGATATTTTCCGGTTGATTGAGTGCGGCGATTAGTAATAGCCCTATGCCTGCAAGGGTTAGTTCACAAAGTCTTTGATAGGGTTTGTTAAACATCATTTGCCTCCTGCGGGTTCGTAGCGTGATCGTCCTTCGATTTGCCGTTTTCCAAATTGTCGTTTGCCGAATTGTTTGCTGAAATTTCTACACTTGAAAAACAATTACTGTTTGATTGGCTATGTGATAAAAAGTCCTCAAGTTTAATATCGCCGTAGCTCTTGGCGTCCATGTCCATGGATGAGGCTTCTAAAATGAACTCAGCGCTTCCCGTCCAGCGCTCAGGTGCAAGCCGACATATAAATTTTGCAGCAGCTTGCAAATTCGATCCTAGCTGAAATATTTTTGTCGGATTTTTGCAGTGGCTTTGAATAAGCTGGGCTAATTCCTTTTGGGTATAGGTAAGCGGGCCACCGATATTTAGCTCGCGTTTTGTCTGTTTGAGAGCCTCTGCGCAAAACTGGGCTAAGTCTTGGCCGTGAATTGGGTTTAGCGAATTTTGGCCATTGCCCAAGATAGGTAAACACTTACCGTCGCATTGCTGTAGCATGTTCTGGATGTCACTAAAAAAGCCACTGGGTCGAATAATTCGATAGTCAATATTTGAGCTTTTTAGCTTGCGAGTAAATTTTGCCTTTGCCTGGCACAGACGATTTTGCATTTTCTCGGCGTTCAGTACGCTGATGTACATGAATTGTTTGGCTTGCGAGTTTTGGGCAAACTCAAGCAGGCGAGCATTCATGGCATAATCGACATCATCGTAGCTTAAGCCGTCTTGCTGCTTGGTGATTCCTAGGCAAGAAACCACGATGTCGCAGCTTGGGATCTCATGCTGCAGGTGAGCGCTATTTCCAAAGTCTGTTTTGACGACATAATGGTGCGGAATTTGTAAGCGCTCTAGTTTTTTCTCGTCTCTAATCAGCAAACCTAGCTGATGACCATCCCGATAAAACTGTTGGGCGAGATAGCGTCCTAAGTATCCGGTTGCGCCTGCTAAAACAATATGTGCCATGTTGGCCTCCTTGTTCAAAGTGATGAGGCCTATCTTGCGGTTTTGTTTCAGCTTAAGCGTTCAATATAGGGATTTTGCACGTACAGTATCATGATCCTGATCTTAGATAGCTTGGTGCTGGTCATTTAGTTGAGAGCTTCTTTTTGAAATTGACTTGGGGTTTTGCCGGTCATTCGCTTGAATACGGTATTAAAGCTGGATTTCGAATTAAAACCTGCCGCTAAAGCAAGGTCGAGTAGGCTCCGATTGTCGTTGTATCGAATCTCTTCGCAAATTTCATCAATCCGCAGGTGGTTAATGTAGTCCGCGAAGCTTTGCCCGCCGCCTTGGTTGATTGCCCAGGAGATATCCTTTTCAGTAAGGCCTGTGTGCTCAGATAGATCAGATAAGCTTAGTCTCGGTGTGCGATAGAGTTTTTGTTCAAGCAGTTGCCTGTTAATTTGTTCAAATAGGCTGTTTGCTGTCTCATCCAATGGTGGGTCTAGGGCCTCTAGAGCCTCCTTTTGGTATTGCTCAAAGCCATCAAAGAGCTCGGGTTGATGTACGCCCTTATAAATCAAAAAGCAGCAGAGCCCTAAATAGACTAATAGAGTGGCGATATACCAAGGCTCCAGTATTGAAATGGGCAGCTCAGTTTGTAGGTTTTGCCTAATGGCATCCACGGCTATAGCAGTGATATAGAGTATGAGGACAAGCTTCAGCCAAGTTAGCGTCAGGTTTTGTGCATCGGAGCGCCGGTCGTGACTGGCTTGTTCGTAATCGCGCATTAGCTTCCAGCAAAGACTTAGATAGATCACCAAGCTGATGGTGCCAAGAGCAATGATAAGCTGCGGCATAGCGGCAAGGAGGAATGCCAGCAGCATAGGCAAAAAGTGTATGGCTTGATCGAAAGCTAATCCTTTGTTTGAAAACACCAGACCTCGTGTAAACAAAAATAGCGCTGGCCCAAAGCCCAAGCCAAAGATGGGAGTAATCAGAGTTTCGCCCCATAGTTGCCGGCTTAAGCCGCTTTCCTCAGCGAAATTACAAAGCATTAAGGAAGCTTCCATCAATAGCGCAAGACTTAGTGGACGGAAGCGTGTACTAGGCCAGACCAGAATGATTCCAAACATGGCCGTAAAGGCAAAGATTAATTGAATGGCATTGGCTGCATCTATCATCGCTTATCTCATCAGAAGTCGACATTTAAGGCGTATTCTAGCTCCATATTTATTCTGAACCGTTCACAATCACGATTCTGCACGCAACATTTTGCTTAACTGGATAAATTTTAGGCTTTCAAACTCTTAGAGGGCCGGATGGTGTTGCTTAAAACTTTTCAAATTATGCATAGATTGTTAAAGGTTTTACTCATAGTAGTGCCTGCTTCTATGTTGGCGATATTGCTTTTACTGGTTAGTGCTGTGCAATGGCAGCGTATGGTCGACGAGCAAAGGTGGGAGTTGGGTGAGGCTCAAGCCATTGTTATTAATGATGTGGCGATACTCGATGTATCAAACACGAGAGTGATTGCCAGGCAGAATGTTTACCTAGCAGGCGGGCGAATAAAGGCTATAGAAGATGCGAACCAATCCCTTAAGCCTGGCTACAAAGTTGTGCCTGCCTCCGGTCACTACTTAAGCCCCGGTTTAATCGATAGTCATGTGCACGTTTATAGCCCAAGTGAGCTGGCGCTTAATCTTAGTTATGGGGTGACAACGGTCCGAAATCTGCGTGGCTTTCCAGTGCATTTGCGCTGGCGTAATCAACAGAAAGCTGTGGCCTATGGAGAGGCTAGCTTACTGACTTCTTCGCCGGTACTGGATGGCCCGAAATACGCACATCTTATGCAGGAGGTGGTGAGTAGCCCAGAGCAGGCTAGGCAGCGCGTTCGACTTTACAAAGAGCAAGGCTTTAATTCGCTAAAGGTCTATAGCTATCTCGACCAGCAAGTTCAGGAGGCGATTTTTAATGAGGCGAGAAAGGTCGGCTTGCCCGTGGCTAAGCACGGCCCCCATGCAGGGCAGTCGTCAATAGACATCTTGGCTGGGGCTGAGTCCTTAGAGCATCTAGAAGATATTGTGCAGGGGCCGCTGGCTTATAAGTTGGATATTGAAAAGGCTCGCGAGTATTTGCAACAGCTTAATGAGTTGGAGCCTTATCTCACGCCGACCCTGGCCTCGATTGATCATTTCACCCGGCTGGCTCGAGATAAACAAAGTTATGTGGACAGCTTGCCCTTGTCGGCCATAAATCCTTTTTTCCGGTTTCTAAATACTGAGTTTTCGGTGAATCGTTGGCTCGCAGCGGGCCTTGATGATCAAAAGTGGAATGAGCAGTTGCGCGCCTTCTTGTTGTTGGTGCTGCAAGAGGCCGATAGGCAGGGGGTCACTTTATTACTTGGCTCCGATGCGGGCACTTTGTATCTAACCGCGGGTTACTCAGTTCATCAAGAAATGGCGATTTGGGAGGAAGCAGGGCTTGATAAGTGGACTATTTTACAGGCCGCTACCGTGAATCCTGCCAGGGCTTTAGGCTTGGCTAATGAAATAGGGCAGCTAAAGGTGGGTTTAAAGGCGGATATATTGTTGCTAGAGGCTAACCCATTGGAAGATCTTGGTGTATTGCAGAACCCGGTAGCTGTGATTAAAGCAGGGCGCATTATCGAAGGGGAAGATCTGCTGGCCTTGCGGCAGCGGGGGATGGAGTCGTTTTCTTGGTTTTATGGTTTGGGTGTTTTTGTTGAGGATTTGTGGTGTCGTTGGTTGGATCGTTGAGATTGAGGTGTTGGAGTGGGGAGGTTCCGCCTAAAGCAATGGCTATTCCATCAGCATAGTGCAGGTCCCCGGGGTCAGAACCCTAGGGTTCTGACCCCACTTCGGAGCCGAGTTGGTGAATTTGTTATGGATGCATGATTTGAGAGGGAGATCATTTGTTTCTGCAAATCAGTATAAGGGGAGATATCTGGTAGCCATGCGGCAGCGGGGGATGGAGTCGTTTTCTTGGTTTTATGGTTTAGGTGTTTTTGTAGGGGATTTGTGGTGTCTTTGGTTGGACGGTTTAAATTGAAGTGTTGGAATGGAAAGGTTCCGCCTAAAGCAATGGCTGTTCCATCAACATAGTGCAGGAACCCGGGGTCAGAACCCTAGGGTTCTGACCCCATCTGGGAGCCGAGTTGGTGAATTCGCTGTGGTGCCAGATTCTGGTGGAGGGGTAGGTAGCAAATGTAGGTGCTGCTAATGACGTTCTACGTTAGCTATTGTTATCTTTTCGGGATGGTGCCAAATTTGGACGGGACTGATCATTTGCTCCTGCAAATGCCCCTTCGGGTTGCTCCTCACGTCGCAATCCAAAATCGCTCCAAGCGATTTTGTCGAACCCGATACGCAGGTTCTCGCCCATCCGGTCCAAGTGCTTTCTTTCAGGCATAAAAAAAGGCCGCAATTGCTTGCAGCCTTTTGGAATAGTGGCGGACCGGAC
Source organism: Cellvibrionaceae bacterium (assembly GCA_025800365.1). Classification (GTDB taxonomy): domain Bacteria; phylum Pseudomonadota; class Gammaproteobacteria; order Pseudomonadales; family Cellvibrionaceae; genus Pseudoteredinibacter. The sequence continues at coordinate 28,162 of JAOXRT010000170.1, read as the reverse complement.
GGGACTCGAACCCGCGACCCCCGGCGTGACAGGCCGGTATTCTAACCAACTGAACTACCGGTCCGCTATATCTGACAGTTACTCACTTTCGTGTCACGCTTGAAAGTGGTGGGTGGTACAGGGATCGAACCTGTGACCCTCGCCTTGTAAGGGCGATGCTCTCCCAGCTGAGCTAACCACCCGCTGTCAGGAGCGGCGTATAATAATGATTAATCTTTTCGCGTCAACCGTTTTTTAATAAAAACTTCACCTTTCTTGCGAAAAGCTGAAATTTGCATAAAAACTCAACAAAAGCAGTGGCTTAGGCTCAGAAATAGCCGCAAGCTATGGGTTACTGCTGCCGGCATTGATATACTGCGGGCAATCCGGAGCTCTCTGTTGAATCTGGGGTAGATGTCTAGAGAGCGACTTCCTCAACAGTGTGTGAATAACATGACGTTAATTAACCGCCTATTTACTTCCTTATTGCTCGCTTTAGTGGCGACAACAGCCGGCGCAGTGGTCGATCTTTATGAATTTGATGACCCACAGCTGCGTGAGCGCTACTTAGTCTTAGTAGATGAGTTGCGCTGCCCTAAGTGTCAAAATCAAAACCTGTCGGGCTCCGACTCGCCCATCGCGGCAGATTTGCGTCGTGAGCTGCATCGCTTATTGCAAGAGGGGCAAAACGATACCGAGATTAAAGATTATATGGTGGCCCGCTATGGTGACTATGTCTTGTATCGCCCGCGTTTAAGTATGAAGACAATCATGCTTTGGGGCGGCCCTATTGTCTTGCTATTGGTAGGGCTGGTGATTGCTTTGTTGATTTTCCGTCGCCAACAGCCAATCGAAAAAACGGTAGAAATCGATAAAGACCGCCTTGATGAAATTTTGCGACAAGCCCGCGAAGAAAAGACTAAGGATCAAAACTAAATGTTATCTATCTGGTTGGCGGCCGCAACGCTGTCTCTATTGGCTTTATTGTTTGTTTTTTGGCCGCTGCTGTTTCAGGGGCGAGAGCAGCTTAAGGAGCAGCAGCGCCAGTCACTGAATGTTGATTTGTACGATCAGCGCTGTGCTGAACTTGCTGAGCAGCGCGGCAATGGTGATTTAGACGAAGCTGAATATGAGGCTCTAAAAGCTGAACTGGATTTGGAATTGCTCGGTGCTGATGGGGCGGAAGGTGGTGAGCCAAGCGCATCTCAACAGACACCAGGCTCTGGGCGAATCATCTTTCTAGCTTCAGCAGCAATCTTGGTGGTGTTTGTTTTTGCTTTCTACCAATACAACGGCGCCAGCCAGGACATTGTCCTGACTAAGGCCATACAAGATAAATTTGCTGCCGACACCATGGCGGTACAGTCAGGGCAAAACCCAGATCCTGCTCTTGCAAGACGCTTGATGTCCCAGCTTGAAGAGCGTTTGGAAAAAGACCCTGAGAACGTCCAGTACCGTTATTTATTGGCGAGAAACGCCACTGATTTGCAGGAATATCCAACGGCTATTAACGCCTATCGCGCCATTCTAGAGATAGACAAGTCACCGTTAGTGATGGGAGAACTGGCGCAGCTGCTGTTCGTCGTGGCGGGCAATCGTGTAACGCCTGATATTGAACTCTTGATCGACCAAACCTTGGCGCAAGACCCTAATAGCCATGTTGCACTTGGCCTAGACGGTATTCGTTACTTTCAGGCGGAAGATTACCAGCAGGCTATCGCCCAGTGGGAGAAGGCTATCAAGCTATTGGGGCCGCAGAGTGCGGGCGCTCAGTCTTTAGCGGCGGGCGTTTTGCGGGCGCGAGCCTTAATGAATGAACAAGGTGGTGCTAAACAAGGTAGTGCGCAATTACTCGCCAATTCGGCCTCTGTTGAAGCTGACGCAGAAGCAAGAGCGCCTACGGAAGCTAGCGGCCAGCTAAGTCTTAAACTCAAGGTCGAGCTGGCAGATGGGCTTAGCTTAAACCCTGAGCATGCGGTTTTCGTCTATGCCAGAGCTTGGCAGGGAGCGCCAATGCCATTGGCTATTGCGCGCATCAAGGTTAAAGACCTGCCGGCTGAGATCGAGCTCAGTGAGGCCATGGCGATGGCACCAGGCATGTCGATTGCTACCTTCCCTCAGTTAGAGTTAGTGGCAAGGGTTTCGGCCAGTGGGCAAGCGATACCCCAAGCGGGCGATTGGCAGTCAACCTTAGGCCCGGTTGCTAATAGCAGTACCGAGCAGCATCGTATAGAGATCAATACGCAAATCTAGTCACCGTTCAGCCAGTGGTAGGTTAAAAGGCGCTAATATAGGCGTCGATTGCCACTGGCTGTGTCTTTGCAGGGTGCCAAAACTCAGTCAAACGTGTAGAATGGCGGGTTTTAGGTTGTGTCTCTGAAAACTGCTTGGCTGTTCAGAAAACTACAATAAAATCAATATATTGCAAGACTATTGAGTGAAAAGGATTTATGCGGCTAAAGTGCATTAAGCTAGCAGGTTTTAAATCGTTCGTAGATCCGACGACGGTTTCCTTTCCATCGAACCTGTGTGCCATTGTTGGTCCCAACGGTTGTGGTAAATCCAATACCATCGACGCTGTGCGTTGGGTAATGGGTGAATCTTCCGCGAAGAACCTTCGCGGTGAATCCATGACTGACGTTATCTTTAACGGTTCTGGCGGTCGTAAGCCTGTTGGTCAGGCATCAATCGAGCTGATCTTTGATAACAGTGACGGCACTCTGGTGGGTGAGTATGCCGGTTACAGTGAGATTTCTGTAAAGCGTAAAGTAACCCGTGATGCCACCAATACCTATTATTTGAACGGCAACAAATGTCGCCGCCGTGATATTACCGATATTTTCCTGGGCACCGGCCTTGGGCCTCGCAGCTACGCCATCATTGAGCAGGGTATGATCTCCCGCTTGATTGAGGCGAAACCTGAAGAACTGCGAGTTTATATCGAAGAAGCTGCCGGTATTTCTAAATATAAAGAGCGTCGACGCGATACCGAAAACCGCATGCGTCGCACCATGGAAAACCTAGAGCGCTTAACCGATATTCGCGATGAGCTTGAGCGCCAGCTTTCCCGCTTAGAGCGTCAGTCTGTCGCCGCTGAAAAATATACCGAATTCAAAAAAGAAGAGCGTTTACTCAAAGCGCAATTGCAAGCGCTGCGATTCCAATTGTTGGATGAGCAAGCTAAGTCCAAGCAGGGGATTATCACTGAGCTGGAGCTTAAAGTTGAATCCTTTGTAACCGACCAGGTGGGTAAAGATACTGAAATCGAAGAGTACCGCCTGCAGCACACTGAGTTGGGCGATAAGTTTAATGAAGTTCAAGGGCGCTTTTATGCGCTAGGTTCTGAGATCGCTCGTATTGAACAAAATATTCAGCATGCTCAATCTCGTTCGCAAGAGTTGCAACGCGATTTAGAGCAAACCGAACGCGATTGCAAAGAAGCAGAGCAGCATCTTCTTACCGACACAGAAAAAACCAAGCAGTGGGAAGAAGAGCTGCTTGATATCGAACCCGAATTGGAAATGATCAAAGCCGCCGAGGAAGATTCCGGCGACTTTTTGCAAACCGCTGAAGATGCCATGCAGGATTGGCAGATAGAGTGGGACAGCTTTAACCAAACCGCGGCCGAACCGCGTCAACGTGCGGAAGTTGAACAATCCAAAATTCAGCATCTTGAGCAAGTTCAAAGCCGTTTGCTGGATCGTATTAAGCGCTTAGATGAAGAGCGTGGCAATTTACAATCCTCAGAAGTGGATGAAGAGATTGCCGAGTTAAGCGAGCGCATGGCTGAGCTCGATATTGATGCTGATGCTAAACGTGCTGCCGTTGAAGAAATGGGCGAAAGCATTAATGAGCAGCGCGAGCAAAGCAACCGCGATAGCGAAACTTTGGATCAGTTGCGCAATCAGTTATCCAGCATGCGCGGTCGCCACGCTTCTTTAGAAGCTTTGCAGCAAGCCGCCATGGGGCAGCAGAATGAAGCGGTTAGTGAGTGGCTAAGCGAGCAAGGCCTGGCCGATAAGCCTCGCCTGGCAGAGCAGCTACAAGTAGAAGCTGGCTGGGAAATGGCAGTAGAAACCGCTTTGGGTAATCATTTACAAGCTGTTTGTACTGATGGCATTGATGATATCGCGGACGTATTTGCCAAACTCGATCAAGGCGAGCTTGTCCTTCTTGATGCGAACAGCAGCAAAGCTGCAGTCGATGCAAAAAGCCTAGCTAACTTTGTCAGCGGCAGTGCTGATGTTAGCCACTTCTTGGCGAATGTTTTAGCGGCAGAGAATATCAGCGAAGCCTTGGCTATGCGTAGTAGCTTGTCGGCTGGCCAATCTGTGATGACGAAAGAGGGTATCTGGATTGGTGCCAACTGGATGCGCGTTGCTAAAGATAACGACGCTGCCTCCGGTGTTTTGGCTCGCAAACAAGAGCTAGAAGAATTGACCGCCGCCATAGCCGAGCTGGAAGAACAAGTAGAGCAGCTTAGCGATGCTATGGAGCAGCGCCGCGACAATATTAAAGATTTAGAACAACAGCGCGAAGCGAAACGTCGCGAAGCAGAAGATTTAAATCGTCGCTATGGCGAAATTCGCTCGCAAGTGAGTGCCAAGCAGGTGCAGGTTGAACAAACCAGCATGCGCCGCCAGCGTTTGGATAGTGAAATCACCGAAGCCAAAGAGCAAATGGATGCCGAGGCCGAGGCGCTATCTGAATCGCGCATGATTCTGCAAGAAGCCATCGATGCGATGGAGCAGGATACTGATAAGCGCGAAGAGTTATTGAGTAAGCGTGACGAGTTACGTGAGAAATTAGATCAGGCTCGCCAGCGCGCGCGCCATGATAAAGATCGCGGTCACGAATTAGCGATACGCTACCAATCATTGCGTACTCAGTTAGACAGTATGCGCTCTGGTATCGAGCGTTTGCGTGATCAAGTGCAGCGCTCCCAAGATCGCCGTGAGCAATTGCAGGCGACGCTTGGTGAAAACCGCGATCCGATTGAAGAATACAAAATGGAGCTCGAAGAGCGCCTAGAGGATCGTCTAAGTGTTGAAGGTGAGCTAGCGGATGCCCGCCGAGCGGTTGATGATGTTGAAGCAAAATTGCGCCAGATTGAACAAGATCGCAGCAAGGCTGAGCATGAAATACAATCGGTTCGTACTCGTCTAGAGCAAGAACGTTTATTTACTCGCGAAGTAGAAGTTCAGCGTAGTACGGTAGAAACGCAGTTGGTCGATGATGGTTTCCACTTGCCAACTCTATTAGAGCAGCTACCAGAAGACGCCGAAGAAAAAGCCATGGAAGAAGAGCTAGAGCGAATTGGTAATCGCATTAGCCGTCTTGGCCCAATTAACTTGGCGGCCATCGACGAATACAAAACAGAGTCTGAGCGCAAAACCTATTTGGATACCCAGAATAAAGATCTGGAAGACGCGCTGGAAACTCTGGAAAACGCCATCAAGAAGATTGATAAAGAAACTCGCTCTCGCTTTAAGGAAACCTTTGACCAGGTGAATGAAAGCTTGCAGGAGCTGTTCCCGAAAGTATTTGGTGGCGGTCATGCTTATCTCGAGTTAACTGGCGATGATCTGTTGGATACCGGTATCGCCATTATGGCGCGTCCTCCAGGCAAGCGTAACAGTACCATCCATCTACTTTCCGGTGGTGAGAAAGCGCTAACAGCGATTGCTTTGGTATTCTCGATCTTCCGTTTGAATCCAGCACCTTTCTGTATTCTGGATGAGGTTGACGCGCCATTGGATGACGCCAACGTGGGTCGTTATGCGCGTATGGTTGAAGAGATGTCCAAGCACGTACAGTTTATTTATATCACCCACAACAAGATCGCTATGGAAATGGCCCACCAGTTGTTGGGTGTAACCATGCACGAGCCGGGTGTTTCCCGCTTAGTAAGCGTGGATGTTGATGAGGCCGCCGAACTGGCCGCCATGTAAGAGATTGAACTTTTGCCCTTGAGTTTTTTCTATTGAACAGAGGGTAAAGTTGATTCCCGCTAGCTGCCAGGGGGGTGGCCGAAAGGGAAGAGATTGAGAGGCAAGAATAAGGATGAATTTCGATTTTGAAATGCAGCACGTACTAACCATTATTATCGTGCTGTTAATTGTTGGTGTGGTGTTGGACGGTATTCGACGTATGCGTCAGAATCGCCGGGATTCCATTCGCATGTCTTTAAACATGCAGCACAACCTCGATAAAGATGAAGAGTATGGTAGCGAGCTTCCCAATGGGGGAGCGCGAGTCGTTAATCGTGACCTCTCAGAAGCGGAAGATCTGAATACCGAGGTGCGTAAAGCTTTTGTTGCGCCTGGTGAAAAAACCCGTCCAGTGACCGAGCAGGTTAGCCTGAATCTCGACGAGCAGGTTCCCATGTTGATGGATTCTGTGAGTGAGCAGGCCGAAGACTCCGTGCAAGAGCTGGAGGCGGACTACCACTCTGATCGTTTAGAACCGGTTTTCAATGAAGCTGACTCAGGCGCACTATTGGATGAAGGTGTGGTGTCTGCAACTCGCACTGTGCGTCGCGAAGCTGAAGCAGCCGCAAGCCCTCGTCATCAAGCAAGTGCTGATCATGAAAGCTCAGCAGCACAAGCGGGCCAAGATCCAGAAGAGGTGATCATTATCAATGTTATGGCGCCCGCTGGAGCACGCTTTCAAGGTGAAGACCTTCTGCAGGTTCTGCTAGCCAAAGGTATGCGTTTTGGCACCATGAATATTTTTCATCGCCACAGTGAATCCGATGGTTCGGGTGAGATTCTATTCAGCATGGCCAATATGGTGGTGCCGGGTACTTTTGATCTAGACGCTATGAGCAGTTTTGAAACCCCTGGAGTTAGTTTCTTTCTTACCTTGCCAATCAATGGTGACAGCTTGAACGCCTTTGAGGCGATGGTGGAAACGACTCAGGCACTCTGTGATAGCTTGGGTGGCGAACTAAAAGATGAGAACCGCAGTGTGATGACGCAACAAACCATTGAGCATTGCCGCCAGCGTGTACGCGAATTTGCGCGTCGACAACTATCTCGCCAGTAGTCGATTTACTTTTATTATGGCGCGCCTTACATTCGCGAAGGCGGGCCTGATTTCTTTTGCGATCCCGCATCGCGAGTCTAAGCCTAAAGGCTTCTTAAATAATCACAGAGAATTATGAGCCAGCAGAATATTGAACCCTGTGCCAGCCGTGAAGAGTATTTGGCTTTAGTAGCAACGCTTCAGCGTTACAGCCATGAATATTATGTGCTGGATGCGCCCAGCATTCCCGATGCCGAATACGATCGGCTATTTCGTCAGCTACAAGCCACTGAGCAAAGTCAAAAGGAATGGATTGTTGCTGATTCGCCTTCTCAGCGCGTGGGTGGAAAACCCCTGGCGGCCTTTAGCCAGGTGGATCATCGGATTCCAATGTTGTCTTTAGACAATGCGTTTAATGATGAAGATTTAGAAGATTTTAATCGGCGTAATCAAGAGCGCTTAGCGACTGGCGCTGATTTAGAATATGGCTGTGAGCCAAAGCTCGATGGCATCGCTGTGAGCTTGATGTATCACAATGGGGTATTGCAGCAAGGTGCTACACGCGGTGATGGCAGCACAGGCGAAGATATTACCCAGAATGTTAAAACCATTGGCTCTATTCCATTACGTTTGCAGGGCGATGACTTTCCAGAGATATTGGAAGTGCGCGGCGAGATTTATATGCCCAAAGAGGGTTTTGCGCGTTTAAATCAGAAGGCCCGAGATAAAGGGGAGAAGGAATTTGCCAATCCTCGAAATGCTGCAGCCGGTAGCCTAAGGCAGCTGGATTCTAAAATTACAGCTTCACGTCCGCTTGAAATGTGCGCTTATAGTGTTGGCTTTGTTGAATTAGGCAGCGCTCCTGAGTTACCCAAAAAGCACACTGATATTCTTTACAAGCTCAGGGATTGGGGCTTTTTAATCAACGCCCAAATGAAAGTGGCGGCCAATATTAAAGAGTGCATTGACTACTATCAGCATATTGCTGAAGTGCGTGATGAGCTTGCCTACGATATCGACGGTATCGTGTTTAAGGTTAATAGCAGCGAGCAGCAGCAGCGTTTGGGTTTTGTATCGCGGGCTCCGCGTTGGGCTATAGCTTATAAGTTTCCGGCGCAGGAAGAAATTACGGTTCTGCAAGATGTAGAGTTTCAAGTAGGTCGTACTGGAGCAATTACTCCCGTGGCGCGATTGGAACCGGTTTTTGTGGGTGGTGTTACTGTTTCTAACGCTACCTTGCATAATCGCGATGAAGTAGCTCGTTTAGGGGTGAAAGTCGGCGACACCGTTATTGTGCGAAGAGCAGGCGACGTTATTCCACAAATTGTTTCAGTGGTTGAAGACCGCCGACCTAATGATGCCGCGGATATTGTCTTTCCCGAGCAGTGTCCAGTCTGTGATTCGCCGGTAGTAAGTAAAGAGGGTGAGGTCGTTGCCCGTTGTACTGGTGGTTTGATATGTGCGGCCCAGCGCAAAGAAGCTCTTAAACATTTTGTTTCTCGTAAGGCCATGGATGTTGATGGCTTGGGCGATAAACTTATTGATCAGTTAGTTGAGAATGGCCTTGTCGAATCGATGGCTGATTTGTTTCACCTTGAGTTGGATGCTGTTAGTGCTTTGGAGCGTATGGCTGAAAAATCAGCTCAGAACTTGCTGCAAGCTTTAGAGCAGGCCAAGCAAACAAGCTTGCCTCGCTTCTTATTCGCGTTGGGTATCCGCGAAGTTGGTGAAGCTACGGCTCGGAACTTGGCTCAGCACTTTGGTAACCTTAACGATTTAATGGATGCCGATGCCGACAAGCTATTAGAGGTTAGTGATGTCGGGCCGATTATGGCTGAATTTATCTTGGGCTTTTTTGCTGATGCTCGTAATCGACAAGAGATCGAAAGACTGCAAAATGCAGGGGTTCAGTGGCCAGATATTGAGGTAAAAACGGCTGATGAACTGCCCTTAAATGATTTAACCTATGTGTTGACGGGCACTCTAGAACAGATGTCTAGGAATGAAGCCAAGGCCGCTTTGCAAGAGTTAGGTGCTAAAGTGGCCGGTAGTGTATCGGCTAAAACCAGTGTGCTGGTAGCTGGCCCTGGTGCTGGCTCAAAGTTGAAAAAAGCCCAGGATTTAGGTGTTGAGATTATTGATGAAGATGCTTTAATAGCTTTGTTGCAGCGGCATCAATAGCGCATTTATTTTAAAAACCGATAATATAACGACTATAGCATGTGCAAATTTGAGCATCCGAAGAGAGTTCTACTAGGTGTAAGGCGCGGCTTACGCTTTGCTGCTTTGTCGTTCGTGCTATTGTCTTTATTCGCCTGCGCAAGCTCGCCTCCTTCAAATACTTCTAATATTTGCGATATCTTCGACGAAAAAGACGATTGGTACGATGACGCCGCAAAATCAAAGAAGCGCTGGGGCAGTCCTATCGAAGTGATGATGGCCATCATGAAACAGGAATCGAGCTTTAAAGATGATGCGGCACCACCGCGTACTAAAATCCTCTGGGTGATACCGGGTCCAAGAAAAAGTAGCGCTTACGGATATGCGCAGGCAAAAGACGGCACCTGGGATTGGTATATGAAATCGGCAGGCCGCTGGAGTGCCGACCGAGACGATTTTGATGATGCGGTTGATTTCATTGGTTGGTATAACCACCAGAGCTATAAGCGCTTAGGTATCAAGAAAACGGATGCCTATCGATTGTATTTGGCCTATCACGAAGGTCATGGTGGCTTTGAGCGCAAAACCTATCGTAAAAAATCTTGGCTGATCAACGTGGCTAAAAAAGTAGATCGCCAGTCAAAACGTTATGGCCAGCAGCTAAAAAAATGTGAAAAACGTTTACAGTCTGGCGGTTGGTGGATTTTTTAATTTAGTTAATAACTGTACTGGTGGGGCTAGGCGTATCTCACTATGTCGTATTCTTTGGGTATTTATTATGTCTGCTGATTCAGAATCCATTGTGTATGGCTGCATAAAAGATGCTGTGGGCCTAAGTTCTGACCAAGAGCGTCGCCGCATTAATCGCTCGGCTATGTTGGCCTTGCCCAGCGCTGAACAATGGCCTTTTTTAAGCCAGGAAATGTTTGCTATTCCCAGGATCGAAACCAGCATGACCGGTTATCAAACCGAGGTGATGCACTTCGGTGCCTCCTATCAGGCTATCGAGTATGAATGGGAAGAGTGGCTAAAGGCTTTCGAAGAGCTGCTAGCGAAGATGTATTGGGTGGATGCGACTGTGCATCTGGAGACCGAGTTATCAGGTAATCACACCTTCAGTTGGAGTTGTGATGGTGATTTTCATATCCCAGGTAACAAGGTTTCCCGCATACGCTGTCAATGGCAGCATGAAACCGGTCTTTGATCGCCATTGTTCTCGCTTTGGCTTTCGTTGAAACTGTTCTGTCTATAACGGCGAGAGTTTAAGTAATGAATCACTGGGAAGGGAAAAAGCAGCCTCCATTTAATGATCACCTCGGTGTAAATGTGGAAGAGTGGCGAGATGGTTTTGTAAGAATCTCTGCTGAGGTATTGCCACATTTTCAGAACAGTCAAGGGGCTCCCCATGGCGGTTTTATCATGAGTTTGGCCGATATCGCGGCTTCTTTTCCTGGCGTTTATTGCCCGCACCCAGATCGCCGCCGTTTTGCTTCCACGCTTTCTCTAAATACCAGCTTTCTTGGTTTAGCCAAAACACCTGTGATTTATGCTGAGGGGCGAGTCAGTAACTCAGGTCGCAAGATTTTTTATTCTGAAGTAAAAATCTTTGATGCTGAGGACAATCCGGTGGCCAGCTGCCAAGGAGTATTCCGGTATCGTGGCGGATCTGAGAGTATTGATGGTGTCCCGATCGAGTAAACGCCAAGTTTGACCGCTGTTTTTCTCGTCTGTAGCTTTCGTGGCTGGAGTTTCCTTAACTAAAGCTTTCTTTCTTGCTCTCGTATTGAACGTGGATTGGCAATTTCAGCTGGGTGCCTTCAGTTTGGCGTTTTGTTTTTCTTCCCGGGCTGATTGCCACACGGTAATAAGTCCGGCGCAAATAACTACCGCAATACCGATAAAGGCAATGGCATCTGGCAGATGATCCCAGATCAACCAACCTAAAATACCGGCGTTTACTACCGAAAAATATCCGATGGGAGATACCACGCTGGCTTTGGCGTAGCTATAAGCTTTGGTATAAAGCCACATTGCCACAAAGATAGACAAGCTGTTGTATAGCAGATAAGGCCAAGCCCAGGCGGGGATTCCTTGCCAAGTGTAGAGCGTCAACGGAAGGCTTAGTGTTAGCGCAATGATGTGATAATAAAATAGGATTTTAGAGCTGCTTTCGTCATGGGATAGTAAGCGAGTGCCGACCATGGAGATTGCCAAACTGAGCCCAGAGCCTAGACCTGCAAGGTGCCAAACACTAACGGTGCTGCTCGGACGCAATATAAGCGCAATACCTAAAAAGCCGATAATCATGGGTAGCCAGCGACTTTTGGGTACTTTTGCACCTACCCATAGATAGGCCACCAAAGCTACAAACAGTGGGGCGCTATGACGTAATAAGCTGCTATCCACTAAGGGAATATGCTGCAGGGCAAGATAGAAAAAACAAAATCCCGCAAAGCCTGCTAAACCACGAATAATATGACGCTGCCAATGTTCGCTGGCTAGGCCGCTAAGCCCTTGGCGATACATCCAAGGTGATAATACTAATAAGCCGACGACAAACTGAATTAGAACAATACTGCCTAGTGGAACTTCACTGGAAATATATTTGGTGGCGGCAGATGCGCTAGCGCCGACAATGGTAGTGGCAAAGGCGAAAGCCATTCCTAGTAGGGGCTTGTCGTTACTGCTGTTTGCCACATTGCTCACCGGCTTGTTTAATGGGAAGGAGCGGAAAAGTCATAAAAATAATTGCACAATATTGTAACCTAAAACGTCTACTCAATAGAGTGCTGAAATTGTCATCGGTAGGCCACTAGGCTGCATAGTTATCGCTGATTCGTGCAGTGTTGTACTGGCACAGGAGATGCGATTTGATTCATAAATACAAAAGATAAAGGTCTATACATGCAGGAATTGGGATTTACGGTTTTATTGCCATCGCTATTAGCCATTGTTTTGGCGGTATGGACCCGTAAGGTATTTGCTGCGCTTATCGCAGGTATCTGGCTGGGCTGTTATTTATTAGGTGCCAACCCTTTGGCCGCTATAGGGCAAAGCATCGATCGAGTGGTAAAGGTTTTATCTTCAGCTGGTGATGCTAGGGTGGTTCTGTTTACTCTCTGTGTTGGTGGCTTGATTGCGCTACTTGAAGCCAGTGGGGCGGTAAGAGCATTTGTAGCTTGGCTGGAATCAAAGCGTTGGGGGCAGTCTCGCAAACAAGCGCAAACGGTTGCTTGGTTGAGTGGCGTGCTGATTTTTATTGAATCTAATATCACAGTGCTGGTTTCTGCAACTACCGCCAAGCCGCTCTTCGATCGTTTTAAAATTTCCCGGGCTAAGTTGGCTTATATTATTGATTCAACGTCTGCACCTATTTGTATTTTAATTCCCTTTAATGCTTGGGGTGCATTTAATTTAGGTTTGTTGTCAGGGGCCGGAGTTGAAGATCCACTGGGTGTTTTCTTTCAGGCTGTATTGCTGAACTTCTATGCCATTTTCGCGGTGCTGCTGGTAGCAGCGGTCATCGCCTTTGATTTAAATTGGGGGCCAATGAAAGGCTCCGAGGCGCAGGCTAAGGCAAGCTCTAACAGCTTTCAATCTGCAGAAAAGAGTACTCCCTGCGCAACAACAGCAGCAAATGAAAGCGCCAATCCTCTAGCGATGATATTGCCGATTCTTACTTTGGTTTTGGTGATGCCCCTAGGCTTGTGGATTACTGGTGACGGTGATTTAAGGCAGGGCTCTGGCTCTACCAGTGTGCTGTGGGCTGTGTTGTCTGCTTCTGCAGTTGCCGCTAGCTTTATGTGGCGCAAGCAGCAGAGCATAGCGGAGCCGTACTTTACGGGTGCCGGTAAAATGGTGCCAGTGGCTCTGGTGCTAATGTTGGCGCTGGCTTTAGGGGCAGTTTCCCGCGAGTTACAAGCAGGTGATTATTTAGCGCAGATCCTGCAAGGCGCTATGCCGAAAATGCTATTGCTACCCGTTATTTTTCTCTTGGCCTCGGCTGTGGCCTTTGCAATTGGTTCAAGTTGGGGAACTTTCTCTTTGCTAATACCTCTAGCGGTGCCTTTAGCAGGTTCCATGGAGCTGCCTTTGGCGGCGCTTGTTGCAGCGGTGTTGTCGGGCGGTGTCTTTGGTGATCACGCCTCACCGATTAGTGATACTACGGTAATATCGAGTATGGCGGCTGAGGTTGATCATATTGAACATGTAAGAACGCAGTTGCCATACGCTTTGGTAGCGGCGGCGGCAGCGACTGTAGGATTTATGATTATCGGGGCGGTGAGCTAAATACGGTGTTGTTTGGCTAGAACCCAGCAATAGGGCGAGCGCTATGAGCTCGCCTGTGCGGCAGGGATGCCATCTTCGCATATCGCTTGTATGGTACGGCGAAACTGAGGTGTTAGCGGCTGCTGGGTCTGATAATCAATTGCTGAAGCCTGCAAAAGCTTAGCAATGTCAGTATTGCTTTCAGAGCCATCTAATTGCTTGATGGTATCGATAAAAGCGTTAACCTCATTCCAGCTCATCGCCTCTTCACGGCTACGCATAATGCGAGGGTGGCGAGTGCGTTCGCATTCCTCTTTGACCAGCAGCTCTTCGTAAAGCTTTTCGCCTGCGCGCAAGCCGGTGTAGTGAATCTCTACATCACCGTCGGGATTGTGTTCGTCTTTTAATTGTAGGCCAGACAGCAAAATCATTTCTTTGGCTAGGTCTGAAATTTTAACCGGCTCGCCCATATCCAATACAAAGACATCGCCGCCTGAGCCCATGGCGCCAGCTTGAATGACTAGCTGCACCGCTTCACTGGTGACCATAAAGTAACGGGTGATATCTGGGTGGGTCACGGTAATCGGGCCGCCCGAGGCGATCTGTTCTTTAAAGTGTGGAACCACAGAGCCAGAGGAGCCTAGAACGTTACCAAAGCGCACCATGCAAAAACGCGTATGTTGCTGCTTGGCATCCATCGCTTGCAAGATTAGTTCTGCAATACGTTTTGAGGCGCCCATAATATTGGTAGGGCGTACCGCCTTATCTGAAGAAATTAGTACGAAGCTATCTACGCGATACTCTACTGCGGCTTTGGCGGTATACCATGTAGAGAGAACGTTGTTGCGCAAGCCTTCAACTTTGTTGTCTTCGAGTAGCGGCACATGCTTGTAGGCTGCAGCGTGATAGACGGTATCGATATCGTAGTTTCTAAAAATACGCGAAACCAGTTGCTCGTCGGCTGCCGAGCCAAGCAAGGTTTTTACTTGCAGGGGTGCTTCTTGGTCCTCTTTGAATTCTCGTAATTGTTCGTTAATTCGATAGAGGTTGTATTCATTCTGTTCGAGCAGCAGTAAGGTCTTTGGCTTTAGCAAAGCAATTTGTTGGCAAAGTTCCGAGCCAATTGAGCCGCCTGCGCCAGTTACCAACACAACTTTATTGTTGATATTGGCGGCCATTAGCTTGTGATCTGGTAGGCTGGGGTCGCGGCCTAAAAGATCTTCAATCTCGATATCTTTAATATCATTCAAGTTCGCTCGCCCCGATAAGATCTCGGCCATATTGGGAACGGTTTGAATCTGCACGGGCATGGTTTCTAGATGTTTAACCACTTCATGGCGTTTAGCGCGTGGAGTTCTGCCCAGAGCCAGCAATATTTTATCGGTTTGATAACGCTCGATCAGCTTTTCGAGCTCAGCTGGAGCCGATACATAAATACCGCGTACGGTGCTGTTATGCAGACGTTTATTGTCGTCGATAAAGGCGACAGGCTGATAATCGGGCGAGAGTTGCAGGGCGGCCGCTAATTGGCTGCCGCTGACGCCGGCGCCATAAATGATCACCTTTTCACCCTGCATGACGTCGCTAATTTGGACTAGATTACGAATGAGTAAACGTGGCAGACCAACGAGAATCAAGGCGGCGAAAACATAGATTACCGGCACCGACCTTGGCATAAAGCTGTCGGTGAAGAAGCTACTAGCAATTAAGGCGACGGCTGAGATGACAATGCCAAGGACAATCGTATAAATAGCCTGGTAGGTCATATACCGCAGCACGGCACGGTATAAGCCAAGGCGTATAAAGGATGCCACAGAAATGACGGTGGTTAATGCGTAGGTATTTAAGTCAACGGCAAGGGAAAATTCATAGCTTTCACCCAAGCGAATAGCAAAAGCAATATACAAGGCAGTAGCAATCGCTAGCACATCGTATAGCACCGATAGGCCCCTTTTTAAGGCGCGTGGCATCTTTGCCAATTGTTTATGTAATAGATCCAATGACTTCTTCGCTGTATTGTTTTGGCTCTGAGGCCTTTTTTGCCTTTTACTCTATCTTTGCGCTATCCGGGCACTTTAGGCTGTTCTAATAACATACTAGCTCAATAGATTGTCTAGATTCACTTCTCATCTAGATGCGCGTTCTAATCTAGTAACGTACCTGAGTACAGTCATTCTTCGGTTATGCACGCTTGCTAAAGCAACCGCCTATTCTAACTATGATCAGCAGTATGCGCCACAGTTTGTCTGGGCTATAGCTGTGATTTATGACCGGCTTTTAGTTTGTGACCAATGGTCGCAAATGGCAGGCAGGCTAAGGCAAAAATAACCCCGCCCCAAGCTGAATAGTAGTCTGCTAATAGCGCTAGAGGCAGTAACCATAGGGCGTTCATTGCAAGCATAGCACAGACTACCTTACTGTGACTTTCCCACCTTCTACTTAGAATTTGGTAGCTGTGGCTGCGATGGGGCTCGTTCCAAGCCTGTTTGCTGAGTATTCGGTATAGCAATGTCCAGCTAGCGTCGCAGATAAAGGCGGCCAGTAGAATAATGGCTGACCACAGGGAGATTTGATAATACGCGCTGCAATAGCAGGCAACGGCGGCTAAAGCTAAACCTAAAAAGCAGCTGCCGATATCCCCCATAAAAATCTTTGCTGGCGCCCAATTAATAAAGAGAAAGCCGCTAATTATCGCTGCCAGCCCCATAAGAATCTGATCAAAGCCAGCGCCGTTGGCGGCAATGATGATTTGCAGGCCAAACAGTAGGCTAATGGCTTCAGTGGCGGCTATGCCATCGATACCATCCATAAAGTTATAGAGGTTAATCAACCAGCTGATGGCTATCAGGCTAAAAGGCAGTGCCCAGAAGCTATTTATTGCGATGCTGTAAGTACCAAGTTGCAAGCTACTAGTCGTTGGCAGTAGGTAAATAAAGAGGGCGGCGCAGGCCATATGAACTAGCATTCTCAGTCGACGAGACAACGGTCGGTGATCATCTATAAAACTAAAGAGCCCCAGTAGGCCGGCCGGCAAAAAGATGGCCAATAGCCAAGCTATCAACGACGGCGTTTGTACTGATAAATAGATCGCATATAAGCTGGCACAAATAACAATAGCCAAGCCGCCACCGCGTGGAGTTACTTGGCTGTGCGAGCTGCGTTCGCCAGGTACATCAACCACCTGAGCTTTTAATGCATAACATCGTACAGCGTGGCTAAGTCCCCAGCTAAGGGCGGCAAGTAAGGCTAATTCAAATACCGTCGTTAACATCACTGCACCCCATTGTTCATTTGCTTATTTGTTGGGATGTTTGTAGTTCTTGCTGCTGTTTCGGAAAAGCTGCGCTCCAACAAGCTTTGCTTCGGAGTATAGGGCGCCTGCCAGTTGAGCTGTTTTTCGCACTCCCAGTTATTCAGAGCGAATTCGCTGCTGAGCTTTTGCCATTGCTGTTTAAATGGAGAAAACGTCATTAGCAGCTTTAATAGCCACTTGGGCAAGCAAAACAAACGCGCTTTTTTGCCTTCCGCTGTCGCCAATAGAGTAATCAACTCACTTGTGCTTAAGGAGGTGCCGTCGGCTGCAATAAATGCATGTCTTGCTGGGGTGGGGCAGTTGATACAGTGGCTAATAAGATGGCATAGATTAACCAGCGAAATCATATCCCGGCGCTTACTTAGATCTGCAAACGGTAATGGAAGACCGGTATTGATAAGGGCTTGTAGCTTAGCAATATTACCTTTAGCGTGCCTGTCATAGATGAGGCCAGGGCGCAGAATAATAAGTTCTAAACCATGGCGAGTGCAGTACTCTTCAAGCCATTGTTCAGTTTTCCATTTCGCCCTGCTATAGGGGTCTTCAGGCTTGGGTTCGCTTGCTTGGGTGAATGCCTGCGCATGCCCCTCGCTATTTTCAGCAAATACCTTCGCGCTACTAATATAGATAAAGCGTTTGGCGCCTTTTTCTTTGGCCCCTTTGGCCAGTTCTTGGCTGAGCATTAAATGAGATTGTTCTTGTAATCTTGCTTCTTCATCAGGGCATTTGTGCCCTTGGTGGGCTCGACCGGCAAGGTGAACGATACAGTCGCCCGCATTGATTGTGGTGCTTAAATGCTTGCAGCTCCAATCGTCAATGACTTGGTATTGAACGCCATCAGCCGGTGCCTTCGGAGCTTGGCGGCACAAAGCGACTATATCAGTTTCAATTAAGCCACCTTCAGAGCAAGCAGCTTGCTTCTTCAGGTACTGAATAAGGGCCTGGCCGACAAAACCACTGCTTCCGCTAATAACAATGGCCATTGTATTGATCAGACTCCTAAGAACTTGGGGGTAATGGGTAGCAATTGGCCGCTAGAATCTAGCTTACAAAGCGTCGTCGCAGCTAAGTATTTGCTGTAAAAGGGTATTTTACGCAATTGCCTTGGGAATGATATGACTTTTTTCACCCTTTAGGCCTTGCCAGCTATTATTCTCACTGGTAGAGTACGCGCCTCGATTGCCAAGGCGCCCGCCGGGTAATCCATTGTACGACCGTAGCTCAGCTGGTTAGAGCACCACCTTGACATGGTGGGGGTCGGTGGTTCGAGTCCACTCGGTCGTACCAATTTTCTAAGCTTATTCAGTAGAAGGCTATTTTCATACTTGAGCTGTGTAACTATACGCAAAAACTATCAATATTTACGCCCAAAACCACTACTTAAAAATTTTCACTGTATGGTTTAGCCTATAGCTACTAAACACTCCTTAAATGTTCATTGGTTTGAAAGGATGTATTCCTCACTTATTTTTGAATATCAAGAAGCTGGTTTACCGTAAGCCAAAGGCGGTTGATGGGCAGTTTCATGTATTTCTAAACAGAACATATGCTTCCTGCCAGACAAATCTTTAAAAATCTTGCTTGTGGGGATCAAGAGGTGGTTTGGATCTCTTGGTTACCTCTATGTTGAAGAGGAGGCTTATATCTGAGCCTCCGCCCCTCTGTTGAAAGTAACTCCAGTACATGTGTGTTGGTTTATAGGGTTATAGGCCCGTTTCATTATTTGTTCGAGTAATTATTGAAATGCCGCTGGTTTATATCTATATTGAGATAATTGACCTGACAAAAAAGGGTAGGGTGACAGGGATGAAAAAAGGCCGCCAAGTAAAGGCGGCTAAAGGGTCTTAGGGTTCTTTTCCAACACCAGAGTAGGGTAAACCTAGTGCCAGCGTTCGCTGGCATTACTTTAAGTAATAGCAGAAATTCCTGCCTAATCAAAGACTTGATCTAAAAAACACTAGTTTTAGTGACTTCTAAATGGACTGTGCAGGGGGTGCAGAGTTACGGCGGGTAAAAAACTCGTCCTTGAGCATCGTTACTTTCCTATATATCGCAGTTATATCCTAAATTCTTTATGGGAATATTCCATAGGAAGTAACCACCAATTAAGTACAAATTTTATCTAGTCAAAAGTACCGATTTGGGTCTGTTGCATTGTAAAACCTAAACGAGTACCGTTCATACCTTCATTCTAAAGTGCTAATTATATGGAGAGTTAATAGATGCGCTTCGTTGTTGTAATTTTATTCAGCTTTTTATTCGGAGCGAAGAATGCTCTAGCTCAGGTTGATGCCCCGCCAGCTCTCGTACCTTCAGGCTTAAATCCAGGTGATGAATTTTTTGTGATATTTGTCTCTAGCGGGACTGATAATCTATGTCGAGAGATTCCGCCCGGGCCCCCTTTTTCTCCAATGGACGATACCGCAGCTATAAACCTTGCCAATACCGCAGCAACTACTGGTACTCTGACGAGCAGTGTTGCTGGCTGGCAAGCTCTTTATATACATGAAAGATCTGATGCGCTTGGAGCCATCACTGATACCGTTGCTGCCTCAGGCATAGCTTTTAACAACAATGTTACGCAACCAATTTACAATGTACGAGGGGATCTGATTGCCAATAATCGTACAGATATGTTTGATGGTGGAGTAGCTGGTGGAGGGACCGACTTGATAAACCCTATTTTGTATGATGAGAATGGCGCGATTTTCCCAACCAATAGCTTTGCATATACTGGTTTTGATGGGTTTGGAATGCGAACTGTCGGAAGGACCTTGGGATATGGGGGAGCTGGCTGTGCTGTAGGTGAGCCTGATCGTACTGATGCTGTAGTCATTGGACCAGGCTCACCACCGGGAAGCTCTAACTGGGCTGATTTTAGTAACTCAGCAAGCAGCAGAGGTATCTACGTACTCTCTCCACTGCTGAGAGTTCCGCTAGCAAGCACGAATGCGACTGGTGTGCCTGTAGCGCCATATGGGTTTGCATTGGTTTTGGGTTTATTAATGCTTGTGGGAGTGGGCCGCAAACTTAAAAAGTACTAAGGCAGGTACCCAAGTAATTGGCGTAAAAAAGCCGCCTTAATAGGCGGCGAACGCTCAAGTTTTTCGTTGTCTAACCAACGAGGCACATAAATTAGACTAGATCACGCTGCAGCATTTGCAAGGTTGGTGATAAAAAGAGCCGCTGAGCGGCAGCGGCTATAAACAACTTTGTGCGAAAAGGGGGGCACAAAGAAGGGTGTTTCATCGGTATCTCCGATAAGGCCTCGGCAGGCATATCATTTCAACTGGTGCTAATTCTAGTGCTTTTGGCTTAATGTTATATGAATAACAGCTTTATCGAGAGCAACGTTTAGAGCCCGTTGGAGTTGCAGGCTTATTCACCTAATAAATCCTGGTCATCTAAGGCACATTTCAATAGCATTTCTGCTAGATTTGTAAATCGAGTTCAGCTTAAACAGAATAAATAGAGAAATGCTAATTCCAGGTTGGGGGTGGTTTATTCTAAAGTTAAAGGGGCAAGTCAAAATTAAAGCTAAGAAATATTAGGAATTAAGGGATCTGTGGAGAAACTATAGTTATACGCTGCTGGTCGTGACTAAGTATTTGAAAGTTCTTTGGTTTGATGATTTTAATTATATTTCCCAATTCGGAACCTTATTATTGGTTTCTGCTATGAAATTAGGGATGTAATCGGATTTTATTGCTTTGCTGTAAAGGTAGCCTTGAACCATGTCGCATCCCAATTCATGTAGTAGATTAGCTTGCGCACGTTTTTCTACACCCTCCGCCACTACAGTAGTTCCCAAGTCGTGCGACATTATTATAATTGATCTTATTAGTAGTTCAGCTTTTTTATCTTGTAGTATCTCATCTACAAAGCTTTTATCGAGCTTCAGGATGTCAAACTCTAGCTGTCTTAAGGAAGAGAAAGATGAATAGCCTGTACCGAAATCATCAATTGCTAACATTACCCCAAGACTTTTTAGCTCTTTCAAAGTTTCGAGGCCACTCTTGCTGGTTTGGATAGCATTTTCCGTTATCTCTAGTTCTAACCTATTTGGCTGTAGTCCAGTCTCATCAATTATTTTCGTAACGAGAGGTACTATCTTGGAATTCTGAAATAATATTGAAGATATATTTACAGCAATTTTTTCGGGGCCGGAATTAGATTTATCCCATTCCACTAATTGGTTGCAGGCTGTAGTTAAAACCCACTCCGTTACTTGGTAAATTCGTCCTATGCGTTCAGCGGTTTTGACAAATTCAACAGGCGAAACTTGCCCTAACACAGGGTGGTGCCAACGTAAAAGAGCTTCCACCCCAACAACTTTTTCGCTCACGAGATCCAATTGAGGTTGGTAGGCTAGGGTTAGTTCATCATCGTTGATTGCTTGTTTTAGATAATGCTCAACTTTAAATTTATACTCTACTTTTTGAGTCAGTCTCGAGTTGTACACTGTGTATCTGTTCTTACCTAGATCTTTGGCTCTGTAAAGGGCTGTATCAGCTGCTTTTAATAATGCTTTGGAACAATCACCGTGCTCTGGGTAATGCGCAATACCTATGCTGCAGGAAGGGATTATTCGCCTTTCTCTAATTTCAATGGGGGAGGACATTAATTGTAAGCACTGTTTGGCAAAGGTTTCTGCGCTAATCGAGTTTTGAGAGGTGTCTACTATTATGCAAAATTCATCACCACTAAGCCGGCCAACTAAGTCTGGATCCTGGCACAATGAACGAAGTCTATCCGCATAGGCTTGGAGCAGCATGTCTCCCGCATCATGGCCCATACTGTCATTGATGTGTTTAAAGTTGTCCAAATCTAAGTAAAGGATGCTGAAGTTGTTTTGCAGGTGAGAACGTCTAGCGGTTAGTTTTTCTAGCGTTAAGTAGAACTGCGCCCTGCTTGAAAGGCCTGTCAGGGTATCTTTGAAGGCTAAGTCGCGGATTTTTTTAAGATTCTTTTCTCGCTCCATTATAATGCCCGACAGTCTTGCTGCGGATATTAAATCTTGAAGTTCATTTTCGTTTGGAGAGGAAGGGTAGTCATGATACATGCCAAATGCACCAAGTACTTTACCGGAACTACTTAAAATTGGTTCCGACCAGCAACATCGCATGCCGTGTGGTAATGCATAGTCTTTAAACTCTACCCACTTAGGATCTGTCTCAATATTAACGCTTATTACCCGCTTTCCAGTATAAGTAGCAGTTCCACAAGATCCTACGTTTGGCCCATACTTTATACCATTTATGTCATCACAGTACTGTTTGGGTAAGCTTGGGGCGCTTCCATGAACAAGAGTGTCACCTCTTAGCTCCAGCATAGAGCATCTCATGCCAGGGTTACGGCTTTCGTACAAAAGAGCTATAGCATCGTATATTTGTGGTGCTGGGTGGCCTTTAGCGATCATCTCTAGGACTTCAGCGTGTTTCCTATTAAATATTTCTGCTTGTTTTTGCTCTGTGATATTTACATGTGTGCCTACTAAACGAAGAGGTTCGCCTGTGGCTTCGCAGACTACTTTGAAAGCTCTTGAGCGGATGAAGAGGTAGCCGCCATTTTTATGCCTCATTCTCAATTCAAACTCAAATACATTGAGCTTTCCTATCAGATAGTCCTCTACTTCAGCAAGGGCATTCTCTACATCATCGGGATGTGTAAGTGTCGACCAAGTATTTAGATTATCCTCTAGCTCATGTTCTTCATATCCCAGCATGGTTTTCCAGCAGGGAGAGTAGTACACATAATCTGTTTTGAGATCCCAATCCCACAGGCCGTCTGAAGCGCTCCGCATAGCCAGGGCGAATCGTTCTTCGCTATTGGCAAGATGAAGAGCTTTCAGCTCTTTTAGTTCATTCGCCTCTTGTAGCTGCTCTTCAAGGGCTTTAATTCTAATTAGCAGGTTTGACTCTGATTCTCTGCGATTCATAACACGACTGCCGATGCTGGATTTCTAGTGTTTTGATCTTGCTGTTGAGACTACTTTAATCCTAGTGAATAGTGCTTATATAACCAGTATAGTAATGCGTCAAAAGTACTACAAATGGATATGCAGAGTATTCACTGAATAGCCGAATTTTTGTAGAGTATTCTGGTTGCTTTAAGAGACAGAGCTTGAGTAGGAATCAATAGCGTTTACGACATCGCTCGACGCCGCCTGTATTCTCTCAATTACCTCGCTGGTTTCGCTGGCAAGCTCTACGCCTTTTATAGCTTGATCGAGAGTTGTTTCCATGCTCTTTGATGCAGACGATGTGTTTTCTTGAATTGCATGAATCATTGATGATATTTCAGAGGTGGACTCTGATGTTCTAGCTGCAAGTTGTCGAACTTCATCAGCAACAACTGCGAAACCTCTACCTTGCTCTCCAGCCCTTGCGGCTTCAATCGCAGCATTGAGTGCAAGTAGGTTTGTTTGATCCGCTATCTCTTGTATTGTATTGATTATTGAGTTTATCTGTGTTGAGCGTGAATTAAGACTATCAATATGTTCGGATGACAACTTGACTTGATTAGCAATACTATTCATCTCAGTAGCGGCTTTTCCAATGACTTCCCCTCCTTGCTTAGCAACAGAATAAGTTTCTTGAGAAATAGATTTTGCGATTTGTGCGCTTTCCTCGATTTTCTTGTTTGCTGCCGTTTGGGAGGTTATGTTAGATGCAAATTTGATAACGCGAAATAGCTTCCCTCTGGCATCATATACTGGGTTGTATGTGGCCTCGAGCCATAGGGTTTGTCCTTCGGCGTTTACTCGCTCAAACTGACCAGCTGCATACTCGCCTAGATTAAGTCTCCGCCAAAAGTCACTATATTCGGAACTGTTTGCTAGGTCAGGTTTGCAGAAAATTCGATGGTGTTCACCTAGAATTTGGTTCTTCTTATAGTTGACGGTATTCAAAAAGTTCTCGTTACAATCGACTATAGTTCCATCTAGCTCGAATTCGATTATTGCCATCGAACGGTCAAGGGCATCTACCTTGGCCTTAAGTTTCTGCTCCTCTATAACTCTAGTAGTTATGTCAGTTGCAAATTTGATGATTCTCTCCACATTCCCAGATTTCCCCCTGATAGGGTTGTAAGTAGCTTCAAGCCAAATACACTCACCGCCCTTGGCGAGTCTGTTGAATTGGCCGGAGAGTGTCTCCCCGGATTGCAGGCACCTCCAGAACTGGCGGTATTCTTCCGAATCTGCATATTCCATTGAGCATAGGATGCGATGGTGCTTCCCTATAACCTCTTGGCGACTATAGCCTGTAGTAGCTAAGAAATTATCGTTAGCCTTTATTATTTTACCTGAGGTATCAAATTCTATGACGGCCATAGACTTATGAAGTGCATCTAAGACCATGTTATTAGCAGCCAACTCAGCTTCCAGTTCTTTGTTTTTTGTTTCGTGCTTGGAAGGCTTGAAAATATTCATGATGTTTATCCATTTAACCCCATAGTTACTAATTGGTGTTATCGCCTAAAGCCTCATTAGCTTTAGAGGAGGGGGGTTTATATTTCCTATTTATCAAAGCAGGGGGGTGGGTTATATCTCTTTGCTATACCTAGAGCTGGAGCGTCTGTTAGCTGGGGGGACTATACGTATATTGTTGCGAACAAAAACCGCTAAGTATTTGAAGTATTTCGACGATTTTCTGGGGGTTTACGAACAATTTGCATTGTTAAGATGCTGATCTATATAGAATTACCCCCTCCTTGACATGGTGGGGGTCGGTGGTTCGAGTCCACTCGGTCGTACCAATTTTCTTTTTCTTCTTGTTTTATTTGTCCTCTAAGTTTTCCAGCGCGTCTTTGATGGTCATGGCTGCCTTGCTGTCTGTCTTCTTCTATTGATAATGAGGGCGTTTGTTTGGGAAAGAAATAGGGCCGTCTATGTTGCGGCCCCAATTATTATTTATTGTAACGATGAAGCAATACACCAATTGCTTTGAAAGCTGCTAGTCAGTTTATTCGTCGATTTGCGCCTAGCGCACAGTAACAATACACTTTCCAGCTTCTATATCGTGTGTCACCTTAGTGACATAGTAGTGAACGTCTTCCATGACCAAGCTTTCTCCCCTTGATGGTACAGCGGGCATTAATACGTCTTTCAACGCTAGCCCTGAGAGTTCCACCTCAATCGTTATGGGTACCATAATGTTTCCTAAATCAAACGTTGCCACTTTGCCAACCGCTTTGCATCCAGCTCGGCGTGGGCTGGGTTGGCAGGGCGCGCATTCTACAAGAAAAAACTGACTAAAAACCAAACAATTTAGTACAAATGTAGAGTTTGACGACAAAAATGTGCTTTTTGACGTGCAATTCAAAGCGCTGGGCATTCTAAGTGAAAACACTTAGCTTCTACGCTTCATTTTAACTTGAATTTTACTCGCCTTGTCATAAGCCTAATTGGCAGTTTAATAGGCTTGCCGTAGCTTTTGTGTTACCTATGAAGTACACATGTTGTAGCTGAATAGCTTCATGTGTAAGCAAAAATTATCGTTAAAATTTACACTTATTTCTTACTCTGCACGCTAGAATAAAACGTTAAAAGCTCTGGTGGCTGCATGTAATACCCCTAATTTATAAAAAAGCGATATAGCCTGATGATAACTCTTACTGTAAACCAGCAAACTCAAACCTTTGATGCCGATGGTGATATGCCATTGCTATGGGCATTGCGCGATATTCTAAAATTAAGCGGTACCAAATATGGTTGTGGGCAGGGCCTTTGTGGCGCCTGCACTGTGCACCTAGATGGTGCTCCGATACGATCATGCTCTATTCCATTATCAGCCGTCGCGGGTAAATCAATTACCACTATTGAAGGTTTGTCTGATGATGGATCACATCCTGTGCAGCAGGCGTGGAAAGAAATTAATGTGCCTCAGTGCGGTTATTGTCAGCCGGGTCAGATGATGAGTGCGGCGGCATTGCTGGCTTACAATGCAATGCCCAATGATGACGATATCGATAATGCTATGAGCGGCAATATTTGTCGTTGCGGTACTTATCCGCGTATTAAGCAAGCCATTAAAAATGCGGCTAAATCTGGGCAGGAGCAGTAATCATGAGTGAACAAAAACGAAACGATGTTAGCCTGCTGAATCGACGCCAGTTTTTACAAGCCAGTGGCGTAGCCGGTAGTGGTTTGTTATTAGGGGCGCCTTTGCTGCAAGCAAAACCCTCAGCGGTTCCTCTGGATGTGCTTAGCGGTGCTAAAAGTCATAGCGAAGATTTTTTGCGTTTGAATTTATTTGTCGAGCTTGCTCTAGATGGCACCGTCAGGATTGTGTGCCATCGATCTGAGATGGGGCAGGGCATTCGCACCGGTTTACCCCAAGTTTTAGCGGATGAGATGGGGGCAGATTGGAACAAAGTACAAGTGATCCAAGGGCAAGCGAATCGCGAATACGGCTCGCAAAACACGGATGGTTCGCGTAGCGTGCGCGATTTCTATTTGCCTATGCGCAAAATGGGTGCGGCTGCTCGTGAAATGTTACGCCAAGCCGCTGCTAAGAAATGGGCTGTTGATGCTAGCCAAATCAAAGTTGCAGACCATCAGTTAAGCGACGGCAAAAATACTGCAACATTTGCTGAGATGGCAACTCTAGCTGCTCAGCAAAGTTTGCCTACTTTGGATTCGCTTAAACTCAAGGCAAAGAAAGATTTTAACTATATTGGTAAACCTATAGATGGCATAGATATGCCGGCTTTTGTTGAAGGGAAAGCCAAATTTGGTGTTGATGTAGAGCTTCCCGATATGGTGCACGCCAGTATAGAGCGAAGCCCGGTTCTCGGTGGTAAATTGCTATCGCTAGATGACAAAGAAGCCTTGGCAGTGCCTGGTGTTATTCGTGTAGAAAAGATCCAAGGTCGGCCTTTGCCCGCGGCCTTTAATGCCATTGAAGGTGTGGCGGTTATTGCCAGTAATACTTGGGCCGCACAGCAGGGGCGCAAAAAGCTCAAATTAAAATGGGATTTGGGTGCAAATCAAACACATGGCTCCGAAGGCTACAACAAAACTTTAGTTGCAAGCCATGATGTTGAAGAAGGTAGTTTGAAGTTATTTGAGCAGGGTGATGTTCAAAAAGCGTTTAAAACTGCAGAACATACTGTTGAAGCAAATTATTTTGTGCCCTATTTGGCTCATGCCTCTATGGAGCCCCCAGCGGCCACTGCCATTTTTAAAGATGGTCATTGTGAAGTCTGGGCCTGTAGCCAAACCCCGCAATCTGCTCAGCGCCAGGTAGCGGGCAGCCTTGGTATAAAGCCGGAAAACGTCACAGTGCATGTTACCTATTTAGGTGGAGGCTTTGGTCGTAAGTCGAAGCCGGATTTTGTGGCCGAGGCGGCTTTGCTTGCCAAACAAATTGGCAAGCCAGTAAAAGTTACTTGGAGCCGTGAAGACGATATCCGCCATGATTACTTACATGCGGTTTGTGATACCCAGTTAAAAGCGGCCTTGGATAAAAATGGCAAAATCACCGCTTGGCAGGGCAGTGCTGCTTTACCATCTATTGGTTCTACTTTTGGCCCTGCCGATAGCATGGCTGGTTGGGAATTGGATCAGGGGTTTACGGATTTTCCATTCGAGGTTGCCAATGTTGAACTGCACCGCCGTAAAATAAATGCCCATATGCGTATTGGTTGGTTACGTTCTGTAATCAATATTCCTATGGCTTTTGCCAATGGTAGCTTGATGGGCGAGCTTGCGGCCGCGGCTAAAATAGATGCTAAGGCTTTCTGGTTGCAATCGATCGGTGAAGATCGCTCGATCAAGCCGCGTTTATCCAGTTACAGTAATTACGGCAAAAATATTGCTGAGTATCCGAACGATACAGCTCGAGCCAAAGCCGTGATCGAAAAAGTTTGCGCAAGTGCGGGCTGGGATGATCCTCGTGAGGCTGGGGTGGGGTTTGGCCTGTCTTATCACTATAGCTTTTTAGCGCATGTGGCTGTGGTGGCCAAAGTGGTAATGGATGGCAAGTCCCCGAAGATATTATCTTTGCACTGCGTGGCGGATGCGGGGCAGGTGGTGAATCCAGACCGAGTGAAATCGCAATTGGAAGGCGCAATGATCTTTGGTACGAGCATTGCCATGTACAGCGAGATCACCACTAAAGATGGCATGGTGGAGCAGGGTAATTTTGATGGTTATCGTTTGACGCGCATGAATGAATGTCCTGAAATTCATATTGATATTGTCGAAGCTGATGATGCTCCGCGTGGTGTTGGTGAGCCGGGAGTACCGCCAGTGGCTCCTGCTATTACTAATGCCATAGCCGATGCTGGTGGGCCAAGGGTTCGTCGTTTGCCCGTGGCGAAGACTTTACCGGTTTGATTTTATATAGACGGTAAAAGCGTTTCTGTAAGCGGCTTCGATGTGGGGTCAGATCCCATGGGATCTGACCCCGA
>JAOXRT010000223.1 GCA_025800365.1 Cellvibrionaceae bacterium | reverse complement strand
TAGAAGGCGCCTATGTGATTGAGGCGCCAGCTATAGGCAATTCCTATCGTATTGCTAGGTATCCATTGCGCTCGTTTTCAAATGGCCAGCAAGTTCTGCTCGGTGAGAAGCAGGAGGCGAATCTGTGAAGTTTCTAGTCCGCTGGTTTCTTGATAATCCGGTAGCGGCCAATTTACTGGCCGTGTTTTTCCTATTGGCCGGCTTGCTATCAAGTATAAGTATGCGTATCGAGGGCTTTCCGAGATTGCCTGCTGATACTGTGAGTATTACGACAATCTATCCTCATGCTTCACCAGAGCAGGTAGAAACCCAATTGAGCCGTAGAATCGAAGACTCTCTGTCATCGATTGATGGTATAAAAAAGATAAACACCATTTCTGGTACGGGCTATTCTCAGTTGAATGTGGTTCGTAAGCAAAGTTACGACATCAGTGAGTTAAAAACCCAGATTAAAGAAAAGCTGGACGCTATCAGTGATTTTCCACCGCTGGCTGAAAAACCTGTTATCGAATCTAACGATTTTGATTTTCCGGCAATGTACATTGTGGTTTCAGCGGTGCCCGACCAGCAGGAACTACAGAGCTTGGCTCGCCAGCTTAAGAATCGACTGCTCGAAAGCGCTGAGATCAGCCGCATCAAAATTATCGGTGAAAAGCCCGCCGAGATAAATATTGGGGTTAATCAAAGTAAGCTTGCCGATCTTAATCTCTCTATGGCCGATGTAGCAGCAGCTGTCCGTAACGCATCTGTAACTGAAGGGCTTGGTCATCTCGACAGTAAAGCAGGGCGCTTATACATTAAAACTGATAGGCGATACGAAAGTGCATCTGCTCTTGCCGATATTGTTATTCGTAATAGCGTCGGTATGGAGCCAACCCGGCTTTCGGATATAGCCGAAATTAAAGAAGAGTATCGCGATGACCATGTCTATGTGCGCATGAATGGTGAAGATGCGATGGTGCTTGAGCTGCTGATCGCAAAGAAAGAAAATCTTTTAGAGATAGCCGAAGTAGCGAAGCAGACTATTACGCAGTTTTCAGCCAAGACAGATGCAGAAGTAACGATATTCGGGGATAGCAGTAGCTATATAAAAGATCGTCTATCACTCCTGCAGGAGAACGCCATTCAAGGTTTGATTATCGTATTTGTTTTGCTGGCCTTGTTCCTTAATTTAAAAGTCGCCTTCTGGGTAGCCTTGGGTATACCCGTTTCCCTTGGTGGTGCTGCGTGGTTTATGGGACTGGAGGCGCTGGATTATTCTATCAACGATATTACCACCTTTGGCGTTATCGTTTCGTTGGGGATTCTTGTAGATGATGCGGTGGTGGTTGGCGAAAGTGTCCATGAGCATCGACACCATTCCAGCGATGCTCGTAAATCTGTGGTTGTTGCTTTAGAAAAGGTAGCTGTGGCGACCACCTTTGGTGCGCTTACTACCATAGCGGCTTTCTCTCCTATGCTCATGCTAGACAGTGCGCTAGGTAAAATCCTGGGTACTTTTTCTGCGGTTGTTATATTGGCGGTATTGTTTTCTCTGTTAGAAAGTAAGTTGATCCTTCCGGTGCACTTGCTAGGTGGTGTAAATAACGAATCCTATGGGTTTATGGGCGGTTTCGCTAAGCTATGGCAGCCGGTACAAGCCGCTAGCCAGCGTGGCTTACTAAAATTTCGAGATTCCGTTTACTTGCCCGTTCTGAATCTTACCCTGAAGTTTAGGCGCACAGTCTTTTCTCTCTTTACAGCCGCAATTCTTCTATGCGCCAGTTTAATCTATGAAGAGTACATTGCGGTCGTTCTTTTTCCGGATATTCCAGGGGATATGATTCTGGTCGATATCGACTTTGATGCTCAGTTTCCGGCTCATAAGAGTTTGGAAGCTATTGCTGATATTTCTATCGCTGGTACAGAGGTAGCGCAACGCTTAGAGCTTGAGAGAGAGCTGCCAAAAACCCCAATTAAGAATATCTTTTACGTCATGTTAGGCCCCAGTAAGGCACAAATTTATGCCGAGCTAAGCGCCATCAAAGATAGGGGAGACTTATCTCAGGCTCAGCTAATCTCAGCCTGGAGATCCAAGATTGGTAAGCCCGAAGGAATTACTTCAATTAGATTAAATGCCAGCGATACCATAGCGGGTGGCTTTGAGTTGATTTTACGTGCCGAAAGTGAAGAGCACCTGCATGAAGCCGCCAATAGGGTTAAACACTTTTTAGCGCAGCAAGCTGGTGTCACTAATATCAAGTTAAGCGGGCAAGGGGCTTCCCAGCTTGTGCATATAGACAGTGCGCAAAAACTTCTGGATATAGGTCTAAGCCATCGTCAGCTGAGTGAAGATGTAAAGTCACATTTTGCCGGTACAGAGGTCTTCAGGTTTTATCGAGGCGTAGAAGAAGTCAAAGTTTGGGTTAAGGCTTCAAGCAATGAGAGAGACTCGATTTACGACTTACTAAATAAGAACATTAAAAACTCAGAAGGCTACGATTATCGCTTGGCTGATGTAAGCTCCCAGAAGCAAGCCTACCAAGCCGACGAGTTAGAGCGTATGAATCGTTCTAGAGTGTTTAGAGTGCAGGCAACCTTGGATAAAGATCAAGTTGCACCAGAACAGCTCTATAGCAAGCTATCGGCTTTTATCGACGACAAGGTAAAGATCGATATTCCAGGCATAAGCTACTCCAGTGGTGGCGAGTTAGAAGAAGGTGACGAAATAAAGGGTAAGCTTAAAAAAGCATTCTTTATCGCTATCTTTCTTATATATGCGCTAATAGCGGTGCCTCTTAAGTCATACACAAAGCCCTTGGTTATTCTATCGGTAATTCCATTAGGGGCCGTGGGTGCGATTATAGGGCATGGGCTTTTAGGTTTGCCGATTAGCCTTATGTCCTTATTTGGACTGATGGCTCTGTGTGGGATTATCGTGAATGACTCTTTGGTATTAGTGGTTCGATACAATGAAAACTTATCCCAGGGCTTGCCAGTTCTAGAGGCTGTCCAACGAGCCTGTAAGGATCGCTTTCAAGCTATCTTTCTGACTACAGCGACAACAGTATTGGGCCTATTGCCTTTAATGCTGGAAACATCTGAACAGGCTCAATACCTTATTCCTGCTGCGGTTTCTTTGGCTTTTGGTGAGCTATTCGGAACCTTGCTGACTTTAATTCTTATCCCTCTTATCTTGGTAGAAAAACATGAACTATCGAAAAAAATATTCGCGTAAGCAATCAAAGCACTGGCTAGAGAAAATAGTTCTAGCTTTAATCTTGTTCTTATCTAGTCTTTGCCACGCTGAGAGCTACTATGCCTATGCAATAAAAGTAGCCGATGATGAAATAGGCTTGTACGAAATG
This sequence comes from Cellvibrionaceae bacterium, assembly GCA_025800365.1. Lineage (GTDB taxonomy): Bacteria > Pseudomonadota > Gammaproteobacteria > Pseudomonadales > Cellvibrionaceae > Pseudoteredinibacter. Next base: position 4,618 of record JAOXRT010000223.1, on the reverse strand, counting down.
TGTGAAAAGCGACAAGGGGAAATGCTGGTCTATGAAAGTCGATCTATATTAGAGTTTCCCGGTTGGCTGAAGAAATCAATTGTGGTTTCCTCTAAGGGGCGTGAAGAATACAGCCGTGATTTTGTTTTGCAGTCTTTAGAAAACACCGTAAATGAAGACGGCAAGGTGATTTGGTCAAGTATGAAGATGCGCGACAAGGAGTATTTTTCTACTCGAAGCCAACTTAAGAGCGAACAGGAGAAAAAAGCAGACCAGGACAATGCCGATGCGACAGAGTTGGTATCTTTGGCGGTCCCTTTGGCTGGGCAAATAGTATCTATCGGCGGCGCCCTATTGGCTGACGGTGATAGCACCGTTTCGAGCCGGGTAAAGCTTAATTCTTTCGATGTGAGCATGAATTCCCTGGCAGACTACTGGAAGCATAATCAGTACAAGTTCCCTAGCGCTTTGAGGATTATCGATGGAGACTCGCTTTCCATTAAGACCTTTTATATTGAGCCTTTGACGGGTGACGAGACCCTTCGAGATAGCTATAAATTCGATACAAAATCAGGGGAAAGTTTTACCCTGGGCTTTGATGGCAAAGATATTGATAAGCCTTTTATCAAACATTTAAGCGGCGTTGATGGCGATGAAAAATACTCATTAGAGTTTCTTAGTAGTATAGATAAAGAGCCGAACGCTGAAGAGACGGATTTTGCTAAGAGCTGCAAAAATGTCTAGTTTTCGATTTTTGATCGTCTTTGCATTGCTCGCTTTTTCTAGCTCGCCGCAGGCTTATACAGTTTCCGCTATGAATCTGCAGCTAGAGCTTAAATGCTGGTATGGCAATAATTCCTGCCAGAAGGCGAAGAATGGCCTGATTATATTGGTCCACGGTGATGGGCCAATAAACTATGATGCTGATGGTTATTACGAAGCTATCATCAACTTTCTAAATGATAAGGGCTATGCGGTGCTTAGCTGGAGTAAGCCAGGAGTCAATGGCTCCACTGGGGATTGGTTGACACATAGCATGCGCGATCGTCAGAACTTGTTAAAACAAATTATTGCTGATAGTAAAAAGCGCTATCAGCTTAGTAACAAGAATATTGGGCTGTTTGGCTTTAGTCAGGCTACTTGGGTTGCTCCGGCGGTTGCTAGTCAGATAGTTGATTTGAAATTTATGGTAGGCGTCAGCTTTCCTGCAAGCTGGGAAGAACAGAGTTTTTATCGGACAACACTGGCACCCCGTTATCAAGGTGAGCTTAGCGATGACAGGGCGCTTCGAGATCATCGACGTGATTTTGCACTGTTGCGCAAAAAACTGGATTATCAGAGCTATTTGTCAAAACTTGGGCCAGCAGATCAGGCCATTAGCCCAGAGCGCTATGAATTTGTATTAAAAAATATCGATGCTGATGCCAGAGGTGACTTTAAAAGCCTAAAGGTGCCAACACTACTGATTTACGGAAAGGACGATAAAAACATCAACGTAGCCAAGAATTATCGTGAATTCAGCTCTGGAAACTACCCATCGATTAGAAAAGTGGCCCTAATTAAAGGGGCGAATCACCTCATGCATAAAACTGACATATTTGGCAGTGAAGATATCGATATGGCTTATTGGGCCAAGATGCTGTGGTATGAAGAGCAGGCCTATAACTATGAGTTTTTTAGTACCTTATCAGCTTGGTTGTCTAGGTTTGAGTAAGTTTTATTGAATGTTAAGGAAGCATAATGATAGTTGTTTATGGTCTTAGATCGAAGCTAGACCCAGTGAAGCAAGTTCTTTCAGACGCAATTCATCAATGTATGATGACTGTACTTGGCATGCCAGAGGGCAAGCGAGCACAGCGTTTCGTGTTGTTGAATGAGGGCGAATATTTTTACCCCGAAGGAAGGACTGCCGATTACACCGTAATTGAAATTAATATGATGGCGGGCCGCAGTAAAGAGGTACAAAAGCAGCTGATCAAAACCATTTTTGAGCAGTGCTCGACAGCGCTTGGTATCGATAAGAACGATATTGAAATTACCATCAAGGTGCAAGAGAAGCATCAGTGGGGGTTTCGAGGAGTGACCGGCGACGAGGCAATGGATTTAAAATATAAAGTCGATCTTCAGTAGTTAAAGATTTCGTTAAAACTCAAAAGGTCGAAGGTAATCCAATAGCTGGGCGCGCTGGTGTATGTCCAGCTTGGCATAAATTCGGCGAATATGGGTTCTGCAGGTGGTCAAGCTTATATGCAGTTGATCGGCAATCTGCTGATCACTGTGGGCTTGGTTTAATAGCTTTAGTACGTCGAATTCACGCTGGGTAAGCCCAAACTGTTTAATCAACAGCTGCCCGCTCTTCTTGCTTAGCCTGCGCATGCTATTGCGAAAATGCGGCGCGATAATATCCAGCATATTCAAATCTGTGGCTTCAAAGTTGCTGCGTGCTTTGCTGCGCCAAATACGAAAGTCTGCTAGGTTCTCCCCGCTCTCATCAAATACATAGAGGTTTACCCCATAGTGCATGCCATCGCGTGCTAAGAAGTCTTGGTAAAATTCGGTCTTTTCAAGATCTTGCTGCTGCATGATTTGATTGACCGATACCGCCTTGCTGCGCTGGCGCATCTTGTGGGTTATTGGGTCGTGAAACTGAAAGTATTCCTTGTAGCGGCCAAGGTTGGCCTCATCTAGATTGAGCTGGCAGGGCTCGGCGAATTGCTGCTTATCGCTTTGCCAGATATAGGAGGCAAAGTGATCGGCATTAAGCAGGCGCAATAGCGCATGGCCGCAATCCATACGTAGCTGATAGGCATCTTCCGCGGCGCTGAAGTGCTCGATTAGCGTTACGGTATCTTGCCATTGTCGTTGAGAAAGCCCCATATTGAGCTCCATCTATTGCTTAATGCGCCTGAGCGCCCTCGATTGGCTCGCCATCAGCGATCTAGGCTTGAGGCCTAGTAGGGCAGCTACGTCCTATTTATGGTTATGGAGGTAGGCCTCGGCACAGCTGTTAATAGTAGTGTTGATAGCCCCTTCTAGTCTATGATGAAGTGAATAAAAAATAAACGACAAGCTTTGGGCCGCTGCTACATTAAAGCCCCCATCTTATGCCTGTTAGCCCACTAGGCAGAGTGAATTGTGAGGATAGAGTGAACTTTGAACTTAGCTACGGTAGCCACCTGGCCACCAAATTAGAACGCAGCCAAGCCTATATGCAAAATGCCGGTCTTGAGGCCGTGATGATTGGCTCGGGCGTGCAAGAGCCTATCTTCCAAGATGATTATTACCATCCCTATGTGGTGAACCCGTTTTTTAAAGAGTGGCTGCCACTCTTACAAGTGCCCAACTGCTACCTGCTGATTCGCCAAAGCGGCCGCCCTAGCTTGTTCTTCCATAAGCCGCTTGATATTTGGCATAAGGTATTGGCCATGCCAGATGATTTCTGGACAGCGCATTTTGATATTGTGGAATACGCCGATGCCGATCAGCTGAATAAGCTATTTAGCCCAATTAAAGGCGCGGCGGCCTTTATTGGTTTGCCAGAGGCTATGCCGCAAATCAATGGTATTGAGTGGCAGTTAAACGAGCCTGCCTTACTGAATCACTTTAAGTTTTACCGTGCCTGCAAAAGCGAATATGAGCAACAGTGTATCGAGCTGGCCAATCAGCAGGCGGCTAAATGCCACACTGCCGCCAAAGAAGCCTTTATGGCCGGCGCCAGCGAGTTTGAAATTAATCAGGCTTATCTCGGTGCTCTAGATTTGCGCGAGCAAGATATGCCCTATGGCAATATTATTGCACTGAATGAAAACGCCGCTATTCTGCATTACACCCACCTGCAAAAGCAGCGCCTAAATCACAGCCGCTCTTTTTTGATCGATGCCGGTTTTAGCGTTAATGGTTACGCGGCCGATATCAGTCGTACCTATTGTCGTGAAGAAAGCGAAATTGGCGTGCAGTTTATGCGCTTAATCAGCGAGCTAGATAAAGCCCAGCTAGCGTTAATTGATGAGCTAAAACCTGGCATGCACTACCTAGATGCCCATAAAGATATGCACCGCCGAGTGGGCGATATTTTACAAAGCGCTGGCATTATTAATATCGATGGCGAGGCCGCATTGGCCGAAGGTATTACCAGTAAATTTTTACCCCATGGCCTGGGGCACCTTTTAGGTGTGCAAGTGCATGATCTAGGCGGTTGGCAGCAAGATGAGACCGGCACCAACCAAGAGCCACCAGCAAGCCACCCGTATTTGCGTTTAAACCGTAAGCTGCAATCCGATATGGTAATTACCGTAGAGCCCGGCATTTATTTTATCGAGCCATTATTAGCCGAGCTACAAGCCAGCAGCCAAAGTGTTTGTGTTAACTGGCAATTAGTTGATGCCATGCGCCCATTTGGTGGCATCCGTATCGAAGATAATGTAGCTATTAAAAAGGCGGGCAACGAAAACTTTACCCGCAAATACCTGCCGCATTAATAGGCCAGCACACAATGTAAGGGAACATTGGGTGTCTATTGAGTAGAGAAATTAGAAAGAAAGCAGAAAGCGTAAAGAAAATAGAAAAAGAGAAGCGATGATGAAAAAAACAAAACTACTGGCACTGCTAGCCGCTAGCATCAGCATGCCAAGCTTAGCAG
>JAOXRT010000132.1 GCA_025800365.1 Cellvibrionaceae bacterium | reverse complement strand
TTGAGCCCAAACTGGACAAAGTGGAGTGTTGAAGAAGCTAAAGAAATCTTTCAGCGATTCGAGCTGCATCATGCGGTATGGCAGATGCCTTCACAAGCTGGCAGGTTCTAGTACAAGAATTTTCGATTCGAGAAACTCTAGTTCCTAGCCAACGATTCTAGTTAGCCTTGTTAGTACCGTTCACAAAAGTGCTAATAGCTTCAATAAGCTCTGGTTTTATTGCCAGCTTGGGTTCGGAATAAGTCTTGAGGTTTTCCTGGATGTTCGCAGGAGCTTCTTTTAGTACGTGATTCATCCCCTTTATTATTACTAATCTGGCATGTGGGCTGGTAGATTTAAGAGCTTCGGCCTGCTCTACCTTTATTTGAAGGTCAGTAGTTCCCTGTACAATAAGTATTGGTTTTTTAAGCTTGCTTAGCTCTTCTTTCGGTGAGTATTTGAACCACGATATTAAGTAAGGCTGTACCGAGGGACGAAATGACGGCATCAATATGGAAGAGACAGATTCAATTGTTTTACCCTTTAGTAGTTCGTTCATAATGTGCGTTGATTCTTCCTGAATCGCTATGGCTTGTCCGCTAAACTGTTTACGGAGGACTTTGTCTATTGGCTCTCCAGGTCCGGCAATAGATACAAACATATCGGCCTTAGATTGCTGAAAGGCTAACATTCCAATTAAAGATCCTTCACTGTGCCCCATTACTGTGATTTCGCTAAATTGCTTGTTGCTAGCAAGGTAGTCAATCCAGAGTTTTGCATCATTTACATAGTGTTCAAATCTTAAATCACTTTCAGCAACGGCAGCTGCTATGCTGCGGCCAACACCTCTTTTGTCGTATCTCAATGAGGATATACCTGCATTGTGTAGACCTTCGGCAAGCATTTTTAGTGAATTATTTTTGAGTATTGGGTTGTTGCCATTTCTATCGGTAGCACCGGAGCCTGCAATTATGAGGGCCACTTTCTGGCTACCTTTAGCTTCGAGCAGTGTTCCTTCTAAAATTCCTGTGCCAGTATCTATGCGTACATTTTTCTCAGTGGCGAAGGCCAAGGAACCGAATAAAATAAAAACAAGAATTAAACTGTTTTTTATCATTTTCATAACACTGGGCTACACATTTTGATTTTTAAAGGGATTTTTCTCAATTAGTTACGCTGCCCTTTTACCGGTCGTCCGCCACCTAACTTTCTCTTTGGCCACTTTGAATCCTCTTGGTCAACCAATAAAACCCAAAGCCAATAACGATCAAAACGGCACTCATATAAACCTGCTGGGTTTTATAAATTGCTATATAACTCAAGCTCCACAACATCAAGCTTAAATACACAACAGCCGGTATCGGAAAAAACGGCATTTTAAATGGCCGTGCTAGCTCAGGCTCGCGGCGACGAATAACAAGCAAACCGATTACGGTAAGCACACTGTTAAGGCTTAGGGTAAAGCCTGCAAAAATTAAAATGCTCTCAAAACTAGCACTTACAATAAACAGCGCCGTTACTATCGCCTGAACGATAATTGCGATGCTGGGTATGCCTTGCTTATTGGTTTGCCCTAGCTTTTTAAATAGTGGGTAATCTTGCCCAATAACCTGCAAAACTCTAGGCCCCGCCATTAGCATGGCGCTTACTGTAGAGATTAACAAAATAGCCAGAATGCAGGCCATGATCATGGCGCCGCTTTCACCGTAAGCGGCCTTGGCTGCGATATAGCCTATTTCGACTTTGCCTTGCAAATCTTCCATTGGAGCGAGCAGTAAGAAGCTGCCGTTTAATAACAAATACAAAACGACCACAACGATAGTGCCCATCAGCAGTGAGATGGGAATGTTTCGTTGTGGATTTTCTATTTCGCTACTTAGGTAGGTGACGGCGTTCCAGCCGGTGTAGGCATAGTTCACATAGATAAGTGATACCGCAAAAGCAGCAGTGCCCATTAGTTGGCTGTCGCTTAATTGGGGGACAAAGCTGATGTTTTGCAAGCTTGGCGCTAGGGCCAAGGCGCTGGCGCAGAAGCCTAAAATAAGTGCGACTTTGATTAAGGTAAATAGGGTTTGAAATTGCCCTGAGCTGCTGCGTTTTATGCTGTGTACGATAGTGATAACGGCAAGCAGGGCCAGTGCGCATGTCTGCGGATTTAATGCTGGCCATATGGCAGCTAGATAATTGCCGAAGGTGAGGGCAACCAGTGCCGAGGGGGCCGCGAAGCCCACGGTGGCCGATATCCAGCCCGATACAAAGCCGGCAGAGGGATGAAAAATTCGGCTAATAAAGTGATATTCGCCGCCAGATCTTGGCAGGCTGGCTGCTAGTTCTGAGTAGCATAGGGCGCCACAGAAGGCGATGATGCCGCCGATTAGCCATAGCAGTAAGATGGCGAAGGGAGACTGAATATCGACGAGCTGGAATCCTAGGCTGGTGAATACGCCGGTGCCAACCATGTTGGCGATAATGACGGCGGTGGCGGTTGGGGTCTTGAATAGTTGTGTCATAGTGGTGTTTTTATTATTGGTTTTTTCTGCACTGTAGCATGTTGTGTGTTGATGCGCAGTGCTTGCTTCTTGATATAGAGCTAGTGAATCGTGGATCGGCAGAAGGTGGGGGCTGTCTCCTGGAACGATCGGCGCTCGTTCTTTATTGTTCCAGGTGCCAGCCCCCATCTTCTGCCAACAACCCTTGAGATAATAAATATGTGGATCGCTGGCCGAGAAAAGGCGGGGTAGAAGCTCCGGAACGAGCGGCGGCCCTCCGGGCTTCCCTCGGTCACCAAAATGCCTCGCAAAAAGACGCGAGTCATTTGGGTTCGTTCGGCGCTCGCTCTTTATTGTTCCGGAGTTTCTACCCCACCTTTTCTCTACTTCAGTGATGGTCTAGATAAGCTGAAATGAGCTTTTATTTCGGTAAAGTCGCGAAAATTGGCTGAGTGTATGGCTGTGTCTTTCGTTGTAAAACTATAACAACTCAAACTCTAGCAGGATAACTCTATGCCTAAGTATTTCCGGCGTGCCTGTTTGGCAGTTTCTATTGTGAGCCTGATGGCTTGTAATGGGGATAGGCCAAGTAAGGCGGTCAGCATCAATAAAAACCCATTCCCTTCTACCTATGAAGCCATGCCAAGCAGCGATGTGATGATTCGCAATGCAACGGTATTGCTGGGCAATGGCGAAAAGCTTGAACAGGCTGATGTATTGATGATCGGTGGCAAGGTTGATGCTGTTGGTAAGGGCTTGGTGTTGCCAGCTGGTGCCGAAGAGTTAGATGCCAGTGGCAAATGGGTAACGCCGGGTATTATCGATGTGCACTCGCACCTAGGTGTTTATCCAAGCCCATCGGTGGAATCTCACCAAGATGGTAACGAGGTAACCTCGCCAGTTACCGCCGAAGTGTGGGCCGAGCATGGTGTGTGGCCTCAAGACCCTGGTTTTAATCGAGCTCGTGCGGGTGGAATCACCACCTTGCAGCTATTGCCGGGTTCTGCCAATTTGATCGGTGGTCGTGGGGTTACTTTGCGCAATGTGCCAGCCACTACCATGCAAGGGATGAAGTTTCCGGATGCACCCTATGGTTTGAAGATGGCATGTGGTGAAAACCCCAAGCGTGTTTACGGTAAGAAAGGTGTAAGCCCTTATACCCGCATGGGTAATGTGGCGGGCTATCGTGCAGCTTGGGCTAGCGCTTGGGAATATAAGCTAGCTTGGGATGATTACAATGCTGGCCGTATAAAGAATGCCCCAGAGCGTGACTTACAAAAAGACACTTTGATGGGTGTGCTCAATGGTGAGATTTTAATTCACAACCACTGCTATAAGGCCGAAGAGATGGCCATGATGATCGATGTGGCTAAAGAATTTAAATATCACGCTGGCACTTTCCACCACGCAGTAGAGGCTTACAAGATTGCTGATCTATTGGCAGAGAATCAAAACTGTGCCGCCATGTGGCCAGATTGGTGGGGCTTTAAAATGGAAGCCTTTGATATGGTGCAAGAAAACGTCGCCATGGTAGATGCCGGTAAAGGCAAAGATGCCAGCAAGCTAGGTTGTGCCATTGTACATTCCGATTCAGCCAGTACTATTCAGCGACTAAACCAAGAGGCCGGTAAAATTTTGTATCGTAGCCAGGAGGCTGGTTACGATTTAGATGAGGCCGATGCTATTCGTTGGATTACCTTAAATGCTGCACGTTCTTTAGGTATTGCCGATAAAACCGGTAGCTTGGAGATGGGTAAAAATGCCGATGTGGTTATTTGGAATCAAAACCCATTTAGCGTTTACGCCAAGGCTGAGCAGGTCTTTATCGATGGAGCAAAGGTTTACGATAGAGAAGATCCTGCTTTCCAAGCGCAAAGCGATTTTCTATTAGGCCAGCCAGCAGGAGATAAGCAATGAGAGCATTAAATAAAACACGCTTAGCCTGCGCGGCATTCGGCCTGTTGGCAACTGCCAGTGTGTTGGCAGAAACCGTGGCGATTAATGGTGTGAAGTTTTACGGTGAAGGCTTAGCACCCAAAACCGATATGAATGTATTGATTGAAAATGGTGTTATTCGTGAGCTATCTGATCAAGCACTCAGCGCTGATACCGTTATTGATGGTAAAGGCAAGGTACTGAGTGCCGGTTTTATTGCGGTAAACAATAAATTAGGTTTAACCGAAGTTAGCGCCGTTCAAAAGACCTCGGATTTTTACGAGGAAAAGGGCGGCTTCTTTTTTGATCCAAGCCTAGCGTTTAATTTTCAATCATCGCTAATACCTTACACTCGCAAAGGCGGTATAAGCCATGCCGTAGTGGCAGGTAGCTCTAAAGGTGCATTTGAAGGCCGTGCCTTTAGTGTGGATCTAAGTGCAAGTCCCGAAAGCCGCCTTAAAGCAGATGCTGCTTTGTATTTTACCTTAGGCGGTAAGGGAAAAGGTTCGCGCGCAAAAGACCTGCAAGATCTTCGCAAGAAGCTAGAAACTGCCAAAAAGCCTGTTTCCAAAAGCGCCAAAGCAAAGCCAATAAAAGACGATATCAAAGTAGTTAAGCGTTTATTGGCTGGCGAATTCCCGCTAATGGTCAAAACGGATCGTCCGGCGGATATCCTTCAGTTGCTTAAACTAAAAGAAGAGTTTGGTTTTTCTTTAGTGATTGCCGGTGCAGCTGGCGCCATCGATGTGGCCGAGCAATTAAAGCAGCATAAGGTAACTGTCTTGGTATCACCGCTGCGTAACTTACCAGAAGGTTTTGATTCACTGCATCAGCGTCTAGACAATGCAGCAAAGCTGCACAAGGCTGGGGTAGAAATTATCCTAACCGAATCAGATAGTCATAACCTACAGCAGCTGCGCTACCATGCCGGCAACGCCGTAGCTCACGGCTTGCCTCATGATGTAGCGATCCGTGCACTAAGCAGCGTGCCCGCCAAAACCTTTAAACTTGGTGATGGTTACTTAAAGGTAGGCAGTCGCGATATCGTGCTGTGGTCCGGCGATCCGCTAGAGCTAAGCAGCCGCGTATTGAATATGTGGATCGATGGCAAGCCAGTAAGCACCCGCGCCCGCCAAGATCTACTGCGTGAACGCTATCAGCAAAAAGGCGAGAAACCTGCGGCTTATACTAAGCCGAGTTTGTGAGTTTAATTTTATTTACTTTCTAAACTGTAGCTTTTGAGTTACAGCTTAACCGCGCCACAAATCTAGTTGTGGTGCGGTACTTCCCTGACTTGATCAAGAAATAGCGCTAACGTGGTGTCTTTCATTCATGCTCGATCCTGCCATACGGCCAATCAAAATCCAGAAACTCTTGAAAAAATAATGATAAAGCAATAGATTGAAGCTTTCTCACCTGATGGAAGATAGATGTATAAAAGGAATTACTCTTCGTTGTTCTACGCTTTTGAGCTAAAAGCCGCTCATATATCCAATCCTGCTTGCACATGAAATTGTATGAAGAGAGCTAATTATTCCGTTTCATGGGTTGAAATTCTAATAGCATGTGTAGTATTTCTAGTTCTAGGGCGAATTATTTGGGCTCAAGAATTAGCGCGATTCGAAACTACACTTTTTGAGTCGCTAGGTATCTATGAAGGCGTCAAATATCTTATAACCATCCCTTTATTTTTCTGGATGATCTATCGACGCTATCAGGCGGATGCGAAAAAAGTTCAGGGCACAGGTCGTAGTGTAATAGGTTCCTGGGTTATTGTATTTATTCTCTTCTCAATATTTGCTTTGGGATTGTATGTTTGGTTTCTAAGTGGGTAGTGGCTTTATATGCGAAACATAGTCTTGCTTATTTCTTTGTTAGTTGTGTCGTTAAGCAGCTTCTTGGGAGGAATGTATGTCGGCTTGGAGCAGGGACTTATCTATTCTCTGGGTCTTGAAGCAAGACAGGCGAGTCTTCGCATTCCGAAATACGAAAGAGGAGAGTTGGGAGAGAGCGAATTCCGATCTGAAGCTGAATTAACTTTGGACTCGAATATATCGTATTTCGGAGAGCATCTAGAGAGGGATTGGTTTGTTCATAAAGTTCCTTCTCCTTGGTCAATGGGTGAATCAGGGATTTCGTTTATGGAAGATGCCATTAATTACCGCCTCGAAAACCCTAGAAAATACGAAGAGAAGATGGCGTCATTATTAAAACTCGAGAATGAAGAAAACTATATCAGGCTTATGGAAGAGAATATGGGTTGCGGGACAGGCACCCCTCCAGCTTGTGATGAACAGAGCATGGAAATGATAAAGGAGTCCTTACGCTTCAAAAAAGAAAGGGAGATTTACTACCAGAAGGCGCTCGATTATGTTCGAGATTCAAGATAATCATTGTTTGATGGTAATGGTTGGTTTTTCTTTGTGTAGAGTAACTCAAGTATTGAGAAGTTAATGGTATGAATGTAAAAGAGTTTTTCGAAAAGAGAAAGCTTAGAAAGTTTATCCAGAAGGTAAGAGCTGAGCTCAAAGAGCGTTACGGAGGTTTAGGCCCATATACTTACCCACAAGTTAAATCGACTCTTAAAGGTATTGGCTCGAGCTCGCAATACAGGGATTTTGCCTATGTTTTATTTTGTGATCCAGGTGAATTAGAAAAATGTGGTCTCAACTCGGTAGATATATCACGCATGTCAGTAGCTGCAGGCAAGATAGATAGCCAGGCAGGCCATTGCGGTTCACTTGGCGGTGGATTCGGGGGTGGTGATAGCGTAGGTAGTGACTGAAAATTTTAAGTATTAACGGGGGGATAAAATGAAAGGATTTTGTGTTGTATTGTTAGCTCTTGCGGTATTTTCGAGTGCTCACTCGACGGAGTTGGAGGAGGTGTTGGTTACTGCGCAGTCAAATAGCGGTGACTACTATGAGATGCCTGCGGTAACGATCAGAAAGAAAGCGGACTTTCTTGTTCAACGGATCAGGTTGATCAATGATAGCCGTTCTCCAGACCTTCGTAAAAGTGAAATTCTAGAAACTATCGATAATCTAATTAAAGCTTCAAAGCGAGTGAATGGTATAGAACTATCCTACGGCGATGGGTTTTTGGTGCCGATTAAACTGAATGATGACTCCTTACAGCTAATTGAAGATCGAAAAAAGTCTGATACTAGTTATGTGAATATCATCGTCAAGGTGGCGCTAAACGAAAAACAATCACCGAAACAACAAATCGCAGAGCTCCGAAAGTTTATATCGAAAGCTAAGCTAGTTAGCCGTACCGAAATTGAACTTTTGGGTGACATTGGTCTAAGTATTGTCGGGCCTGAGCAGTATCGATACGAAATCCTTGAAAAAGTAGCCTTTGAAAGCAAAAAAGTAAAAGAGTTACTCGGAGGAACTTGCGAGATGAAGGTAGCAGGCCTAGAAGGCAGAGTCGAATGGGATAGATCTGGTATGGCTGAGCTGACTTTATATATACGCTACGCAACAGAGGTTTCTTGTAAATAGCCTTAAATTGGTGGAGGAACTATGAACATCAAAGTTGTCGTGTCGGTTCTACTTATTATGCTGACCAGTAAAGCTATTGCATGGGAGCCATCTCAGGCTATGGTTGACAAAGCTTATCTGGATATTTCGCTATTTCCGCCCTATGGCAGAGTTACGGTTGAAATGGCAGTTGATGGTAAAGGCCTTCTGTCATCACTGATCATCGAAACTGATATTTCCTATATCGATATCCCATCAGATCAGTTAAGTTCCTTTGAATTTCCTAGTTTGGCGGATGTTGAGGTTATGCACTACGGAGAGCTTAATGAGGGTGTGGGGATTGGCGGTAGTTTTTCAATTTGTATTCCTTATGGAAAGTTGAAAACTGTAGGTGGTGCAGATCATTGGCAAAGGGCGGTTATAGAAATTTTAGTGACAGAAAATGGAGAGAAGATCATCGATATACCGCACCCTGATGATGGTCCTCTCCGCCTGGGGGTAAATGGTTGTGAAGTTGCCGCGCTAGAGGTATATGGTTTTTAAAACTTAACACCACACCCTAAATCCAAATATGAAAGCTTGTGCATTGAACTCCGTGCGAGACCACTAAAAAACACATGCCCCAAACTCCATATAATGTTACATTATAACGTTATCGTTAAATCTTATATTGGAGCATTACTATGGATCAGGCCTTGTTGCATTGGCTTTGGAATAATCGTCGAATTGTGGGCTTATTGGCGATTATTGTATGTGTTGTGGCCTGGACCACTGAGTTAACTGGCCTGGTGTATGTTTGCCCGTATTGCCGTGCTCAGCGTACCATTATCGGCATACTAGGTTTGGCACTGATGCTGCCTAACCCAAGACACTGGATTAACCTCTATCTAGCCAGCACCATCGCAGCCTTTGGTTTCTTTGTGGCAGCCCATCAGCATTTTAATGGTTGGAAGAAAATAATGGGCGGCACCTTTGAGTGGGGCGAGGTTTGGTATATCAATTCCTGGTTGTTATCTGGCTGCGCTATTTTTATGATTTCAGGTTTGCTGTTGTTGATTTGGAGTGTGCCCGATAAGAATAGTGCTTAAGCCTATGCTTCCAATGAGGCAACTACTCTATTGTTTGTAGTTGCTTCATTTCACAAAGTTTGGAAGCGCTGGCCTCATGTTCAGCCGACTCGCGTTGCAAGCTCATACAGTGGCACTGTGACTATTTAGCTATTAAGATAGCTGCCCAAAAATCGTATCCGTTCTTTAGTTCACTGCCTGTTTATGACCACGACCAAAAATCTACTCCAACAAGAAATCACCCAAAACCTTAGCAAGCGCCCAGCGCAGGTCTCCCGTGTATTCCATGGTAGAGGTAAATTCTTCCCGTCTTTGGAAGAGCTAAATGTGGAGTGGTATCCGCCGGTGCTGTTTGTGCAGTGTTATGAAGAAGAATTAGCCGATGAGGCTAGGGCTGCTTTGAAGGCGGTGTTTGAAGAGCATGACTTTATCGAATCTGTTATCTTGCAGGCCCGCCCTTGGCCGGATGTGGAAAACGAAGTGCTGTTCTCGCGCAGCACAGTTGAGCAGCAGCTACCTTTGGAATTCGATACGGTGCTGGCAGAGGGTTTACAGTGCCAGGTAAATATCGGGAAGAACCGCAATACTGGGGTATTCCCCGATATGCGTAGTGGCTGGGCTTGGTTGCAGGAGCATGCAGCCGATAAGCGTGTGCTTAATTTATTCTCCTACACTTCCATTTTTTCTCTATTCGCTTTGCATGGTGGCGCCAAGAAAGTTGTGAATGTAGATATGTGTGGCAGCGCTACTAAAACCGCTCAGTATAACCACGAGCTAAACGCGATGCTGGATGAGCGAGTGTCTATCTGGAAGAAGAATATTCTTAAGTCCAATAGCCAAATCGCCAAACAATCAAAGTTCGATATTATTGTTTTAGATCCACCGCCTTTCCAGAAGGGTTCCTTCCGGGGTTGGCCCGATTATCAAAAGTTACTTCGTCGCTGTCCTAATTACTTGCGCGAAGGCGGAGTAATCCTCGCGGCATTAAATAATCAACAGGTTACTTTTAGTGAGTTTGATCGCGATATTCGCGAGACCATTGAAAATGTAAAAAGTATTAGGCAGTTAGAATTGGCGGATGAAATTAAGGAGCTTGAGCCTGAAAAGGGATTAAAGCTAGCCCTGATTGAGCTTCATTCTGAATGTGAGTAGCAAGTATGCTATCTAGGACTTTAACTAAGCTGTAAGCTTCTTTAACTCAAGTGCTTTTGACGGATAAGGATTGTTGATCATGCGAATTTTTTTCCAAGCTATAGTGATGCTGCTCTTTCTGGCGCCGATGAAGAGTGAAGCGCTATCTTGTACTTACCGCACAGACACAATTATTGGCAAGTGCAGTAAAAGTAGCTGTGAAAAGGTGCTCTACGTCGCTTATGAAAAAGCCTGGGGACCTTGTAGGCAACGACCAGTTGTTTTAGATGCGCCAATTTGGGCTAAGCCTGTATTGGAAGGAGAGTTAAGTGAGCTGGATAGCTTTGAAGGAATTAGAATGGTCCAACTTACCCTAAATTGGAGGTTCTGGTTGTGGTCTGACCAAAAGAAAGGCCTAGAGGCTTATAGGGAAATAAAGGCGGAGGGGGGACGTATTGAACCTGGTGATATTAAATTTTTGAGCGAGGAAAGCCTCAGCGAGCTGAGGTCAAAGTGGAAAAACCTGGAGGAAAGAGAATACTATAAATACACGCTTATCAGAGTGATAGATTGGACTTTGCTGGCACTTTCCATAGTGCTGCTTGCATACACTGTGAAATGGTTTTGTCGTATTTTAAACTCTTCAAAAACGAATCTCTATTTAGCCCTCATTGTATTTCTGCAGATTGTTTGGTTTATGTTAGCAGTTGGTCCTACGTTAGTATTTGTTTATTCTGTCTTTTCGTTAATTGCACTAGTGATTCCTTTCGCATTGTTTTTTGAAATAGGGTATTCGATACGTTACTGGTGGCGGAAACGTTATTCTTCTTGAAGGCGGAATCGTATTCACCCCTAGAGATGTGGAGACAAAAGGGCGAATCCGTTAAAAATTATACTCAAGCCCCACCGTCATCCTACAGGCTTCTCTAAACTGCCCATACAACCCCTCTCTATCCCCATAAAAAATATCCATGCCGGCTTTTAGGGTAATGGCATCGTCTAGGTAGTATTTGGCTGATAGCTGTAACGAGCCATCGGATTTGTCTAGGTCGTGAATAATTAGACCTTCTAAAATGATAGTATCGTTTAGCAGCTCTTGGCGGGCCAGTAGGGTGGCGCTATTGTATGTTTGGTCGATATCTCCTGAATCTAGTAGGGCGCTTACAAACAGTTGGCCGCTAATTAGGGTATTAGCACTGAGTTGATAATCTAGGCCTAACACGCTGCTGATTTGATCGAACTTTTCTGTTTTGTTAATTGTGTTTAAGCCAGGCTTGTTGTTTACCAGCTGACGTTTATTAGTTTGATAGGCCAGTTCGCTCCTAAAGGTGAGTTTGTCAAAAGCGTTAGAGGCGCTGCCGCCTAGGAGTAACGAGCGTTTATAGCTGGGGCTTAAAATTACCTCGCTACCTATGTCGCCCTCCACACCTATTGCGGCGCTATCATCGTAATAATAAAACGCATTAAGCGACCAGTCCCAACCTTGGCTAAAGCCGCTAAGACGCAAAGCATAATCGTCATCACGGATAAAACGATTAGGGCGATCGCTGGGTTGTTGTATTACCGTACCGCGAAAACTCTCAGATAACCGTGGTACCAAGCGCGATGATGTGGGTTTAAAGGGGCCGCTATTAGGGCTGTCGTTATAGCTATGATCAGGCAGCCAGATGAATTCTGCGGTGATATCCGCAAAGCTATGTTCTAACTTGGCCATCCATAGGGCAATGCGTCTGTCTTCGATATCTCCCAAAATAAACTCGCGATAATTTAAGGGGTTAATCTGATCCAGTACGCGCAAACCGTCGGCTTGGCCCCATACCACGGTTTGCTTGCCGATGCGAAGGTAGCCGTTATCGGTAAAGATATCGGCATAGGCTTCCTTGAGTTCTAGCTCTATATTATCGCCAATAAAACTGCGTCGATTGATATGAGAGCGGCTATCGCCTTGATTACTCATTGTGCCCTTCTCAAGCACCTGGCTTGAGAAAGCTCGTACTCTAGCTGAAACAAAATAATCGATACCATCATTTAAGCGGCCAGATAATTCCGGCTTATAGCTGATTTCGGCAAATTGAGTCTCACCTTTATCAAAGCCCAGCGCGTAGCGTATATCTAGGCTATGCCTAATATCGATCTGGCTACTTGCTCCTAGATTTTGAGAAAGCGCTTTGTTGGGCAACATTAATTGCGCAGACAGAAAAACAGCAGTTAATGTTGCCACAACAAAGCGTACCCCCAAAAGAAGGGGGCTAAGCGCCCGTTTAGCAGGGTATAGAGGAATCATAGGCCGCGTCTCAATCGCGCTTGGGTAAATAGCTTTTCGGGTACATGGCTTGCATAATCTATATTGGAAAAACGAATGCGCGAGCTGTGTCCGGTTTTGTGATTGCTAATAAAGATTTGTTTGCTGCTAAGATAGCCGTCGATTTCCTCTACGGCTTCTAGCTGCATGGTGCGGCTATGATTACCGTTTTGGTCGTAGAATTCGCTCAGACGGCTCATCCAAATACTTGGATCTATATGCCAAATGGCTTTTGATATACCAAGCTCTGCAGCGATTTGTGGCTTGGAGGGTAGGCCTTCTACCACGAGCAGTTGTCGTCCATCGATTTCCTTTTCGCCTAGTAGCCTAAATTGATAATCGCTGGCCTCAATTTTTTGTTCTTTTTTGATTTCTTCATAGGTGAAATCAGTGCCCAGAAAATAATCGCCTCTATCGGATGCGGATATGCGGCGCACTTTACGCAACGCGGGTAGATACAACCACTGATCATCATCGCGATTTGGGCTGGCGTAATCGTAAGTTAAAAAGCCGGTTCCTCTTACGCGGCTGGGCTCGGTATAAAAAATAATGGTACGTTTTTCTTGCTCGCCTTTATCGCTGGTAAAATAACGACGGTGGGCGATGGTTTCTTCGCGGCGTGTATGGCCATTTTTATCCCGTAGCTCGATAGAGAAGTTGCGGATAACATGCTCACCTTCCGGGCGAGCGTTTACCTTGGCGATAATTTTATCAGCGCTTAATGTGCTTGGCTCTATGCTTTCACCTTCCGCTTGCAGTGTGCTGGCTGCGGCAAAACTTAAGGCGATACTTAAAACACTATTTTTCAAACTCAACGCTTTGCGGAATTTTGATCTATTTATATTGGGTTTCATAAGATTCTCCCTCGGCCTGGTGTTCTTCAGTTGATGAGTTATTGCTTAATAGCGCTTTGGGTTGTAACCACAGTGCCAAGCTAGGCAATAGGCTAAGCGAAGACAGAAAAGCGACCGAGACCGCAACGGCCACAAGGCCACCAAATTTAACCAGTGGTGGAACCTCCGAGCTCATTAGCACCCCAAAACCACCCGCTACCGCAATAAAATTTAAGAGCAGTGCACGACCGGTATCGGGGTAAAAAGCCATCAGTGATTCGGCGCTTAGGCCATACTCACGGCCAATTTCGCGCAACTTGTCTAAGGTGTGGATTGCAAAATCGATAGACAGCCCAATCGCGATCGCCGCAAACATCGAGGTGCTAACACCTAGCGGTATGCCGCTAAAGCCCATTACTGCATACACCAATAATATGGCGAGGCCTACAGGCGTGGCGGCCAGCAAGCCAGCGCTTATTGATTTAAAAACCAACATGGCGGTAGCCGTAACACAGATAAAAGAAATAATGATGGAAAACAGCGTGGACTGATCGATACCCTTAATCCAGTGATAGTTCACGGCGACACGGCCAGTGACCGTGGCTTGAATTTCTGGGCTACTAAAGTGCTCTTCTATGTATTTTTCGATGCTGGGGATTAGGATTTTATTGTTGCTGTACTTGCCTTCTTTGACCTGTACTCGAATGAGCGCCTGGCGATGATTGTAATCAATCTCCTCTTCAAAATCCGTTGGGTCGGCACTGGCGCCATATAGGAAGAACAGTTGTGCAATAAGGTTTGGATCGTCAGGAATGCTATAAAAATCTTTATTGCCTTCATTTACCGAGCGGTGCAGCTGCTTAATATAATCCACAATCGATGTGCTGCCACCAACGCTGTATAAGCTTTCTACATACCGTTGTAGATCGGCGATTTTATGCAGTGTCGCGGGGCTGTATAGGCCGCCGTTACTATCGGTTTCGACAAGGATATCTAAGTTGTAGATACCATCGGTGGCGGCATTGATGGCTTTATCGGCGATATACACCGGCTCGCTTTGTTGAAAGTTTTCAATTCTATCTTCATCCACTTTAACTTGTGCTGCGCCAATTATGCCGATAGCAAAAGCAAAGGCGCCAATAGCAATGGTGAGTTTAGGGTGATGCAAAACGGCTTTACCAAAACCATTTAGCAAGCGCTCCACTGCTTTGGGTTTATCGCTGTGGCTTTTGTTGTTACGAAACGGCAGGGGAATACGACTGGACGGCCACAAAATCATTAGCGCTGGCAACAAAGTTAATGAATACAACCATGCTAAGCCAACGCCAAGTGCACCATATAAACCAAAGGCTTGCACAGGGGGCATGGTGGCGCTGGCCGAAAGGGCGAGAAAACCGGTAATGGTCGTAATGCTGGTTAAGCTAACAGGTCGCCACATGCTGGCAACGGCTAATTTAACGGCCTGCTTTTTATCGATACTAGGTTGCGCTCTCTGAATACCATAATAGGCCGATAAAATATGAATGGAATCGGCCACAGAGATACCAATTAAATTCACCACCAAACCATTGGTAATCACATAGAAAGACGTACCAGAAGCCGCCATTAAGCCAAAGCTGCCCAAGACTGTGCCCGCTACAATAATGTTAGGCAGTAAGGTGGCCCGCAGCGAAACAAAACCAATCAATAACACAATGGTGATAATCAAGCCGGCCATGGGGTTCAAGCGGCTGGCATCACGATCGATGTAAGTAGAAAGAAAGCCTGCTACCGCACCTTCACCGGCAATATGTACCGCCGTGCCTTCTGGCTTAGGGGTTTTGTTTACCAGCTCTACCACCGCATCGTAGGCCAGCTGCGCTTCATCTTCATTTAAGATCTCGGCCACAATCAAAGTAGCGGTGCCCGCTTTGCCAACTAGGCTGCCTTGATAAAGCGGGAAGTCTTCAATGGCTGTGCGAATCTCAGCTGAGCGTTGTTCGCTATTAGCGGGCGCTTTAAAGTGCTCGGTGTCATTATCTAAAAAGCCCTCGACGATTAAACCCTCGGCGGTGCCGCTGATATTGTTTTCCGTAGCAAGGCTAGTTACCCGATCCGGATCTACATATTTCAGCTGCTTAACACCATCGCTTAGTTGCTTTAACAGGGCGAGGTTTTCGGCATTAAAAATGCCATCTTGATCTATGACCGCAATAACAATTGGATCGGTAAGGCTAAACAGCTGCTCTACCTTATCTTTATAAATAAGCGCGCTAGAGTTCGGATCGATAAAAGCATCGGCCGAGGTATCCTTGCTAAGCTTGGGTAAAAAACTAGCGCTGGCAGCAATAAGCCCCATCGCCAATAGAATCAGCAGCCAGGGGTAGGCAAGGCTGCGGTCTATCCATTTAGGTATTTGCGTACTACTCGCCATAATCTCAGGCCTCTTAATGTTCACTTTTCGAATGCTCTTCCCATGCCGGCCATTTGCCTATGGCTGGGGCCAGCACATAAATATTTATCGATGTCTTCTGGCTGCTGGGCACTTGTTCTTAATGCCGCTGCTGCCGCTTTTTACTGCCTTTACTAGCGCTACCTTTCCTCGTGCAGCTTTTTAAGTGCTATTGGGCGTACTTAAAGCCGCGATTCCATGTCTTTGTGGCCCCCAGTACCGATGTCTTGAGTGCCGTATGTCGCGCTTTAAACAGCAAGTGTTTACAATCAATATCGTGCGTATACACATTAATAGTGCATATGCACGATTGGAAAGTCAACGATAATCGTGTATATCTACGGTATGAGCGATAAAAAGATGATTGAAAACATAACTGGGCGCTGCATGGCGGTGCGTACCCTAAGTGCCGCCCGGGCCATAACCCGGCGCTACGACAGTGCGCTGCGCCCCCTTGGTATTACCATTACGCAGTTCACCCTGCTGGCGGCCGTCGCGCGTATAGAGCCCGATTCAATCACCGAGCTTGCCGATAAATTATGGATGGAGCGCACCTCGCTAACACGCGGGGCCAAGTTACTAGAAGCCGACGGCTTAATAGAGCGAAGGGTAGAAGAGGGTGTACGAAAGCGCGGCTTACGCATTAGCGATAAAGGCATAAAGCTGCTTCGCGAAGCCTACCCACTGTGGCAAAACGCCCAACAAGACGTAGAAGAGCAGCTAGGTAAACAAGTCAGCGAAGCCAATCACTTCTTAGATTTACTGCGCAGCGCACCGTTTTAATATGCCCTTTCTATAACAAGAAAATCGCTATTAAAAAGAACGCCGCAATTGAAAGGCAAACCAAAAAACAATAATGATCACAAATGACAAATAAAGACAGCGTGCAATACCAAGGCAGCTGCCTATGCGGCGCTATCCAATATGAAATACTGGCCGAGCCCGTTACCGCATCGCACTGCCATTGCAAAATGTGTCAAAAGCAACACGGCGCCGCATTCGCTTCCTATGCTCGTATCCGCCGCAGCGAACTACGTTACACCAAAGGCCAAGACAAAATTAAACGCTATCAATCCAGCGAAAAAGTAGAGCGCAGCTTCTGCAACGAATGCGGCTCTAATCTAGAGTGGGGCTACACAGAAGG
Source organism: Cellvibrionaceae bacterium (assembly GCA_025800365.1). Classification (GTDB taxonomy): domain Bacteria; phylum Pseudomonadota; class Gammaproteobacteria; order Pseudomonadales; family Cellvibrionaceae; genus Pseudoteredinibacter. The sequence continues at coordinate 61,386 of JAOXRT010000132.1, read as the reverse complement.
CGAATGGGCACAGTGGGTAGCAATAGCCCTAGGCAGCTTCGATACACCATACAGCGAAGACATCCACAGAGTGCTGCACATAGAAGACAAAGCCCCATGGTGGAAGCCCTAGAAGTATTAGATGGTTTTTTATACAGCTTTGATTTTTAAGCCCTAATCTCGGCCTGTTCCTATTAATTGGGGAATTAACTATTAATAAAACACTAGATTGAACTGAATCAGTAACATAGCGCCATTTTGCGCGTACCCTAAACATGTTGCACAAGAGAAAAAGCAAAATCGAAACCAAGAAATAAAGCTTTAAGCGCCAGGTCTCGTTAATTAAGTATGATTCTTCTAGTACTTGTAAAACCCCAGATAAAACAATAAATTAGAGCTTTAGACAAAGGAATGCAGCTAGCTTATTAAACGGACACTATCCTATTATTTCTGAAATTCCCAAATTAATAAGACGCGTCCGCTTTTTAGTTGTAATTCTACCTGTCTGTTTATTTAGCTGTTAAGTGAATATGAGATATCTAATAACTCTGATCCTATTGTTACCGCTACAAGCTAGTGCCGTCGAAGCGTTTATCTCGTATTGCAAGTATGAAGACTCCGTTCTGGGCATTATGTATCCGCAAAAATCTGGTTTAAGCACCTATTACTTGTTTGAGCTAAAAGGTGGTAACTACGTTGATTTAGGTAGCGGTGACGCTGGAGGGGACTATTTCCAGAGCGGAGTAGCGGCAAACAGGGAGGAAGGTGAGGTAATGCTAGCCAGAGCGCAACGCCTCATAAGCTATTTCAAGGGGCAGGCATTTAAGCTAGTTTCGGTGCCCGAAGACCATACGACAATTCAGCTGAAAGCTACCGATGTTTGCGCCATACTGTAAAAATCACTTAACAAGAAAAGCCAGTAAAGCCCTGCGGGCAGGATGGCTCCGCCACCTCTGCTTTGGGCGTTAGGCATACAAATGAATATACGGGAACATCCAAGGTATTTTCTTAAAGTTGGAGATGAAGACCACTCCATAGAATGCTTCGATGATGTGATTGCAAAGATTGAATCGGTATTGGCAGGGAGCTCCGGATCCATACATTTATGTGCAGATGATGGCTTTCGGCCAAAGTGGCAACAGTTTATTTTTGGAGCAAAGATATATATACGATCATATTTTATGATTGAGTGGGCGAATAATACATGCGCCCTAATTTTTCATGATCATAGTGACAGTGAGTATCGAGTGTTGTCACCTTCTGAGCCTGAAGATTTAAGCGTGAACACAAGAACTAAGATCTCTTTTGGGGAGCCAGAGGCATTAGATAGGAAGTACTGCATGACGAAGGAGATGTCTGCAAAAGTAGTTAGGGAATTTTTAGAATTAGGTGTTCGGCCAGAATGGCTAGAGTATGAGTTTGTTAAGTAATGCCTAACAAGGAATTGGAAAACGACGTAAAAATCACGCGTCTCAATTAAGCGTTATATATCCTAATGAACAAAGTGGACGAAGAACTAATCGAAAACTTGAAACTCGCGGCTTCCATAGCTCGGGAGAAGCCTGGGTTGCCGAACTTTCCGTCCGAACATTTTGATGATGCTGAATTATTTGCGTTAAAACTAGATGACTTAGTGCAGTCGCTTAGAGATTCTAGCCAAAGTCCGCTAAAATGGCTGGTTGCTTTTTTTAAGCGTAAAAGGGCAAAGCTGTATTTTTACCCAACATTTGATTATGACGACTTCTGCTCCCATCATGAGGATTCAGTAGAAATTGGAAACAGTATACTTTCGAGCCTATGAGCAGTGTATATAACAAGGCCAAGCAACGAAGCACAAGCAAAAAACGCTTGTGCAGGACCTCACAAAAAACGTTCGGCCGCTGTTGGCGGCGTTAAGTGCTACAACCATCAACATCGAAGTTATAAAGTGAACATAGAGACATTTATAAAGAATACTGAGAAAAGTTTGGCTGTACTTGAAAATGAGTATTGTTTGTCAACGGAACACTTTTCTCCTGAAAAAATTGAAGAAGACTTTGAAGACGGAGATTCTGAGCAAGAGGTCATTTCAGCATGGCTAAATGAGACTGTAACTTTATATCTTCCAAGATGTGAATATGATTATGATATTGAGGTAAAAGACCTTGAAGCTTATATCGATGAACTAAAATCAGCAAAGCTCATTGATAATGTAGAATGTTATACAAAGAAAAGGTTCTTAGTAAGGGTTCACCCTGTTTATTCTGATAATGCATCTGAATTCTACTCGGCTATGAATCACATAGAAAACAAACTTGATGGTGCATTTCTAACGACCATCCAAGTTAGTGGGATTGATTGCAAGTGCAGAATTACGAGTGGAGCCACTATTTTTGGTGTTATCGTTGCAAGTAATGGAAGTTATGATAAGTATTTTCCACCAGTTACACCTGATGACATATTTATTGAGATCGAATACTCTGATAAGCAAATAGACTTAGAGCTTGCTAGGAATATTTATAAATCTTTCATATTTGAACTTAGCGCAAGTATAGGGCTAGACTTCTCAATCAGCCCAAGGCCAGAAATTATAGATGATGACGAAGATGATCATGCTGAAGATGAATTTCCTGATAAGGTAAGACCTTTGATTATCGGGAAAGGTCTTTCAGAACCTTTAGATTTATACAATAAAGCTATTGAATCACCTTCTGATGACATCTCAATATTGTACTTTGCAAAAGTCATTGAATTCGTTTCTCAAACCGTAATTAAAATTCAACTCATAGATAAAGTTCGTACGAAACTGTTAAGTCGAAGAGCTTTAAACCCTGAAGCAGACTTCATAACTGAATTAGAAAAAGTATATGAAAGCAATAAGGTTTATAGAAAAGACCGAGAAGCACTAAAGGTTACTATTGCGACTTGCTGCGATGCATCAGAGCTAACGGAACTAATTCCTGGAAAAATAAAAAAACAATGGATGACCAACCTTCGTAAAAATAACGAGGAACACGCATTATCTGAGCTGGCAGCAAGTATTGTTTCTACACGAAATTCAATTGCGCATGCAAAAGCAAATTACGATCCAACAGGTAGTGAAATTCCAGTATCTGATTATGAATCTTTAGCTAAGTGCATGAAAGTATGCGCACAGCAAGCAATCAGGTGGTATTCAGGACGGCATGAAGCACAACGAATATACTGAGGGTCGCACTTAACAAGTGGTTCCAAGTGACGCCTACGGCGCACCTGAATCAAGCGTTAGCATCTCGCCGATAATCGAACAAAAAAGGAGTTATGACTTTGAGTCGTGCAATAAATATTCGTATAACTGATGCATCAAATAAGGCCTGGCAATTTACAGGACTTCGAGAACTATACGAGTTTATTGAGGCAGAAAAGAATTACTGGAAAGAAAAGAGAGACTTGCTCGAAAAGAATGAGCGGAATGTACATCAATATATGAATGCCCACTCGGTATTACAGAATATCACTAACACGATTGATAACTGGGAAGCGAATATAGAAAAGTGGGATGATAACCAATTCAATCAACAATTTCAGAACCTACAGCGAAACAATCTAAACAATCTGAATAGTCAGTGGATATGGAGTGGGCATCCTTATAGCAGTGTCTATGCAAAGTGTCATAAATCGCATGGAAATGTAGCTGCGACAGCATTCATTGACTTTATTCTACGAGGTCAGCTCAATAACAATAATCATCCTCAGGGTTTTACTGGGATAATGCTGGCTTATGAATTTATCAATCAAGATTCTGAGTTGGTTAAGAGGCGAAATGGTGAAAAGGTTTCACTTGGGCATTTAAGAAACCAATTAGATGAAACCACAAGTAACTTAATTGGTGAGGTTGAGGCATTCAAAGCAGATTTCTCCAGTTGGGATAAAGAAACAAAAGAAGATTGGGATGAGTGGAAAGAGCAAGTTTCTACCGCGTGGGATGAATGGATGCAGGCCTCATCTGCGGAACATTCTACTCAGTTGGCTTCCCAAAAAGATGAATTCATAAATTATATGGATGGCTGTAGAACACGCATATTAGAACTAGAAAATACGTATCAGGAAAAGCTCAGATTAGAAAAGCCAGCAGAGTATTGGAAGAAGGCAGCACGAAGGTATGGCATTCAAGGTGGCCTATGGAGTTTAGCTCTGGTGTTTTCCGTGCTATTAGGTTTCGTATACTTCTATGATTTTTTCGTTGCATGGCTAAAGGGGCAAGAAGTAGGGGTGAAGTTACATACCTTGCAGGGCGTAATAATTTTGGGGTCAATACTAACGGTATACGCTTTTCTAATTCGAACTATTTCAAGATTGGTCTTTAGTGCTTTTCATCTCATGAGGGATGCAGAAGAACGTGAACAGCTAACCTATCTTTATCTTGCTCTTAACCATGGGGGGGATATAGATGCTTCTTCTAGAGAAATTGTACTGCAAGCACTGTTCAGTCGTACAGAAACTGGCCTTCTTGCATCAGAGTCTGGGCCGACTATGCCCGGAGTAGCGGAACTATTTAAAACAGCAAGCAAGGCTAAGTAGTGTGATCGAGATATATGCTAACAAGCGCATGTTGTCGGACTGGTTTTCCGCTACGCTCCAAACCAGCTGCAAATGCGGGCGTTATAGCTACTAACTCTGCAATTGATAATTTATGAAGAAAGGTTATTCGATTAAAATCGCATACTGGCGAGGGATGCTTTTAGCACCGCTCTCAATTTTACCGGCTACTGTATTGTTGGCAGTTATTCTGAGTATCCTTCAATTTGATGCCAAAGATCTGCTGGGCAATGCCAAAGGCCTGTTTGCAGCAATGGGGACATCCATATTAATTAGCATATGGGGAACGCTAATTGCGTATTTAGCTAACATGACATTAGGCACACTAACTTGGTATGTCCTTTTACGTTTGGGTAAGCTTTCTTTGGTATCGCTGCTGGTGTGCTCTGTTTTCCCCTCCGTGGTTTTTATATTGACTACTGGAAATATACTCTTATCGATTATGACGGCATATTATTCACTAGTTGTAGCGTTTTCAATTTGGTTTTTTGGGCTCAGGGGTTCAGACGCAATAACAAGGCCATCAAATTAACGGCTTTTTCGTCGCTTGTTTTGTGGTTAAACGCTACGCTACCACAAAACATTCAACTACAAAGCCGAAATTTATAGCAGCGTTAACTTTAAGGAAGTAAAAGTTTACAAATGGAAAAGATTGTCAGTTTAGAAAAGTACCTTGATGTATCCACTAAGTTTTTCGGTGTTGCCTCACGACTAGGGATTGTTGCTGGCGGCCTCGCCTTTTTAGCGTATTGCTACAAAATTCAGTATTTTCCTGAAGGCGTTACTGCCGGAGACACGTTAGCACTAATATTTATTTCAGTTTCTTTCTGTGCTCTCTATCTATTGTTTTCAGCATCATTATATGCGCTAGGCGTCACATTATATCCTGCGTGGAAGCTAAAGAACTGGGCACTAACACTCTATAATAAGTTTGCTAAGAAAGACGTTACTGTCATTGAATATGTTAAGCCTGACTTGTCTTTAGTTGGCTTGTCATTTTTTGGCGTTTTAATTATAGCTTTTGCAGGCTTATCTACACCGACGTCAATAATTACACTCCTTCTTTGTTGTTGGGGGCTTGCAGTAATGGCTGCAACGCATAAGAAGGCAACTCTTAAACTGTCTGAAGTGAAGTCTGAAATTAACTCTCCTTTATCTCAACTCAGTGACATTCAGAAGGAGGAGTACGAAAAAGATCAGAGACATTACAGCTCTGCCAGATACAAAATTGCTGGTTTCGCACTACTTATTCCATTGCTACTAGGTGGGATGTCGGGGAAAATACTTCTTGGCTCAATTTCAGCACTGAGCATTAAGTCAGAAGGTGTAATAATCCATGTCAAGAAGTCATATGGAGAACTCATTGAATCGTATGGTATTACTCCGCTACCAAAGAGTATAGGGAAGGAATACATGGCATTCGAAAACACATCTATTTTACTAAGAGGAATTGGTAAAAATACAGTAATCGCACCTATACCAGGAAACACGGGTATCAACGTTGCAATACCGAATAACAGCATAGTGGTTCAAAAAGTTAACAAGAATATCAAGCTGACGCAGTAAACTGCGCGGCTTATATTGGTGTTATATGTATTTATGAATCCACAAGATCTTCACGCTTCATATAATCGCTCTTTACACGTATTTGTAATGTGTTTTGCTGCATTACTAGGCCCATTGTTTTTAGTATTCGGTCTAGAGCCACAGAATAGAAAAAATTTGATTTTGGGCGTGCTTCTTGTGGGGTACTATTGCTATCAAATCTTAAAGCTATTCCCCAGCCGATATAGCCTTAAACAAAGTGACAGGGTGGCATTTTTGTGGGTTCCGGTTTGTTGTCTTCCATTTGGGTTAGTTTTTGCGGTTATTGCTTATGGCATTTAGCTCAACATATAACAAGTGACTATGATGTCAAACCCTAGCTTCATCCCAGTATGTATTGTTCTTTACTATCACATTTAAGATCTTTATCTGCTTTCTCATGCAAGCAAACAAATGCTAGATCTTATTCGCCCGTATCAGCTTATTCTGTGGGGCTGTTATTCTCCAAGATAAGGAAAATTTAATGAAAAAACTGCTTGTCTTACTGCTGTTACTACCTGCGTTTTCGTTTGCAGGCGATATCACTATTGTTGGAGGTAGTTCTGGGAATGTACGCTCTGATTCCATTACTGTACGTGCTACACATGTAGCGGTGGATATTACTGCTGAAGTCGATGAAGATGGGCTTCTTGAGCAGTGGGAGAGGTTGGATAAGTTCAAAGATCGTCTTGGTATACTAGCTAGTAAAAGGGGGGATATGAGTATCAAGCGTGTTGCATCTACGTATAATGGCCGAGGCAAAAGCTCGCTACTCGGCTCTTATGGCCCCGCTAGTAGCTACCGAATGAGAGTGTTTACTCCGTTGTCAGATCGCGAGAATGTCATTGCAGCCATAAGACGGCTCAATGTATTCCTTGAATCAGCTAAGTCTTCTACTGGCTTAGAACTACGCACCGGAAAATATACTCTAGCAATAGAAGACAGAAATTTATATTCAGAGAAGCTTCTGGAACTGATTAAAGAAAGAATCAACAAGCTAAAACAAGGTCTTGGGGAAGAATTTAAAATTAAAATAGAAGACTTCTCTGACGATGTTAGGGCTGTACAAAATGGCGAGGACACCATCGCCCTATATTATAATTATGAGCTTAGCTACCACCAATAGGCCATCAATACTCGATATATGTAAGAGTGAGTGCTGTTATACCGCCTATTTCAACCTAAGAGCTCTGATTCGAAGACACTGAGAGTAGTCATGCGAAGGTTTTTTGGAGCATGATTTTATATATGGAATTTATTGGAATAAGATAGCATGAAATCCATTCCCAACTACTTAATATGCCTATTGCTTCTTCTTTGTGGCTTGGTGTCAATAGCTGAAGTATCAGTGAATTTAGATGGAGGCGAGCTATCAGACAGAGCAGTAGTGCTTTACTTTGTTATTTTTGCTTTTGTAACGGCCACATGGGTTCTACACGATTCTAGGCAGTCAAATTTCAGTGCGCCGTTTGATTTTGGCCTGTTTATCTACTTATTTTTGCCTATACTGCTTCCGTATTACTTGTTCAAAACCCGCAGGGTAGATGGGCTGATGATGTTCTTTGGCTTTGTGGCAATATATATTTTACCTTCCTTCGCGGGTCTGTACGCTTACGTTTATTACTCCTGATATTGTGCGCTGTTGGCACGTAATTGTGTCTAGCTCGCTGTTTAACTGAGGCTGCTGTCGTATATCTGTCGTGGTCCTATTGCGGTAGTCGAGGTATAAATGTGTCGATACATTTCTAATGTAGTTCAGCATTCATAAAAACGGCCGGTACATCAATGTGAATATTCTAAGAATAATCTTAATCGCTATAGTAGCTATAGTCAGTGCAGCAGCTGGGCTTGCCAAAATTATGCGGGCACCACAGGAGCTGGAGTTTCTACAGGGATTTGGTTTAAGCGTTTCTCAGATTGTCACTTTCGGAGCGATTCAGTTAGCTGGGGCGTTATTGCTTGTTTGGCCTAGAGCGAGAGCTCTCGGAGCTGTTTTTGCTATCGCCGGGTTTGCGCTTTCTAGTTTCTTTATTTTTAAAAGCGGAAATGTGCAATTTGGTCTGTTTTCTATGTTGCCAATTATGTTGGCTTTTATAGTCTTATGGCAGGCAAAGGCTAATTTTTCCAAATTGAAGATCAATAATTAGGTCGATCTGTCGGCAGAAGATTAATGCGGGTATAATTTTTGATGTTGCGGTTGCTACTTTGATTTACCATTGGAATATCTGATTTGATATTGGCTGGCTGCTAAGGGATAAAGTTGAATATTAGACATTTAGAAGAGGCTGACTTTAAAGACCTTCATACAATCTATAGTTTTCAATCTGTATGCGAAAACACATCTCAAAAACCTTTTTTAAGTTCCGAATCTGTATCAGCCCTTTTTTCGGGGGCTGGGCAGTACACGCTGGTGGCTGAGTCAGAGGGTAAGGTTGTCGGTCACGTCACAATCTTCTTGAATACAAAAGTTCGCGATAAGCATAGTGCATCTTTAGCCATCGCAGTTCATCCTGATTACCATGGAAAGGGTATCGCCAAGGCCTTGATGAGTGAAGCCATTAATCAAGCAGACAATTGGTTGAACCTGATTAGGCTTGATCTTGAAGTTCATGCCGATAATTTATCAGCTATATCGCTTTATAAAAAAGTAGGGTTCGAAACTGAAGGTACAAAGCGCCTCAGTACTTTTAAAAATGGCCAATACATTGATATGTTGATCATGTCTCGAATTGATCCTAGTTTTGAAATGAACTCTTAAAGAGCGCATGACTGTTGCAGGAGATCTTTCTGAACCATAGCTTTTCATGGAAGCTTAACTGGGGGGGAGTGCCTTTTGTCTTTGCTCGTCTGGCTAAGCTATGGGATCGAGAGGTTGGCTAAAATCTGAAATTACTCTCGATAATAGCTCATATGTTTATCGCAAATTTTATTAATAATTGATTGGTTAGTCATCCTAACTTAAGTAAGCAGTTCCATTGTCCAGTCAGGGGCTTTTACTACTATTTAATTTATAAATCTCGCTACACTTCTTGAAATCTTCAATACCACTTCACTTAAATCAATGCCCAGGCGTGGGATAGATTGTTTGCTACACTTTAATTGTGACTGTCTTTATTGATTGTATTTTCACAGTAGCCTGCATTGAAAGTCCTCATGGACTCTCGGTTCTTATGTGGGATAAGTCCACACTCAGGTACCAAATGAACGTCATGCAATCAATTCGAAACCTCTGTACTGTAGTGCTGGCTGTAATCAGTTTAGCCGCCAACGCAAAAGATACGGTTATATGGGCAGTTACTGACTGGCCGCCATATTTTATTACCGAAGGTGACCTCAAAGGGCAGGGGGCGGGTGATCGATTCACCGATTACTTTATTAGCCGGTTACCTGAATTTGAACATAAGAAAAACCATATGTCTTTTTCCAGGGTCGATAAAGAGGCGAAGCTTGGAAGAACCACTTGCATGACCAATCGCTTTTATACTGAAGAGCGAGCTAAACACTCAGTTTTTACTAAGCCATACGCTATTAGCTTATCCCTCAAAATAGTCTTATTGAAAGATACTTTTTTGCGTTTAAGGGAACCAGAACAGTTGTCGATTCAGTCCATCAATGAAAATTATATGCTAAATGGTGTGCTCGAACTTGGCCGATCGTATGGCGCAACATTGGATCCATTGCTTGAACAATATTTGGTCGATCCAAACCTAACGAAAAGACGCGCCAACACGGGGCAATTGTTGGATATGCTTCAATTGAAACGTATGGATTATTTTATTGAATACCCTCTAAACTTCAATTACATGATCCAGACAAAAAATCTAGATCCAGATAAGTTTGTTAATGTCGAAATCAGTGAATCTCCTCCATACGTATTAATTTGGATGAGCTGTAGCAAAACCGATTTAGGTAGGGCGGTCGTAGAGCGGCTTAATAAAGTGATCGATGCCGAAATCGCTACCCCTGATTATTGGCAGCGAATCGCTTATTGGCTTTCTGATAAGGACGCGAAGATGCTAGAACGCCACTACCGAGAAAACTTGTTACCTGCAACATTACCAGCCCAGTAAGGTGTTTAACCCTGTTATATACGCGGTAACAATGTATGTTTTCAGTCGCCTACTCGAGACGTTGATAGCAGTTGTGCTAAGGCTTAGCTTCTTGCGATTATGAGCGCTTCACGATTATTAGTATGGAAGAGTAAAAATTATGTCTGGTATTTGCTCGCTGCTTCGTCTACTTAGCTAGAATAGTGGTTTTGTGCCACTCTAGCTACGCTGGCCACAAGTTATCTAATGTGCGCAAACTCAAATCAGAGATGGACGATAAAGTTGTATTTAACGGGGTAAGTTACGATAAGCATAATTTACCTGATGATATTCGCCTTGCCATTGAGCGGCATAAAGCCGTTGATTGGCAGCATGTCAGGTTGCGCCAGGGCTTTACTACTTGGGCCCGCCTTTCGACAATGCAGCGCGTTGCCAGTGTCATATTCTTGATGGCTTTAGCTGTTACACTCTTTTTAGCTTTTTATTCTTATTTCTCCAATGTATCAAGCACGATTAGTGTTTGGGGGGTGGTGGCCGTTGTGTATGTTGGGCTTTTGCTTGCTTTGCTGGGGGCCGGTTCCTTGCTTTTGCCTAGGACGAGCAGGCTTTGGCTGCCCCTTAGAAAAAAACCAATTCGAAGTCTATTGGCGTTTCTTACGGCTAGCGCTGGGACAAGTCTAGTACTAGCCTTTGCGGTATTTTCCGGTTTGCCGGCTGTCTTGCATCATTTGACTAGCGAGGCGGGCCGTATAGAACTTACTGTCGACAGAAAAACTGAAGCTTATAGTCATTACCGCTGCAGCCCAGCTGTGTTTATGAAGGAGTTTACTTGGCCGTTGAGTAAACCCGTATGCCCTGGAATGGATGTTTATAAGAAGCTCGAGCAAGGCGATTTGGTAACTGTGCATGGGAAAGTCTCTAGCTTTGGCGTGCAAGCCAAGACTATTTCAATTAAGAGTAAGTCTATAAAGAGGTCTTCGGAATAAGCCCTGACTTTTGTAATAATTGGCCACAAACCATCGTCTTATTAGCAATGCTCGATCACGACACTGTTTTCTTACTTTATCTATAGGTTAAATTATGAGTGTTTTATCTGTTGTAGTGGCCGTTTTCGTTGCGGTAACCATGTTGCTTGTTTCTTTGTTCCACTTCTATTGGGCCTTTGGCGGCGAATACGGTTTGCAGTCGGCAGGGCCAGTTATGGAGGAGGGGGCCGAGTTTAAACCGCCTGCGGCAGTTATTTTTGTAGTGGCCTGTTTATTGGCGGGGCTGGCAGTATTGTCAGTGCAGTTGGTTTGGCCGTGGCCCCCCATTAAGGAATACATCGCCTATGTGGGTTATTTGATATCCCTTGTTTTTATTGTCCGTAGTATTGGTGATTTCAAATACGTTGGCTTTTTTAAGAAGGTCTACAATAGCGATTTTGCCAATTTGGATACCAAATACTTCTCGCCCTTAATTCTTGCTCTAGGTTTGGGCTACGGGGTGCTGTCAGTTTTTGCTGGCTAGTGATAGCTGTTCATTCTTTAGGGCCTTGAATCGATCTTGGGTATAGATCTATTCTGGGCCTCAAGAAAATCTTCTTTGTAATACCCACTATTTTCCCATGGTTCATTTATCTGGCTCGCCTATACTCTAGTTTCGTCTAAATGGGGGGTATGATAAAAATGGATAAACTTGGGGTATTGTTTCTTTCAGCGCTGTTTACGCTATTTTGTTCGCAATCGATCATTGCAGAATCCGAGTCCAAAGCTGCTTCTCTATGCTCAAGCACTTTTGATAGCGATTGCTTAAAAGAGGGTGACGCACATTACGAAGCCGGACGTTATTCGCAGGCGCTCAGTCTTTATACTGAGCTTTGTAACAAAGATAATGCCGAGGCCTGCCACAATAAGGGCTGGGTCAATGAAAAAGGGCTTGTTGAAACGGCTAGCGGAGAGGTGGCTATTGCCTCCTACCGCAAAGGCTGCCAATTAAATTATCGTAAATCTTGCCATAATTTGGCTGTCGCCTATGAGTTTTGGTCGACGCTGGATGAACCAGCTGAGAAAGTCGTCGAGCTCTATCGCAAGGGCTGTGATCTGGGTTATGCGAATTCATGTTTTAACTTGGCAATCAATTATGCCGAAGGTGATGGGGTAGAACAGAGTATAGAAGAGTATTTGGCCCTGAATGAGCGCACCTGTGTTCTTAAAGAAGCGCGAGGCTGTGATGCGCTGGGCGAATACTATGACGATACCCAGCAGATGAAGTTGTCTTTAAAGTTTCACCTTATGGGCTGTGAGTTAGGCGTGGCCTATAACTGCCAGCAAGCCGGTTGGAAGTATGGTTATGATCTGGGAGAAGAGCGCGATTATGCCCTGTACCATAAATATAATGTTATGGCTTGCGAAATGGGCAATCGAGCGGCCTGCCATAATGCGGGACGGATGTTAATCGGCTATAGCGAAATCGAGGCGCCAAGCTTTGCGAGTGATAAGAAAAAGGGCTTAGAGTATTTAATGCAAGCTTGTCAGGAGCTCGAATTCGCTGCGGCGTGTGGTGATGCTGGCGATGCTTATGAGAAAGGCGATGGTACAAAAGTAGATTTGAAACTGTCTCATGATCTTCAAAAGCGTGGCTGCGATGATCTTGAAGAGCCAAGCTCTTATGCCTGTTATAGCTTGGCTTACATCTATTATTACGGCAATGATAGCTTTAAGCGAGATAAGAAAAAATCTAGGCGTTACTTCAAAAAAGCTTGTGATCTAGGTGACGAAGAAGCCTGCGACTATGCCTAGTTAGTCACCAAGCTCATCCGGCATGCTTGCGGCTATGTTATATTGTCAGCTTCAATTCAATGGAGTGAATCATGGTGACTAATCTTAGCAAGCTACTGGATGAGCTTAGATCTATTGCTCAACTCGGCCTTAATTACTCAAAAGATGAATACGATCTAGAGCGATATCGCCGCTTGCTGGATTTATCGGCACAGCAATATGAGGCTAATTGTGGCCTCCCTTCAGATGTCATCAAAGAGCGATTTCAACAAGAGCTAGGTTATATTACGCCGAAGGTCGGCGTCTCGGCTTCTGTCTTTGATGCTGAGGGCAAGCAGCTTCTGGTAAAACGTACCGACGATCATACTTGGTGTTTGCCTTGTGGTTGGGCCGAGGTAGGTGAATCCCCGCAGGAGTCATTGCGCCGAGAAGTGCTGGAAGAAACGGGCCTGGTTGTCGAGGTTAAAGATCAGATTCGACTGGGTTATCGAATGCCAGGAGAATTTGGCCTGCCCCATACCACTTATCACTTGCAATTTTATTGTGTGCTTATTGGCGGAGAGATTCGTGGCTCGCACGAAACTACAGATGTCGGTTTTTACAAAATATCTGAAATCGATAACTGGCACTTGGACCACGAGCTTGAAGCGAAGACGGCGCATCAGTATTGGGAAGCTGAGCTGAACGACAAATAGGAGCTAAAAACCAAAACAGAAAGGGTAGAAAGCAGCCCCAACTCTTAAAATTAAGACTGCTATTTAAAAGCTTTAGGAATTTCTAACTCAATCAAAATCCTCAAGCGGCATATGCTTGCTAACACCTTCGGCAATGTTACCACCGCCATCGCGTTCAGCGACCACTTGCTTAAAGCCAACTTCTTGGGCGCGTTCACGGAACCATAAGCCTTCTGGAGAGTGACGTGCAACGCCATCGAAGAAGGTGGCGAACATTTGGGTTTGCTTTAAGCCCATGCTTTCGTAAGCTTGGTTGACCGTCATTTTACACATCATTAGTTGATTGCGCGGCACGCCCTTGATGCGATTGGCCAGCTTCATCACTTCATCATCAAGCTGCTCTTGTGGAACTGATTTTAAAATTAGACCCATTTCTTCGGCTTCTTTGCCGCTTACCAAATCACCAGTGAACAACATGCGTTTGGCTTTTTCGACACCTAGGCGATACACCCACATCATGGTAGTCGGTACACCCCAAACACGTGCCGGCGGGTAACCAATGCGGGCATCGTCGGCCATGATAATCATATCGCAGCACAATGCGATATCGCTGCCACCAGCTGCAGCGGCGCCGTGAATTTTGCAGATGGTGGGTTTGCGAGCGCGCCACAAGGACATAAAGTCTTCGGTGTTGCGTGACATCATGGCGTAATCTTCGGTTGGATCCCAAGGCATTTCTTGGCTACCGTGAATCTCGCCGGAATCTTCTTGGGCATATTGAACCAAGTCATAGCCACCGCAAAATCCTTTGCCTGCACCTTGCAGAATAATGACGTGAACTTCTGGATCGTGCTCGGCTTTTTCTACGGCTTTGCGAAGGTCAGATGGCAAGCGATCGTTAATCGCATTTAAACGCTCAGGGCGGTTTAAGGTTAAAGTCGCTATGCGATCTTTGACTTCGTATTTTACGGTGGATTCACTCATGGTGTTGTCTCTCTCGTGCTTCTAATATTGTATAAATTTTGCTGCTTTCGTTTTAAATGAAGTTGCTGTTGTCTTTTAGAAACTGCTCTTAGTATCGTGATGCTTGCCGACTAAGCTAACGGCAAATACCTTGCTCGATTAGGGAGTCAATTTCGTTGTTGCTTAAACCTGCCGCAGCTAATACTTCGCGGCTGTGTTGGCCAAGCTCGGGTGCTTCTTGATAAGGCGCTGTGTCTTGGCTGGAAAAATTCGCTGCCATGGCAACGCGGGTATATTTACCGGCGATGCTGTGCTCGGCATAATCAATCATCTCGCAAGCTTGCACCTGTTTGTTTTCAGGTAACTGCTCCATGGTGTTAATGGGGGCGGCTGGCACATCGGCCTTCCACAGTCGCTGCAAGATATCGTCGCTGTTTTGATTCATAAAGATGGGCTTTAAGCTTTCTACTAACTCATCCCAATG
Source organism: Cellvibrionaceae bacterium (assembly GCA_025800365.1). Taxonomy (GTDB): domain Bacteria; phylum Pseudomonadota; class Gammaproteobacteria; order Pseudomonadales; family Cellvibrionaceae; genus Pseudoteredinibacter. The sequence continues at coordinate 46,337 of JAOXRT010000132.1, read as the reverse complement.
CGCAAAGCGGTTTTGCATGCTGTCAAAGCGGGGGTCTTCTAATAGCTCTTGTACGCCGAACTCTTCCACTAAACCATTGAATTCTTTATCGGCTAGGATGACCAAAACGATTTCGCCATCTTGGGTTTTCCAGGGGATGTAAACGCGCTTGAAGTCAGGGTAGCTGAGCTCGCGCCCAGCGGCGGCGATGGGCCAGAAGGCATCGCAAGCCAAAAAGCCAATGGCGGCCTCAAGCATGGAAACTTCGACTAGTTGTCCTTCCCCGGTGCGTGCGGCCTGTACCAGTGCGGCCGTTACAGCTTGGCTGGCAGTTATCCCAGTGGTTTTATCACAAATGGTTTGCCCCAATAGCTGGCTGGGCTCCTGCAAGGACACCATGCCAGAGAGGGCTTGAATAATTGGATCGTAAGCTCTCTGCTCGGCCATGGGGCCTTGTTCGCCAAAGCCTGTAATGGCGGCATACACCAGCTTAGGGTTGTGTTGCTTTAAGGCTTCGAAATCTAAGCCATGTTTAGCCATCACCCCTGGGCGGCTATTGCAGATAAACACATCGGCATCACGGCATAGGCGCTTGATTAGCTGTTGGGATTCTTCTTTTGAGAGATCCAGCGCTAAAGACTTTTTATTACGGGCTAAGCTTAAAAAAGTCGCCGATAAACCTGGAGCCAGTATTGGGCCAAGATGGCGTACCAAATCGCCGGCTAGGGGCTCTATCTTAATTACCTCGGCACCTTGGTCGGCCATGATTTGGGTGCAAAGTGGTCCGGCGATTACCGTCGTGCAATCGATTACCTTAATACCACTCAGAGGGCCGTTACTGCTGCTTGTGCTAGTCATATCCACTCCCTTCTTTTGCTTGTGTTTATTATTTTTGGCGGTGTATCAGTGCCTTGTTTTTAAATACCTAGGCGGTTTAGCAACTGAGGGTTGCAGCCGACCGTTGGAGAAAACTATATACGATACACTTTGTACTGTAAATAGGCTTGCCCGATGAGGTACAATGGCCAGCTATAAAACGGGCCTTTGCTGTTACCCTGGTATCGCAGGTGAATGCAGAGGGCTTAGACAGGTAGTTTCTGGATAAGTAGTCACCGGGTAGTAGTCACTCGATAGGTAGTAGCATGTCATCAGAAAAACTAGCGCGTGGACGTCCGCGTAGTGAGGAAGTTAGGCGATCGGTGCTGGATGCCTTTGTGGCGGCAGCCTCCGAAGAGGGCTATGAACGCGTATCCATTGATGCAGTGGCCAAATCGGCTGGTGTAAGCCGCAGTACCATCTACCGCTGGTATAAAGACAAGCGTGAGCTGTTGCTGGATGCCAGTGTCGATATTATTCAGAGCAATCAGTTCGACCCTGCCGATGATGCTTTTGATTTGGTGTTAGAGCGCTTTTTGAGCGAAACCTTTGCTACCGCTAATCATATCGGCCAGCTGTTTACTGCGATGATGGCCGAAGCTCAGGCCGATGAGCTATTTGCCCAGCTGGTCTGGCAGCGCTATGCACAGCCGCGTCGCCAGCTGCTGTCGACCATTCTACAGCGTCACCCTAAAGCCGCTGCCTTAACAGTTGATCGTGAAGCGTTTATTCTGGATGTGCTATTCGGTGTAATCTGGTATCGAATGATGAGTCATCATGCGCCATTGGATGAGGCCTTTGCTGAGCAAATACAGCAAACCGTCGATCAATTGATGCAAAGCGCTTCGACTTAAAGAAACTTTACTGTTCGGTCTTTTTATTTGGCTAAATTATTTTGCTTTCTTCTCTAAAACGGGTTTTTCTTCTGCTATCAGTCACTTAGCATTATCTCGGCGCTATCTTTTTACTCTCAAAACAGCTCTTCTATAAAGTGTCCGCGGACACTTTTAATTTATTTTTTTCATTTTACCGCTCCTGGAGCTCTTTCCGTCGATGTAGATGTGCCAAAGTTCATTTGTCTCCGTCTAAGTTTGTAATTAAGAAATTAATTAAAAAGTTTTCAACAAACATCGTTAAGCAAACGTTTTTAAAAAGTAGTTTTATACAAACCTTAAAAGGAAGACATTATGAAAAACCATAGCAAAAAAATCGCTCTTGTAACCGCAACCGTTGGCGCTTTGTTCTTAGCAAGTGGAGCCCACGCCATTGTTGGTAAATCCACCTTACAGGAAAGCGTGAGTGTCGTTGGCTTGGATATGGCACAGAGCCAAGATCAAAAAACCTTAGAAAAACGCGTTCACAATGCGGCCGCTAAAGTGTGTGGTGTTGATCATGCTATCGATTCTCGTTCTGCCAGTCGTATTGCCGATAGCAAGCGTTGTTATCGCAACTCTATTGAAGCTGCCATGAAAACCGTTGAGTTGGCTGCGCGATAGTGATTGTTCTAGAAAAACTGCTTGGGCTGATAATGTTGTGCCGGCCCAGGCGGATTATCTAATATGACATTTTTGTCATGTTCTTGATAGCTAGGTCTGCTTGTAGATCAATGGCTATGTCTACTGAAAGCAGATAGCTTCTACGGAAGCTCTCTTCTTTCTATTTTTTCTTCCCGATTTTCTCGTCTCTGCTTTTACTGGATTATTGAATTCTTTGACTCTTTAGTATTGGTAAATATTTTTACCAAAAGATATTTTGTATACATTATTCAGAGTTACTGTTTTTTCGACTAGCGTTAACTGGATTTTAAAAATAGCTTAGCGGTAGCTTTTGTCTTGGATTAGGTTGGCCTAACAACTTCTAGTGAGTGTTTTTCTAGACAGCTTTGGAAGCATCAGGAAGCTTTTAATAAGTAATATTTGGGTGTTTTTCGAATGTCAGAGGGCTTTTACTAATGGCATCAATCGCTTAATTAACTTTGCGTTAGTTTGAGGCTTAATTGGGTTAAAACTTTTCACCGCTTAAGTAACTCTTTTTATCGATCAGCGTATCCTTTTTTGTTTTATTACCGTCTAAAGTTAGGACACAAGAAAACAATATAAGATTTATTTAGCAGTACCCTAGCAAAAACATAAAGCCCCACAGCAACGTTTAAAAGGTAATCGGCATGAATAGCAATAGCAAAAAAATCACTCTCGTTTCAGCGTCAATAATGGCTCTTTTTATGGCAAGCAGTGCCCAAGCCATTGTCGGTAAAAGCACGAGTGAAGAAATCGTCAGTTTCTCGGACTTAAACTTATCGAAGGTGGAAGGGCAGAAAACTCTGCAGCGTCGTCTTGAAGCCAGTGCAAAGAAGGTTTGCCAGGTTGATCAAGCGATAAATACCCGTTCGATCAGTCGTATAGCAGACAGTAAGCGCTGTTATCGTGAGTCAGTAGAGCTGGCGATGAAGAAGGTAAAATTAGCCAAGCGTTAATTTACTGGCTAAAGCTTGATACTGGAGCCGCGACATTGTCGGGGCTCCAGTGTTTTCACCTCTCAAGCCTATCTTGATTTAGTCCACTGTTTCCAATTCTAAATTGCTCTCTTAGTAGTTAGCGTTAACCATAGCGGCCAAGCTTTTAAAGGCCTTTATTCTATTTTCTGTCCATGGGTGTGCATAACTCAGGCGTAAATTATTGCGGTAGTTATCCTGTGCTGTGAATAAGCGCCCGGGAGTTAATACTATGCCTTGCTCTAGCGCCTGCTCATATAAGGCCAGCGTATCAATGTGTTTGGGTAGTTCTATCCAAGCGGCTAGACCACCACTGGCCTGGCTGCAGCGGGTTTCTTCGGGCAAATAATCTTGTATTAAATGGCGCATTTCCTGATAGCGCTCTTGATATTGGGAGCGCTTGCGGCGCAAATGCTTATCTAGGCCACCTTCAGCAATATAAAAGCTCAAGCCCTGCTGGCTTAGCTGTGGTACCGCAAGGCTAGTGGCCAGCTTGGCTTTAATAACTTCCTGCTGATAACGTCCAGTGGCTAGCCAGCCTAGGCGTAAATCTCTAGATAAGTTTTTAGAAAAAGAAGAGCACTGTAAAACAATGCCGTCTTGATCATAGGAATATAGGCTTCGCGGACGTTGTTGCCCAAAGTACAACTCGCCGTATATATCATCTTCGATAAGTGCAAAGTCATGTTGCTTGGCAATTTTAAGTAGCTCTTGCTTGGCTTCTTCGGGCATGCTGGCACCGGTTGGTGTGGCAAAGCAGGGCGAACAGATGAGCGCCTTTATAGGCCAATGCTGTGTGGCCAGGCGCAAGGCGTCGATACTTAAACCTTCATTAGCAGAGCAGGGCAACTCTAGCGCTTTTAAGCCTAGTGTCTCGATAAGCTGCAAGCTGCCATAAAAGCCCGGAGATTCCACCGCGACAACATCGCCTGGTCGAGTGGTCGCCAATAGCGCTAACAACAGTGCATGTTGGCAACCATTGCTGATGATAATTTCATCCTCGTGAGCCTTAGCGCCGCCGTGGGCCATCAGTTGTTGAATTTGCTTACGCAGAGCGGGCAGCCCTAGCGGCTCATCGTAATATAAATACTGGGCACTGCTTTGTTGGCGCTGGGCTCTTCCTAGGCAACGTTGCAATTTTTTATTGCTGGGTTCACTGTCATGGCCTGGGTACAGATCAAAGGCTGCACCTCTTTGCATAATACCCATTAGGATCTGCCCCTGATCCAGGGTTCTGGCGTCAACTTTAGGGCTACTAATCGCTGGGCTGGCAAGTTGATGCTGGCTTTGGCAAACATAAAAGCCTGAGCGAGTTCGTGCTTGTATTAAGCCGTCTGCCTCTAAGCGCTCATAGGCACTTAAAACCGTCGCTTTCGAGAGCTGCTCGGTTTCGGCTAAATGGCGAATCGAAGGCATTTTTTGACCTGCCGCTAGCTGCCCACTTTCTATCTGTTGGCGTAATTCACGCTCGAGTTTTAGGTATAAATAGTCATTCATGGTCAAAACGGTACAGTTTAAAAATTGTTAATAGGTACAGTTGTAATATTTGAAATTCTGTACCTCATTATAAACATTTTTGTGCATCTGTACCTATGTGTATTGCATCTCTAGACTGCTGCCTCATAACCGTGACAGAGATCGCCCTGATGCCTACAAATTCTAAACCAGAAAAAATCCCTCTAGTGTCCTTGGATGTTGCGCCCCCCGAGGGGCAGCAGTATAAAGAGCTCTATGAGGGCCACCGAGTTTATGTGCGTAAAACCCAAGGTGTTTTTCAGCGCTTGCGCCGCAATATCGCTGTGCCTTTGATGCTGGGGTTTTTCTTATTGCCGTGGTTACAGATTGATGATCGCCAGGCCGTATTTTTGGATGTCATCGAGCAAAAATTTTATGTCTTGTGGTGGGTGTTTTGGCCGCAAGATACGATCTTATTGGCGAGCTTATTAATTATTGCGGCCTTTGCCCTATTCGCAGTAACAGTATGGGCAGGAAGAGTGTGGTGTGGCTTTGCTTGCCCGCAAACCGTGTGGACCTCTATTTTTATATGGATTGAGGATTTTTGTGAGGGCGATCGCAACAAACGAATTCGCCTAGATGCCGCACCTTGGTCATTGGAGAAGATCCGCAAAAAAGCCAGCAAGCATATTTTATGGGGCTTGGTGGCCGTTGCTACCGGCACCACTTTTATCGCCTATTTCTATGGCATGATCCCGCTTGTTAAGGATTTAGCAACCGCTCAAATCTCATTAGAAAGTTTTTTGTGGACGCTATTATTTGTTGTGCTCACCTATTTAAATGCTGGCTATATGCGAGAGCAGGTGTGTAAGCATATGTGCCCTTACTCACGCTTCCAGTCAGTTATGTACGATCAAAGTACTTTAATGGTGAGCTATGACGAGCAGCGCGGTGAGCCTCGAGGCCCACGTAAAGCGCGCAGCGATTACAAAAAAGATGGTTTGGGTGCGTGTATCGATTGCGATTGGTGTGTGCAGGTGTGCCCAGCGGATATCGATATTCGCAATGGCTGGCAAGCCGAGTGTATTAACTGCGGCTTGTGTATTGATGCTTGCGACAATGTGATGGAGCGCATGGGCTACCAGACAGGTTTAATTCGCTTTGCTTCTGCCTTAGATCTAGGCGGTTTTTGGCAGCGCTTTAAGCAGCCACGTATGTTGGGCTATAGCCTCTGCTTGGTATTAATGTCGGGTTTGTTTCTTAGCAACCTAGGTGGCCGCGAGCCATTATCCATCGATGTTATTCGTGACCGTGGGGTGCACTTATACCGTGAGCGCAATGGTCAGATAGAAAACGTCTACACCGTGAAGCTTAATAATATGTCGGATCGCCCGATGGAAGTGCAGTTAGGCTTAGCGGCCAAACAAGGTTTTAGCCTGTCTGGCCGTCGTAAGCATTATTTGGAAGCCGGTGAGGTTTTCACCGTGCCGCTACGCATTAGCATTCCAGCAGAAGGCTTGGCTAAGAGTAATTATCAAATTGCCATTTCGGCGACTCATAGTGGCAATGCCGAGGCCAAGATCGAGCAAAAGGTCGCGTTTATTGCGCCAGTAAAGAGCTAGGCTGATTAGGCCTATAAGGTAAGCTTTTACAAATCCTAACACTCAGCTACACCTCTCAGTTACCCCTGTTTTGGCAGGCTTAGAACTTAGTTTTTAAGCCTGCCTTGTTTTGGCGGGAGCCATGAGTTTACAGCAGGTGTTTAGGTGCTAGGAGTCAACAAACGAATAATTTGTGTAGTGAGCTGCGCATTAGGCGTGGTATTGGCGGGATGCTCTTGGGCCCCCAAACACTATAGTCCTGATACGGCCGAGCTAGATATACCCGAATATTGGCAGTCCAGCCAGTTTGGTGAGCCGCAATCGCCCGATACGCTGTTAGGTAAGCAAGCTGGGCAGCTAGATCTACTTAGCTTGCTGCCCAGCTTAAATTTAGAGTCTAAGCTAGAGCCCTTATTTTCGGCCAACCCAAGCTTTCAGCGCCGCCTGTATCAGCTATTAGAGCAGCGAGCGCTACAAGGGCAGAGCGAAGCGGCTTTGCTTCCCTCCTTGAATATCACTGCTGATAGAGATCGGGCCGCATCAGCAGGCCAAAAAGCCAGTAGCCAACACAGTCTGCGTTTAAGTAGCAGTTGGGAACTGGATGTCTGGGGGCGTTTGAGTGATCAGTTACAGGCTGCGGAATTAGACAGCCAAGCTCTAGCCTTAGAAATTGAATACGCTAAACGCTCTTTGTTGAGCGATGTGATTCAGCAAGCATTATTCTTATCAAATGGTCGCTTGGCTTTAGAATTGGAAGAGCGTCGACTTGCCAGCGCGCTTAAAAATGAGCAGTTGATTCACCGGCGCTACAAGGCGGGTTTAGGTAGCTTGCGTGATTTGAACGTAGCGCAAACCGAAAGCTATCAGCGACGTGCCGCTATAGAAGTGTTGCGAGAAGGCCAGCTTAACTATCAACGCGATTTACAGCGATTGTTTGCCGATTTTGAATTGCCGACGTTCGAAGAAAGCACTTGGCAAGATGTACAGTTCCCCGAAATCTCAATGCCGGCGATGGCTTTAGCCCAGCGACCTGATCTGCAAGCGGCCTTCAAAAAAATCAAAGCCGCGGACCTACGAAGTGAATACAGCTATAAGCAATTACTGCCTAGCTTCACCATTAATGCCAATCTCTTTAATAGCCAATTGAAAACGGCTGACCTACTCAGCAGTGACCCTAGCTGGAATCTATTGGGCCAGCTAAGTCAGAGCCTGTTTCAGGGCGGAAGAATAAAATCGGAAATCAAAGCCGCCGAAGCGAGAGCTGCACAGGCCTACTGGTCCTATAAAGAAGCCTTACTCGGCGCTTTTTTTGAAGTGGATTCGGCACTCAGTAAAGAAGCTAGTTTGGCAAAGCAGGAGCAAGCGCTAAAAGCCTCCTTGCGTTATGCGCAGCGGAGTCATATCGACTTTGAACAACGATATCAACGTGGACTCAGCAGCATCTTTGATGTGCTTAGTGCCCAGCGTACTAGCTTTGATCTACAGGCGCAGCTCTTACAGTTGCAATTGGATCGAGCCAGTAACCGTTTGAACTTGGCCTTGGTAATGGGGCTGCCAATCAAAGCCAAAACAATTTAACGCTATGTCTTTTTCTTCATACAAAAGGCAAGGAAAGAGTGGGAACTAAAAAACTATGCTGAGTAAGCTTAAGAGCAATACGCTTTGGATTTCATTAGCGGGGCTAGGCCTGTTAATGCTATCGCTGGCCTATACCGTATATGCCATTGAAAATCGCCCGGAGCCCGAAAAGTACCAAGAGGCCCAGCGCAAAGTGTTGGTCACAGTGGAAGCGATTAGTGTGGGCGCTCACCAAGGGCGGGTATTTGCCAATGCCGAAGTGCGCCCTAAATATGAGATGAGCCTAAGTTCTGAACTATCGGCTCGAGTAGAAAGCCTGCATCCTCTTTTCGAAACAGGCCGGGTTCTGAGTAAAGGAACAAGCCTACTTAAAGTCGATGCTTTGCGTTTTCAACAGGAATACGCACAGGCGCAGCAAAACCTAGCACAAGCAAACTTAAATCTGCAGCTCGAAAAGCAAGAATCCAAGCAAGCACTGTTGGAATGGCAAGAGAGTGGGTTTGCGAAAGCGGTTAGCGTAGCGAAAGGGTCAAAGATAGCGAAAGAATCGAAGGGAAGCAAAATTGAAGCGGATGACTTGCGTCTGCGTAAACCTCAGTTACAACTGGCACAAGCCGAAGTCGAGCAGGCCGCCGCGGCGCTCAAGCTCGCAAAACAAAACTTAGATAGAACCGAGATGCGCCTACCTTTTGATGCCGTTATTAGCGAACGTTTAGTAGCACCAGGGCAGTTTTTACAAGCGGGGCAGGCTGTCGCAACGATATACAGCGCCAATGATCTAGAGCTAACCGTGATGCTTAAACCGTCAGAGTGGCAATTGTTATTCGGTGCTAATCACAGTATTGAGAATTACCAAGCGAATATTATCTTAAGTGGAGATGATGGCAGTAGCTGGCAGGCAAAAATTGCTAGGGCTGGTCAGACCTTTGACCGCCAAACCCGTTTGCGCCCTTTGGTATTACGTGTAGTGCAAGATCCAAAGCAAGAAATGTCTCTCTTGTCAGGTAATTTTGTGGGGGTGGAAATCCCTGGACGGGTGGAGCAAGGCCTAATGGCCGTCGCCGCTAGCAGTGTAAGTAGCTGTGGTGATCTATGGTATGTGGATACCAAAAAACGACTGCGAAGCTTTAGCGCTGATATCGCATTTCAGCACAAGGGCACTGTTTATGTGCGTCCTCCAGCAGGGCTGGCTAGCCAAAGCTTAGATATCCTCAGTAGCCCGCTTCCACACTATGTAAATGGCCAGCAGGTCGAAGTGCAAAGGCTGAATCAGCTGGCTGTTAATAGACGTGGTGCTGCGCAATGAATCCGTCTGATCAGCATAGCGAAAAACAAGGAATGGATAAGCCAGCGATCAATAAAGGTGTCGTTGCTTGGTTTGTACATAACCCCGTTGCTGCCAATTTATTGATGCTGCTTATCTTAGCGACGGGGCTAGGAACAGCGGCTTCCTTGCGCATTGAAGGCTTTCCGAGCGTAGAGCCTAATCGCATTAGTATTGATGTACGTTTTGAAAGTGGCGACCCCCAGCAGGCCGAAGAAGGTATTGCGATTAAGATCGAAGAGGCCTTGGCTGGGCAGGCGGGTATTAAACGAATTGCTTCGTCCAGTACCAATAGCTCGGTGACCGTCACCGTTGAAAAGCAACATGATTATGACCTCGATCGTTTAACCGCTGAGGTTAAAAATATCGTCGATGGCATTCCCAGTTTTCCTGCTGCTGCAGAGAAACCGATTGTCTCTCGCCAGCAATGGGATGAAAGTGCTATCTGGGTGAGCGTTTATGGTGATGTAGGGCAGCGAGAGTTACAGCAATTTAGCCGCAGACTAGAAACGGATTTGTTGAAGCTCGGGAGCGTTCATAAAGTCACCCGCAGCGGTTGGCGCACAGATGAGATTTCTGTAGAGCTTGATGAGTATGCCTTGCAAAGCTACGGCTTAAGTCTAAACGATGTGGTTGAACGTATTCGAGCTGAATCCATTAGTGAGAGCAGCGGGGAGTTGCGTTCTGATAAAGGTTTGATTCTGCTTAAAGCTGATAAGCAACGTTATAGAGCTTCAGAGTTCGCGCAAATAGTTGTTAGCAGCTACGCGGATGGCCGTGATGTCTTATTGAAAGATATAGCTACTATTCGCGAAGGCTACGAAGAAAGCCCTAATGTACTTTCCCGCTTACATGGCCAGCGTGCTATTACGCTAGAAGTGGGCGCAGGGCGGCGGGATAACATTATTGAAATCTCGGAGCAGGTTAAAGAACGTGTGCAACATTGGCAGGACTCAGGCGATATTCCCGAGGGTGTCGTTATCGAAGCCTGGTGGGATCAAAGTAGCAATATGATCGATCGCCTGAATTTGATTATTGATAACGGCTTGATCGGTATTCTGTTGGTAATGCTGGTGTTGACCATCTTCCTGAACTTTAAGGTTGCTCTATGGGTGGCAATGGGTTTGCCGATTTGTTTTGCCGGTGGCCTAATTTTAATGGGAGGCAGTTTTTGGGATCTAACCTTAAACCAATTAACCACCTTTGGCTTTGTATTGGTGCTAGGGATTCTAGTCGACGATGCTGTTGTAGTGGGGGAAAGTGTTTACTCCGCACGCAAAGAACTTGGTGATAACGTAGAGTCCACAATTGTGGGGGTGCAGCGCATTGCGGTGCCAACCGCATTTGGTGTATTGACCACGGTAGCGGCGTTTTTTCCCTTGTCTTTGGTTGAGGGGCAATTGGGCTCACTCTTTTCCCAGTTTGCCTTGGTGTGTACAGCCTGCCTGATCTTTTCCTTGATCGAGTCTAAGTTAATCCTACCGGCGCATTTAAGACATTTACAAACTCAGCAAAATCAGAATAAAGGTGAAGCTAAAAAGCCGCAGAACATAGCCACAAGAGCCTTGTCTTCTGTGCAGGGAAAAGCGAATAATTTGATAGTTCGTCTCAATGAGGATTATTACCAGCCTTTGTTAGATAGGGCTCTGCGCTTTCGCTATGCCACATTATTATGTTTTTTCTCGGCCTTTGTTTTGGTTATCGGCATGGTGCCTAGCGGGAAGGTAGGTTTTAGCTTCTTTCCTGATATCCCTGAAGATAATGTATCTGTTTTCTTTAGTGTCAGCCAAGGTGGGGGCTATGGCTTGTTGCACCGTCAGGTCGACAAGGTGGAGCGAGAGATTGCGACCTTAGACCAAGAGCTTCAAAAGCAATATGCTGTAAAGGAGTCATTTACGGCCCGTGTCTATTCACTGGTGGCGGATGATCAAAGCGGTTTGGTTCAGATTGAGCTCAGCACGGCAGCTAGAAACTTTATTGATTCCACAGAATATGCAGAGCAACTGCAAGAACAGCTCAATACTTATGAAGGTTTGCAAGATCTTATTGTTTCAACAGACGACTTTGAAGATAAAGATGTAGAGCTCAATCTGCTATCGGAGGACGCAAGCCAGTTGAACGGTGCCGCACAAATGCTGAGTGTGAAACTCGCCGAGTTAGCTGGGGTGCAGGATGTTCACAATAACTATGCGGCAGTACAACCCGTCTTTCTATTTGAGCTGACCCCGCTCGGCCGCTCTCTTGGCATGTCCACGGCGGGTTTAGCCCTGCAAATTCAGCAGAGCTTTTATGGTGCCGAGGTACAGCGTATACAGCGGGGTAAAGACGAGGTTAAGGTCCGGGTACGCTATCCATATCAACAGCGCCAAGATATTACCAGCCTTGAAAATGCACGTGTGCGCAGCCCCAGCGGGGAAGTGCTGCCGCTAGCACTGGTGGCAACGGTTAAGACAGAGCTAAAGCAGGAAACCATTCGAAGGGTCGCCAATCGTCGCTCGGCGACAATTAGCGCAAACCTTCAGGAACAAATCCTCAGTAGCTCAGCTCTAATCACCACCTTGGAAAATGAAGTCTTTCCTGAAATTAAACGCCAGTACCCTAATATCGATATCCTGATTGATGGAGATGCCGCTGAGGAGGAAGAAAGCTCGGATTCTCTGGTTGGTATTTTTATGCTGTCGCTATTTAGTATTTACTTTTTGTTAGCTGTGCCACTTAAATCCTATTGGCAGCCATTTGTCATTATGTCGGCTATTCCTTTTGGGATTGTAGGGGCCGTAATCGGGCATTGGGTAAATGATTTGGCGATTAGTATTCTATCGATATTCGGTATTCTCGCCTTAAGCGGAGTTGTGGTGAACGATAGCCTATTGTTATTGAATCAATTTAACGCTTTGCGTTCCAAAGGCGTAGCTTTGCATGATGCACTTCTACAGGCGGGGGCATTGCGTATGAGGGCCATTGTATTGACTACTTTAACAACAGTGCTTGGCCTAGCGTCTTTATTGCAAGAGACGGCTTCTCAAGCCCTTTTCTTAATCCCGGCAGCTACATCACTGGCCTACGGTATTACTTTTGCTACTTTGGTGACATTAATATTAGTGCCAATTGTGCTTATGATTGCAGAAGATATTCGAGCACTATTTTTGCGTATGCGAGACAAGTTAACCCCTAATACATTGGGAGCCCGCGAATGAATATTCAAACTCTATTAGTCGAAGATAATATTAATCTGGCAACTACTATCGCGACTTATTTGAAGCTAGAAGGTATTGAGTGTGATTTTGCTCCCAATGGCGAAGCGGGTCTAAACCTAGCTTTAAATAACAATTACCAAACCATTTTATTGGATATTAATCTGCCCAAACTTAATGGCTTTGAGGTATGCGAGGCATTAAGGAATCAGGGAGTAGACACTCCAGTTTTAATGCTAACCGCGCGTGATGCACTGGCCGACAAATTGAATGGTTTTGATGTAGGTACAGATGATTACCTAGTAAAGCCCTTTGAAATGGAAGAGCTAGCGGCACGAATTAAATCGCTGTCCCATCGTCGTAGTGCTCAAGCCAAAAAGCTATTTTTAGCCGATATTGAAGTCGACTTGCAAAGCAAAACGGTTTACCGGGATGGAAAGCTGATTGATGTGACGCCGACGGGTTGGACTATTTTGGTGGAGCTAATGCGAAAATCTCCAGATATTGTTAAACGTGATGCCCTGGAGTGGGCGATTTGGCAAAATGATGTCCCGGATACTGACTTGTTAAAAGTTCATATGTATCGCTTGCGTCAACAGCTTGATAAACCCTTTGATAAAACATTGATTCATACTGTTCCCAATCATGGCTTTGTTATGCGTGAGCTGAATGTTTAAAAAGATATTTTCTATCGGGCCAAACCGTAGTATCAAGAGCCTATTGATGTGGTGGATTATCGGCGCAGGTACCATTTTTGCGCTGATTTTTGCCATCATGTCTTCCATACTTCTAAATCTAGGGGTATTGCTAAAACTCAAAGGTGAGGCAGAAAGAGAAATTTCTGCCTATATGTCTCGTCTTGAGAACGATCCGAATACGCCCCTGATGGCCGATGACTTCTACCACGTTTACACCTCTATCGATGATATCCCCGAGCCTATCAAACTGATTTTTAAGCCCGAAAATTTCGAGCATGAAGATTATGATTTCTTTGTCGATATTGATTATGACGAAAGCGAAGATACGCCTGCTGATGATTTCAAAGAGCTGTGTGAAGGGCAAAACTGCCAAATACTCTTTTTGTATGCCTACCGTATGCCGGAAGGTCAATGGCTTTATCTGTTAACGGGCATTCAGCTAACCGAAGCCGAAGATCAAGAGCGAGATACGGTTCAAGATGCGGCGCTTTATTTTGCCCTATTTATTATCTTTTTGTTTTCCCTGCTCGCTCTTTTGTTATTTCGTAGAATAAGCCAGCCTGTGCAAGCTATTTCGCAGTGGGCAAGCGAGCTGACGGTCGAAAATGTAAAACAAGATTTGCCGAGCTTTCGGTATCAAGAGCTCAATGTCGTCGCGCTAAAACTTCAAGAGGCTTTTGCTAGAACGGCGGAATCAACAGAAAAGGAACGAAGGTTTTTGCAATATGCAAGTCATGAGCTCAGAACACCTATTGCCGTGGCTGCCGGGAATATTGAACTTCTTGAAAAGCTCGACGGATTCAGTGATCTCTCTGGCCAGGAGAAGCAGGCTTTAGAGCGCATCAAGTACTCTGTAACGGATATGCGGCTACTGACCGAAACGCTGCTTTGGCTGAACCGAAAGGATGCGATTAGCCCTCCTGTAGAAGTGATCGATTTGCTGGAGTTGTGTCAGAACTCTATCGACGACAATAGCTATTTATTGAAGGGGAAGAGTGTCTCTATTGATTTAAGGGGTTTGCCTGTTTGCGTCGAAGAGCCTCCTGTTTTTTGTACTATTTTAATTTCAAATCTAATCCGGAATGCTTTTCAACATACCCAGAAAGGTGGTGTGGAGGTAAGCTTATCCAATAGTAGTCTTCGTATTCTCAACTGGGAAATAAGTGATTCCGCTTTGGTAACAGACTCAGAACAGGTCGGGTTCGGGTTGGGATTAGATCTGGTTGAGCAAATTGCTGAGCGCCTGGGCTGGTACTATCACTGCGAAATAGGTGGCAGTGGTCGCGAGTGTCTTTTGCGATTTAAACCTGTGTAAAGTTAATCGTTTTTGGTAATTAGACCTTTTTAATACACCTCGTGGATACCTCAGAATAAATAAGATAGCGACTATCTTAAACAAGAGGAACAATGGCATGAGGTTTTATCAATTTATCACCGCAGCTTGCTTATCTACTTGTGCGCTAGGCGTGTTGGCACAAAGTGATGAGCGTCATGACGAAGACGACGAAGGCTATGCACTAGGCATTCTCGTAGGCAACGATCAATCTCTTTATGTGGGCGGTGATGATGAAATTCAGCCCTTTCCATTTATCCAGGCTCGCTGGGGCAACTTTTTTATTGGTGGCCCAGGCCTTGGGTATTATCTATACGAAGACAACGGTTGGTCTATCAGCACTTCAATAGCTCTTGATGGTATTGGAGATACGGATCGCGATAACAGCAAGCTGCTTGCTGATATGCCCGAGTTCGATAGTATCGTCATGGGGCAAATTGGTATATCGAAAGAAACCAACTGGGGTGAGTTCAGTTTGTCATTAGCATCTGATGTAAGTGGCACCCATGATGGTACTAGCGCCGAGTTGGAATACAGCTTTGAAATACCTGTGGCGGGCTGGATGATTGAGCCATCGATTGGCTTACAGTGGCAAAGCGAAGAGATTAATCAGTATTTTTACGGCGTAGAGCAACAATATGTTCGCCCAGATCGTGCCTTTTACAAAGCTGATGCTGGGGTGAACTATAGTGCTGGCATCATGGCCATGTATCCCTTTATGGAAAATCACGCCGTAGTTTTAAATTTGGAATACGAATCCTATTCCAAAGAAATTAGCGATAGCTCCATCGTGGACCGTGACAATACCTTTAATGTAGGTATTGGCTATGTATATCGATTTTAAAGGCTAGGAAGTCCTCTCCTCCTTTGGCCCGAGCAGTACTCGGGCTTTTTTATTGCTGGAGTTCTAGCTTGCCAGAAATTCAAATGGTTAACGGTCTTTGATAAGTGGGTAAATTTCCATAATTAACCACTTTTCCAAAGCAACCCAGCCGTCCTCAACTTGCATCATGGCTGTTACCTCTAATTCATTCTCGGGGTCAGCCCAAAATATCGTGCCGCCCATGCCGCCCCAGAAGAAGCTGCCTTGTGCTCGGTCGTCACCGGCAATTTCTTTGATTCCTACACCATAGCCAAAGCCTGTTCCTTGGTAGACCCTTGGCATAAAGTGGGTGTCTAGTCCGGTGGTATGGCTGCTTAACATCAATTCGATACTCTTCTTCGATAGCAACTGCTTACCCTCGAACTCACCTTTGTTAGCGAGCATGCTAAGGAAATGGCTATAGTCTTCTGCGCTTGAGATTAGCCCACCGCCGCTGGATAGCAGTTTTGGTTTCTTAAGGTAGGGGCTATCCTTGGCGCGTTCGCTTAGGAAGATTTTTTCCTGGTTGAATACATAAGCCGCTTCAAAGGTACCTGCATCATATTCATACATATCGACAAGACGATGTTGATTATCTTGCGTCACATAGAATGCCGTGTCTTTCATTTTTAAGGGTTCAAAAATATATTTTTGAAAGTAGACATCAAGTTTTAAGCCGCTTACGCGCTCGATAATGGCACCTTGAATATCACTGGCAATGCTGTATTCAAATTTCTCGCCAGGAGGAAACTTTAGATCGATCCCTGATAAATCATCGATAAGATCGTCCAAGCTATTACGACGGCTAAGTGGATTGGCAATTAAGTAGCGAATATCTACCCAGTTTTTTAATCCTCCGCCATAGCCAAAGCCTGCAGTATGAGAAAGCAGCTGATGAATGTTAACGCTATAAACTTTGCCATCAACTTCGAAGGGTTCGAACTCTGGTAGATACTTACGTATATCGTCGTCCAATGAAATAAGCTCTCTATCCAATAGCTGTAACATAGCCAAAGCGGTGATAGGCTTGCTCATAGAATAGATGCGAAATAAAGCATCCTTGCTCATAAGCTTTTCTTTAGAAATATTGACTTTGCCATGAGCTTGGTAGTGGATAAGCTCACCGCGGTGTTTCACCTTCAACACTAGGCCTGGTAGCCGATGCTTCTCTAGAAGCCTCTCAATATTCTGAGACAGTTCTGCATTGCGAGCACCCTGTACGAAGGCTGATTGTTGTTTCTCGGGAAGATGTGCCTTGGCCGATGGTTCTTCGGCAGCTGTACTGGTAGACATCACGATCCAAAACATATTGATAAGTAGGGGTAAAAGCTTGGCACTTTTTGAAGGGCTTAGCAGGCTCATGGGCTTGGCTCCTAGGTTTCTGAGAATATGTATCTAAGGTAGCGCCCTTAAGGTCAAAGTTAGGTGAAATTATCGCGATAAATTGAGCTGGCCCTTATCGCTTACTGATTTACATCAAGAGTGTATGGCTTGGAACAGGACACAATGCCTGCCCTGTAAACCAAGTGCTTAAATCATTACAAAAGGAAAACGGTTTTGCTTCGAGTGATAAGTGTACTGCTGCTGGGCCTGTTGTTGCCCGGCTCGGCTCTGGCTTCAGAAAGGTCAGGTCAGTTAATGGATCTTACCCAGCATTGGGTTGGCTATGCGGCTATCGCCGTATTTATAGTGGCCTATACCCTGGTGATATTCGAAGAGCAGCTGCATATGCGTAAGTCCAAACCTGTGCTATTAGCGGCTGGAGTGATATGGGTGATGGTGGCCATAGTCTACCGACATCATGGTGATTCCCATCTGGTCGAATCCGCTATTCGGCACAATTTTTTAGAGTTTACCGAGCTGTTCTTTTTCCTTCTAGTGGCAATGACCTATATAAACGCCATGTTGGAGCGTGGGGTATTCGAAGCCTTGCGAGCTTGGTTGGTATTAAAAGGTTTCAGCTATAAGGCGCTATTTTGGTTGACGGGTGCCTTATCTTTTGTGATCTCCCCAGTGGCCGACAACCTAACAACGGCTCTGATAATGTGTGCCGTTATATTGGTAGTGGGCGAGGGTAAGCCGAGCTTCGTATCGATTGCTTGTATTAATGTGGTGGTGGCGGCCAATGCCGGAGGTGCCTTTAGTCCCTTTGGAGATATCACCACCTTAATGGTTTGGCAAAAGGGCATTATTGAGTTCTTCGAATTCTTCGCCCTATTTGTGCCTTCATTGGTGAATTTCCTTGTGCCCGCTTTGATCATGCAGTTCGCGCTACCAAGCGGAAAGCCACCTGCTGGCGATCATGAAGACGTCAGTATGAAGCATGGTGCGTTGGTAATCGTTGGGTTGTTTCTGCTAACCATTGTTACCGCGGTGAGCTTTCATAACTTCCTACATATTCCACCCGTGTTTGGCATGATGGCAGGCTTGGCTTATTTAAAACTCTATGGTTATTCCCTACGTCGTCGCTCTTTAAGTTGGCACAGTGGCAGTGAAAATCCACCCGGCTCCCACGACGATCCCTTTAATTTTGATGTGTTCGAAAAGATCGCCAAAGCAGAGTGGGATACGCTGTTCTTTTTCTATGGCGTGATCTTAGCGGTGGGTGGCCTTGGCTTTATTGGTTACTTGAGCTTAGCTTCCGGTTTTTCCTACGGCGAGCTAGGCCCTACCACCTCCAATATTCTAGTAGGCTTCTTATCAGCAATTGTGGATAACATTCCAGTGATGTTTGCCGTGCTTACCATGAACCCTGAAATGTCCCATACCCAATGGCTCTTGGTGACATTAACGGCAGGTGTTGGTGGCAGTATGCTGTCTATTGGCTCTGCCGCTGGTGTGGCTTTAATGGGGCAAGCTAGAGGGCAATATACCTTCTTTGGTCATTTGAAATGGACGCCGGTGATTGCTTTAGGGTATGGGGCCAGTATTTGGGTGCATTTTTTAGTCAATGGCTGACAGATAGCAGGAGTCAGAACCCATGGGTTCTGACCCCATTAGGTCCAGGATGCTATTTCGGAGAATTCGATGTCTTCGCCGCAAGCCATTGGGCTGTAGCCAGATAGTGCTTTAATTGCTTCTTGTATATCCATTGTGCAAAGCTGCTGTTGAAACTGTTTTATTGTGTGCAGATTCAGAGCGTCTTTTTTATAGGCAAACAAGTATTCTTCGCGACATAGCGCGATAAAGTCCAAACCAAATTGCCGAGCGGCTTGCTCAACCCCAAAACCTGCGCCAGCCATGCCTGCCGCAATATGGGCTGCAACGGCTGAGTGGGTAAACTCCTCGCTGGTGTAGCCATTGATATGATCTGGCGAGAGATTCTGTTGTTGTAAAAATTGATCCAGTAAAAAACGTGTGCCGGAATTGTGCTGGCGGTTCACAAATTTTACTGATTGAAGGCTCAGGTCTTGCAAGCTTGAAATTTCATGAGGGTTTCCGGCAGCTAGAATCAAGCCTTGTTTTCTTTGGATAAAACGTATTAAGCCGTATTCATGTTCATTTAAGTAGTGATCAAAGGCGTGGATGCGGTGTAGCCCACTGCCATTTTCCGGGACATGAAAACCTGCCAAATCACATTCGTCGGCAGCTAGAGAGCGTAAGGCATCTTCGGCGCTGGTAAAGCGCAATTTTAGAGACGGTGATTGAATATGTTCGGTAAGTAATGCCACCGCATAGCCATGGCTGGCATTAATGCGCAGTGGAGCACCGTCGTCCTGCTTCAAGTCCCGTAGCTGGAGATTAATCTCACTTATTAAATTTTCTAATTCGGGCTCGATTTTGGCATCGACTCGCTTTTTTGCCCAGAGCAGTTTTTCACCAAAGCTGCTCAGCCTAGCCCCTTTTCCTTTTTGTAACTCAACTAATGCAACACCAAAAAAAGCTTCCCATTGTTGAAGTTGATTCCAGGCGTGGCGGTATGACATGCCCGTCATCTTGGCGGCTGCGGTTAGCTTCCCGCTTTCTTCAACAGCTTGAAGTAAGGCGAACATATGGTTGCCAAGGCTCTGGCCAGAGCCATCGCTAAATATCCACTGGGCCTCCAGA
The DNA here is from genome assembly GCA_025800365.1 of Cellvibrionaceae bacterium. Taxonomy (GTDB): domain Bacteria; phylum Pseudomonadota; class Gammaproteobacteria; order Pseudomonadales; family Cellvibrionaceae; genus Pseudoteredinibacter. Next base: position 26,899 of record JAOXRT010000132.1, on the reverse strand, counting down.
GTTAGCTTGTCATATGTACTTTTATTCATATTTTTGCGTTCTTCTAGCAGTGTTAAAGTTATATTTTAAACATTATAAGCATAAATATATGTAATTTAATTCATATTTGTTCTGCTGTTCGCAATATAGACATTGTTTGACAGTGAAAAGAGCCGTATGAGCAATTCGAGACGCCTGAAAACACCATGAATGACCCTATAAAAAGTCGCTTGCTTGAGCTGGCTGCGAACTTTAAAGATGAGCTTGGTGGTGTAATACCGCTATTGCATCAAGTTCAGAAACAGTTTGGTTACATCCCAAAGTCCTGTGCAGAGACAGTGGCCCCGCTGTTTCGTTTATCGACGGCTGAAGTTGAAGGGGTGATCAGTTTCTATCATCAGTTTAAGCGTGAGCCCCAAGGCAAGCATCGTATTCAAATTTGTCGAGCAGAAGCCTGTCAGGCAAATGGTTGTCGAGAATTGGAAGCTTTTAGCAAAGAATATTTACAGCTTGAATATGGCCAAACTAGTGCTGATGGCTTGCTGAGCTTGGACAGTGTCTATTGTTTAGGGCTTTGCAGTCATGGACCTGCCGTTCGTGTTGATGACGATCTATTCGTGGAAGTTGGTACCGAAAAATTACAAAGTATCGTCGAGGGGCTGAATGATGGCCGTTAATATTTACGTTCCGGCTGATAGCCTATCGATTGCTCTTGGGGCTGATGATGTTGCCAAAAGAATCGCTGAGAAAATTACAAAAAAAGAAAAGCAGTGTTCATCTAGCAATTTCAATATTATCCGTAATGGTACGCGGGGCTTGTTTTGGTTAGAAACCTTAGTTGAAGTTGAGATTGATGCTTGTCGATTCGCTTATGGTCCAGTGCGCCCAGCTGATGTTGATGACTTCTTTATAGAGGCGCTACGCGCAGGGTCTGATCATCCTTTATCTCTTGGGCTCACCGAAGAAATCCCCGAGCTTAAATGTCAGCAGCGTTTGAGCTTTGCGCGTCTTGGCTTAAATCACCCATTGGATATTACGGCCTATCAAGATTGTGGTGGCTTTGCAGGCTTGCGCCAAGCCATACAATACAGCCCGCAGGAGATTGTTGATGAAGTGCAATCGTCAGGCTTACGCGGACGAGGTGGGGCGGCATTTCCTACCGCTATTAAATGGCAAACGGTTCTTGAGTGCCAAGCGGATCAAAAGTATATCGTGTGCAACGCTGATGAAGGTGACTCTGGAACTTTTGCTGACCGTTTAATGATGGAGGCAGATCCCTTTTGCTTAATTGAGGGAATGATCATTGCCGGTTTAGCCGTTGGTGCCGATCAGGGGTTTATATATTTGCGCTCTGAATATCCCCGTTCAGCTGATCAGCTTTTATCTGCAATTGCCATTGCTACAGAGAATAATTTCCTTGGTAAAAACATCCTAGGCTCAGGGCGAGATTTTAAACTGCAGCTGCGAATCGGGGCTGAAGCTTATATTTGTGGGGAAGAAACTTCTCTATTAAGAAGTTTGGAGGGCAAGCGCGGAATGGTCTCCGCAAAGCCGCCTATCCCGGCTATTAGCGGGCTGATGGGGCAGCCGACCATTGTAAATAATGTGATTACCTTGGCGAGTATCCCGATTATTTTGGCAAAGGGCGGGGCCTTCTACGCGAACTATGGTCAAGGGCGCTCTAAAGGCACATTGGCTTTTCAGTTGGCAGGTAATGTGAAGCGTGGCGGTCTTTATGAGTTTGCTTTTGGTATGAGCTTGCGAGAACTGCTGACACTTGCTGGGGAATGTAAAAATGGCAAGTTACACGCGGTGCAGGTTGGTGGTCCGTTGGGGGCCTATCTTCCAGAAAGTTTGTGGGATACCCCGCTAGATTATGAAGCCTTTATGGCAATAGAGGCTGGGGTCGGACATGGCGGTATTGTTTTATTCAACGATGAAGTTGACTTGGCCCAACAGGCTCGTTTTGCCATGGAGTTCTGTGCGGCGGAATCTTGCGGAAAGTGCACGCCTTGTCGAATTGGCTCAACACGCGGTGTTGAGGTAATCGATCGTATTATTGCCAGCGACTCAGCGCAAGAGAATGAACAGCAAATCGAATTACTGGATGATCTATGCGAAACCATGGAGCTGGGTTCTCTTTGCGCAATGGGGGGGATGACGGTTATCCCCGTACGCAGTGCTTTAAAACACTTTGGCGAAGATTTTAAGGTGGGGGCTAAGTAAAATGATTCAAATATTTGATCCTGTTAAAGATCTAGGTACCCCTAAGCCTATTAGTGACAACTTGATACGCTTGACTATCGATGGCAAAGATATTGAGGTGGCTGAGGGTAGCTCTATTATGCGGGCGGCCTTAGAAAACCAAATATTCATCCCCAAACTGTGCGCCACTGATAGCTTGGAATCCTATGGCAGTTGCCGTATTTGTGCGGTTGATATCGAAGGGGCGCGTGGTACACCAGCCGCTTGCACTACGCTGGTTTCAGAGGGCATGGTGATTAACACCCAGAGCCCTCGCCTTGAAAAGCTACGTCGAAACATATTAGAGCTTTATATCTCTGATCACCCTCTCGATTGCCTCACTTGCAGTGCGAACGGAGAGTGTGAGCTGCAGGATATGGCTGCCGCTGTAGGGCTGCGTGAAATACGTTATGGTTTTGAGGGTGAGAACCATCTTGAAGCGGAAAAAGACCAGTCCAACCCTTATTTCGATTTTGAACCCAGTAAGTGCATTGTTTGTAGCCGCTGTGTGCGAGCCTGTGAAGAAACCCAGGGTACCTTTGCATTAACTTTAAGTGGGCGTGGCTTTGATTCAAAGGTTAGTGCGGCCGCCGATAATTTCTTAGCTTCTGATTGCGTCTCTTGTGGTGCCTGTGTGCAGGCTTGCCCAACCGCGAGTCTTATGGAAAAACCATATGCCGAAGGGCAGTTTGGTAATCGAACTGTAAAAACCACTTGTGCCTATTGCGGCGTGGGATGTGGTTTTGAAGTTGACTTAAATGGTCAGCAGCCCCTACGTATGCGCCCCGATAAAAGTAGTCAGTCTAATCATGGTCACGCTTGCGTTAAAGGACGTTTTGCTTTTGCTTATGTGAATCATGTAGATCGGGTTAAGCAACCTCTAATTCGTGACAGTATCGAAGAGCCTTGGCGAGAAGTGAGCTGGGAAGAGGCTATTAGTTTTGCGGCCAATAAACTGAAAGCTGTACAAAAAAATTATGGTCGTGAATCCATTGGTGCAATTACTTCATCTCGTTGTACCAACGAAGAGACCTATCTTGTTCAAAAGCTCGTGCGAGCAGCCTTTGGTAACAATAATACCGATACTTGCGCTAGGGTTTGTCATTCACCAACTGGATATGGCTTAAAAACGACATTGGGAGAATCAGCAGGAACCCAAACTTTCGATTCAGTTTTAAAAGCCGATTTAATTTTAGTGATTGGCGCTAACCCTACCGATGCTCATCCAGTTTTTGGCTCTTTGTTGCGAAAGCGCTTGCGACAAGGTGCTGATCTGATTGTAGCTGATCCACGAGAAATCGACTTATTGAAAACAGCGCATAGCAAAGCGCCTTTGCACTTGCCTTTATTGCCAGGCAGCAATGTAGCACTGATCAATGCTTTAGCTTATACCGTAATAGAAGAAGGCTTAGAAGACGAGCCATTTATTGCTGAGCGATGTCAGGACGATAGCTATCAAAAATGGCGCGACTTTATTGGTGATGAGCGCCATAGCCCCGAAAATATGGCAAGTTTCATCGGTGTGGACGCGAAGGATATTCGCCAAGCGGCTAGACAGTATGCCAAGGCTAAAAACGCAGCTATTTATTATGGCCTAGGTGTGACCGAACACAGTCAGGGCTCCAGCATGGTAATGGGAATTGCCAACCTAGCCTTGGCGACTGGAAACATTGGCCGAGAAGGTGTGGGTATTAATCCTTTGCGCGGGCAAAATAATGTGCAGGGCTCATGTGATATGGGTTCATTCCCCCATGAGTATCCGGGTTACCAGCATGTGAGTGATACGCAGGTGCAGGCCAAGTTTTCAGCGGCCTGGGGCTGCGAGCTGGACTCAGAACCGGGCTTGCGTATACCCAATATGTTTGACGCTGCCATCGCAGGCCAGTTTAAAGGCTTGTATTGCCAGGGTGAAGACATTGCACAGTCTGATCCAAACACAAAACATGTGGAAGAGGCTTTACGTTCTCTAGACTGCCTTATTGTGCAAGATATCTTTATGAATGAAACCTCGCGTTTCGCGCATGTACTTTTGCCTGGCAGTTCTTTCTTGGAAAAAGATGGCACCTTTACCAATGCTGAGCGCCGCATTAATCGTGTACGCAAAGCGATAGAGCCGCTCGCCGGTAAAGCCGATTGGGAAACTACCATGGCGTTAAGCAATGCCTTAGGTTATCCAATGAATTATTCTCACCCTAGCGAGATCATGGATGAAATTGCCAGCCTAACCCCAAGCTTTGCTGGGCTAAGCTATGAGCTGTTAGAGCAGCAGGGTAGTGTGCAATGGCCCTGTAATGAGCAATACCCACTGGGCACAGACATTATGCATAGAGACAGCTTTCCCATCGGGAAAGCGCGCTTTGCGATTACCGAATTTATCCCGACGGAAGAAAAGGTTAATCGGCGCTTTCCACTTCTATTGACCACGGGGCGTGTGTTAACTCAATACAATGTAGGTGCACAAACACGTCGAACTCCCAACCAAACTTGGCATGATGAAGATATCTTAGAGTTGCACCCGTTCGATGCAGAACAACGTGGGCTAAAAGATGGCGATAGGGTCATGCTAAGAAGTCGAGTAGGGCAGACTAGCCTAATCGCTAAAGTGTCGGATCGTATGCAAGCCGGAGTGGTGTATACCACTTTTCACCACCCAATAAGTGGCGCCAATGTTGTTACCACTGAGAATTCCGATTGGGCAACCAATTGCCCAGAGTACAAGGTGACTGCTGTACAAGTTGAAAAATCGATGTCGGAAACTCAATGGCAAAAAGAACTGCGTCGAGAGAAAGCAGAGGTTCAAGTTGTCAGGGTATTGCAATGAAGTCCGCCGCTGATATTAAAGGTGTTGTAAGTCAGCAGACCGTTTTACAGCCAGCTGCGAGACAAGAAACTGAACTGGTAGCCGAAGAATGTGCAATTGCTTTGGTGTACAACGGTATTTCACATGCGGTATTGATGGCCAGCCCAATTGATTTAGAAGATTTGGCCTTAGGCTTTAGTTTGAGCGAGGCTATTGTTGAAAGTCCGCAGCAGTTTTACGGTTGTGAGTTAGAAGAGCATGCCGAGGGTATAGAGTTGCAAATCGCCATTAGCAATCAGGCGATGAGCCAGCTAAAACAGCGTCGGCGTTTTTTGATGGGCGCTAGTGGTTGTGGTCTTTGTGGTATCGATTCTTTGACAGGTATGCAGCGCGAGCTGACTCGGTTGGATAGAAAAAGCACGCCTTCTAGCGAATCAATTGAAAAAGCGTTGATGCATTTAAATGTTGCACAAAGAATACGTCAGGCAACTGGTGCTACTCACTGCGCTGCTGCCTTTGATGAACAAGGGGAATTACTTTTTTTAAGGGAAGATATTGGCCGTCACAATGCGCTCGATAAACTGATTGGTGCTCATTTGAGTTTAGACGCTGAGGTTGGTTTTTACTTAGTGTCGAGTAGGGCAAGTTATGAAATGGTAGCAAAAACTGTCAGTGCTGGAGTTTCAAATTTAGTCTGCGTCTCGGCACCGACCAGTATGGCCATCACCACCGCCGAGCAGTCAGGATTAAATTTGATTGCCTTTGCCCGACCAGACCGTTACCGAATTTATTCAGGATTTAATAGTGAATAACGAAAAACTGATAACTATGGCCAAACAGATTTCAGCTAATCAGGCCAGTACAGATCCACAAGACGCCGCCATTCAATTGGCCGAACATATTAATAAGTTCTGGGCCTTAAGTATGCGAAGAGATTTTATAGACTCAATGAGTAAAAATGCCGTTATTGAAGGGGTGGATTGCTCAGTTGCTGTTGATAATATTCGAGTTTCTTAACTGGGCTGCAAGATTACGGGGATTCATTGATTTCATCTTGGAGCTTTTCAAGCTCATCTAAGATGAACATAAATCTCTTTCCAAAATCAGTGACATGGTATTCCACGTGAGGTGGTACTTCGTTAAAGGCAAGTCTCTCTAAAATTCCAAACTCAACATTCTTTCGAAGGCATTCGTTCAACACCTTAGTGCTCAAGCCTTCTACCTTTCTAACCATTTCTCCGGGTCTATTAATGCCATGCTTTAATAGCTGGTACACGGTTAAAGACCATTTGCACCCATAAATAGTCTCCACCATTCTTGCGCTTCTCGCTGGCGCTGATTTTTGAGAAAAAAATAAATCCTTTGAATTCATCAAGATGTACCAAAAAGTAACTAAGGCACCGAATTGTGCCTACTTTTTTCAAGCTTAACCCAGGCTGTAAGCTGCGTCTATCGTTTAACAAAGAGGAAAACGAAGATGAATACTCAAGAAAATAAACTGGCTGTTATTATTGGTGGGTCTAGCGGTATAGGCTTGAAAGTGGCTGAAAAGCTATTGAAAAAGGGTTGCGCGGTTTTGCTCGTGGGTCGTTCTTCAGAGAAACTCTCTGCAGCTTTCGATCAGGTTTCACAGCTAGGTCTTGTTGAAACATTTCAGGCGGATCTTTATAGGCAGGAAGATGTGGAAAAACTGGTGAGGAATTTATCACAGAGAGAGGGGGTCTCTTATTTGGTCAATTCGGCAGGTTGTTTTTCACCGCAGGAATTTTTACAGCATAGCGTTGAGGACTACAATGCTTATCACGACTTAAATAGAGCACTCTTTTTTATTACCCAGGAAATTTCCAGAAAGATGATCAGTGGCGGGGGTGGGGCGATTGTAAACATCGGTTCTATGTGGGCCCATCAAGCTATTAAAGCAACCCCTTCTTCAGCCTATTCGATGGCTAAAGCAGGCTTGCATGCACTGACACAGCACCTGGCAATGGAGTTAGCTGATCATAATATTCGGGTTAATGCGGTTGCGCCTGCGGTTGTTAAAACCCCCATCTACAAAGCGTTTGTCGAAGAAGAGTCTTTTGATGAAACTTTAAGTAGCTTTGATGGGGTGCACCCCATTGGCAGAATCGGTCAGCCAAAGGACGTAGCTGGCGTGGTGGAATTTCTGTTAAGTGAAGAAGCTGCTTGGGTTACAGGGGCTATTTGGAATGTTGATGGAGGGGTGATGGCGGGACGGAACTGAGTTGAAGGAATTAATTGGACTAGCCTAAGGGCTATTCCAACCCCTTCGGGGTTTCGTCGCTGTCGCTCCTCGTTCAAACTTTGCTTTGGGCAAAGTTTGTGAACCTTTCCGGCTCAAGTCCCTGGGGAATACGCAATTCTTTTGTAGAATCTGGGCAGTAATAATATTGGGGAATTAAATGGTACCGGAGGCCGGAATTAATTGGACTAGCCTAAGGGCTATTCAAACCCCTTCGGGGCTTCGTCGTTGTCGCTTCTCGTTCAAACTTTGCTTTGGGCAAAGTTTGTGAACCTTTCCGGCTCAAGTCCCCGGGGAATACGCAATTCTTTTGTAGAATCTGGGCGGTAATAATATTGGGGAATTAAATGGTACCGGAGGCCGGAATTAATTGGACTAGCCTAAGGGCTATTCCAACCCCTTCGGGGCTTCGTCGCTATCGCTCCTCGTTCAAACTTTGCTTTGGGCAAAGTTTGTGAACCTTGCCAGCTCAAGTCCCCGGGGAATACGCAATTCTTTTGTAGAATCTTGGCGGTAATAATATTGGGGAATTAAATGGTACCGGAGGCCGGACTTGAACCGGCACGCTATCGCTAGCATCGGATTTTGAATCCGACGTGTCTACCAATTTCACCACTCCGGCACAGAGGGCGAACGCGGGTGCGTTGCTGAAAGAGGGCGTGATTATAACAGTGACTTTTATGCCGTCAAGTATTTATTTTAATTGGTTTTTTTAAAGTGCTTGCTGCTGTCGTTTGAACTGCTACCATGGCCAGCCCTCTAAGAGCTAGGCCAGCCTTAGGGGCAGTAATCCGGTAGTCATTCGAGTAGATCAAGCTATGAGCGCCAAGTCGCACCGTTTAAATCGTAAAATTCATTTCTGGGGAGCCATTATTTGTGCGCTGCCGGTTTTGATTATGATTGGCTCGGGGGTATTGCTGCTGCTTAAGAAGGAAAGTGACTGGATTCAGCCGCCTACGATTAAAGGTAATAAGGGTGAGCCTACTCTGGCCTACGTGGATATATTGGCTAAGGCCCAAGCCGAACCTTTATTGGAAGTTGAGAACTGGCAGGATATTAAGCGCTTAGATGTTCGTCCTAGTAAGGGAGTTATAAAGCTGCAGAGCCGCAATGGCTATGAAATGCAGCTGGATCAGCAAAGTGGTGAGGTCTTGCATATCGATTTTCGCCGCTCCGATGTGATTGAGGCGATTCACGACGGTAGTTTCTTTCATGATTCCGCTAAGTTGGGTTTATTCTTGCCGGCATCGATTATCTTATTTGCCCTTTGGGTGACTGGGATGTACCTCTTTATTATTACCTTGCAGGCTAGGGCGCGGAAGCGGCGTCGGATAGGTAAGCAGTAGCTCAAGCATACCGGCTTCGAGTTGGGGTCAGAACCCATGGGTTCTGACCCCGTTTGGTAGAAGTAGGGTGGTTCGGTGTTTAGGGGCTTTCTTAGTTTGCACTTTCTTTACGCCTCTGAGGCGGATTTCCCAGCTGCATTTTGAATGTGAGCGCTTTGGTTGTGCCGGATAGTCTCGCGGGTGCTTAAGGTTCTCGGCTTCGAGGTGGGGCTTACCAGCTTAGGTCGATGCCGATGCTGATGCCTCGGCCGGGTTCGTTGATGCCGGAGCCGTGGCTGCGGTAGGCTTCGTCGCTGATATTGTTTATATCCAGATACCAATGCCCCTTAGCCTTTAAAAAAGTCTGGCGGAGTTTATGACTGCTGCGAAGGTTGATTACCGTGTAAGCCGGAGTGCCACCCGGTGGAATGCGTTCATCATCCTCCAAGTCAGCTGGGCTTAAGTGGTCGGCTTTGGCGCTGTGGCGTATCTCCAATTCTACTTGGTGACCAGGGACTTGCCATTGCACGGCAAGTAATTCGCTTAAGGGCATGCTGCGACTAAAATATTGATCGCTTTCAAAATTTGGCAAGCTTTGTTCACCTTGCACCCAGCTGCTATTCCCTTTAAGCGACCAGTTTGGGTTTAGGCGCCAGAGCCAGCTGACTTCAAAACCATGCATAAAGCCACTGGAGCTATTAGCTTTGCTAACCTCAGTTAAGCCATCAACAATGCGGCCAGTGGGTGTGCTGGTGATGTAGTCTTCAATATCGGTATAGAAGGTGTTGAGCTGCCACATTAGGCCGCTATCACTGCTTAGGTTTGACCAACGTATAGCCGCTTCAGTGGTAAGAAAATGTTCTGGATCTAGATTCAATGCCGCGATTTCAGTTTCATTGCTGCGGCTTTTTCCGAAACGACTTAAATCGGCAATGTTGGGTGCGCGAAAAGCTTGGCTTATTCCAAACCAGGCTTGCCATGGGCTGCTGATTGGCTGCCAAAACAGCTTAATGCTGCTGGAGCTGTTGTTCCAATCCTGATCGTAATTGGCGGCATTGCCACTGCTCGGATCTTCAAAACGGCCGATATAGGCGCTAACCCAGGTATAACGACTGCCCAGTTGCCACTGCCAGTCGTCACTTATGTCGTAATGCCACTGGGCATAAACGCCGCCTTGGCTAAAGCGGCTATCGTCACCAATAGGGCCCTGGATTCTTTCGCGTAGCAGCTTGCCTTGTTGGTCGAGCTCCTTACGGTTGCTATCAACAAGATCACGATAGATATCTAAACCATAGGTAAAGCGGTGAGCACCTAGCTGGCTATGCAGTTGAATATCTAGGCCGCTCATGCGTGAATCGAAGCGTTCCATGATCCACTCACCATTACTTTTTTGGCGTTCGCCAAACTCTAGCCATTGCTGATTCGACAGTGTGATCTCGGCTCTTTGCAACCAATTTACTTCGGGCTCGCCAATAAGTTTGATATAGGCAAAGCGGCGTTGCTGATCTTTACTGCGGTGTAAGTCATTGCCAACACTCGTGCCGGCAAAGCTCCTAGCAAATATTGTGGAGTGTGTGCGCCAAACATCATCCTGTTTAAGGTTTTGGTAAAGCGCTTGCAGCTGCCAATGGCTATTGAGTTGTTTTAGATATTTAAAATCATAGCTTTGTTCTTGGTAGCCGCTGGTAGCGAGCTTGCCTAAATCGGCCGCTTCTATATTGCCAAAATCTTTATAGCTAAAGCCCGCTAATAAGCCCCAGTCTTCACCGCGCCCAATATCCAGTTGAGTGCGGCTGCGCAAACTGTGCTCGGCACTATTCCAACGCAGTTGCTGGCCTAAGGTGGCGCTAAATCCATCGGCATTAAAACGACTTGGCTCTTTGCTATGTAAATTTAAGGTGCCGCCTATGGCATCGCTGCCATACAGCACAGAGGCGGGGCCATTTATTAGCTCTAAGCCGGACAAGCTTTGGCTATCTATCAAGCCAAAATATTCGCTAGGGCCATCGCGGTAGACCGAGTTGTTGTAGCGCACCCCATCAATCAAGGCCAAGGTGCGATAGCCCGTAAAACCACGAATAAACGGAGAACCATGCCCATTGGCCGTCTTTTGTACGCTAACACCAGGCAATCCAGCAAGGGATTCTGGCAGGTTACGGCTTTGTCTAAGTGATTCCTCACTTACGCTGTAGCTCGCGTAGGGCAGATCTTCCAGTAATGCTTGCTGACGGGCCGCAGTAACTAACACTTCTTCAATAAGTGGCTCAGCGTGGGAAGAACTGGCTGCTATCGCTGCGCTGAACAGGCTAAGCAGCAGGGGGTGTTGGTGCATAAAACTCTTGTGCTGGTTCGGGTATAAGTCTGAAGCCCGCTATTTTAAAGGCTTCTGGCAAGCGAGGGATATAGCCCTGCTAGCGTTTCGGCCCGGCACTATAACGCTTTGTAGACAAAAGTACATGGGCATTAAAATAAATTACAAATGTTATTGATATGGATTCTCATTATCTGTACCATTCCGCCAAATTCTGCTATGCCCACATAAAAATTAGTGATTAAAGCCCAAAAAGAGGCTTAAGGCTGGCTCAAAGATTCAATAAATGAGGATTGGAGATCAATATGAAAATTAAACTGCTAGCAGCTGCAGTTGCTGCTGCGGTTGTTGCCCCAAGTGCAATGGCTGGTGAAAATCTATGGTTGTACACCAAAGGTACTGATACGCGCCCAGAAGGCAGCTTTGAATTCAAAGTGAGTGATATTTGGCGTAAGGGTAAAAACTCTGGCAACTACGACTTCCACGATATTCGTCCTGAAATCGAATACGGTATTACCGATAAGTTGAGCTTGAGTGTTGAAGGCATGATCTTCCACCACGACTATCGTGTTACCGATTGCATGGGCCCAATGATTGAAACTCAAGGCGGTACTTGTACTGAAGATGAAGAAGGCGTTGAAGATCCAGGTCCTGGTTTTAAAGACACTCAATTCGGTGGCTACGAAGTTGGTTTGAAGTACAACATCCTAAGCCCATATAAAGACGACTTTGGTTTGTCTTTGGGGGTAGGTTACGAGCGTCGTGACAAGTACCGTCTAGATGGTGCGGATATTGATCAGGACTCTTTCACTTTTACCACTTTCTTACAGAAAGACTTTTTGGATGATACTTTGGTTTTTGCACTGAATGTAAAAACTGAATTTGAACGTCGTAAGTCTCCAGGTGTTTTGGAAGAAGAAATTGCCGTTGATGCATCGGCTGCGGTTTCTTACCGTGTTGCGCCTAACTGGTTTGTTGGTTTGGAATTCCGTCACCAGTCTGACTACCTAAATCCAGAAGAAGAAGGTGAATTCGATCCTACATTGAAGCGTTCTAGTTTTGACTTGAGCGATTTCCGCATTGGTACACAGCACCAAAACGGTAACTACTTTGGCCCAACTATTCACTACGCTCAGCAGAAGTGGTGGGTAACAGCTGGTGCATTGTGGCAGGTTGCTGGTGGTGGCTCTTGGCACTCATTTAGCAATAACAACCGTAACTGGGATGAGCATGAGAAGGTGCACATCGGCTTTATTTACGGTTACGAATTCTAAGTTTCCCCTCAATGATGCTTAGTTTGAGCAGCTTTTTAAGCAACTAGAAAGCTGCTTTACTCTTGGGGCCGTCGGCCCCATTAGTGTTTTATATTCTCTTATTTTATTTTCTTAGAGAGGTTCTTATGGATAGACGTTCATTTACCAAAATGGTGTCTTTACTTGCGGTCGGTACTTACTTGCCAGCCATCGAAGTCCATGCCAAAACCTATCTGACTATTGATCAAGCTCGCAAGCTATTGTGGGGCGATGAGGCAATGGAACAGATCCCGGTGACTTTGTCCGGTGAACAGGTTAAGAGTATTAAAAAAGCTTCTAAAGTTCGTGTTCGCAACGATAAATTGCAAGTCTGGAAAACCGAAAGCGGCGGCTGGTTTATTGTCGATCAGGTTATTGGTAAACACGAAAATATTGATCTAGCTTTCGCTTATGATCATGAAGGTAAAGTGATGGGGTTCGAAATTTTAACCTATCGTGAAACCTATGGTTACGAAGTAGCCAACCCTAAATGGAAGGCCCAATTTAATGGCCTTGATTACAAAGAGCACCTTAAGCTTGATAAGCAAATTAAAAATATATCCGGTGCCACTCTCTCTTGCCGCCATATTACCGATGGCATCAATCGCCTAAGTCACACTTGGGAACAGGTTCTTCGTCACCTATAATACGCGGCTGAAGTGATAGCCGAGTGATAAAATGACAACAAACCGAATTAATCGGTGTAAGCCTTTGCTGGGTACTTATGTGGATGTATCCATAGAGGCTGATCTGGATGATGAAGAAATATTAGATCTCAGTATCGATGCTTTTGCAGCGATCTCTGAGGTGCATGAAGGTCTGGGTTTTCACAACCCGGATAGTGAACTGTCTGAGATAAACCGTTGGGCTCTATTAGGTATCGAAGATCCGATTGCGATCTCGGAAGATATGCGCAGGGTTATGGGCTTGGCGCTTTCGCTTAGCGAAGCCAGCGATGGTTTATTTGATGTCACAATTGCGCCACAACTCGTAGACCAAGGATCTTTGCCGAATATACACCATGGCGCCATTATTGTGGGGTCGGGTGCTAGCGGATCGAGTGTTGCAGGTTCCGGTAGCTGGGAAAACGTACATCTCAGTGATGAGGGTTTAAGTTTCTCTGCTCCAGTGCTTATTGATCTGGGTGGCATTGCAAAAGGCTATGCCGTTGATAAAGCCATCGAGCGTATTGGCGCCAGCAAAATGGATGCCGATGTAAAGTTAAACATCAATGCTGGCGGTGATCTGTATTTAAGTCATTGGGAAGAAGAAACGGTGGGCGTGCGCTACCCGGATGAGCCCAATAAAAATCATGAAATGCCTATGTTGGCGCCAGCTTTGGCCACCAGCGCTTGTTATTTTACCGAGCAAGACAGTGTGATGATTCACCCAAAAAGCGGTGAGGCCACCGTGCGAGGCTACAGTGTCTCAGTCTTTGCCGAGCAATGCATGTTAGCCGATGCGCTAACTAAATTGGCATTTTTGAATCCGAGGGATACCCGAGTCATTCGCCAATTTAAAGGTCGCGCCTTTATGTTAGATAGCCACAATGGCTTGCTTGAGCTGTAATACTCGCAAAGCGTAATTTAGATTATCGCGAATCATAAAAGCACCTAAGCTATGGCTTATATAGATGTAAGAATTCCAACAACGTATCGTCGCCTGCTATACCTTGCTCTTGCAGTGAGCTGGGTGACGGGTATCGCCTTTTTTATTCTCAGTCGCTTTATTACCGTGGAAGGTGATTTTGGTCCTGAAAAGCACCCCTTACAGTTTCCCACTCTAATGATGCATGGTGCGGCGGCCTTTATTGTGATGATGGGCTATGGTGCCGTTATGATGAATCATGTCTCGGCGACATGGCGTCTTCAGCGTTTGCGGGGCTTTGGTATCACTTTGCTTGTGGTATTGCTGTTTCAGGTGATCAGTGCCTATTTATTATATTACCTATCGAGCGATGAGATTCGTGGTTTATTTGCCAATTTACATGCTCTGGTAGGACTAAGCTTCCCTCTGATATTAACTATCCATATTCTTACCGGTCGTCGCCAGCGTGCCCAGATGCAGGCGCAGCTCGAGGCGCGTAAAGCGGCCCGTAAACAACAGCAGGCGGCAGCGGCTTAACAAAGCTGCCGCGAGGCTGGCATTTACGCTCAATCACAGCGCTACTCGTAGCCAAAGCCTCGCTTTTGATATACTCTGCGCTGCTTTTTTAAACTGCAGTGCTTATCATGCGTCGCCAAGATTTTTACTACGATTTACCCGAACAGCTTATCGCCAAGCAGCCAGCTGCTGAGCGACGTGGCAGCCGTTTGTTATGCCTAGATGGCCCAAGCGGAAACTTAGACCACCAGCAATTCCCAGATTTATTAGATCAGCTCAATGAGGGCGATCTAATGGTGTTTAATAATACCCGTGTTATTCCGGCGCGTGTGTTTGGGCAGAAGGCGACCGGTGGCAAAGTAGAAATCTTAGTCGAGCGAATCGTTTCGCCTAAACAAGTACTGGCTCATACCCGCGCCAATAAAAGCCCGAAGGCTGGCAATATCATCATATTGCAAGACGGTAGCGAAGTGACCGTCACTGGGCGTCAGGGCGCCTTGTTCGAGTTGGACTTTGGTGAGCAAGAGGTGCTCCCAGTGCTTGAGGCCATTGGCCATATGCCGCTACCACCTTATATTGATCGCGCTGATGTGGATTCTGATAAAGAGCGTTATCAAACCGTTTATAGCGATGAAGAAAAAGCAGGGGCTGTGGCAGCTCCTACAGCCGGTCTGCATTTTGACGATGAATTGCTGGCTGCCATAAAAGCCAAAGGCGTGGATTTAGCCTTTGTTACTTTGCATGTAGGTGCCGGGACTTTTCAGCCGGTAAAGGTTGATGATATCCATCAGCATCAAATGCACAGCGAGGTTATGGAAGTTTCCAATGAGGTGTGTGAGCAGGTACTGCGCACCAAGGCCCGTGGTGGCAAGGTGGTGGCGGTAGGCACTACCTCGGTGCGCTGTTTGGAGTCCGCTGCTCAACAAAGTACTACCGAGCTGATTGAGCCCATGCAGGGCGAGACCGATATTTTTATCTACCCCGGTTATCAATATAAGGTCGTGGATGCCTTGGTGACTAACTTCCACTTGCCTGAATCTACCTTGATGATGCTGGTATCGGCGTTTGCGGGTTATAAAAATACCATGTCGGCCTATCAAGAAGCGGTTGCTGAGCAGTATCGCTTCTTTAGTTATGGTGATGCGATGTTTATTCGCCATAACCCTAAGGCCGTAAATGAAGTGCCAGGCCAGTAGGTTGTGCTTCTATAGTGTTTTGCCGACAGCTTATTTAGAACAAATTAAATCGAACAATTGAACCGAAAAACTGAAGAGAAAGGTGCCCCGTGAGTCGCGAATGTATGATGAGCTTTGAATTGGATAACAGTGACGGTAAAGCTCGCCGTGGTCGATTGAAATTCCCGCGTGGCACTGTCGAAACCCCAGCCTTTATGCCGGTTGGAACCTACGGCACCGTTAAAGGCATGTTGCCACGCGATATAGAAGAGATTGGCGCCCAGATTATATTAGGCAATACCTTCCACCTCATGCTGCGCCCAGGTACCGAAGTGGTGAAAGCCCATGGCGATCTGCATGATTTTATTCAATGGAAGGGCCCCATTCTTACCGACTCCGGTGGTTTTCAGGTATTTAGCTTGGGTGATATGCGCAAGATCACCGAAGAAGGCGTGGTTTTTAAATCCCCTATTGATGGCTCAAAAGTAGAATTGAACCCTGAGATCGCCATGCAGGTACAGCGCGATCTTGGCTCAGATATCGTGATGATCTTCGATGAGTGCACACCTTACCCGGCTACCGAACAAGAAGCGCGTGATTCTATGGAGCTGTCTTTGCGCTGGGCAAAGCGCAGTAAAGATGCCCATGGCGATAACCCATCGGCTCTGTTTGGCATTGTGCAGGGCGGTATGTATGAAGGCCTGCGCAGTGAATCTTTGCAAGGCTTGGAAGACATTGGTTTCGATGGTTATGCCATTGGTGGCCTTTCTGTCGGTGAGCCCAAAGAAGATATGGTGCGTGTATTGGATTATTTGGCCCACACCATGCCGGAGAACAAGCCTCGCTATTTGATGGGGGTGGGTAAGCCAGAGGATATTGTAGAAGCGGTGCGCCGTGGTGTGGATATGTTCGACTGTGTAATGCCGACCCGCAATGCTCGCAACGGCCATTTATTCACCACTGAAGGTGTGGTGAAGATTCGCAATGCCAAGCATCGCCATGATACCAGCCCCTTAGATGCTGAATGTGACTGTTATACCTGTCAGAATTTCAGTCGCGCTTATTTACATCACCTTGATAAGTGTGGGGAGATCTTGGGTGCCGAGCTTAATACCATCCACAATCTACGACACTATCAGCGCATCATGTCTGAGTTGCGCGAAGCAATCGCTGCTGAGCAATTAGAGGATTATGTGCAGGAGTTTTATGCGCGTCAGGGGAAAGAGGCCCCGCCGCTGACTTGATATAACTCAACTAATCTAGTGATATAACCACTTCTAGTTATAGGCCTTTTTCCTGAATCGCCGATAATTACTAGGCCCACAGCGAACGACATACGGATATGTAATTGGGTGCGGATTTCTTGCGTGCGCTGTGGGCTTTCCCCTCTTTTCTTTGCTCTAAAGTCCACCAGCTGCCCGTAAAATAGACGACTGTTCATGCCGTTGAGCTTGTATTTTGTGCAGATGCCCCCACTTTCTCTCACAAGCCCTAATCACAATAGCTTGCTGTTGACCAAAGCGATATAATTCGGGCCTTTTGCTGGGCTATGCCCTAATTTTTGCTGATCGATTGATCGGCACCACAGTCGTAAACGGAAAACACTATGCTGAACCGCTATCCGTTCTGGAAGTACCTAATCATTTTGGGGGTTACGGCCCTAGGCCTGATTTACTCGGCCCCAAATCTCTATACGCCTGATCCGGCTATTCAAATTTCGGGTCAATCGGCGGCTATGCAGATTAATGATGAGCTATTAGAACAAGCAAATAACGCTCTTGAAGAACAAGGTATCGATTATTTTGGTGAGCAAGCCAACGGTAAAAATGCGCTCATTCGCCTGCGCAGTGCTGAAGATCAGTTAGCTGCCAAGCAATTGTTGACGGAAACCTTGGGTTATAACTACGTTGTGGCTCTAAGTCAGGCGCCAACGACTCCAGAATGGTTACGTGCCTGGGGTGCGGAGCCCATGAAAAAAGGCTTGGACTTGGCTGGCGGTGTGCACTTCTTGCTAGAAGTTGATACTCCTAAAGCCATTGCCAAGCGCATGGAAACCAATGTTAGCGAAATCAAAAGCCAGCTGCGTAAAGAGAAGATTCGTTATCAGTCGGTAAAATTAGGCCGCGACAATGTGATTATTGCGCGCTTTAAGACGGAAGAAGCTCGTAACAAAGCGACTTCTCAAGTGCGTGAAAATTTCCCGAATATGCAGCGCTTTGTTGATACTGACGAAGATGGCACCTCGGTTCTGCGTGTACAAATGACCGAAGCGGGCATTAAAGAAATTGAAGATTATGCAGTTAGTCAGAACTTAACTACCCTGCGTAACCGTGTAAACGAGTTGGGTGTTTCTGAGCCGATTGTTCAGCGCCAAGGCCGTACCCGTATTGTGGTGCAGTTGCCAGGTGTACAAGACACTGCTGAAGCTAAGCGAATTATCGGTAAAACCGCTAACCTAGAATTCCGCTTGGAAGCTAAGCCAGAAGCCTCGGTTGCTACCAAGGAATCTTTTGGTTATCGCAGCGAGCGCGATCAGCAGATCTGGGGTAACGCTTTCTTAGAGAAGAAAGTCGTGATTACCGGTGATCATGTGTCTGGCGCTCAAGCCAGCTTTGATACCCAAACCAGCCAGCCACAGGTAAATATCAACCTGGACAGTAAAGGCGGTCAGAAAATGCACCGCAATACGCGCAATAATATTGGCCGCCGCTTAGGTGTGCTGTTTATTGAGCAGAAGACCCAGGTGAAATACGTTACTGGCGAAGACGGTAAAAAAGAACCTAAGTACACTCAAGTTGAAGAGAAGAAGATCATCAGCTTGGCAACAATCCAGTCAGGTCTAGGTGTTCAGTTCCGTATTACCGGTTTGGACAGCCCGGCCGAAGCTTCTGAACTGGCGCTTCTATTGCGCTCCGGTGCTTTGGCTGCCCCGATGTACTTCGCTGAAGAACGTACCATTGGCCCATCTTTGGGTGCTGAAAATATCGAGCTGGGTATCACCTCGGTACAGATCGGTTTGGCCTTTGTTGTGCTCTTTATGTTGGTGTACTACCGTGCCTTCGGTATCTTCGCCAATATTGCTCTAACTCTAAACTTGGTTTTGTTGGTTGCTGCCATGTCGATCTTGGGTGCAACGCTAACCTTACCAGGTATCGCCGGTATCGTACTAACCGTAGGTATGGCGGTGGATGCGAACGTACTGGTGTTCTCGCGGATTAAGGAGGAGCTGGCCAATGGCCTGCCGCCGCAATCGGCTATTAATGCTGGTTACGATCGCGCCTTTACCACCATCTTGGATGCCAACATTACCACATTGATCGTGGCCGTGATTCTTTATGCGATTGGTTCTGGGCCAGTACAAGGCTTTGCGGTAACGCTATCCATCGGTATTTTGACCTCGATGTTTACTGCCATCATGGGCACCCGTGCCTTGGTTAACTTGGCCATCGGTGGCCGTAAAATCCAGAAGCTGTGGATCTAGGAGCAAATCATGAGTAAAGCTAAGAAAGAATTGAAAGTGATTCGCTTTATGTCCCAGCGTAAGCTGGCGGCGATCTTTTCCTTGCTGTTAATCATTGGTTCGATAGCCAGTTTGGCTACGAATGGTTTGAAGTTTGGCTTGGATTTTACCGGCGGATCACAAATCGAAGTGGGTTATCAAACGCCTGCCGATGTTAACGCTATTCGCCAACAATTGGTGCAAGCAGGTTTCCCAGATCCTGTAGTAGTTCACTTCGGTGCTGAAACCGATGTATTGATTCGCATGCAGGAAGACTCTGATGCTGAGCTAGGCGATAAGGTGATGGATACCCTGCGTGCCGATGGCTCTGAAGTTGAATTGCGCCGGGTAGAATTTGTTGGCCCGCAGGTAGGTGAGGAGCTGCGCGATGATGGTGGTATCGGCATGCTATTCGCTTTGGCGGTAGTTATGATCTATGTTGCTATGCGCTTCCAGTTTAAATTCTCGGTAGGTGCTGTAGCTGCATTGGCCCACGATGTGGTTATCGTGTTGGGCGTATTCTCGGTATTACAGATCGATTTCGATCTAACGGTATTGGCGGCGGTGCTGGCGGTTATTGGTTACTCGCTTAACGATACCATTGTTGTATCTGACCGTATTCGAGAGAACTTCCGTAAGATCCGTAAAGCGGATTCTGTTGAAGTTATCGATATCTCACTAAGTCAAACCTTGGGTCGTACCTTGGTAACATCTTTGACCACCTTATTGGTATTGGTCGCGCTGTTCTACTTTGGTGGTGAGCTAATTCACGGCTTCTCTATCGCCTTGTTAGTCGGTGTGGCGATTGGTACCTATTCGTCTATCTACGTGGCAGCAAATGTATTGTTAATGATGGGTATTTCTAAAGAAGACCTAATGCAGGTTGAGGTTGAGAAAGAAGGTGCCGAATTTGATGAGATGCCTTAAAGTGCTTTAAGGCGTTTATCAGTGAAAATAAAAAGCCCTGCGGGGCTTTTTTTGTAGATGGAATTAGAGCTGTTTTTGATGTTGGTAGCTCGGCAGTTGTTGTTAAAAGGATGTTGTCAGTAAGATGTGCAAATTAGCTTTTAGGGTCAGTCTTTGCCTACTAGGATTATTACTGTGCTCGGTTAATGTCTCCGGGCAGCAGGTCTTTAGTTGTATAGGGAAAAACGGCAAAAAAATCTACACTGATAAACGTCATCTCTGTAAGTCTTCTGGTCAGAAATCTCAAGACGATATACAAAATGTTGAGCTTACTGAAACGAATTTGCACTCAAAGTACGGCGCAACCATCAGTAAAGAGTATCGCAACTATGCCTTTAGATCTTATGAGCCGCTTACGGGCTATAGCATAAATATCATTGCTGAAAAGCGCCTCGCTTCAGAGTACCCAGAAATGCTGAAAAAGGTGGCATCTAAACTGGAGAAAGCTGTTCAGAAAGCCTATAAGGTTTTTCCGGCAAGCATCAAAGAGGAGTTTTCGGGCGTTAAGTTTTATCTCTTTGTTGGCGATGAGGCAAGAACAGGCGGTCGACATGGCGGTCAGTGGTATTTTCGCAAGGGAAATTCAGTTTCGCCGCGATTCAATGACAGTGTGGTCGTTAGATCAGCTAAAGACTATGTGAAATATACAGATCTTAAGGCCGCTCAATTTGCAGTGCATGAATTAAGTCATGCCTATTACAATTATCATTGGAAGCAGCTTTACCGACCTGTGAAAAAGGCCTTTAGAAACGCAACGATGAAAAGGCTATATGAAAACGTTAAGCATCAAAATGGCCAGGTAATTGAAAAAGCTTACGCCAGAACAAATCAGCGTGAATATTTTGCTGATCTGGCGAAAGCCTATTTTGTAACAAGTAGGTACTTTCCTTTCAATGCACATGATTTATCAGTTTATGATCCAGAGGGCTACGAAATGATTAGAAAAGCCTTCTTGGACCTTGAGTCGATTTAAGTGTTTTAAGCCCTTACATTACTAAACCACAATTATATTGATGCACGCTAAAGCACTTCTATAATAGGTTCTTACTTCAATCAATTGATCTGAGACCTTGTATGCAAATCCCCGTCATTGAAACCGAGCGACTTCGCCTTTTAGCACCAAGTGTCGAATGCTTTGAGGTATATCGAGACTTTTATACCGATGCAGAAGCTTCAAAAATGTACGGCGGCCCCATCAATGAAGAGCAGGTATGGGCGCGTTTAAAAGCCGATCTGGGGTCCTGGTACTTATTAGGCTTTGGGGTATGGGTGATTCAAGATAAAAGCAGTGATAAATTGATTGGTACTTGTGGTTTTTGGCAGGGCAAATCCTGGCCTAGGGAATTAACTTGGTGGGTGATGCCAGAAGCGCGCGGCCGAGGTGTCGCCACTGAAGCCTCAAAAGCCGCTCTGGATTATGCCCGCAAGCATTACCAGTGGCCGAGCCTAGAAACCTATATGAACGATGATAACCATGCTGCCCGGGCTCTCGTTGAAAAGCTCGGAGGCAAGAAGGTACGCCGCGAATCTTTTTCCGATGGTTTGCAGCGAGATATATACCAGTTTCCTAGCGTTTGATAATCACTGAGGTTTAATCTTCCGGCTTAATTACTGCGCCTTTGGGCTTTTTAAAATATGACCAATCGAAATGCATATACCAGTTGTCTTGGATTGGCCAAATACAGATTAAAAAGCTCTTGAAGCCCTTAGCACTTACGCAATCTTCATCATTGAGTTCTATTTTTTCTGGGCTGTAGATTATGCTGCTAAAGAGCGTATTTCCGCCAGCTTCTGAAGTGCTAAATGGAATATAGACTTGCTGCCCCTGTTTTTTATAGGCTTGAACTTTCGCCTCTTGAAGCAGCTTTCGTATCTTGCTCGCTAATGCCTCAGGAATCTCAATCGGGGCTGCATTGTCATCTGTCGCTGCATAAGCTTTAAGATCCCCTTGAGGGGAAACGTAAGCTTTATTGACGGAGCTCTCTTGCTTAATATGCTTTATCAGCTCAAGAAGCTCTTTTTGGTGGTTTTTTAACAGTTTTCTAGCGACAGTAAATTGATCGTCTTGCGCCATTTCTCGTGTGGGTTGGTAAGCATCAACTGTAAAGCTACAAAGCATGCATAAAATAAAAGACAGGCGGCCCAGAGTTTTCAGGGTTTGGTGCTCGATCATATTCACTTAACAACTCCATTGTATGTGTATTATTCTTAGCGTTAGCCTATCAGCTAATTATTGCTCAAACAAAGTGTACTGCACGGAGAAGAATAACGATGAGACATATACAGCAATTAAACGCAGTAATTTTTACCCTAATCCTTACGGCATCGATGAACGCAGCGGCCGAGATTAAACTCGATGCCAAACTGGAACCCTTTAGAGCGTTTATTGGTACTTGGCAGGCACCCATGAACTGGGGCAAGGACAAAGGCACAGTGCTGGATGTAGCCCATTGGCAGGTGGCATTGAATGGCAAAGCACTAAAGACGGTGCACTCAGTAAACGATGGCGATTATGGTGGCGAGAGTTTTATCTTTTGGGATAAAAAGACGAAGAGCTATAAATCCTTTTATTTTACGACGGCGGATTTTTATACCGAAGCGACCATCAAACTAGAAGGAGAGAATAAATTCTCTGTTCTAGAGAAGGTGGCTAGCTCAGGGGATGGCTTGTCGAGTGGTATTACAGAAGTGAAATCCGTTAGTGAAATCAAAGATGGTAAATTGCTTGTCTCAACATCTTACCTTAAGAGTGGCCAGTGGACTAAGCCAGAAATGCGCAGTTATATTGCCAGTGAGCGTGAAGTCAAGTTTAAACACTAGAGGCTGTTTGTGAATACACAAGGTCGATTATTAGGGCGTTATTTGTCTACAGTAGAGCCTGGGGAGTTGCGTTGGATCGGCATACGTCCGGCCCGAAAAGAAGCGATGCTCAATGTAGATCGGGTCGAGGCGATAGCCGAGAAGGGCTTGAGTGGAGATCATCGATGTTTAAAAACGCCAGGCTCAGCGCGTCAGGTCACAATTATCAGCGAGGAGCATATCGCTTGTATCAAAAGTTTTTGCCAGATTGATGAGCTTGCTCCTGAGTTGCTGCGTCGTAACCTATTGGTATCAGGGATCAATTTAAATGCTCTGCGGCATCAACGATTTCAAATAGGCGCTGCCGTATTTGAGGCTACAGCGCAGTGCCATCCTTGTTCGCGCATGATTGAACCTTTGGGGCCAAGCGGGCCGGCCAATATGTTAGGTTATGGTGGTCTATGCGCTAAGATTATTGTCAGCGGAGAGATTGCCGTTGGAGATAAGGTTACTCCGATTTTACAGAAAGCCACCTAAACGATATGAATTGGTACGTTTTGCCTATTTGATAGTTTTCCAATGTTGCCAGGATGGTACGGGCTTGATAGGGCTAGTGCAGCCTTACATTAGTCGATAAAAATTTAGCAAGGAATGGAAAAATGGGCGCTGTGATATATCGAATGATACTGATTTGGATGCTTCTGCTGAGTGCTCTAGGAGCATTGTTTTTGCAAAAGCTAATGGAGCAGTCTGAGTGGTGGTCTTACGTATTTGATTTTTCTTGGGGGCTGACCTTTTGCTTACTTGTGTTTTTACTTCTAAAGAAGTTGCCTGGTAAAGAAAAGGCTTGGTATTTCGCTTTAGGGGGCGTGGCTTATTATATTGTTAGTGATCATTTGGGGAGTGGATCATGGGCTTATGGTTTGGCGCTCATTGTGGCGTTTGCAATCGCACATCTTTGTCAACCACTGCATAGACGTTAATAGAATTTTTCCGCACATTATTCCTTCGCCGCAATTCCTTCAAGACATTGCATTGCCGCCTCAGCTTTTTCATAGGGCACATAAATATGATCATGGTAGAAAGCCGCGACGACATTGGCGCTAATACCAGCTTGGGCAAGTGCTCCACTTATCGCAGCTGTGAGTCCTACTGCCTCTAAGCTGGAGTGGATGCTAAGGCTAATGGCAGCAAAAACCTCACTGCATTCCAAGGCAAGTAGTTTAGCCTGCGCTTCTTCAAGTATTAAGCTGCTACCTTCTGATTCCTGATAAAAACCCTGTAAATCGCTAATTTCAATTTGTTGTAAGATCTTTGACAGTTGCTCGCTACCAACAGTAGCGAATACCCAGCGGCCCTTTTGTAGCTTAGGTTGCATATTACTAAGTAGTACGGAAAGATTGTTTTCGCCTTGCATAGTTTGCGCTCATATCATTTTGTAGGTGGTGAAGCTAACAACTGTTAGCATAATACGTCTCTTATGTGATGTTGCAATGATTAGCGCCTAATTGCGGGTGCGTTGCTAACTACACTTATGTTCGACAAGCCTTCGTGTGCTTTGTGTCTATACCGTATATGCTTTACTATCCTAGGCCGATGTTAAATCATTTGCGGAGCTTACTTCCATGCGTTTACAACAGCTTTTGTTCGCCTTGCCACTCTTTACTGCGCTCTCATCCTTAGCCGCTGATTGCCCTGATATACTGAAGTTTGAAGCTCAGAAGCTACGTTCCAGCGAACGCGTTAATTTCTGTGAGAAGTTCTCTGGTAAGCCCTTGCTAGTCGTTAATACAGCAAGTCATTGTGGCTATACCGGGCAGTTCGCAGACTTGCAGGCACTTTATGAAAAATATCAGCCCCAAGGTCTAGAGATTGTAGGTTTTCCATCCAATGACTTTAAACAAGAAGCCAAAGATGAAGCAAAAACCGCCGAGGTATGTTACATCAACTATGGCGTTAAATTTACCATGATGAGTAGCAGTCCAGTAACGGGTGATGATGCGAATACGTTGTTTAAGGAATTGGCCGATAAAACCGGTAAAGAGCCTAAGTGGAATTTCAATAAGTACTTAGTGAGCCCTGACGGAACAAAGGTGGAATACTTTCCTTCAAAGGCAAAGCCTTTAGGGGGCGATTTAGAGGCTGCGATTCAGCAGAGCTTGCAAAATAACTCTTAGTTTAGCGTTGTTGTTAGTAGCTTTTAAAATCTGCTGATTTGATGTGAAAGGCCAGGCTGAGCACGGTGGCTCAGCCTGGTAAAAGGCCTATCCCTGAGCGTTAATGCTGTAGTTTTCACGTGGAAAATGCACATGAATTAAACCGAAATCTTCAGTATCTCGGGCCACAATAATACGTTCTTGATTTACCGCTACAAGCTTACCTTGCACTGGCACAAAGCCATAGTCAGAAGGGCTCACAGCAACTTCTTTGTTTAGTAGTTCATGTTCTGCTGAATCGCTAATATCCCTAGGCTGAGCATCTCTGGCTGCGCTGAATGCATCGGCTTGGCCTATCTCAACACGCTGGCCGTGGCCAATAGCTGCCACGCGTTGGAACCAATCTTGTACCTTTGCCTCACACTGCAGTTCCCGACGGCTACAATTTACGTGCAGCCATAATGGGTGGTAAACGCTAAAATCAATCGCAGAGGGAGTGTTACCATCAAGCCATTCATGCTGATCTAGCTGCTTGGATATTCTACCGATTAGATCTTCTATTAAGGCTTGGGACTGCTCGATATTAGGGCGCTTTGCATCGCTACCTTTTAACAGCTCACCACGATCTTTAATAAATCGAAAGGCGCCTATCGGACCAAATTTAAGCAACATTGTGCTTAAAAGTCTGAGTGGAGGCACTGCAGATACAGCAGCGAAAAATGCTTCGCCCTCGGCAAATTGAGCAATGCTCTTTGCTTCTGGGCTGGCGTTTTCCGGGTTTAACTCGGCTTGTTTTGCCAGTGAGGCAATTTCTTTAGCGATTAAATCACTGTCACAAAATATATCCGCACCAACCTGAGCAACAGGAATTCTGCGATAGCCGCCGGCGAGAGGGTCAACATTGGGCCTTGGCAACCATACCGGTGAGAGTAGGGATTGCCAGCTCAACTTTGCTAAGCCAAACATCAAGCGAATCTTTTCAGCGTAGGGCGAACTATCGTAATGATGCAAAATCAAAGTGTTGCTCATCTATGGTAACTCCGTGTTAGCAGGCTGTTAGCTTTGTGCCTGATGTTTTGGCTATATGTTCTCTGAATATTCTCAGATCGCTTTTACTTCGGTTGCAAAGGTATACTCGCCGAGCTCTTGACGTACCAGTTCTGAAAGGGTTTCTGCATCTTTGCATTCAAACTGAACTAGCTGCCCGTGCTTTTTCGAGGCCTCAACACTAAAGCTGGCCTGTAATTCTTGCAGCTTATCGGCAAGGTGTAGGCTTACCACCTTCGCTACAATGTCATTGCGTAAATCGGGTTTGAATATTTTACCTACGGCCGTTACAGGCATTTGCTCTACAAAATAAATTTCTTTAGGCACTGCTGCTCGCTCAGCAATATTGCCCATTGCAAATTCCAAGAATTCCCCTTCGTTCTCTGCCTGGCCGGGTTTTAGTTGTAGGTAGACCACAGGTACTTCACCAACACGCTTATCAGGCTTACCAATAGCTACTGCTTCGGCGACAGCCGGGTGAGTGTAGAAGACTTCTTCGATCATCTGTGGATCGATATTGTGTCCACCACGTATAATCAGGTCTTTACTACGGCCAGTTAGCCATAAATAGCCTTCCTCATCGAGTCGGCCAAGGTCACCGGTATTAAACCAGCCCTCTTCAACCCATTGCCCTTCATTTTGCGCAGCTTGCTTATAACCATTAAATACATTCGGCCCTTTGATAGCGATGCAGCCGGCTTCATTGGTATCGCAATCACGTAGCCAGTGGCCATTCTCGTCCACCTCAACAATGCGTAGCTCCATATAGGGTAGGCGTAAACCAACAGCGCCAACTTTGCGTTCCCCATAGCGTGGGTTTGCAGTGGAGGCGCAGGTGCCCTCGGTTTGACCATAGCCTTCTAAAATAGATAAGCCGGTTTTTTCTTCAAAGTTGCGGATCAGCTCAGTGGCTAAAGGCGCTGCGCCACAAAGGCAGAAATCC